>NZ_JBEPBA010000011.1:0-282244 GCF_040298885.1 Streptomyces sp. NPDC001137
GGGGGGGGGTGGGGGTGGGCGTGGGGGTCGTCGGCCGGGTGGTGCTGGGGGTGGTTGTGGTGGTGTTGGGGGTGGGGGGGCGGGGGGTCCCGCCCCCCCCCGGGCCCACCCCGGAGCTCTCACATCTGGGACATTTTTCTATGCGCAAGAAGACGTTCGCCGCGGCCGCGCTGCTCGCCGCCGCCACCCTGACCCTCTCCGCCTGCGGCAGCGGCGACGACAGCAACTCGCCCGTCGCCGTGGTCTCCGAGGACACCTCGCAGAAGGCCGCGACCGTTCTCGACAAGCCGTTCGAGAAGCCGGACCTCGTCCTCACCGACACCCATGGCAAGAAGTACGGCTTCCGCAAGGAGACCGCGGGCCGTCCGACGCTGATCTACTTCGGCTACACCCACTGCCCCGACATCTGCCCGCTGACGATGAGCAACATCGCCGTCGCCAAGAAGCAGCTGCCCAAGGCCGAACAGGACAAGCTGCGGGTCGTGTTCGTCACCACCGACCCCCAGCGCGACACCCCGGCCGAACTCGGCAAGTGGCTCAAGGGCATCGACCCCCAGTTCGTGGGTCTGACCGGCGACTTCGCCACCATCCAGGCCGGCGCCCGCACCCTCGGCATCTCCATCGAGCCGACCCACAAGGACAAGAAGACCGGCAAGACCGTCTCGGTGCACGGCACCCAGGTCATCGCGTTCTCGCCGAAGACCGACGGCGGCTACGTCCTCTACGGCGAGGACGCCCAGGTCGGCGACTACACCAAGGACCTCCCCAAGATCATCAAGGGGGAGAACCCGTGAGGCACCTCGTCGCCCCCGCCGCGGTACTGGCGGGAGCGCTGGCTCTGGCGGGCTGCGGCGGCTCCGGCGACACGAAGGCCGACCTGTCCGTCAGCTCCTCCTACATGCCCCAGCCCGTCTCCGACATGGCCGCGGGCTTCCTCACCATCGCCAACAAGGGCGGCACCAAGGACGAACTGACCTCCGTCACCAGCGACGCCGCGGGCAGCGTGACCGTCCACGAGACGGTCGGGCAGTCCATGGAGGAGGTCAAGTCCCTGGATGTCCCCGCACACGGTCAACTCGTGTTCAAGAGCGGCGGCAATCACCTGATGTTCGAGAACCTGAAGCGCAAGCCGAAGCAGGGCGAGAAAGTCACCCTCGAACTGCACTTCGCCAAGTCCGGCCCGATCAAGGTTGAGATGCCGGTCAAGTCGGCCACGTACAACCCCGCGACCGGCCACTGAGGGAGGCACCACCGTGACCCGGACCATCACCCCCCGTCGCGTGCGGACACTGGCGCTGCTGTTCCTGGCCGTCCTCGGCATGCTCCTCGCCGGTGCCGGGACGGCCTCCGCGCACGCCGCGCTGACCGGCAGCGACCCCGCCCAGGGGGTGGTGGTCGACAAGGCACCCAGCCAGGTCACGCTCACCTTCTCCGAGAAGGTCGCCACGTCCGACGACTCGCTGCGCGTCCTCGACCCCAAGGGCAAGCGCGTCGACACCGGCAGACCGTCCAACGTGAGCGGCACGTCGTACGCCGTGCCGCTGCACAGCGGGCTGCCGGACGGCACCTACACGGTGTCCTGGCAGGTGGTGTCCGCGGACAGCCACCCCGTCGCCGGCGCCTTCACCTTCTCCATCGGCGCCCCCTCCACCACCACCGTCTCGGTCACCGACCGGACGGTGGGCGGCGGGATCGTCGGCCGGCTGTACGGCTTCGGCCGGTATGTGTCGTATGCCGGCTTCATCGTCCTGGTCGGCGGCGCAGCCTTCGTGCTCGCCTGCTGGCGGCGCGGCTCCGGCGTACGGGCGCTGCAGCGGTTCGTGGTCGGCGGGTGGCTCGCGCTCACCTCGGCCACGCTCCTGCTGCTGCTCCTGCGCGGCTCCTACACCAGCTCCGGCAAGGTCGGCGCCATCTTCGACCTGAGCCTGCTCGGGCAGGTGCTGCAGACCAAGTCGGGCGCGGCACTGATCTCCCGGCTGCTGCTGCTCGCCGCGGCGGCCCTGTTCATCGCGGTGCTCTTCGGCGCCTATGCCCGCCCGTCTCCCACCACCACCCCGAACGACGACGCTTCGCGCCGACTGCCTGATTCAAGGGACGCCGAGGAGAAGCGGGACCTGACGTTCGGACTCGCGATCGGCGGAACCGTGGTGGCCGCCGGGCTCGCGGCGAGCTGGGCGATGGCGGAGCACGCCTCCACCGGGCTCCAGCCGGGCGTCGCGATGCCCGTCGACGTCGTCCATCTGCTGGCCGTGGCCGCATGGCTCGGCGGCCTGTGCGCGCTCCTCGTGGCGCTGTACCGGTCGGACACCCCGATCGAGGCCGCGGCGGTACACCGGTTCTCCCGGGTCGCCTTCGGCAGCGTCCTCGCGCTCGTCGCGACCGGCATCTACCAGTCCTGGCGCCAGCTCGGCTCCTGGTCGGCGTTCACCGACACGGCGTATGGCCGGCTGCTGCTCGTCAAGATCGGGCTCGTGGCGCTGCTCGTCGGGATCGCATGGATCTCCCGGCGGTGGACGGCACGGCTGGCGGACACCGCCGTCGTGCAGCCGCACGAGGAAGCGGTGGAGCAGAACACCTCGCAGAACGACGTCCTGGAGGTGAAGGAGCCGGCCGCCGCCCGGGCGGGTACCGGCTCGGCCAGGACGGCGACGGCGTCCGCCGACTCCTCGGCCGGTGAAGGACCGAGAGCCGCCCGCGGCTCCACGGCCGACGGCGGCGCCGCGTCCACCACCGGATCCGAGGAGTCCGAGGAGCCCGACGCGTCCGAAGCTGCCGACGAGGCCCGGACCTCCGGTGACTCCGAAGCCCCCGCCGACTCCGAGCGCGCCGCCCAACTCGCCCGCCAGAAGGCCGCCATCGCCACCGCACGGCAGAAGCGGCAGCGCGACGCCGACCCCGACCGGTTCGGCCTACGGCGCTCCGTACTCGCCGAGGCGGGCGTCGCCGTGGTCCTGCTCGCCGTCACCACCGTGCTGACCCAGACCGAGCCCGGACGCACGGAACAGCAGGCCAAGGCCGCCACCTCGGCGTCCTCGTCCTCCTCGTCCACGGCGGACTCGTCGTCCGGCGCGCTGACCCTGACCATGCCGTTCGACACCGGCGGCACGGACGGCAAGGGCGTCGTGTCCGTGGACCTCGACCCCGCGCGCGTAGGCGGCAACGACATGCACGTCTACGTCCAGCGGCCCAACGGGCGCGCCTTCGACATCCCCGAGGTGAAGGTCGCCTTCACCCTGGAGACCAAGAAGATCGGGCCGCTGCCCGTCAGCCCCGACCACATCGCCACCGGACACTGGGCGACGAACGGGGTGCAGATCCCCATGGCCGGCGACTGGAAGGTCGCCGTGACCGTGCGCACCTCCGACATCGACCAGGTGACCGTCTCCAAGAACGCGCAGATCGGCTGAATCGCACCATGGCTGACAAGTCCATCCGGGAGGCCCGCACTCCCGACGCAACTCCCGAAGCGGCTCCGGAGGAGAGCGTTTCCGAGAATGCGCGCTCCAGGGACGGCATTTCGCGACGGAAGCTGCTCGGCACCGCCGGCGCCACCGGGCTCGTGCTCGGCGCGGCCGGCGGAGCCGTGGGGTACGCCGCCGCACCCTCCGAGGCCGCCCCGCTCAGCTCAATCGGCTCCAATCGGGTGATGTTTCACGTGAAACACCAGCCCGGCATCACCGAGGGCCTCCAGG
This sequence comes from Streptomyces sp. NPDC001137, assembly GCF_040298885.1. Taxonomy (NCBI): domain Bacteria; kingdom Bacillati; phylum Actinomycetota; class Actinomycetes; order Kitasatosporales; family Streptomycetaceae; genus Streptomyces; species Streptomyces sp. NPDC001137. Next base: position 3,693 of record NZ_JBEPBA010000011.1, read on the forward strand.
CACGCGGCCACCTCGTCGCCTTCGACCTGACGGCAGGGGCGGGCCGCAAGGAGGCTGCCGCGTTGCTGCGCCGCTGGTCGGCGACGGCCGAGCGGCTGATGGCGGGCGAGGCGGCAGCGAGTGACGACACGGATGTCGCGCGGGACGCGGGCCCGTCGTCCCTGACGATCACCTTCGGCTTCGGCCACAGCTTCTTCTCCCGCACCGGCCTGGAGAAGCAGCGCCCGGTCTCCCTCGACCCCCTGCCCGACTTCTCCTCCGACCACCTGGACAAGGCCCGCAGCGACGGCGATCTGTGGGTGCAGATCGGCGCCGACGACGCCCTGGTGGCCTTCCACGCCCTGCGGGCGATCCAGAAGGACGCGGGCAGCGCGGCCCGCATCCGCTGGCAGATGAACGGCTTCAACCGCACTCCGGGCGCCACCGCCCACCCCATGACGGCCCGCAACCTCATGGGCCAGCTGGACGGCACCCGCAATCCCAAGCCGAGTGAGTCCGACTTCGACAAGCGGATCTTCGTGCCGTCCTCGGGGTCCAACGATCCCGCCTGGATGGCGAACGGCTCCTACGCCGTCGTACGCCGCATCCGTATGCTCCTCGACGACTGGGAGAAGCTCTCTCTCCGGGCCCAGGAGGACGTCATCGGGCGCCGCAAGTCCGACGGAGCCCCCCTGTCCGGGGGCACCGAGACGACCGAGATGGACCTGGAGAAGACGGACGCGCAGGGCAACTACGTCGTCCCGGTCAACGCCCACGCCCGCATCTCCCGCCCCGACCAGAACGGCGGTGCGGCGATCCTGCGCCGTCCGTTCTCGTACCACGACGGGTTCGACGCGGACGGCGTCCCCGACGCGGGCCTCCTCTTCGTCTGCTGGCAGGCCGACCCGCTGCGCGGCTTCGTCACCATCCAGCGCAAGCTGGACCGCGGCGACGCCCTGTCGAAGTACATCCGCCACGAGGCGAGCGGCCTGTTCGCCGTGCCGGGCGGGGCGGCACAGGGCGAGTACGTGGGGCAGCGGCTGCTGGAGGGATGAGCCGCGTCTGCGTAAGGCCCATTAGGGTGAGGTCATGCCAGCGAGCTACGCGTATCTCGGCCCCGAGGGCACCTTCACCGAAGTCGCCCTGCGCACCCTCCCCGAAGCGGCCACCCGGGAACTGATCCCGTACGTGTCCGTCCAGTCCGCGCTCGACGCGGTCCGCGCGGGCGAGGCCGAGGCCGCCTTCGTGCCGATCGAGAACTCCGTCGAGGGCGGCATCACGACCACCCTCGACGAGCTGGTCGCGGGCGCCCCGCTGATGATCTACCGCGAGGTGCTGCTGTCCATCACCTTCGCGCTGCTGGTCAGGCCGGGCACGAAGCTCTCCGACATCAAGACGGTCTCCGCCCACCCGGCCGCCCAGCCGCAGGTGCGCAACTGGCTCAAGAACAACCTCCCGGACGCCCACTGGGAGTCCGCCGCCTCGAACGCGGACGCCGCCCGACTCGTCCAGGAGGGCCAGTACGACGCCGCCTTCGCGGGCGAGTTCGCGGCCGCCCGGTACGGTCTGGAGGCCCTGGAGACCGGCATCCACGACGCCGAGAACGCGCAGACCCGGTTCGTGCTGGTCGGCCGGCCCGCCCGGCCCGCCGCACCCACCGGCGCGGACAAGACGTCCGTCGTGCTGTGGCAGCGCGACGACCACCCCGGCGGCCTGCGCGACCTGCTGGGCGAGTTCGCCACCCGGGGCATCAACCTGATGCTGCTGCAGTCCCGGCCCACCGGTGCCGGCATCGGCAACTACTGCTTCTGCATCGACGCCGAGGGCCACATCTCCGACCGCCGGGTCGCCGAGGCCCTGATGGGGCTCAAGCGGATCTGCCTGGAGGTGCGCTTCCTCGGCTCGTACCCGCGCGCCGACATCGGCGTCGAGGACGTGCGCGCACCGCGCCAGGGGACGTCGGACGAGGAGTTCCTCGCGGCGTCGGACTGGGTGGCGCGCTGCCAGGACGGCCGCTTCTAGCCGGTCCGTCGGGCCGGTCCTACCTGCAGATTTTCGTTGTCCACAGAAGTTATCCACAGGCTGGCTTCTCGACCTGGGGACAAGTCGACATCGGAGCGTGAGTCTGTCGACAAATCCGCCTGTGGGCTCCTCTCGCGTCCATCGGATCGCATGTCACCGTTCGTCCACCTGTTTCCTTTAGGCAATCCTTTGGGGCGACCGCTTTCCACTCGAAAGTGGTGGTAAATCAGGGTCTGGGGCACGATTCCTCGGCGTGACCCTCCGGTTTCGGAGTGATTAATTCCGAAATCCACAGACGCCTCGCACAGCCTGTGGATAACTCTTCGGGGGGTGTGGATCGCTGTGGACAACCAAACGCCAAGTCCCGCTCCCCGCAAGGGAATCGGGTCAACCGAGCGCCGACCGCGTGCCCCGTATCAGGGAGTGAGACGCCTTTTGTTGACACTGAGGGCAATTCGCTCATAACTGAACGTAAGCCGCAATTGGCGACTGTTGGGAATGGTGAGTCGTGGGCCGTATCCCGGCACCGGTAGCCTTGACCGCGTGATTGACCTTCGCCTGCTCCGTGAGGACCCCGACCGTGTGCGCGCGTCCCAGCGCGCCCGTGGAGAGGACGTCGCGCTCGTCGACTCTCTCCTGTCTGCCGACGAGCGGCGCAGGTCGTCCGGCGTCCGCTTCGACGAGCTGCGTGCCGAGCAGAAGCAGCTCGGCAAGCTCATCCCCAAGGCCTCCGCGGACGAGAAGGCGGAGCTGCTGAAGAAGGCGAGCCAGCTCGCCGCCGACGTCAAGGCCGCCGACGCCGAGCGCGACGCAGCCGACACCGAGACGCAGGAGCTGCTCCTCCAGCTCGGCAACCTCGTCCACCCCGACGTGCCCGTCGGCGGCGAGGAGGACTTCGTCACCCTCGAGACGCACGGCACGATCCGCGACTTCGGCGCCGAGGGCTTCGAGCCCAAGGACCACCTGGAGCTCGGCACGCTCCTCGGCGCGATCGACGTGGAGCGCGGTGCGAAGGTCTCCGGCTCGCGCTTCTACTTCCTGACGGGTGTGGGCGCCCTGCTCGAGCTCGCGCTCGTCAACGCGGCGATCGCCCAGGCCACCGCGGCCGGCTTCACTCCGATGCTGACGCCCGCCCTGGTCCGTCCCCAGTCGATGGCGGGCACGGGCTTCCTCGGCCAGGCGGCCCAGGACGTCTACCACCTCGACAAGGACGACCTCTACCTGGTCGGCACCTCCGAGGTCCCCCTCGCCGCGTACCACATGGACGAGATCATCGACGCCGACCGGCTGCCCCTGCGGTACGCGGGCTTCTCGCCCTGCTTCCGCCGTGAGGCAGGCTCGCACGGCAAGGACACCCGGGGCATCTTCCGCGTCCACCAGTTCGACAAGGTGGAGATGTTCTCGTACGTCGCCCCGGAGGACTCGGAGGCCGAGCACCAGCGTCTGCTGCAGTGGGAGAAGCAGTGGCTGACCTCGCTGGAGCTGCCGTTCCGCGTCATCGACGTCGCCTCGGCCGACCTGGGCTCCTCGGCGGCCCGCAAGTTCGACTGTGAGGCGTGGATCCCGACGCAGGGCAAGTACCGCGAGCTGACGTCGACCTCGGACTGCACCGAGTTCCAGTCCCGCCGTCTGTCGATCCGCGTCCGTGACGGCAAGCAGGTCAAGCCGCTCGCGACGCTCAATGGCACGCTGTGCGCCGTACCGCGCACGATCGTGGCCATCCTGGAGAACCACCAGCAGGCCGACGGCTCGGTGTATGTTCCGCCGGTGCTGCGCCCGTTCCTGGGCGGCCGGGAGGTCCTGGAGCCGGTCGCCAAGTGAGCGACGCGTCCGCAGGCCCGGGGTTCCCGTACAGACTCATCGCCACCGACCTCGACGGAACGCTCCTGCGCTCCGACGATTCGATCTCGCGGCGCACCCGTGACGCGCTCGCCTCGGCCACCGAGGCGGGCGCCGCTCACATCGTCGTCACCGGCCGCGCGGTCCCCTGGACCCGGCACATCCTCGACGACCTCGGCTACCGGGGCCTCGCGGTCTGCGGCCAGGGCGCGCAGGTGTACGACGCCGGCGAGCACCGTCTGCTGACGTCGGTGACGCTGGACCGGCAGCTGGCGGGCGTGGCCCTGGCCAAGATCGAGGCGGAGGTCGGCCCGCTGCACCTGGCGGCGAGCCGCGACGGCCTGGACGGCGACGTGCTGGTGGGGCCGGGGTACGCGCTCACCGGTGAGCTTCCCGTGACGCCGTTCACGGATGCGTCCGACCTCTGGTCGGCCCCGCTGAACAAGATCTACATACAGCACCCCGAGCTGTCCGACGACGAGCTCGCGGAGGCCGCGCGCGAGGCAGCGGGCGGCTTCGTCACGGTCGCGATGGCCGGCGAGGGCATCGTGGAGCTGCTGCCGCTGGGTCTGTCCAAGGCCACGGGCCTGTCGCTGGCGGCCCGCCGCCTGGGCATCAAGGCGGCGGAGACGATCGCCTTCGGCGACATGCCCAACGACATCCCGATGTTCGCCTGGGCGTCCTACGGAGTGGCCATGGCCAACGCTCACGGGGAGCTGAAGGCGGTGGCGGACGAGGTGACGTCCTCCCATGATGAGGACGGGATCGCGGTGGTGCTGGAGCGGTTGCTGCCGTAGCTGCGGGCAGTCGTGCCGCTGGGGCGGCACGGGTGGGCGCAGCGGCGCCTCGTGAGCGCCGAGTTGCGCGACCGACCCGGCCACCCCAGCGGAGGGTGCCCCCTTGCAGCGGGGGCGACGTGGGGAGGCGGCCCACGCAAGCGCAGCGCGCCGCGTGCTCGAAGCGGCCGCCCCGGGCAGCTCCCCGTGCGGAGCGGGTTCGACGGTGGGGTAACTACACCGGAACCCGCCGCGGGCTGCCCTGTCGGGAGCTGGACGTACTGTCGTGCATGGACATCGCCCGGCTCCTCTCCCAGAACGTGGCGCCGGAGCAGCATCCCGAAGTGCGGGCGTCCGGCGGTGTGGACACAACCACTGTGCCTGTAGGACGAGTTGGACGCCACCGAATAAAACGACCGGACGACGGCCGTACGGGGATCAGCGCCGCCGCCACTTGCGGCGGCGCGCCCTGCTGAAGAACCAGCCGGCCGGCGGCTCGTCGGAGCGCCAGGGCTGCGGCTCCGGCTGCTCGTTGCGCCAGCGTGCGGCGAGCATGCGGGCACGGGCGGACGGCTCGGAGGTCTCGGCGCCCCGTATGAAGTCCTCGTCCAGGACCAACTCGTCCCAGTCGTCCGCCATCCCTGTTCCTCTCAGTCGTACATCCCCGGGTTGCTCAGCCGTACATCCCCATTTGCCCAGTCTGACCGGACAGAGGTGAAGCCCCCGTCAAGGTCAGGACTTGTCACTCCTCACCGGCCAGGGTCAGCGTGCGCAGCTTCTGACCGGCGTACCAGGTGGCGAGGACAGTCACCGCGACCAGGAAGACCGTGGCCGTCGTCAGGCCGACGTCCGAGGTGACCAGGTCGCCGCCGGCGACCTTGTGGGCGACGGCCAGCGACCACTGCTGGACGCTCAGCGTGCGCGCACCGGGCACCAGCGAACCGAACAGGGCCTCCCAGACGAGGGCGTACACGAGTCCGAAGACCACCGCGTGCCGGGAGACCGTGCCCAGCAGCAGGAACAGCGCCGCGTAGGCGATGGAGGAGACCAGCGCGGCGACCGTGTAGGCGACGGCGATCTGCTGTCCGTTGCCGTTGAGGATGAAGCCCGCGATGAGGGTGGGCAGCGCGGAGAACACCATCGTCACCGCGATCGCCACGATCAGCTTGGTGAAGATGATCGTCGACCGCTTCAGCGGCTTGGACAGCAGGTACACCACCGAGCCGTCGTCGATCTCCGGTCCGATCGCGCCCGTGCCGGCGATGACGCCGATGAGCGGCACCATCGTGGCGAGCGCAAGGCCGCCCAGCAGGTCGGAGGCCGTCTGGTCGTCGGCACCGGCGAGGCCGCGTACGACGACGGAGATCGCGATCAGCAGCATGGGCAGTGCGCCCAGGATGAGGGCCCGGCGACGGCCGAGCAGGGCCCGGTAGGTGAGCCGGGCGACTGTGGGGTCGTACATCTTTCGGCCTCCTACGCCGCGACCAGATACGAGAAGACGGACTCGAGGGACTCGTCGGACGGCGAGACGGTCAGCAGCCGGATGCCGTGGTCGCGGGCGACCTTCGGCAACAGGGCCGTGAAGCGGCCGAAGTCGACGGCCTGGATGCGCAACGCGCCCTCGACGAGGTCGACCTCGATGCCCGATGTCGACGGGTCGGCGATCAGTGCGGCCGCAAGGGCGCGGTCGTCGCTGGAACGCACCAGGTAGCGGTGCGGGCGATCGGTCATCAGGCGGCGGATCTTGCGGAAGTCGCCGCTGGCCGCATGGCGTCCGGCGACGACGACCTCGATGTGCCAGGCGAGTTGCTCGACCTCTTCGAGGATGTGCGACGAGAACAGCACCGTGCGGCCCTCGTTGCCCATGCGTCGCAGCAGGTCCATGAGCTGCATGCGCTGGCGCGGGTCCATGCCGTTGAAGGGCTCGTCCAGGAGGAGGAGCGAGGGGTCGTGGACCAGGGCGCTCGCCATCTTCACGCGCTGGCGCATGCCCTTGGAGTACGTGGAGATCTTCCGGTCCTGTGCGTACTCCATCTCGACCGTGGCCAGCGCCTTCTGGGCCGCCATGGCACCCAGGCCGTGCAACTCGGCGTTGGCGACGACGAATTCGCGTCCGGTGAGGAAGTCGTACATCGCCTCGCGCTCGGGGACGATACCGATGTGTTTGTAGATCGACTCGTTGCGCCAGACCTGCTCGCCGTCGAGGGTGACGGTGCCGGTGGAGGGGGCCAGGAAGCCGGCCATCATGTTGATGAGGGTGGACTTTCCGGCGCCGTTCGGGCCGAGCAGGCCGGTGACGCCGGGGCCGATCGTCATGGTGATGTCGTTGACGGCGACCACGTTGCCGAACCAGCGGGAGACGTGGTCGATCTGGAGCGTGGTCACAGTCCCACCTTCTTGTAGCGGCGGATCAGGAGGCCGTAGCTCGCGGCGATCAGGCCCAGGGTGAGCAGGACGTACACCACGCCCTGACCGGTCGAGGGGCCATGGCCTCCCGGAAGTGCCGGGGTCGCGCCGAGGAAGGCGGACTGCACGCCGTCGATGAGCGTGACCGGCGAGAAGAGACCGATCCAGGGGATGGCGCTCGTGCTGCCCTGGGTGTCGGCGATCGCCTGGAGCGTCGAGACGGCTCCGTAGGAGACGATCAGAACGGCGATCACGGCCGCGATGCCGAAGCCGCGGCGCGGGGTGACCGACGCGATGACCAGGCCGATGCCGGCGAAGAGCAGCGAGAGCAGTGCCACGGATACGAGTCCCTCGGCGAATCCCTTGGTCTGGTCGGCGAAGTCCAGCTTGGCCAGCAGCGCGCCCACATAGAGCACGATCAGCGGGGCCGTGGTCAGGATGAACATCGCCGAGGCCAGCGCCGCGTACTTCGCGCGTACGTAGTCGGCGGTCTCGATGGGCCGCGAGAAGTACAGCGGCACGGTCTTGAAGCGCAGGTCCCGCGAGACGGACTGGGGTGCCTGCGAGGCGACGTACAGGCAGATGACGGACTGCATGATGATCGCGTAGCGCGTGTACTGGACCGGCAGCTCGTGCGCCTTGGTGGCGACGGCGACGGCCACCATGATGGCCGCCGGCACACACATCACCGCGAACAGCAGCATCGGCAGCACCTTGGACTTGATCGAACGGCCGAGGCCGTAGGCGCCGCGCAGGGACTGCGAGTACAGGGAGCGGGTGGCGTAGGAGCGGCCGAGGCGGGGGCCGTCGTAGCTGCGGTAGCCGATGTTGTGGATGCGGGTCTGCTCACCCGGCGCAGCCGCCGAAGGGTGCTCAACTGCCATGGCCGACCGCCTCCTTCCGCTGCTCTTCCTCGCTCTTGAAGACCTCCGAGATGTGGTGCCTGCGCTGCTCCATGCGCACCAGGCCGAGGCCGAGATCCGCGACGACGTCGCGCACCAGGTCGTACGTCTCCTCGCCCTGCGCCGTGAGCAGCAGGATGTGCCCGGCACCGGGCAGGCCGTCGCTGCCGTCGACGACGTCCACCCCGCGCGCGTGCAGCGTCTCGCGCACCGCGCGCGTGCCGTCCGGGTGCTCGTCGCTGTCGGTGACCTCGATCGCGAGGGTGGTCGTGGTCTGTGTGAAGTCCGTGGTGGAGCTGGAGCGCAGCAGCTTGCCGCCGTCGATGACGACCACATGGTCACAGGTGCGTTCGAGCTCGCCCAGCAGGTGCGAGGTGACCAGGACCGAGATGCCGAAGTCGGTGTGGATGCGGCGGATCAGCCCGAGCATCTCGTCGCGGCCCACCGGGTCGAGGCCGTTGGTCGGCTCGTCCAGGAAGACCAGCTGCGGGTCGTGGACCAGCGCCTGCGCCAGCTTGACGCGCTGCTTCATACCGGTCGAGTAGCCGCCGATGGGGCGGTAGCGCTCCTCGTACAGACCGACATGGCGCAGCGTGTCCGCGGTGCGCTCGCGCGCGGCCGTGGGCGGCAGGCCGGACATGCGCGCCATGTGGACGACGAACTCGGTGGCCGAGACGTCCGGCGGCAGGCAGTCGTGCTCCGGCATGTAGCCGACCCGCTCACGGATGTCGCCACCCTTGGTCGCGACGTCGAGCCCGAGCACTTCGGCGCGGCCCTCGGAGGCGGGGGACAGACCCAGGAGGATCTTGATCAGTGTGGACTTGCCGGCTCCGTTCGCTCCGACGAGTCCGGTCACACCGGGCCCGACGTCGACGGAGAGCCGGTCAAGCGCGGTCACCCGGGGGAACCGCTTGCTCAGGCTTTCGGTCGCGATCACAGTCACGGCTTCGACGATAGTGACGCGGACCACGCCGGTCGTCAGACCGCAGAGCTGTCCTGGCATCAGCCTCCAGGCGTACGGGTCCGTAGGGGATTCCCCTACCTGAGAGCTACGCAGAGTTATCCACAGCCTCGACCCCTCCTATTGACGCAGCCTCTAACAACTGTCACATTCGCCAGTGTCAAGTTACGGGCACGTACCGCAGTCGGCGTGGACGGGGTGGGCGGTGGCATGACGACGGCAGTGACAAATGAACTCTCCGCGCAGCTGCGGGGGTTCAGGCAGGTGCAACGCCTCGCCTACGAGTGCGCGGAGGCGGTCGCCGCACAGCTCCGGCCGGGGGTGACCGAGCGCGAGACGGCCCGCATGCAGCGCGCCTGGCTGCGTGAGCGGGGCGTCCGGGACTGGTTCCATCTGCCCTTCGCCTGGTTCGGGGACCGCACGGCGTTCGTGAACTTCCGCATCCCGCTCCAGTTCTTCCCGACCGACCGGCGGCTCGAGCCCGGGATGCCGTTCATCCTGGACATGGCCCCCGTGTACGACGGCTTCACGGCCGACATCGGCTACTCGGGCTCCCTCGGGATCAACCCCGTGCAGGACAAGCTCATGGCCGACCTTCAGGCGCACCGCGAGCTGATCCTGCGCGAGGTGCGCGAGCGGCGCCCACTGCGGACGATCTACGAGGACGTGGACCGCCTCATGGTCCGCCAGGGCTATGCCAACCGGCACCGCGCCTATCCCTTCGGTGTGATCGCGCACAAGGTCGACCGCGTGAAGCAGCGCCGCTGGTCACCGCATCTGTTCGGGTTCGGCACCCAGTCCCTGAAGGGGCTCGCCTCCGACGCGCTGCACGGCCACCGCGACGGCTGGTCCCCCCTGTGGTCGCCGTACCGCTTCTCCGACCACCCGCCCCAGCCGGGCCTGTGGGCGGTCGAACCCCATCTCGGCTTCCGGGGTACGGGCGCGAAGTTCGAGGAGATCCTGGTCGTCACCGACTCCAGGGACCCCGAGCAGAGCGCCTTCTGGCTGGACGACGATCTGCCGCACGTGCGGCGCTGGGCGGAGGACAAGTGACGGGCTTTTCCCAGACGGTGCTCAAGGGCGTACGGGAGCGCCGGGTACGGACCGGCGGCGTGGAGCTTTGCGTGGCCGAGCTCGGGGACTCCGGGCAGCCGACGGTGGTACTCGTGCACGGATACCCCGACAGCAAGGAAGTGTGGTCCGAGGTCGCCCCCCGGCTCGCCGAGCGCTTCCACGTCGTCCTCTACGACGTCCGGGGACACGGCCGGTCGACGGCACCGCGGCCGCTGCGCGGCGGCTTCACCCTGGAGAAGCTCACGGACGACTTCCTGGCAGTGATCGACACCGTCAGCCCCGACCGGCCGGTGCACGTGGTGGGCCACGACTGGGGCTCGGTGCAGTCCTGGGAGTTCGTCACCGTCAAGCGGACCGAAGGGCGCATCGCGTCCTTCACCTCGATGTCCGGCCCGTCCCTCGACCACTTCGGGCACTGGATCGACAAGCGCCTGAGGCGGCCCACCCCACGCCGTGCCGGCCAGCTCCTCGGCCAGGGCGCCAAGTCCTGGTACGTGTACCTGCTGCACACCCCCGTACTGCCCGAGCTCGCCTGGCGCGGCCCTCTCGGCAAGCGCTGGCCGCGCATCCTGGAGCGCTTCGAGAAGGTACCCGGCGGCGACTACCCGACCCCCTCACTCCCCACCGACGCGGCGCACGGCGCCTGGCTGTACCGGGACAACGTCCGGGCCAGACTGCGCAGGCCCCGCCCGGACGCCTACGCGCACGCGCCCGTGCAGCTCATCACGCCCCTGGGGGACGCGTTCCTGTCGGAGAAGCTCTACGACGAACTGGAGCGGTGGGTCCCGCGGTTGACCCGCCGCACACTCCCCGCCAAGCACTGGATACCCCGCACCCGGCCCGACCAACTGGCCTCCTGGATCACCGAGTTCGTGACCGCCACCGAAGGAGGAAAGAACGAGGTGGCGGCGAGCGGCAGATACGCCGAGCGCTTCGGCGGCCAACTCGTCCTGGTCACCGGCGCGGGCAGCGGCATCGGGCGGGCCACGGCGTTCGCCTTCGCGGAGGCCGGCGCACGCGTGGTGGCCGTCGACCGGGACGCCGAGGCCGCCGCCCGCACCGCCGAACTGTCCCGCCTGGTCGGCGCCCCCGAAGCCTGGCCGGAGACGGCCGACGTCTCCGACGAACAGGCCATGGAGAAGCTCGCCGAAAAGGTCGCCACCGAGTACGGAGTGGTGGACGTCCTGGTGAACAACGCCGGGATCGGCCTGTCCGGCTCCTTCTTCGACACCAGCCCGGAGGACTGGAAGAAGGTCCTCGACGTCAACCTGTGGGGCGTGATCCACGGCTGCCGGCTCTTCGGCAGGCAGATGGCCGAGCGCGGACAGGGCGGCCACATCGTCAACACCGCTTCGGCGGCCGCGTACCAGCCGTCCAAGTCGCTGCCCGCCTACAGCACCTCCAAGGCGGCCGTGCTGATGCTCAGCGAGTGCCTGCGCGCGGAACTGGCGGGGCAGGGGATCGGCGTGAGCGCGATCTGCCCCGGCTTCGTCAACACCGGCATCACCTCGACGGCACGCTTCGCCGGCGTGGACGCCGAGGAGGAGAAGCGGCGCCAGAAGAAGGCGACCCGGCTGTACGGCCTGCGCAACTACCCGCCGGAGAAGGTCGCCGAGGCGATCCTGCGGGCGGTCGTGCGCAACGAGGCGGTCGTACCGGTCACCCCGGAGGCCCGGGGCGCCCACTTCATGTCCCGGTTCACCCCGCGCGCGTTGCGGGCGATCGCCCGCATGGAACCACCGCTGTGAGGGGGCAGTTGCCCACGAACACCGGCGGACGGAGGCACTCGGCATGCAGACGCCGTACCGGATAGAGGACTTGGCGCACCGCAGCGGCGCCACCGTGCGCACCATCCGCGCCTACCAGGACCGCGGCCTCCTCCCCCGTCCCGAGCGCCGCGGCCGCGCCAACCTCTACTCGGACGCGCATCTCGCCCGTCTGCGCCAGATCGCCGACCTCCTGGACCGCGGCTACACCCTGGCCTCCATCAAGGAGCTCCTGGAGGCCTGGGACGCGGGCCGCGGCCTGGGCGGGGTGCTCGGGCTGGTGGCCGAGGTCGACGGCCCGTGGACCGACGAGGAGGCGGTACGGATCTCGCGCGCCGAACTGGACGAGCGCTTCGGCGGCGACCCCGACGACGCGGCCGTCGCCGACGCCGTGGAGCTGGGCGTCCTGGAGCCGGTTCCCGGCGACGGGGACTCCTTCCTCGTGCCGAGCCCCCAAGAGCTCTCCGTGGCCGTCGAGTTGCACTCCGCCGGTGTCCCGCTGGCCGCGATCTCGGGCCATCTGCGGGAGTTGAGGGGCCAGGTCGAGCACATCGCCGCCCGTTTCCTGGAGTTCACCACCGAGCACGTCTTCGCCCGCTACCTCGACGGACCGCACCGCCCGACGGACGCGGACGCGGCGGAGGCCGCCTCACTGGTACGGCGACTGCGGCCCCTCGCACAGCAGACCGTGGACGCCGAACTCGCGCGGGCCATGCGGTTGTTGGCGGTACGGCAACTGCGCCAGCGGCTCGGCGCCGACGATCCCGTGCCGGACCGCCCGACATCACGCTCGGTCTCGTTGCCCGCGGAGACAATGCGAGCGGTGGAGGGGTTGGTTGGGGCGGAGCGGGCCGCGGAGTTCATTCGTCTGGCGGCTGAACGGGAGGTGAGGGCACGGGCGTTGGATGCGCTCACGTCAAGGGAGGTGCCCCCAGCCGATCTTGACGAACGGGACTGACATGTAGCGAAGTTGTCCACAGAACAGCCAACTGGCCTGTGGATAACATGAGTTGGTTGTGGATCAAACCTAGCCGCCAAAATAATCTGCGTGATCCACGTCTCTCCCGTCATGCTGAGCGGATGGACGAAAGACACATGGATGAAAGACGCACCGTAAAGGTGTCGAAGTACCTCTCGAAACACCTGCGCCACCAGCCCGAGCGGATCGGCCTGACGCTCGACGAGGCCGGCTGGGTCGAGATCGACGTACTGATCGCCGCGGCCGCCGCGCACGGCTTCCGCTTCACCCGCGAGGAGCTGGACCACGTCGTCGCCGTCAACGACAAGAAACGCTTCGCCGTCGAGGGCACCCGGATCCGCGCCAGCCAGGGCCACAGCATCGGGATCGACCTCGGACTCGCCCCGGCCACCCCGCCGCCGTACCTCCACCACGGCACCGTGGCCCGCAACCTGGACGCGATCCGCGCCGAGGGACTGCGCCCCATGAACCGGCACGACGTGCACCTCTCGCCGGACCGCGAGACCGCCACCCGGGTCGGAGCCCGCCGCGGCCGGCCCGTCGTGCTGTCCGTGGACGCCGCAGCCATGCACCGCGACGGGCACGTCTTCCACGTCAGCGCGAACGGGGTGTGGCTCACCCAGGCCGTGCCGCCTCAGTACCTGCGCTTCCCCCAGCCGCACTGACGCACCACCGCCGCCCGCCGCGTCACGTGTCCGAGCGAGCGCGCACGGTGACCGTTTCGTCCCTTGTCACCGGGGCGGCTTAGTCTCGGGGACATGAGTCTGCGTCTGAGCACTGTGATCCTCCCGTACCGCCGCTGGCACGAGGGCGGCCGTTCGGCATGGCAGCGCGCGGAGCAGCTCGGCTTCCACACCGCCTACACCTACGACCACCTGTCCTGGCGCAGCTTCCGGGACGGCCCGTGGTTCGGTGCCGTACCGACCCTGACCGCGGCCGCGGCCGTCACCGAGCGGATGCGGCTGGGCACCCTGGTGACCTCGCCGAACTTCCGCCACCCGGTGCCGTACGCGAAGGAGCTGATCTCCCTCGACGACATCTCCGCGGGCCGGTTCACCCTCGGCGTCGGCGCGGGTGGCAACGGCTTCGACGCCACGGTGCTGGGGCGCGATCCCTGGACCCCGCGGGAGCGCGCGGACCGCTTCGCCGAGTTCGTCCAGCTCCTGGACCGGCTCCTCACCGAGGACGGCAAGGAGGGGCTGTCGTACGAGGGCGACTTCTACTCGGCGCACGAGGCGCGCAACATACCGGGCTGCGTGCAGCGCCCCCGGCTGCCTTTCGCGGTGGCGGCGACAGGCCCGCGCGGGCTGCGGCTCGCCGCGCGGTACGGGCAGGCATGGGTGACCACGGGCGACCCCAAGCTGTACGAGAACGGCACTTCCGAACAGTCGATTCAGGCCATTCGCGGCCAGGCCGAGAAGCTGGCCGACGCCTGCGCCGAGATCGGCCGGGACGTGGCCGGGCTCGACAAGATCCTGCTCACCGGCTTCACCCCGGACCGCGGCCGGCCGCTGGAGTCGCTCGACGCGTTCGTGGACTTCGCGGGCCGGCACCGGGAACTGGGCTTCACCGAGATCGTGCTCCACTGGCCCGTCCCGGACTCCGACTTCGCCGCCGACGAGAAGGTGTTCGAGCAGATAGCCATGGAAGCCGCGTCGCAACTCGACTGAGCGGACGGCTGTGACAGTGCTGATCAGGACGGTGACCACTCACCTGTGCGGACTCCCGCACGGCCGTGCGGGCATATGCGGGAGAATGGGCGGGTGACCTCAGCGACTCGACAGCCCGAGACCCCGGCCGCCGCCGCCGCGCCGCGGCTCATAGCCACCGATCTCGACGGCACCCTCCTGCGGGACGACAAGTCGGTCTCCCCGCGCACGGTCGCCGCCCTCGCCGCCGCCGAGGACGCGGGCATCGAGGTCTTCTTCGTCACCGGCCGCCCGGCCCGCTGGATGGACGTCGTCAGTGACCATGTCCACGGCCATGGCCTGGCGATCTGCGGCAACGGCGCGGCCGTGGTCGACCTGCACGGCGGCCCGGGCGCCCACCGGTTCGTGAAGGTGCGGGAGCTGGCCCGGGACAACGCGCTGGACGCCGTACGGCTGCTGCGCGACGCGGCGCCGGGCACGGTGTACGCGGTGGAGCAGACGTACGGCTTCCACCAGGAGCCGGACTACCCGAAGCTGCACATGGAGATCCCGGACAACCTCATGCCGGCCGAGGACCTGCTGGCGCCGGACGGGCCCGGCGCCGCCGAGCCGGTGCTGAAGATCCTCGCCTACCACCCGACCCTGGACCCGGACGGTTTCCTCACCACCGCCCGTCTCGCCATCGGCGACCGTGCCAACGTCACCCGCTCAAGTCCCAGTGCCCTGCTGGAGATCAGCGGCCCCGGCGTCTCCAAGGCGAGCACGCTCGCCCTGTGCTGCGCGGAGCGCGGCATCTCGCACGAGGAGGTCGTCGCCTTCGGGGACATGCCGAACGATGTGGAGATGCTCACCTGGGCGGGCCGGTCCTATGCGATGGGCAACGCGCACCCGGACGTCATCGCCGCAGCCTCGGGCCGCACGGTCGCCAACAACGACGACGGAGTGGCGCTCGTCATCGAACGGATGCTGGCAGAGCGCGGGTAGCTGCGCGTGGTGATCCGGCAAGCCCTGGTCGTCCCGGTCATGCGAGGAGCACGCCTCGTGCCGCCAGCCATGGCACCGGGTCCACCGCGGAGCCCATCTGAGGTGTGACGCGCACCTCGAAGTGCAGATGCGGGCCGGTGGAGTTGCCGGTGGTGCCCGACTGCCCGATCCACTGACCGGTGTCCACCCGCTCGCCCTGGTCGACGGCGACGGCGGCGAGATGCGCGTACTGCGTGTAGTAGCCGCCCGGGTGCTGGATCACGATCTCGATGCCGAAGGCGCCCCCGCACGACACGCTCACCACGCGTCCCGCGCCGACCGCCCGCACCGGCGTGCCGATCGGTACCGCGAAGTCCTGCCCGGTGTGCCTGTTGGCCCACCGGTCGCCGCCGCTGCCGAAGCCCGCGGACAGTTGGTACGTCTCCACGGGCGCCACCCACGGCTGGGTGAAGTGTGCCGCCGGCTGCTGGAGCCGGACGGGGCCGCGGCAGCTGCCGGCCGCGACGGAAGCCTCCGCCTGTCCCTGCAACTCTTCGCGCGCCTCCTCGAGTTTCCGCTCGATGGTGTCCTTCACGGCGGCGAGCTCGATGTTCCGTTTCTCCAGCGCCTGCCAGGCCGCCTTGGCCTTCGCCTCGTCGGCGGCGAAGCGTGCCTCGGCCCGGCGGCTCCTGGCGACGGAGCCGGCCAGGGCCAGATGCGCCTGCGCCAGGACGTGCTGACCGCGCATCAGCGCGTCGGGGCTGTCCGCGAGGATCAGCTGGGCGGCCGCGGGCAGACCGCCGCCGGTGCGGTACTGGGCGCGTGCCATCCGGCCCAGGTCTTCGTGCAGGCGGGCGATCTCCCGCCGTTCGCCGTCCAGCAGCGCCTGGGAATGCTCGGCCTGCGCCCGCCGCACGTCGGCCTCCTGCCGACCCGCCTCGTACTGCTGCGTCGCCAGTGCCGCATCCTCGTAGAGCTGCTCGACCCGACCGCTGATGCCACTGCCGATCTCGTCCCCGTCGCCCACGCCCATCGCCTCCGTGGGCCGCGCCGCAAGCATGACGAGCGCACACAGCAGGGCCGGAACGAGCAAGGGGCGACGGCGGAATGAGCGCATGTCAGCGATCGTGACCCGCCCGGCCGGGACGGGTCATGTTCAAGTCCTGCGCCCGGGGGAAGCAGCACCCCGGATGGCTCAGTACGGACGGATCGTGACGCGTCGGTACGGCGCCCGTCGCGCCATGAGGGCTGCGCAGGTGCTACGACGTCGCCCCGGCCGGCAGCTCCGTCTCCGCCTCCCGCTGCACCATCGCCCGCAACGGCCCCGGCACGGCGGCCAGTTCGGCGTACGTACCGCGCTGCACCACTCGCCCCTCGTCCAGTACGACGACCTCGTCGACGGCCTCCAGACCGGCCAGCCGGTGCGTGATGAGCAGCGTCGTGCGGCCCTCGGTGGCGGCCAGCAGGTCGGCGGTGAGGGCGTCGGCCGTCGGCAGGTCGAGGTGTTCGGCGGGTTCGTCGAGCACGAGAACCGGGAAGTCGGCGAGGAGTGCGCGGGCGAGCGCGAGGCGCTGCCGTTGTCCGCCCGACAGCCGGGCCCCGTGTTCGCCGACGAGTGTGTCGAGCCCCTCGGGCAGGCTGTCGGCCCAGTCCAGCAGCCGGGCCCGGGCGAGCGCGTCGCGCAGGTCGCCCTCGGTGGCGTCCTTCTTCGCCAGCAGCAGGTTTTCGCGTACCGAGCTGTCGAAGAGGTGAGCGTCCTGGGCACACAGCCCGACGAGCCGTCGTACGTCGTCGCCGTCGAGCTCCTGGGCGTCCACACCGGCCAGCGTGTACGAGCCGGCGTCCGCATCCAGGAAGCGCAGCAGCACCTGTGCCAGCGTCGTCTTGCCGGAGCCGGACGGCCCGACCACGGCGACCCGGCGTCCCCGGGGGAGGGTGAGATCGAGACCGCCGAGGGCATCCCGGTCCTGCGCTTCGTACCGGGCGGTCAGGCCCTTCAGAACGACTGGGAAGGGGGAGGTGGGGGCCTGCCGGGGCCGCTCCGGCTCCCGTACCGGCTCGGGCGCGTCCAGGACCTCGAAGACGCGCTCCGCGCTTCTGCGGACCCGCTGCCGGTACTGCACGGCGAGCGGCAGCCCGCTGACCGCCTCGAAGGCGGCCAGCGGGGTGAGGACGACGACGGCCATCGCGACGCCGCCCAGGCGCCCGTCCGCGACCGCCTGGGCGGCCACGAGGGCGGTGGCGGTGACTGTCAGACCGGACAGCAGCGCGGTGAGTCCGTCGCCGAGCGCGGTGGCGGTTGCGGCCCGCGAGGCGATCCGGGTGAGCACACCGTCCGCCTGCCGTGCCTCGGCGGTACGAGCCGGCAGGGCGCCGGCGACGGTCAGCTCCGGGGTACCGGTGAGCAGATCGGTCACGCGCGTCGCGAGCACCCCTCGGGCGGGTGCCAGCCTGCGTTCGGCGCGGCGCGCCACGGCACCGCTGACCAGCGGCACACCGGCTCCGGCCGCCACCAGCCCGACGGCGAGCGCGAAACCGGCCTGGGGCAGCAGCCAGGTGGTGAAGCCGACGGACGCGGCGGAGACGACCGCCGCGGATCCGGCGGGCAGCAGCCAGCGCAGCCAGTAGTCCTGCAGGGCGTCCACGTCGGTGACGAGCCGCGAGAGCAGGTCGCCCCGTCGGGTGCTGTGCAGCCCGGCGGGAGCCAGTCGCTCCAGCCGCCGGTAGACGGCGACCCTCGTGTCGGCGAGCATCCGCAGCACCGCGTCGTGCGACACGAGCCGCTCGGCGTAACGGAAGACGGCCCGCCCGATGCCGAAGGCCCGCGTCGCGGTCACCGCCACCATCAGATACAGCACGGGCGGCTGCTGCGAGGCCCGCGAGATGAGCCAGCCGGAGGTGGCCATGAGCCCGACGGCACTGCCGAGCGCAAGGCTCCCTAGCAGCAGCGCGAGGGCGAGACGGCTGCGCCGGGGGCCGGACATGGCACGGACGCGGGTGAGGACAGCGCGCGTGCCCGTCGTGAGACCGCTTGTCCCGGTCTTCTCCGCAGCGGCGGCCTCGACGGGGCGAGCCCCGGCCGTCACGGCTCCGGACCTCACGGAGGCGGTGGGGGACACAGGTCGCTCCGGCGACCTCGCCGCGTCCGCCGTCGCCAGCCGTACCACCCGGTCCGCGACCCTGAGCAGCGCCGGCCGGTGCACCACCAGCAGCACCGTCCGCCCCACCGCCAGCCGCCGTACCGCCTCCACGACCTCGGCCTCCGTGGCGCCGTCCAGGGCCGCCGTCGGCTCGTCCAGCAGCAGTACGGGCCGGTCCGCGAGGAACGCGCGGGCGAGCGCGAGCCGCTGCCGCTGCCCGGCGGACAATCCGGCCCCGTCCTCCCCGAGCACGGTCCCTGCGCCCCCGGGCAACGCGTCCACGAACTCCAGCGCCCCGGCATCGCTCAACGCTCTGCGTACGGCGGTGTCGTCGGCGTCGGGCCGGGCAAGCCGCACGTTCTCGGCGATCGTCCCGGCGAACAGATGCGGCCGCTGGGGCACCCAGGCGATCCTCGACCGCCACTGCCCGAGATCGACCTCGGCGAGTTCGGCTCCCCCGACCCGCACCCGCCCCGCGGCCGGCCGCACGAAACCCAGCAGGGCGTTCAGCAGCGTCGACTTGCCCGCGCCGCTCGGCCCGACGAGTGCGACGGTCTCGCCGGGCCCGACGGCGAAGGACACCTCCGACACGGCGTCCTCGGACCTCCCGGGATACCGGACCGTCACCCCCTCGAAGGCGATACCGCCCGCCGGCACGGCCGCCGTGCCCGACGCGGGCACCGGCGTCTCCAGGACCGCGAAGATCTCCTCGGCCGCCGCAAGGCCCTCCGCCGCCGCGTGGTACTGCGCGCCGACCTGCCGCAGGGGCAGATAGGCCTCGGGTGCGAGGACGAGGATGACGAGACCTGTGTACAGGTCCATCTCGCCGTGCACGAGCCGCATGCCGATCGTCACGGCGACCAGCGCGACCGACAGCGTGGAGAGCAGCTCCAGCGCGAAGGACGAGATGAAGGCGATCCGCAGCGTCCGCATGGTCGCCAGCCGGTACTCGCCGGTGATGCGTTTGATCGACTCGGCCTGCGCCTTGGCCCGCCCGAACACCTTCAGCGTCGGCAGCCCCACGACCACATCCAGGAAGTGTCCGGACAGCCGGGACAGCAGCCGCCACTGACGGTCCATCCGGGACTGTGTGGCCCAGCCGATCAGGACCATGAAGACCGGAATGAGCGGCAGGGTCCCCACGATGATCGCCGCCGAGACCCAGTCCTCGGTGACGATCCGGGCCAGCACCGCCACCGGCACGACCACCGCGAGCCCCAGCTGCGGCAGATAACGCGAGAAGTAGTCGTCGAGGGCGTCGACTCCACGGGTGGCGAGGGCAACGAGCGAACCGGTCCGCTGCCCGCTCAGCCATCCCGGCCCCAGCTCGACAGCGCGCTCCAGCAGCCGGCCCCGCAGCTCCGACTTCACCGCCGCGCTCGCCCGGTGCGCCGCGAGCTCGGTGAGCCACGAGACCAGTGCCCGGCCACCGGCGACGGCCGCCAACAGCAGCAGGGGAGTGCCGAGTTCACCCACCGACATCCCGTGCTGGAAGGCACCCACCACCACCTCGGCGATGAGCATCGCCTGAGCGATGACCAGCGCCGCACCGACCACTCCCAGGCCGACGACCGCCACCATGAAGAGGCGGGTGGCACGGGCGTAGCGGAGCAGTCGCGGGTCGATCGGTTTCACGTGAAACACACCCTCTTCCTCAAGGGGCATGTTTCACGTGAAACATGCCCCAACTCGGACTCAGTGCACAGCGTCAGCGATGTGCTGCGTACCGATCCGCTTGCGGAACACCCAGTAGGTCCACCCCTGGTAGAGCAGGACGATCGGCGTGGCGATCGCGGCGCACCAGGTCATGATCTTCAGGGTGTAGGGGCTCGACGAGGCGTTGGTGACCGTGAGGCTCCAGTCTCCATTGAGCGACGACGGCATGACGTTCGGAAAGAGGGAAAGGAAGAGCATCGCCACGGCGGCCACGATCGTGATGCCGGACAGCGCGAACGACCATCCTTCGCGCCCGGCCTGATTCGCCACGAGGGCGGCGACCAGCGCGGACACGGCCACGACCAGTGCGATCAGGCTCTTGCCGTCACCGCTGTCGACCTGCGTCCACAGCAGGAAGATCAGCGCCACGACGGCGGTGACGAGACCGACCACCGTCGCCAGCTTCCGTGCCCGCTCCCGGATGTCCCCGACCGTCTTCAGCGCCGTGAACACGGCCCCGTGGAAGGTGAACAGCGTGAGGGTCACCAGCCCGCCGAGCAGCGCGTAAGGGTTGAGCAGGTCCCAGAACGTGCCGACGTACTCGAAGTTCTTGTCGATCTTCACGCCCCGCACGATGTTGCCGAAGGCGACGCCCCACAGGAACGCCGGGATCAGCGAGGTCCAGAAGATCGCGGTCTCCCAGTTGCGCTGCCAGTTCTCCTCGGGCCGCTTCGCCCGGTACTCGAAGGCGACACCCCGCACGATCAGGCTGACCAGGATGATCAGCAGCGGCAGGTAGAAGCCGGAGAAGAGCGTGGCGTACCAGTCGGGGAAGGCGGCGAAGGTCGCACCGCCGGCCGAGAGGAGCCAGACCTCGTTGCCGTCCCACACCGGACCGATCGTGTTGATCAGCACCCGCTTCTCGGGCCGGTTCCGCGCCAGCAGCTTGGTGAGGATGCCGACCCCGAAGTCGAAGCCCTCCAGGAAGAAGTAGCCGGTCCACAGGACGGCGATCAGGACGAACCAGACGTCGTGAAGTTCCATGACTCGATCTCCCTCGGCCTAGTACGAGAAGGCCATCGGCTTGTCGGCGTCACGGGTGTCGCCGCCGATCTTCGTGGGCGGGTTGAGGTCGGCCTCGGTGAGCTCGGGCGGGCCGGCCTTCACGTACTTCACGAGCAGCCTGACCTCGACGACGGCGAGGATGGCGTAGAGCGTGGTGAAGACGATCATCGAGGTGAGGACCTCGGCCTGGGAGACACCGGGGGAGACCGCGTGCCGGGTCTGCAGGACGCCGTAGACGACCCACGGCTGGCGGCCCATCTCGGTGAAGATCCAGCCCCAGGAGTTGGCGATCAGCGGGAAGCCCAGGGTCCAGATCGCCACCAGCCAGTAGAGCCTGCCCAGCTTGGGGCTGAGGGCCTTGTTCCTGAACAGGACCAGATGCGGCACCTCGTCCTCGCCGACCCTCAGATGCTGCGGCAGCATGAACTTCTTGCGGGTCAGCCAGAGTCCGACGATGCCGATGGCGAAGGACGCCATGCCGAAGCCGATCATCCAGCGGAACGCCCAGAACGTGACCGGAATGATGGGCCGGTAGTCGCCGGGGCCGTACTTCTCCTGCTCGGCCTTGTTGGTGTCGTTGATGCCGGGGACGTACGAGTTGAAGTCGTCGTCGGCGAGGAACGACAGCAGGCCGGGGACCGACAGCTCGACGGTGTTGTGGCCCTTGCTGACGTCGCCGTACGCGAAGATCGAGAACGGCGCGGAGTTCTGGCCGTCCCACAGCGCCTCGGCGGCGGCCATCTTCATCGGCTGCTGCTTGAACATGACCTTGCCGAGGGTGTCACCGCTGATCGCGGTGAGCAGACCGGCGATCACGACGGTGACCAGACCCAGCCGCAGCGAGGTCTTCATCACCCGGACGTGCTTCTTGCGGAACAGATGGAAGGCGGCGATGCCGACCATGAAAGCGCCGCCGGTCAGGAAGGAGGCGGAGAGCGTGTGGAAGGCCTGGGCGAGCGCGGTGTTCTGGGTGAGCACGTGCCAGAAGTCGGTGAGCTCGGCACGCCCCTTCGCCTTGTTGATCCGGTAGCCGACGGGGTGCTGCATCCAGGAGTTGGCCGCGAGGATGAAGTACGCCGACAGGATCGTGCCGATCGAGACCATCCAGATGCAGGCCAGATGGATCCTCTTGGGCAGCTTGTCCCAGCCGAAGATCCACAGGCCGATGAAGGTCGACTCGAAGAAGAACGCGATCAGGGCCTCGAAGGCGAGCGGGGCACCGAAGACGTCACCGACGAAGCGCGAGTAGTCCGACCAGTTCATGCCGAACTGGAACTCCTGGACGATGCCGGTGACCACACCCATCGCGATGTTGATCAGGAACAGCTTGCCCCAGAACTTGGTCGCCCTGAGGTACTTCTCCTTCTCCGTGCGCACCCATGCGGTCTGCAGACCGGCCGTGAGAGCGGCCAGCGAGATCGTCAGAGGGACGAACAGGAAGTGGTAGACGGTGGTGATACCGAACTGCCATCGCGCCAGGGTCTCCGGCGCCAGAGCCAGGTCCACGTCGTCAGTCTCCTTAGGTCGCCGTGGTACAGCGGCAGTTTGCCCCTTATGTCACACACGCCATTGGAGCAACCGGGACACGCTTGTGAACGCGTTCACATTCACAAGGAATTATGACGCACTGATTGTCGAAGGTCGAAGGGGGGTCCCGCTTGGGCCGTTCGGTACCCCCCTTGGCAGCAACTTCAACATCTTGTTGAATTGCCTGCCGTGCAGATACGGATCTCGTGGCCCGCCGGCCACCTCACCGCAACCCTCGACGACACCCCGACCACGCAGGCCCTCACCAGGGCACTGCCGCTCGCCTCCACCGCCCGTACCTGGGGCGAGGAGGTCTACTTCGACACGGGCGTCTCGGTTCCACGTGAAACATCGGCCCAGCAGGTCGTGGACCGGGGCACGGTCGCCTTCTGGACCGACGGCGACGCCCTCGCACTCCCCTACGGCCCCACCCCGATCTCGCGAAGCTGGGGGTCCCCCCGAACGGAGTTTGGGGGAGAGTGCCGCCTCGCGAGCCCGTGCAACGTCCTGGGCCGCCTCGACGGAGACCCCGGGCTCCTGGCCACGGTCCGCGACGGCGACCCGGTGCGCGTGGAACTCGTAGACGCGTAACCCCGACTCAGAGCTCCTTGCGGAACCCTTCCGCCACCTTCAGGAAGATGTCGTTCGCCTCGGTCTCCCCGACCGTCACCCGCACACCCTCGCCCGGGAACGGCCGGACCACCACGCCGTGCTGCTCGCACGCCGCCGCGAACGCGACCGTGCTCTCCCCCAGCCGCAGCCACACGAAGTTGGCCTGGGTCTCGGGCACGGTCCAGCCCTGGGCGCGCAGCCCGTCGACCACGCGGTTGCGCTCACCCACCAGCGAGCCGACCCGGCCGAGCAGCTCGTCCTCGGCGCGGAGCGAGGCGATGGCCGCCTCCTGGGCGAGCTGGCTCACGCCGAACGGCACCGCCGTCTTGCGCAGCGCGGCCGCCACCGGCTCGTGGGCGATCGCGAAGCCGACGCGCAGGCCCGCGAGGCCATACGCCTTGGAGAAGGTGCGCAGCACACAGACGTTCGGCCGCTCGCGGTACAGCTCCACGCCGTCCGGCACCTCGGTGTCGCGGATGAACTCTCGGTATGCCTCGTCCAGCACGACCAGTACATCGCCGGGCACCCGGTCCAGGAATCGCTCCAGCTCGGCGCGCCGTACCACCGTGCCGGTCGGGTTGTTGGGGTTGCAGACGAAGACAAGGCGCGTCCGATCGGTGATCGCGTCCGCCATCGCGTCCAGGTCGTGCACATCGCCCGGGGTCAGCGGCACCTGCACCGAGGTCGCCCCGCTGATCTGCGTGATGATCGGGTACGCCTCGAACGACCGCCAGGCGTAGATGACCTCGTCGCCGGGGCCGCTGGTCGCCTGGATGAGCTGCTGGGCGACGCCGACCGAGCCCGTGCCGGTGGCCAGGTGGGAGAGCGGGACGCCGAAGCGGTCCGACAGCTCGTTCATCAGGCCCGTACAGGCCATGTCGGGGTAGCGGTTGAAGGAGGAGACGGCGGCCGTCACCGTCTCCATCACACCGGGCAGCGGCGGATACGGGTTCTCGTTGGAGGACAGCTTGTAGGCCACCGGACCGCCGGCCGCGGCAGGCTTGCCCGGCTTGTAGGTGGGGATACCCTCCAGCTCGGCGCGCAGCTTGGGGCTCGTCTCGCTCACCGCAGTCCTCCTCATGACCACCACCGGCTTCCAATACTGCACACCTTATGAGGATTCGGCGCCGCTGCGTACAGCTGAGGACAGACCTCATCCGTCACACGCACATCAGGGGCATCACCACCCGTAGGCAGACGAACCGGGGGGCGCGGTCACATATATCTATGCGCCGGTGGCTCGCGCCCTGGCGCGCATCGCCCATGCAGGTGAGTTGAGACCTCTTCGAAACATCGGGGACTTGGCAGGCCCATGCGCGCCGACAAGTCACGTAGTCCCATTGGATCGTTCAACTGACTTTGTTTCAAAGGTAGTTGACGGTATATGACCTTGCAGAAACGTGCCTGTCAACGCGTGCATATGCGTCCGCCCTACCCCACTCCATGAGCCCTACTATCGGCTCGCCATGACAGCAGCAGGGAAGCACCAGGTGAGCCGCGCGGAAACCTCACGCCGAGGCAGCCGACCGGGCCGGGCGGGCATCAGAGACGTTGCCGCCGCCGCCGGAGTCTCCATCACGACCGTCTCCGACGCCCTCAACGGCAAGGGCCGGCTCCCGGACGCCACCCGGCGCCATGTCCGAGAGGTCGCCGACCGGCTGGGCTATCGCCCGTCGGCAGCGGCCAGAACCCTCCGTACCGGCAAGTCGGGCCTCATCGGCCTGACCGTGACGACCTACGGGGATGAACCTTTCACCTTCACCGAGTTCGCGTACTTCGCCGAGATGGCGCGCGCGGCCACCTCGGCCGCGCTCGCCCGCGGCTACGCCCTGGTGATCCTGCCCGCGACCTCCCGTCACGACGTCTGGTCGAACGTGGCACTGGACGGCACGGTCGTCATCGACCCCTCCGACCAGGACCCGGTGGTCAGCGAACTGGTCCGGCAGGGACTGCCCGTCGTCTCCGACGGCCGCCCGGCCGGCTCCCTCCCGGTCACCGCCTGGGTCGACAACGACCACGAAGCCGCCGTACTCGGCATCCTCGACCACCTGGCCGACGCCGGAGCCCGCCGCATCGGGCTGCTCACGGGAACCTCGACCGACACGTACACCCACCTGTCGACCACGGCGTATCTGCGCTGGTGCGAACGCGTCGGACAGGACCCGGTGTACGAGGCATATCCGGCGCACGACCCGTGCGCGGGCGCCGTCGCCGCCGACCGGCTGCTCGCCCGCCCCGACCGGCCCGACGCCGTCTACGGCCTGTTCGACCCGAACGGCACGGACCTGCTCGCGGCGGCCCGCCGCTACGGTCTGCGGGTACCGGACGACCTGCTTCTGGTCTGCTGCAGCGAGTCCACCGTGTACGCCAACACCGAACCGCCCATCACCACGCTCTCCCTGAAGCCGCGCCGCATCGGCACCGCCGTGGTGCAGCTCCTCATCGACGCGATCGAGGGGGTCGAATCGGACCAACCGGTCGAGCAGGTGATACCGACGGAGCTGATCGTGCGTACCTCGTCCCAGCGACGTCCGCCGCGTACGACCGTCAGCGCGCCGCGGTCGCCCGAAGAGGAGTAGAACCAAGGCCGTCAGCAGGCGGTCGAAGCCCTGCCCAATCGGGGCGAAAGCCGCGGTGAACTGGACTCTTCCTCCGATTCACCACCCCTGGGTCATCACATGGCGCGATCGGCATTCCTATGATGGGCCCACGACACCGCGGGCCGCTGCGACCAGGCAGTCCGAAGCGGTGCAGATGCGGCGCGATGGTGGAGGGGTCTGATGACTCAGGGGGCCGGTCAGGGACCCGAGACGGAGCGGACGGCGACGTTGCGCGACTTCCGGGTACCGGCGTATGTCCACGAGACCGGTCCGTACGGCCACAGCACATACCCCGGTGACGTCGCCAGACCCGTCGAGGAGCCGGCCGAGCACCCGGAGGGGTACACCCCGACACAGCGCGACCTGCCGGTCATCAATCGCGGTGACACGCTTCAGGTGCCCGTCGACCCCGCGTCCCTCCCCGTCCCGCAGCAGACGGACGGCGCGGGCCCGCTGTACGTCGTCGGTGATGTGCACGGCTATCTCGACGAGTTGGTGGCCGCCCTCCAGGAGCAGGGCCTCGTCGACGCCGCGGGCAACTGGTGCGCGGGCACCTCCCGGCTGTGGTTCCTCGGCGACTTCACCGACCGCGGTCCGGACGGCATCGGCGTCATCGACCTCGTGATGCGCCTGTCCGCGGAGGCGGCCGCGGCCGGCGGCTACTGCAAGGCGCTCATGGGCAACCACGAACTGCTGCTGCTGGGCGCCAAGCGGTTCGGCGACACCCCGGTCAATTCCGGCGCGGGCACCGCCACCTTCCAGGCGGCCTGGCTCCTCAACGGCGGCCAGAAGACCGACATGGACCGCCTCCAGGACCATCACCTCCAGTGGATGGCCCGCCTCGACGCGGTCGAGGAGGTCGACGGCTATCTGCTCGTCCACTCCGACACCACCGCCTACCTCGACTACGGCGACTCGATCGAGGCGGTCAACGACACCGTCCGCGAAACGCTCACGCGCAACGACGCCGACGAATGCTGGGATCTGTTCCGCAAGTTGACCAAGCGGTTCTCCTTCCGCGACGAGGGCGGTGCAGACGCCGTACGCTCCCTGCTGGATACGTACGGCGGCACGCGGATTGTTCACGGTCACAGCCCCATTCCCTATCTGCTGGGCGAGGTCGGCTCCGAGGACGGCGAGGACAGCGCCGGTCCCGTGGTCGAAGGACCGCACGTCTACGCCGAGGGCCTGGCCATCGCGATGGACGGCGGGGTGACCATGGCCGGAAAGCTGCTGGTGCAACAGCTGCCCCTGGATATCTGAACGTTCACAGGGCAGGCGTCCCCCCACGGAGGAATCGCGATAAACGGCGCAGGCCAGGGCCCAATTTCTTCAAACCCCCTGTCACCGTGTGCCGTCGCCGCTCTACCATCGGCTTATCCGTAGCAGGCTCCCCTCCGTTTCTGCCCGACGGCTCGTTGGCATGCGAGCCCCAAGCCCTACGGAGCATCGGGGGATGCACATGAACAGCGTTCCGCAGCACCTGCTGAGCGAGGACCGCCAGGAGTACGAGCGGGTCCTCGATGAGGCGCTGCGCTCCGCCCCAAACCGCCCGGAACTGGCCGCTGTCGGTAAGCGGCTCAACCCCGAACAGCTGCGCACGATGGCGCTCAACGCCACCGCACTCATCACGGTGGCCGCTGCGGCCGAGTACCAGCACTACGTGAAGGTTCGCGAGGAACTGCGCCAGCCGGCGTCGTCCACCCCGCCGTCCACCCGCGAATCCGGCTCTGCGGAACCGGGCGCGGCGGCAGCGGGGCTCGCCACCACCCTCGGCGAGGCCGCCGAGCCGGCCGGCGCGGGCGCCGTCGCCGTCGCCGCCGTCCTCACCCCCGTCCTCGCCGGAACAGCTGCGGTGATCTTCCTGCTCGTCGGATACGTCATCAGGTCGGTTGAACCCAAACAGGTGTTCGGCAAGACCATGATCACCGCCGGTTGGGTGTTCGGTGCCATGACGGCGGCCGCGATCCTCGTCGCCGCTGTCGGGCTGCTGCTCACCGCCCTGCGCAACCAGCCCTCGCTCGAGTCCGGACCGTACGGCGAACTGAGCGGAGAAGTGGCCGTGGCCAGGGAAGCCTGGCGCGAAGCACTCCTGGAGCGCGGCATCATGCCGTTCCTCAGGGAGGCACTCGCCGACCCCGGCACCGCCGCGGCGCTGCACACCGCCACACCGCCGACGTCGACCAGCCGCATGCCTCACCTCGGCTACGACCGTCCGGGCTTCAGCAGCCCGGACGAGGGCTCGACCCCCGGCCCGCGCCCGAGCTTCACCAGCCCGGACTACACCAGCCCGGACTTCGGAGGCCCGGAACACCAGCCGGAGTAACCGTCGGCTTGCGCCCCCCGGCCTCAGAAAGGCCCGTCAGGGCCCGCAGGGGGAGCGCAAGCCGAACACCGATCCCACAGACGGCTCCGCCCCACGGCGACTCACGCCGAAGAGCGGGACCGTCTTCCCTGTCGGAGGAGCCACTCACACCGGCATACGTCAGTCCGTGATCGGCAGGTACACCCTGTTGCCCGCGGCCGCGAACTCCTTCGACTTCTCGGCCATGCCCTGCTCGATCTCCGCCCGGCTTCCGCCGTGTTCACGGCGGATGTCCTGGGAGATCTTCATCGAGCAGAACTTCGGCCCGCACATCGAGCAGAAGTGGGCGGTCTTGGCCGGCTCCGCCGGGAGGGTCTCGTCGTGGAACTCCCGTGCCGTGTCGGGGTCCAGGGCGAGGTTGAACTGGTCCTCCCACCGGAACTCGAAACGGGCGTCGGACAGCGCGTCGTCCCATTCCTGCGCACCGGGGTGCCCCTTGGCGAGATCGGCCGCATGGGCGGCGATCTTGTAGGTGATGACGCCGGTCTTGACGTCGTCACGGTTGGGCAGGCCCAGGTGCTCCTTGGGCGTGACGTAGCAGAGCATGGCCGTGCCCCACCAGGCGATCATCGCGGCGCCGATACCGGAGGTGATGTGGTCGTACGCCGGCGCGACGTCCGTGGTCAGCGGGCCGAGCGTATAGAACGGAGCTTCATCGCAGATCTCCTGCTGAAGGTCGATGTTCTCCTTGATCTTGTGCATCGGGACATGTCCCGGGCCCTCGATCATGGTCTGTACGTTGAAACGCTTGGCGATCCGGTTGAGTTCCCCGAGCGTGCGCAACTCCGCGAACTGCGCCTCGTCGTTGGCGTCCGCGATCGAGCCGGGCCTGAGGCCGTCGCCCAGCGAGTACGTGACGTCGTAGGCGGCCAGGATCTCGCAGAGTTCCTCGAAGTTCTCGTACAGGAACGACTCCTTGTGGTGCGCGAGGCACCACGCGGCCATGATCGAGCCGCCCCGCGAGACGATGCCGGTCTTGCGGTTCGCGGTGAGCGGGACGTACGGCAGACGGACGCCCGCGTGGACCGTCATGTAGTCCACGCCCTGCTCGGCCTGCTCGATGACGGTGTCCTTGTAGATCTCCCAGGTGAGTTCCTCGGCCCGGCCGTCCACCTTCTCCAGGGCCTGATAGAGCGGCACCGTGCCGATGGGGACGGGGGAGTTGCGCAGCACCCACTCACGGGTGGTGTGGATGTTGCGGCCGGTGGACAGGTCCATGACCGTGTCGGCGCCCCAGCGGGTCGCCCAGGTCATCTTCTCGACCTCCTCCTCGATGGAGGACGTCACCGCTGAGTTGCCGATGTTGGCGTTGACCTTCACCAAGAACCGCTTGCCGATGATCATCGGCTCGATCTCCGGGTGATTGACGTTGGCCGGCAGTACCGCGCGGCCCGCCTCGATCTCCTGGCGGACCACCTCGGGCGAGACGTTCTCCCGGATGGCCACGTACTCCATCTCCGGCGTGATCTCCCCGCGGCGGGCGTACGCGAGCTGCGTGACCGCCTTGCCGTCACGACTGCGACGCGGCTGCCGCGGCCGGCCCGGGAAGACCGCGTCGAGGTTGCGCAGACCGCCTCGTGGAGAGGTGTGCTTGATCCCGTCGTCCTCGGGACGGGCGGGACGGCCCGCGTACTCCTCGGTGTCACCGCGCGCGATGATCCAGTTCTCGCGCAGCGGGGCGAGCCCCCTGCGCACATCGGTGTCGATGAGCGGATCGGTGTACGGGCCCGAGGTGTCGTACAGCGTGACCGACTGCCCGTTGGTGAGATGCACCTGACGGACCGGCACCCGCAGATCGGGGCGTGAGCCCTCGACATACGCCTTGTGCCAGCCGATGGACTTCCCGGCCTCCTCGGACTGTTCGCCCTGAATGAGCTGTTCGTCCTGGTTGGAGGCAGGCGTGCGTACGTCCTTGTTGGTCATGAGACCTACTCCCTACGCCGGCATTACCCGGTAACAGGTTCGGCGGTCGACGCAGCCGTTTCCGTCTGTGGACGTTTCGTGGGGAACATCACTCGACTTCGGTGATGTTCCACGTGAAACATCGCTGGGACGGAGGTCAGCGCCCTCTCAGCCCGGTGCTCCGAGCTCCCGCGTGTGCAAAGGTGCCTCCACGCTAGCGTCAATTCGGGCGCGCTGAACAGAGGGCCCCTGTCGTTCTTGCGATGATCGGGCGGTGACCACGACACATCAGCCCCCGTACCCGCCTCCGGAGCCGCCCCACGGGCACGGCTCCGGAGGCGGCAGCGGCCATGGTTCCGGCGCCGGGCACCACCACGGGCCGGGAGCCGGCGCCGGGCACGGTCACGAGGCCGGTGGCGGCCAGGGGCCGGAGCACGGCCATGGTTCCGCCGGCGGGCACGGTCACTCGCACAGTCACGGTCCGGCGGCCCCCGTCTCCAAGCATCTGCGCAAGGTCATCGCCGCCATTCTCATTCCGTTCGCCGCGGCCGTGGCGGTCGGGCTCGTGGTCCTGTGGCCGGGCGGTGCCCCGCCGCACCAGCGCACCGGTGTGGGTTTCGACCGGCAGACCCAGCAGGCGACGGTCACCGAGGTCGTGAGCGTGAGCTGCAAGTCGGTGAACGCCTCGGGCGAGACCCCGACGGGGGACACCTCCACCGCCGAGGGCTCCTCCGCCCAGCAGCAGGCGAGCGGCACCTGCAAGAAGGCGACGATCCGCGTCGACAGCGGCAAGGACAAGGGCCGTACGTTCACCGAGATCGTGCAGCCGGACCAGTCGCGGCAACTGCACGAGGGCGAGAAGGTCGTGGCCGCCTACGAGCCCTCCGCACCGAAGGACCTGCAGTACTCGGTCGCCGACGTCAACCGCCGCTTCCCCATGGCGCTGCTGGCCGGCATCTTCGCGCTCGCCGTCGTGGTCGTGGGCCGGATGCGCGGCCTGATGGCCCTGATCGCGCTGGCCGTCAGCTTCATGGTGCTGACCTTCTTCATCCTGCCCGCGATCCTGCAGGGGTCGAATCCGCTGCTCGTGGCGGTGATCGGATCGAGCGCCATCATGCTGATCGCGCTCTACATGTGCCATGGCCTGTCGGCCCGCACCTCCGTGGCGGTGCTGGGCACGCTGCTCTCGCTCGTCCTGATCGGCCTGCTCGGCTCCGAGTTCATCGGCTGGGCCGCACTGACCGGCAACACGGACGACAACACCGGTCTGATCCACGGCCTGTACCCGTCGATCGACATGAGCGGCCTGCTGCTGGCGGGCGTCATCATCGGTTCGCTCGGTGTCCTCGACGACGTGACGGTGACCCAGACCTCGGCGGTCTGGGAGCTGCACGAGGCGAATCCGTCGATGGGCTGGCGGGGGCTTTACCGTGCGGGCATCCGCATCGGCCGCGACCACATCGCATCCGTCGTCAACACCCTCGTCCTCGCCTACGCGGGCGCCGCGCTGCCCTTGCTGCTGCTCTTCTCCATCGCGCAGAGCAGTGTGGGGACGGTCGCCAACAGCGAACTGGTGGCGGAGGAGATCGTACGCACGCTGGTGGGCTCGATCGGCCTGGTCGCCTCGGTGCCGGTCACGACGCTGCTCGCGGCACTGGTGGTCGCGGCCGACCGTCCCGGCCCGGGGCAGGCGGCGGGCACCGCGGGCGCGGCACCTGCGGCGGCACGCACGGGGCGGGGCCGACGCCGCAAGCGGTGAGGCGATGGCCACTCGGGCACGCGTGAACAGACCGTTGGGGCGGTACGGACTCCAGCCGCCGTGCACATGGAGACATGGAGAAGCGTTACTGCGCCCTCCACATCCACGCAGAAGCGTTCCGGCCGACCGCCCGCCGCCGCCTCTCAGCCCGCGCTCTGCTCCTCCGCCAGGATGCGGTCCAGGGCCTCGTCGAGATGGGCGTCGAAGTCGGCGAGGGCGCCCTCCTGACCGAGAGGCACCAGCTTGTCGGTGCGGTCGAGGAAGGCGATGAGCGACGCCGTGGACGCACGGAACAGCGCCTGGTCGCGGCCGACCTGAAGCCGGATCAGGACCTCGGCCAGGGAGTCCGGCTCGGCGGGTGAGACGCGCACATCCCCTTCCCCGCACGGCCGGCACACCCCGTCGATGAGCAGCTCGCGACCGAACGCCCAGGTCACCGGTGCATCTCCGGGCAGATGGAAGGTCAGCCTCACGGCATAGGGATCACAGCTCTCGTAGCGCAGCTCCACCGGGATGCGGAAGGAGAGCTCCTCGGACACGAGAAAGCTCATCATGACCTCTGCCTGTACGGACTCGCGCATCGCCTACCCCGTCATGTGAAGCCGACCGGCTGGGAGTGATCCCCTGACAATGGTGGAATCTTGCTGAACGTACACGGCAGATCACAAGGAGTGAGTTTTCAGATACTGATAGAGAGCGCGAGTGACCCCATCAGCCGTCCGATTTCGCTCTGCAGTTGCCGGGTGACGGACATCAGCCGGTCGGCCTGATGCGAGGGCAGGGAAATGGCCATCGTCGCGGCCGTCGTGCCCACCGTGATCGGGATCGCGGCGCAGACCGTCCCCAGCGCGTACTCCTGCCGTTCCGTCACCGGCTCCATCCGCGGCGTCCGCTCGAGCCGCCGCAGCAGGGTGTGGTTGTCGCGGACGGTGTAGGGGGTGATGGACTGCACGGGGTAACGGTCGAGGTGATCGCGGCGGGCCGCGTCGTCCAGCTGCGAGAGCAGGCACTGGCCGATCGCATGCGCGTGAGCGGTCTCGCGGAAGTCGGCCCACTCCTCGACGGCCGGATTGCCCGGGGTGTCGGAGACACACATGACCTCGATCTCGCCCTCCCGGTACACGGCGTAGTACACGGGCACACCGATGGCGTCCCGGCAGCCGGCGAGGGCGTCGACAATCGTGCTGCGACGTTTCTGCTGGGCCCCGCTGCTGCTCAGTCGCACCGCCGCGTCACCGAGGAAGAACAGGCCCTTGTCCCGCCGCAGATAGCCCTCGTGGACGAGGGTGCGCAACAGGTGGTACGCCGTCGGGAGCGCCAGGCCGGTCTCACGGGCCAGCTGCTTGGCCGGGGCTCCGTGCTCGTGCCCGGCGACGCATTCCAGCAGGCGCATCGCGCGCTGGACGGATCCGATGAGGGTTGCCGACTGCGGCTGCGCCGGAGCGGTTTCCGGGGACGGCTGCGCCGGCGCTGCGGTCAGGCGCGACGCTGCGCGTGGTGCCGGCACGCGCTCCTGCGTGGAGGGGCCCGGCTGTTCGGGGGGCCCGATGCGGCGTCCGGGGGCCGGGCTGGGGGGAATGTGGGGGTCTGTGGGTGCGGTGTCTACCGTGGCCAAGGGTCACTCCCGAAGCGCGAGGGGGCTGCCCGTGCCGTGGGGAACACGGGAGGGGGTGTACGCCGCTCGCGGGGTCGCCCCCGCGTCGATTTCCGGACTCTAATGGCGAGATGGCGCCTTGAGGCGTCCTGTCCGGAAAACTTCCCTCGCGCGAGGGAACCGGTGATTCCTGTTACCGATCACCGGTGTCCCAGAGCCCTCACCAGTCGCTGCGCGACGAGGAGCTCGACGTGAACTTCCGCACGACGTAGATCAGTCCGCCGACCAGTGCCACGAAGACCAGCACCTTGAACAGCAGTCCGATGACGAAGCCGACGACGCTGGCTATCAGCCCGCCGAAGACGACGAGGGCGATGACCGGCACCGCGATCCACTTCACCCACCACGGCAGTCCGCCGAAAATCTCACCCATTGCGCTCGCCCTTACCTCTCCGCCCGGCTGCTGTGCAGGGGCCCCTTGATGTCCTGCACTCGATGCTAGGGCCGGCAGGGGCCCCGGCGGGGGCCTCGCATCCCTTGTCCTCCCCTGACTGGTCCCCTAGGGAACCCTGAGACGGAGGGTCAGCTTTCCGGCGGAGAGAACACCACGAGCACCCGCAGGTCCTCGCTGATGTGGTGGAACTTGTGGGCGACGCCGGCCGGTACGTAGACCACGCTGCCGCGGGCGACCTCGGTGGTCTCCAGACCGACGGTGATCGAGGCGCGGCCGCTCACAACGAAGTAGACCTCGTCCTGGTTGTGAGGCTTCTGTGGATCATGTTCGCCGGCATTGAGCGCATACAGACCGACGGACATGTGCCGCTCACGCAGAAACTGCAGGTAGGCACCCTCGTTGGCGGCACGTTCCGCCTCCAGTTCGTCCAGCCGGAATGCCTTCATCGCCCTTGTCGCCCTCGTCCCACTGCTCGTGACCGATCTCGTCTGCCACGATCAGACACATGAAGAATTTCGTAGTCAAGACGATCGCCAACGCGGGTGCCCTGGCGATCGCCGTATGGCTGCTCGACAAGATCACCCTGACCGGTGACAGCACGGGCAAGAAGGCCGGCACCCTGATCATCGTCGCGCTGATCTTCGGTTTGGTGAACTTCCTCGTCAAGCCGATCGTGAAGGTACTGACCTTCCCCCTGTTCATCCTGACGCTGGGTCTGATCACCCTCGTGGTCAACGCACTGATGCTGCTGCTCACCTCGTGGCTGGCCGACAAGCTCGACCTGAGTTTCCACGTCGAGGGCTTCTGGACGGCGGTCCTGGGAGGCCTGATCATCTCCATCGTGTCCTGGGCGCTCCACGTCGTCCTGCCCGACAACGACTGAGCACGCGATGACCTATCGCGTCTGCTTCGTCTGCACCGGCAACATCTGCCGCTCCCCGATGGCGGAGTCCGTCTTCCGGGCCCGCACAGCGGAGGCGGGACTCGACGGCCTGGTCGAGGTCGACAGCGCCGGCACCGGCGGCTGGCACGAGGGTGACGGCGCCGACCCGCGCACCGTCTCCGTCCTGGAGGAGAACGGCTACGAGAGCGCCCACACGGCGCGGCAGTTCCAGCCGTCGTGGTTCTCCCGGCTGGACCTCGTCATCGCCCTCGACACCGGCCACCTCAAGGCCCTGCGCCGCCTCGCCCGTACCCCGGAGGAGGCGGCGAAGGTGCGGCTGCTGCGCTCCTACGACCCCGCGGCGGGCGACGACCTCGACGTACCGGACCCGTACTACGGGGGCCTGGACGGCTTCGAGGAGTGCCTTGAGATGGTGGAGGCAGCGAGCGAGGGTCTGCTCGCCGCGGTACGCGAGCAGGTGGAGGTGGAGGCGGTATGAGCGATTCCGGTACGGGCCCGTCGACGGGCAGCGGTGACGGCACCCGCGCGGTGCGGGCCGGGCTGCCCGAGCCGGCCAAGAACCAGCCGCACCTGCCCGGACCGGCGTTCGCCGCCCACTACCACCTGCCGGGTGACGTCGACGGCCCGTATACCTATGGACGGGACCAGAACCCGACCTGGAGCCTGCTGGAGCGGGCCATCGGCGAGTTGGAGGCGCCCGGGCAGGAGGGCGTAGAGACGCTCACCTTCGCCTCAGGGATGGCCGCCATCTCCTCGGTGGTCTTCTCCCAACTGCGCGCTGGGGACACGGTCGTCCTGCCCGGCGACGGCTACCAGGTGCTGCCCATGGTGCGCGAGCAGCTGGAGGCCTACGGCATCGAGGTGCGCACCGCGCCGACCGGGGGCGACGCCCAGCTCGACGTCCTCGACGGCGCGAAGCTGCTGTGGATCGAGTCGCCCTCCAACCCCGGGCTCGACGTGTGCGACATCCGGCGGCTCGTCGAGGCGGCACACGCGCGTGGCGCCCTCGTCGCCGTCGACAACACCCTCGCCACGCCGCTGGGGCAGCGTCCGCTGGAGCTCGGCGCGGACTTCGCCGTGGCCAGTGGCACCAAACAGCTCACCGGGCACGGGGACGTCCTGCTCGGCTACGTCGTGGGCCGCGACGCCGAGGCCATGGCCGCCGTACGCCGCTGGCGCAAGATCGTCGGTGCGATTCCCGGGCCCATGGAGGCCTGGCTCGCGCACCGTTCGATCGCCACGCTCCAGTTGCGTGTCGACCGGCAGTGCGCGACGGCTCTCACCGTCGCCGAGGCGCTGCGGAAGCGGCCCGAGGTGACCGGTCTGCGCTACCCGGGCCTGCCCGAGGACCCCTCGCACAAGATCGCCTCGCAGCAGATGCGGCGCTTCGGATGCGTGGTCTCCTTCACGCTGCCCACGCGCGCGCGTGCCGACCGTTTTCTCGATGCGCTGCGGCTCGTGGACGACGCGACGAGCTTCGGAGGGGTGCGGTCGACGGCCGAGCGGCGCGGGCGCTGGGGCGGGGACGCCGTGCCGGAGGGCTTCATCCGCTTCTCGGTCGGCGCCGAGGACCCCGAGGACCTGGTGGCGGATGTGCTCCGCGCGCTGGAGGTGTCGGCGGAGTGACGACGTCAGCAACTGCCTTACGGTCGCCGAACCGATGCCCGGCTACGCACAACGGACGGTCCGAGCCTCCCCCCTCGTGGCTCGGACCGTCCTCGGTTCCGCGCGCTAAGAACCGCGCGACCAAGGCTAGTTGACTCTGTGTCAGTGTCCAATCACAGTAGCGACAGAGACCTATCGACTTATTTATAGTTGGGCCCTGCCTGAAGGCCGGGAGAAGGGCAGGGAACTGGGGAGGGCGAACCATGGATCTGGCCTTGCTGCGCACTTTCGTGACCGTGCACCGGGCCGGCTCCTTCACCCGCGCCGCCGCACTGCTCGGCCTGTCGCAGCCGGCCGTGACCTCACAGATCCGCACGCTGGAGCGGCAGCTGGGCCGCCCCCTGTTCCTGCGGCAGGCGCGCGGAGTGACCCCGACGACCATCGGCGACGAACTCGCGCACAAGGCCGCTCCGCATCTCGACGCCCTCGTGGAGATCGCCGAGACCGGCCTCGACGACGAGTCCTCCTTACGTACCCTGCATCTCGCCGGTCCTCCCGAGTTCACCGCGGAACGGGCGCTGCCCGCCCTCACGGAGCTGACCGGTGAGGACGGCCAGGGCTTCGCGCTGCGCGCTTCCTTCGGGAACGCCGAGGAAGTCCTGGAGGGACTCGCCGCCGGACATCACGATCTGGCCATCTGTACGGCCCGCCCCCGCGGTGCCCTGCTCACGGCGACTCCCCTCTGCGACGAAGAGCACGTCCTGGTCGCCGCCCCGGCGCGGGCCCAGCAGATAGGCACCGGCAAGCCGCGCCGCAAGGGAGCACCCGCCCTGGAGGACGTCCCCGTGATCGAGGTGCACGAGTCGCTGCCCTTCGTCTCCCGCTACTGGGCCTCCGTCTTCGACTCCCGTCCCGCAGCGCCGGGCACCGTCATCGTTCCCGACCTGCGCGCCGTCCTGGCCTGCGCCGTCGCCGGCGCGGGGCTCGCGGTGCTGCCCCGCTATCTCTGCGCAGACGCCCTGGAGCGCGGTGAGCTCGTGGCCCTCCACGAACCCGCGGTACCTCCGCTGCGCACGTACTTCCTGGTGGTCCGCACCGGCACCCTCGCCATGCCGCACATCGCGCGGGCTCACGAATGGCTGCTGCGAGCGGCCGCCGACTGGTGCTGACCAGCACTTTTCCCAGCGTCACGGGGTGAGCTCGACCGGTCACGACCCGCGATGTTTCACGTGGAACCAACCGGGCCACATTTCTCCCATGACCGTCCGACCCGTGGTCAAGCGCACCGCACGTGCCGTTCTGCTGGACGGCGACAACCTGATCCTGATCAAGCGCACCAAGCCCGGCGTCGATCCCTACTGGGTCACTCCCGGTGGCGGCGTCGAGCCCGGCGACACGACCGTCGTCGATGCCCTGCACCGTGAGGTGTACGAGGAGCTCGGCGCCAAGATCACCGACGTGGTGCCCTGCTTCGTGGACACCGTGGAGCACATCGGCGAGGACGGCGGCGCGACCGGCGTGAAGGTGCAGCACTTCTTCGTGTGCCGGCTGGAGTCGATGGACCCCTCCCTGCGGCATGGCCCGGAGGTGGACGAGCCCGCAGGCGAGTACGAGATCGTTCGGGTGCCGTTCACCCGCGTCGGGATCGCCTCCGTGCATCTCGTACCGCTGTCCCTGCGGCACTACCTGGACGGGAACATCGAGGGCGTACGCGCCATGCACGCGCCCGACCTGGGCTGATCCGGTGCCGGATCAGTCTCCGGTGGTGACGAGCTCCTCCACCGAGTCGTGCCGTATTCGCTCCGAGGGGATGCCGATGTTCCTCAGCGCGTCCACCCCGCTGCGGATCATTCCGGGCGGGCCCGAGAGATAGGCGTCGAACTCGTTCCACGGCCCGTATTCGCGTATGGCGTCCGGGAGCTGAAGGTGGGCCTGCTGGTCGATGACCGCGCGGACCGAGAGCCAGGGGTGGGACTGCTGGAGCCTGAGCATCGTGTCGATGTCGTAGAGGTCGTGATCGGTGCGGGCGCCGTAGAACACCTCGACCGTCCGCCGCTCGCCGTGTTCGGCGACGTCCTCCACCAGTGCCTTGATGGGTGCTATGCCGGTGCCGCCGCCCAGGCACAGCAGTCCGCTGTCGGTGGTGTGGTCGACGGTCATCGAACCGGTCGGCGGGCCGAGCCGGATGATGTCGCCGGGGCGGGCGCGGTGCACCAGGGCGTTGGAGACCCAGCCCGCGGGGACGGCCTTCACATGGAACGTCAGCAGCCCGTCGGAACGGGGTGCCGAGGCGAAGGAGTAGTGCCGCCAGATCCGCGGCCACCACGGCGTCTCCACGCTCGTGTACTGCCCGGCGAGGAACGGATAGGGCTGGTCGGGGCGGACCGTGACGACCGCCACGTCCGGGGTCCTGAGGTCGTGCGCGACGATCTCGGCGTACCACCAGGCCGGGGCACGCAGTTCGTCCGCCGCCGCTGCGTCGATCATGACCTGCGAGATGGTCGTGTACGCCCGCACCCAGGCCGCCTCCGTCTCGGCGTCCCAGATACCGGAGGCGTATCTGCTCAACGCGCCGATGAGGCACTCGCCGACGGCCGGGTAGTGCTCGGCCCTGGTGCCGTACTTGCGGTGGCCACGGCCGAGGTTCTGCAGATACGCGACGAGGACCTCGGTGTTGTCGATGTGTTCGGCCGCGGTGAGCAGCGCCTTGAGCAGCCGGTCCCGCTGGGTGTCCATCGCGGCCGGGAACAGCGAGCGCAGATCGGGGTGCCGGACGAAGAGCAGCGCGTAGAAGTACGAGGTGACCTTGTCGGCGATCGGCGCCACCTCGGCCATGGTCCGGCGGATGAGGACGGCATCCGGTGAGGCGGTCTCGGCGCCGGCTCGAGCGGCGGGCTCCTGGATCTGCGCCGCGGGCGCGGTGGAGCGCTGGGTGGGGACTCGCAGTTCGGCGGCGGCAGGTGACTCGGGGGGAGAGGGCTCCGCCGGAGAGGGCCGTGCACCTGAGGGCCGCGGGGCAGCAGCGGCCGGCTCGGGTTCGGCGGGGGGCGCCGACTGCGGAACATACTGCGTCGGCTGGTCCTTGTCCGTGTCCGCCGTGGTCCTGCCCATCGGGCGCATCGCGGCGAGGCGGCTGCCTTCGGCCGCTTCACTCTCGTTGTCCGGAGTCGCGTCCGGCTGCGTGCGCGGTGTGAACCAGCCGTCGCTCCCGCCGCCGGAAGTGCCGTTGTCGGCCGACGCGGTGGTCGGAGCGTCCATGGTGTGCCTCGCCTCGAACATCTCTCGGTCGGTCTGCGCCCTTCCTCGGTCGGAAGGTGCCTTTCCCCCGCAGACGGCTTGCTTTCTCCGTTTCATGCCGCGGCCAATGCGGCCACATTCAACCCGGATTCACGTTCTGTACGGACAAGTAAGGCGAGAGTGTGACATTGACCGCAGTGCACTCACCGCAGCATCCCATCCCGCAAGGACGCTCCGGCCACATAACGGCAAATGCGGGTCTTCGATCTCTCCGTCCCGTTACGCTGCATCGCCCTGTCCTCGGTCCGCACAGGATGTGTACGCCTCGTCCCGCAACGAACCGGAGTCGACCATACCGGCCGACGCTCCGATCACAAGTCCCCCCTTCCTCCGCCACGAATGAGAGGGCGGGCGAACCAGCAATTCCCTCAATTACCGGGCGGGACGCACCAATTCATAGGCTTCCCACAGATCCCCGCCCATGTACGAGTGTGTCGCAAGACCGGACAGATGCCGGTCCGCATTGACCGCCACCGAGACCGGCACCGCGGCGAACAGATCCATGTCCGACAGCGAGTCGCCATAGGCAATGCAGTCCTCCCGGGCCACGCCGAACTCCCGGCAGAGTCGGTCGGCGATCTCGACCTTGGCCGCGGCAGTGAGAACTCCGGACGGATCGACGGGCTCGGTGAACGGCACGGCAGGAAAACGGGACCCGAACGCCGCGTGCGCGCCCCATCCGGTGAGCCGTTCCACGAAGAAGGAGGGCGAGAGCGAAACGACGGCACAGTAGTCACCCACCTGCCGGATCTCCTCCCAGACCTCCCGGATGCGCTCCAGCCACGGGGCGGCTTCGAAGGCGGCCGACACATGCATCTCGGTGAGTTCCGCCCAGAGCTCGTACACCTGCGCCGCATATTCCGGTGGGCCTATCAGCCCCGCCGAGATCGCCTGATCGAGCGCCACCGCCTCGGCTTCCAGCCCCAGCTGCCGTGAGATCTCCACGGGCGCCGTCGTGCCCTGCAGCAGCGTGCCGTCGAGATCGAAGAGATGAAGTCTCGCCATGGGACCCGAGGCTAACGGGACCCGTGGTGGGCTCTCCGGATGAGACCACGTGATGCTCGGCGTCAGCCCGTGTTTCACGTGAAACACGCAACTGCTGTCGGGGCCCTGTGCACTTGCCCACGACATGGCCAAAAGCTCCTGCTTCTCACCGCAAAGAAGTGGACGTCGAGGGCAGCCGTCGGACAGCCTGACCTGCGTGCCGACTCCTTCTCTTCCCCCTCTTGCCGTCCGCCGTCTGACGCTTCGCGATCTCACCGCCTGCGCCGACCTGTCCGAAGACCGGGGGTGGCCGCGCGAGGAGCACAAGTGGGGTCTCCTCCTCACCGCCGGGAAGGGATACGGCATCGACGACCCCGACGGCGGCCTCGTCAGCGCCTGTGTCGTCACCGAGTACGGGCCGCAGGACCACCCCACTCTCGGGGCCATCGGCATGGTCCTGGTCGCCGAACGGCATGCCCGCCGAGGCATCGGACGCCATCTGATGCGTCACGTCGTGTCGGCCATGGGCACCACCCCGCTGACGCTGCACGCGACCCCGAACGGTCGTCCGCTCTACGAGGAACTCGGGTTCAAGGTCACCGGCCGGGCCGAGATGATGCGCGGGCATTTCACGCCCTCCGGGCCGCAGCCCGCGGTGGTCACACGCGCGGCCACCGCCGAGGATCTCCCTGCGATCCTCGGGCTCGACGAGGAGGTGTTCGGCGCCGACCGCACACCCGTCATCACGCGGCTGCCTGCCTTCGCCGACCGACTGCGCGTCGCCGAGGAGGACGGCCGGCTCATCGGCTACGCGGCCGCCTGGCCCAACATGGACACCCATGTCGTGGGCCCGCTGATCGCCAGGGACACGGAGACGGCAAAGGCGCTCATCGCCTCTCTCGCTGCGCACACCGACCGCCCCCTGCGCACCGACATCGACGTACGGCACGAAGAGTTGCTGGCGTGGGTGAAGGAGCGAGGACTGGAGTCCGTCGCTTTCAACGCGGTCATGACGTACGGGATCACGGAACTGCCCGGCGACTGGACCAGGCGATTCGCTCCGCTGACGGTGGCCGCGGGCTGAGCCCCTCCAGAGGCCGGTACGTAAGGTACGGGGCATGGGAGATCTTGAAATACGGCCCGCCACAGCGGACGACGTGACCGCGATCGTCGCGATGCTCGCCGACGACCCTTTGGGCGCCCAGCGCGAGTCACCGGACGATCTGACCCCGTACCTGGCCGCGCTGGAACGTCTTGCAGCCGATCCGAACCAGCACCTCGTCGTCGCCGTTCGTGAGGGCCGTGTCGTCGGCACACTCCAGCTCACGGTCATTCCCGGTCTGTCGCGACGCGGCGCCGTCAGATCGATCATCGAAGCGGTCCGCATCCATGCCGATGAGCGCGGCAGCGGACTGGGCACACAGCTCATCGAGTGGGCGATCGACGAATCCCGGCGCCAGGGCTGCCAGTTGGTCCAGCTGACCTCCGACAACACCCGCACCGACGCCCACCGCTTCTATGAGCGGCTCGGCTTCACGGCCTCACACGTGGGCTTCAAGCTCGCCCTGTGAGGCCGTGACACGAGGGGGCGTGTTTCACGTGAAACAGCCCGCCTCCTGGGGCTTGCCTCTAGCCGATCCCCCGCCACCCGTCCGGATCGACCCCACCGGGGACGGAAGCCTCCTCGTCGTACGGCTGACGCGTGAACACGAACGACCCGAGGTCCAGATGACTCAGGGTCCCGTCGGGGCGCCGTACGGCCGTCAGGAGCTCTCCGGCGTAGTAGCCCTCCAGTCCGGTCCACGTGCCGTCGCCGTTCGCCCTGAAGCGTGAGCGGCGGCCGGATCCCGACAGCGGCTCCAGTGATACGCCCCCGGCTGCCGTCAGCCGCAGGGCGAACACATGCGTTCCCCAGTACCACGGCCCCGCCAACTCCAGCACCGCTGAGTCGACTTCCGGCAGCGGCCGCCAGGGTTCCGGAATGCGGGGCTCGGCCTCCGCCACGATCCGCACGAGGTCGGCTCCGACGGTGGACAGCAGAGGGCCGGACGTACAGTTGGCCAGGACCACAGAAGCGACGTCGTCCTCGACGCTGAGGGTGAGGTTCGCCAGAAACCCCGGCAGCGACCCGGAGTGCCCCACGAGCAGCCGGCCGTCCCGGCGCTGGATCTGCAGACCCAGCCCATAGGTGACCCCGTCCACGACATCCGCCGCTTCGGCCGGCGCCGCGGGCGTCCGCATCTCCTTCACGGTCTCGGCGCTCAGTACCCGGTCGTCACCCCGCGCCAGGAAGGCGGCGAAACGCGCCAAGTCACCCGTGGTGGACCAGAGTTGACCCGCGGGGGCCATCCGCCCCAGGTCCTCGGCGGGTTCGGGCAGCATGACATCGGCCCAGGGGTGCACGGCCCAGCCACCCGCATGGGGCGCCCGAGGGTGACCACTCGTACGGTCGAGGCCCAGAGGTTCGAGCACTTCACGCCGAAGTACCTCGTCCCACGAGGCTGCACGCAGCTTCTCGACCAGCGCCCCCAGCAGGGTGTAGCCGGGGTTGGAGTAATGGAAGCGGCGGCCCACCGGATGCAGAAGAGGCTGCTCTCCCAGGACATCCGAAAGTTCGGGACGCAGGGACCCCGCGGTGCGCTCCCACCACGGCGCGGGCGATTCCGCCGCCAACCCGCTCGTATGGGCGAGAAGATCGGCGATGGTGGCCTCCCCCGCGCCTGTTCCCGGCAGATGCTTCTCCAGCGGGTCACCGAGATCGAGCAGGCCCTCGTCCCGCAGACGAAGCACCAGAACCGCGGTGAAGGTCTTGGTGATCGAACCGATGCGGTACTGCACGGTCTCGTCCGGACCATGGCCGTCCACCGAGGTCCGCGCGCCGTGCCACACGGGCCGCCCGTCCCTCACGACCGCCGCGACCAGCGACGGCGCACGTCCTTCGGACTGCGCCACTGCGATCCGGTGCAGCAGTGCCCGACGCGTACCGGGGAGCAGCTCTTCCTGAGGTGTTGTCATGGGCCCAGTCCATCCCGCGGGACACCCGGCCGTCGAGTTCATTTGTCCGGGACGGGGATCCGCCGGATCAGGTCTGCGCCATGTCCACGAACCGCGAGTAGTGGCCCTGGAAGGCGACCGTGATCGTCGCCGTCGGACCGTTACGGTGCTTGGCCACGATCAGATCGGCCTCGCCCGCACGCGGTGACTCCTTCTCGTAGGCGTCCTCGCGGTGCAGCAGGATGACCATGTCGGCGTCCTGCTCGATGGAGCCGGACTCACGCAGGTCGGAGACCATCGGCTTCTTGTCCGTGCGCTGCTCGGGGCCACGGTTCAGCTGGGACAGCGCGATGACCGGGATCTCCAGCTCCTTGGCGAGGAGCTTGAGGTTACGGGACATGTCCGAGACCTCCTGCTGGCGGTTCTCGGCACGCTTGGAGCCGCCCGACTGCATCAGCTGGAGGTAGTCGATGACGACCAGTCTGATGTCATTGCGCTGCTTGAGACGGCGGCACTTGGCGCGGATCTCCATCATCGACAGGTTCGGAGAGTCGTCGATGAACAGCGGCGCGGCCGAGACGTCCGGCATCCGGCGGGCCAGTCGCGTCCAGTCCTCGTCGGTCATCGTGCCGGAGCGCATGTGGTGCAGGGCGACACGGGCCTCGGCGGACAGCAGACGCATCGCGATCTCGTTGCGCCCCATTTCGAGGGAGAAGATGACACTCGGAAGGTTGTGCTTGATCGACGCTGCCCGGGCGAAGTCCAGCGCGAGCGTGGACTTGCCCATCGCGGGACGGGCTGCAATGACGATCATCTGGCCGGGGTGCAGGCCGTTGGTGAGCGAGTCGAAGTCGGTGAAGCCCGTGGGCACCCCGGTCATCTCGCCGCTGCGGGAGCCGATCGCCTCGATCTCGTCGAGAGCGCCCTCCATGATGTCGCCGAGCGGCAGGTAGTCCTCGCTGGTGCGCTGCTCGGTGACCGCATAGATCTCGGCCTGGGCGCGGTTGACGATCTCGTCGACGTCGTCGTCGGCCGCGTATCCCATCTGGGTGATGCGGGTGCCCGCCTCGACCAGA
This sequence comes from Streptomyces sp. NPDC001137, assembly GCF_040298885.1. NCBI lineage: Bacteria > Bacillati > Actinomycetota > Actinomycetes > Kitasatosporales > Streptomycetaceae > Streptomyces > Streptomyces sp. NPDC001137. Next base: position 48,543 of record NZ_JBEPBA010000011.1, read on the forward strand.
CGGCGCAGGACCGCGCGTTCGTGGACGATCTCCGCGTAGTACTCGGCGTTGGCCGCAGTCGGCACGGTCTGCACGAGGGTGTGCAGATACGATGCGCCACCGACCTTGTTGATCTCGCCGCGCTTGGTGAGTTCGGCGGCGATCGTGATGGGGTCGGCCGGCTCACCCTTGGCATAGACGTCGAGGATCGCCTGGAAGATCGTCTCGTGTGCCGGCTTGTAGAAGTCGTGGCCCTTGAGAATCTCCACGACGTCGGCGATGGCGTCCTTGGACAGGAGCATGCCGCCGAGGACGGACTGCTCGGCATCGAGATCCTGGGGTGGAACTCGCTCGAAGGACGTACCTCCGCCGTCCCATTCGCCGCTGTCCCGGCCACGGTCGTGCTGCTCGTCACGGCCCCGGCCCCCGTCGCCGCGTCGACGGGAGGCAGGCAGGCGATCGCTTGGACCGCTGTCGGCCCAGGGATCGTCCAAGGGCTCGGAAATACTCACCGAGCCACCTCCTCCCGTCCGCCGGCGGGCGGACCTAGCCGTGCCCTCTTTTCTACGGCACGGCACTGACAAATGAGAGGCCCAACTCCGGTTACTGCACGTCGGTTTTGGGCTGGTTTCCCTGCCGACGAACGGAGCGGGCGCCGGACCACGGTAGGCCCGCGGGCAGCGTCAGCCAATCTGGTTATCCACAGGCCATGTGGACGACGGCCCGGATGCTGTGGAGAACTCCGCAAAACCTGTGCACGACACGGTGGACAGCCCTGTGAACAAGCAGCCGCCCCTTCCACTCTGACCGTCCTGACCTGCACTTTTCCCATCCACCGGCTGTGCAGAAGAAAAACTTCCCCACTCGGGCCAAGATCGCTTCGAACGGCGCGCGTAAGACCATGCAGCCCAAGGAGTGGTAAGGGGCACAAAACCTTTGCATCTCTTACCTGTGGACGATTAGATTGGTGCTCATGACACAGGCTCCCGCGCCCACCCAGGTCACCCGGCGACAGCACGATCGAGAGATCGTCGCGCTGGCCGTCCCGGCCTTCGGTGCACTCGTCGCCGAGCCGCTCTTCGTCATGGCCGACAGTGCGATCGTCGGCCACCTCGGTACGGCACAGCTCGCCGGCCTGGGCGTCGCCTCGGCCCTCCTCACCACAGCGGTCAGCGTCTTCGTCTTCCTCGCCTACGCCACCACCGCTGCCGTCGCCCGACGGGTCGGCGCCAACGACCTCCAGGCCGCGATCCGGCAAGGCATGGACGGCATCTGGCTGGCCCTTCTGCTCGGCGCCGCCGTCATTGCCGTCGTGCTGCCCGCGGCACCGGCCCTTGTGGAACTCTTCGGCGCCTCGGCCGACGCGGCCCCCTACGCGACCACCTACCTGCGGATCTCGTCTCTCGGCATCCCGGCCATGCTCGTCGTACTCGCCGCAACCGGTGTGCTGCGCGGGTTGCAGGACACCAAGACACCACTCCGCGTCGCCATCGCCGGCTTCGTCGCCAACGGCGCCCTCAACGCGGGCCTCGTCTACGGCGCAGGCCTCGGCATCGCCGGCTCCGCGTGGGGAACGGTCATCGCGCAGTGCGGCATGGCAGTCGTCTACCTCACCGTGGTCGTCCGCGGAGCCCGCAGACACGGCGCCTCCCTGCGTCCCGAGGCAGGGGGGATACGGGCCTCCGCACAAGCCGGGGTTCCCCTCCTGGTCCGCACACTGTCACTACGGGCGATCCTGATGATCGCCACAGCCGTCGCCGCCCGACTCGGCGACGCCGACATCGCCGCACACCAGATCATCCTCTCCCTCTGGAGTCTGCTCGCCTTCGCCCTCGACGCCATCGCCATCGCCGGTCAGGCCATCATCGGACGCCATCTCGGCGCCGAGGACAGCCAGGGTGCTCGCGATGCCTGCCGCCGCATGGTGCAGTGGGGAGTCGCGGTAGGTGTCGTCCTCGGTGTCCTGGTAGTGGTCGCCCGGCCGGTGTTCCTGCCGCTGTTCACCAGCGACAGCGTGGTGAAGGACGCCGCGTTGCCCGCCCTGCTCGTAGTGGCTCTCTCCCAGCCGATCTGCGGCGTCGTCTTCGTCCTGGACGGCGTCCTGATGGGAGCCGGTGACGGCCCCTACCTTGCCTGGGCCATGGTGCTCACCCTTGCTGTCTTCGCCCCGGTTGCGCTGCTGGTCCCAGCACTCGGCGGCGGCCTGACCGCGCTGTGGTCGGCGATGACGCTGATGATGACGGTGCGCATGCTGACCCTTTGGCTGCGGACCCAGTCGGGCCGCTGGATCGTCACCGGCGCCACCCGCTGACGTGTTTCACGTGAAACCGGCGTTTCACGTGAAACATGTGCTGTCCCGTACCGAACCGGAGCACGAAGAAGGGGCGGCACCCTACATGGGTGTCGCCCCTTCCCTCAGCCGTTCAAGCCGAGCGCGGCGATCAGGCCGCGACAACCTCGATGTTGACCTTGGCGGCAACCTCGGGGTGCAGACGCACCGACGTCTCGTGAGCGCCCAGCGTCTTGATCGGCGCGCCCAGCTCGATGCGGCGCTTGTCGACCTCGGGGCCACCGGAGGCCTTGATCGCCGAGGCGATGTCGGCCGGGGTGACGGAGCCGAAGAGACGACCGGCGTCGCCGGAGCGGACGGCCAGACGGACCTTGACGCCCTCGAGCTGGGCCTTCACCTGGTTGGCCTGCTCGATGGTCTGGATCTCGTGGATCTTGCGAGCACGACGGATCTGCTCGACGTCCTTCTCGCCACCCTTGGTCCAGCGGATAGCGAACTTCCGCGGGATCAGGTAGTTGCGAGCGTAACCGTCCTTGACGTCGACGACGTCGCCCGCGGCGCCGAGGCCGGAGACCTCGTGGGTGAGGATGATCTTCATGTTTCGGTCACCCTTCCCTTATCGCGCAGTGGAGGTGTAGGGCAGCAGCGCCATCTCACGGCTGTTCTTGACGGCCGTGGCGACGTCACGCTGGTGCTGCGTGCAGTTGCCGGTCACGCGGCGGGCACGGATCTTGCCGCGGTCGGAAATGAACTTCCGCAGCATGTTCGTGTCCTTGTAGTCCACGTACGTGACCTTGTCCTTGCAAAAAGCGCAGACCTTCTTCTTAGGCTTGCGCACAGGCGGCTTCGCCATGGTGTTTCTCCTGTGTGATCAAGAAGTTTGGGTACGACCCGCCCTCCGGCCGAAGGCCTAGAAGGGGGGCTCGTCCGAGTAGCCGCCGCCACCGCCGCCGGAGTTTCCACCCCAGCCGCCGCCACCGCCGCCCTGCTGGCCACCGGCGGGAGCGCCGGTCGCCCACGGGTCGTCGGCGGGAGCACCGCCGCCCTGCTGGCCGCCACCGGAGTTTCCACCCCAGCCGCCGCCACCCTGGCCGCCACCGCCGCCGTAACCGCCCTGGCCCTGCCCACCGCGGCCGGCGGTCTTGGTGACCTTGGCCGTGGCGTTGCGCAGGCTGGCGCCGACTTCCTCGACGTCCAGTTCGTAGACCGTGCGCTTGACGCCCTCACGGTCCTCGTAGGACCGCTGCTTCAGCCGGCCCTGCACGATGACGCGCATGCCTCGCTGGAGCGACTCGGCGACGTTCTCCGCCGCCTGACGCCAGACCGAGCAGGTCAGGAAGAGGCTTTCGCCGTCCTTCCACTCGTTCGTCTGACGGTCGAAGGTGCGGGGGGTGGACGCGACACGGAACTTCGCGACCGCCGCACCGGAAGGGGTGAAGCGCAGCTCGGGGTCATCGACAAGATTGCCGACGACCGTGATGACGGTCTCGCCTGCCATGGGGGAACCTCTCGGCGGGTTTGCTGCTGGCTGCTTGTGCTGCTACTCGAATCCCGGGATCAGCTGAGCGAGAGCTCAGTGGGTCTCGGGGCGGAGGACCTTGGTCCGGAGGACCGACTCGTTCAGGTTCATCTGGCGGTCGAGCTCCTTGACGACCGCAGGCTCGGCCTGCAGGTCGATGACCGAGTAGATGCCCTCGGGCTTCTTCTTGATCTCGTACGAGAGACGACGACGGCCCCAGGTGTCGACCTTCTCGACCTTGCCGTTGCCCTCACGGACGACGGAGAGGAAGTTCTCGATCAGGGGGGCGACAGCGCGCTCCTCCAGATCGGGGTCGAGGATGACCATCACCTCGTAGTGACGCATGTGGAACCCACCTCCTTTGGACTCAGCGGCCACGGTCGTTCCGTGGCAGGAGGGTCGTGATGCGTACGCAACGGTATCGGCCGCCACTGACAATCGGGGGTCGTCGAGCGACATCCCCGGTCTGGCCTGGACGGTTCCCTGGCTCTGCCTGGGCAGACACCGGTGCAGACGCTACAGACTACCTGCACACCCGCTTCCGGTTGAAATCCGGCCGCGTAGACCGTCAATCTGTACACATCGGGTGTGCATGGCGCTACGATGCGCCGTCTTCCGCAGGAGGTGCCCCAATGGCACAGGCATTGCGACCCAACACCGTCGGAGGCCTTTTCGCCACGGACGGAAAACCCCACCCCCTCCAGGACACACTGCTCGCGGTGACCCTGGTTGTCGGCGTGACGGCGTTCGTGACGGGCTTCTTCCACAACCTGCACCTGCTCAGCTCCTGGGCCGGCCTGGTGGGAATCATCACCGGCGCGTACGGCCAGTGGATCTCGGAGACGACCCGCGAGCGCTTCGGACTCATCCTGGGTCTGGGGGCCGCGGCAGTCGGCTTCTTCCTCGGCATGGCGCACGGCGGCCTCTTCGGTGGGGTCATCGGCTGAAGCCAGGGACACCGGCTCTCCAACCCCAGACAAAGCACCACTGAACGCCCTGGCCGCCAACAAGCCGGGGCGCAGGTTCCGTACGCCCAGTCGGGGCGCTCGCAAGGCGCAGTAGGCTTCGGCGCGAGAGCCGGAGCCCCTGTACCCATGGGGACACACCAGCCCGAGGAGCGCCCCGAATGAGCCTGACCCTGAGGACGATCAGCCGCGAGCAGCATCTGGCGTACATCCAGAGCCTGCCCTCGGCGAGCCACATGCAGGTTCCGGCCTGGGCCGACGTCAAGGCGGAGTGGCGCTCCGAGAGCCTCGGCTGGTTCGACGAGCGCACCGGCGAGATGGTCGGTGCGGGCCTCGTCCTCTACCGCCAACTGCCCAAGATCAAGCGCTACTTGGCCTATCTGCCCGAAGGTCCGGTCATCAACTGGTTCGCGCCGAATCTGACCGAGTGGCTGGAACCGATGCTCGCGCACCTCAAGCAGCAGGGTGCCTTCTCCGTGAAGATGGGCCCGCCGGTGATCATCCGGCGCTGGGAGGCGGGCTCGATCAAGCAGGGCATCCAGAGCCCGGACGTGAAGCGGCTGCGTGACATCGAGGCCGACTTCATCGAGCCGCGCGCCTTCGAGGTCGCCGACAAGCTGCGCCGCATGGGCTGGCAGCAGGGCGAGGACGGCGGGGCCGGCTTCGGTGACGTACAGCCCCGCTATGTCTTCCAGGTGCCGCTGGCGAACCGCTCCCTGGAAGAGGTCCACAAGAACTTCAACCAGCTGTGGCGCCGCAACATCAAGAAGGCCGAGAAGGCCGGCGTCGAGGTCGTCCAGGGCGGCTACCAGGACCTCGAGGAATGGCAGCGGCTGTACGAGATCACGGCCGTGCGTGACCATTTCCGGCCGCGCCCGCTGTCGTACTTCCAGCGCATGTGGACGGCCCTCAACACCGAGGACCCCAACCGCATGCGGCTGTACTTCGCCCGGCACAACGGGGTGAACCTGTCGGCCGCGACCATGCTGATCGTCGGCGGGCACGTCTGGTACTCCTACGGCGCCTCCGACAACATCGGCCGTGAGGTCCGGCCCTCGAACGCGATGCAGTGGCGGATGCTGCGTGACGCATACGCGCTCGGCGCGACCGTCTACGACCTGCGCGGCATCTCCGACTCCCTGGACGAGACCGACCACCTCTTCGGCCTGATCCAGTTCAAGGTGGGCACGGGCGGCCAGGCCGCCGAGTACCTCGGCGAGTGGGACTTCCCGCTCAACAAGCTGCTCCACAAGGCGCTCGACATCTACATGTCGCGCCGCTGAGCCCCGGCGGCCCCGGCCGCTCGCTTCGACAAGTACGACTGCTTCGTTCGCTTCCACATCTCTGATACACCGCAGCCACGAGAAAGGTTCCAGGTCCGGCCATGGCGCTCACGCTCTACGTCGACACCGCGCGCTGGCGGGCGCACCACAAGCACGTGCAGGAGCAGTTTCCGGGGCTCGTCCCGGTCTGCAAGGGCAACGGCTACGGCTTCGGGCACGAGCGGCTGGCGGAGGAGGCCACTCGGCTGGGCTCGGACGTCCTCGCCGTCGGCACGACGTACGAGGCCGCGCGCATCAAGGACTTCTTCGGTGGCGACCTGCTGGTGCTGACGCCGTACCGGCGCGGCGAGGAGCCCGTCCCGCTGCCCGACCGGGTCATCCGCTCGGTGTCGTCGGTGGACGGCGTGTACGGCCTCGTGGGAGCCCGTGTGGTCATCGAGGTGATGTCCTCGATGAAGCGGCACGGCATCAGCGCGCAGGACCTGCCGCAGCTGCACGCCGCCATTGAGAACGTCCGCCTCGAGGGCTTCGCCATCCACCTGCCGCTGGACCGCACGGACGGCTCCGACGCCGTCGAGGAGGTCATCGGCTGGATGGACCACCTGCGTGCCGCCCGCCTGCCCCTGCACACGATGTTCGTCAGCCACCTCAAGGCGGACGAACTCCACCGGCTGCAGCAGCAGTTCCCGCAGACGCGCTTCCGTGCCCGTATCGGCACCCGGCTGTGGCTGGGGGACCACGAGGCCACCGAGTACCGTGGCGCGGTCCTGGACGTCACGCGGGTCGCCAAGGGAGACCGTTTCGGCTACCGGCAGCAGAAGGCCGCCTCCGACGGCTTCCTGGTGGTCGTGGCGGGCGGAACGTCGCACGGGGTGGGTCTGGAGGCCCCGAAGGCGCTGCACGGCGTGATGCCGCGTGCCAAGGGCGTCGCACGGGCCGGCCTCGCCACGGTGAACCGGAACCTTTCTCCGTTCGTGTGGGGCGGCAAGCAGCGCTGGTTCGCGGAGCCGCCGCACATGCAGGTCTCCATCCTGTTCGTGCCGGCGGACGCACCGGAACCGAAGGTGGGCGAGGAGCTGGTTGCCCATCTGCGCCACACCACCACGCAGTTCGACCGCATCGTCGACCGCTGATCGAGAGCGCCGGCCAACCGAAAGGCCGTACACGGAAGCTCCGTGTACGGCCTTTTCGTGCGTCGGGTGAGGCCGCTCCATGGGTCGCCCACCCTCTCCGACAACTGTTCGCTCAGAGCGAACCATCCGTGGAAGATGCTGTTCCACGGCTGCCCCACTCCACCTGTGGTGGGTCGAAGTGGGCCGCGTGCCGCGGCGGATGGGCCGCAGCGCCGAGGGCGAAGACGTCCTCCGCGCCGTCGAGCACGCCCCCTGACGGGTCGTCGTCACCGGCCCGGCGCACCGGGTCCCGCTCCGGCATGAGGATGTCGCGCACGATCACGCCGCACAGGTAGAGCGTCCCCAGCAGATGCACGCCGATGCCCCAGTGGTAGCCGTCCTGGGGCAGCCCCTTGTGAGCGTCCCCGCTGGTCGTGTAGGCGAGATACAGCCAGATGCCCAGGAAGTACGCGACCTCGCACGCCTGCCAGATCAGGAAGTCCCGCCACTTCGGCCGGGCCAGCACGGCGAGCGGGACCAGCCACAGGACGTACTGCGGCGAGTAGACCTTGTTGGTGAGGATGAACGCCGCGACGATCAGGAAAGCGAGCTGGGCGAAGCGCGGACGGCGAGGAGCGGTCATGGTGAGCACGGCAAGACCCACGAAACACAGCACCACCAGTGCCGTGGCCAGATTGTTGACGGTGTCGGTGCTGAGCGGGTCGGTCGAGTTCTGAGCCATGATCAGCCAGAACGACCCGAAGTCCACGCCCCGGTCATGGCTGAACTTGTAGAACTGCGACCAGCCGTCCCAGGCGAAGAGCATCACCGGCAGATTCACGGCGAGCCATGCGACGACTGTTCCTGTCACAGCCTTGCCGAAGTCCCGCCACTTGCCCGCACGCCAGCACAGCAGGAACAGCGGGCCCAGCAGGAACACGGGATAGAGCTTGGCTGCCGTGGCCAGCCCCAGAAGGACGCCGAACGCGAGGGAGCGGCTCCGGGACCACATCAGCATCGCCGCGGCCGTCAGAGCGACCGCCAGCAGGTCCCAGTTGATGGTGGCGGTCAGCGCGAAGGCGGGCGCCAGGGCGACCAGCAGACCGTCCCAGGGGCGCCTGGCGTGCGTACGGGCCACGCAGACCGCGATGACGGCCGCGCACACCATCAGCATCCCGGCGTTGACCATCCAGTACCACTGCTCCTGGTCCTGGATGCTGCCGCTGCCCGGGGTGAGCCAGGAGGCGACCTCCATGAACACGCCGGTCAGCACGGGGTACTCGAGGTACGGCATGTCGCCGGACAGCTTGTCGAAGTACGGCACCAGCCCGTCGGCGAAACCGCGTCCCTGATAGAGATGCGGAATGTCCGAGTAGCACGCCTTCGTGTACTGCGAACTGGCGCCGAAGAACCAGGCGCCGTTGTAGCAGGGAGCCTTCTGGATCAGTCCGAGGGCGAACATGCCGATCGCCACGAGCACGACGACCCGCACGGGAGTCCACCAGGACGTACCGAGCAGCGCGCGCCGCCCGACGGGGCCGCCGATCAGCTCGCTTCCGGACGCGGCGACCTTGTCCTCCTTGGTCGGCCGCACCGGGTCCTGCTCGTGCACGCTCGCTTGCGTCGATTCTGCGCTGGGCATGGGGCACATCCTGCCGTAAGTGTCTGGGAATACGCCGAGGGCCGCCGCAACCACTCAGGTGCGGCGGCCCCTGTTTCACGTGAAACATCGGCATGTTTCACGTGAAACGCCCGTGTCGGATGCTGCGACGACTAGCCGGCCGGGCCTCCGAAGAGTCCTCCGTTGCCGTTGCCTCTGCTGTTGCCGGTCCCGGACGTCTCCGTGGCCGTCGGCGATGAGGTCACGCCTCCGTCGGTGCCGCCGGTGTCCGTACCGCCGGTGTCCGTGCACTGCCAGCTGAACTTGCAGGACTGGCTCGGTGAGGGAGACGGGCTCGTCAAGGTCTCACTGGGTGTCGGACTCGGCGACGGGCTCGTAAGGGTCGCACTGGGCGTCGGAACGGCCGTCGGACTGGGCGCTGCGTTGACGATCGTGCCAATCGGCTCCGGCGTCGGGAAGTCCTTCACCGGCTCGTTCTTCAGCGCCTCCGCCATGTAGTCGTGCCAGATTTCGGCCGGGAACGAGGCACCGTGGATCTTCTTCTGACCGCCCGTTCCATACATCTCCAGGAAGGTGCGGTTCTTCTCCGATTCGTCGTCGTTGTAGCGGAACATCGTGATCGACGTGGACAGCTGCGGGGTGTAGCCCACGAACCAGGCGGACTTGTTGCCGTCGGTGGTACCCGTCTTGCCCGCCACCTGCCGCCCGGGCAGTTGGGCGGCGGTACCCGTGCCCTTGTCGACCACGGTCTTCAGCACGTCGGTGACGTTGTCGGCGACCTTGGGTGTGAAGGCCTCGTGGGGCTTGTCCTCATGGGTGTAGATGGTGCCGTCCTTGCTCTCGACCTTCGTGACGGAGAACGGATCACGTTGCTCGCCACTGGCCGCGAAGGTGGCGTAGGCACCTGCCATGCGGATCGCACTCGGGTCGGAGATACCGATCGAGAAGGACGGGTAGCTGGTGCCGGCCAGGCTGTTCTCCTTGAGACCGGCGTCCATGGCCGCCTCCTTCACCTTGTCCAGCCCGACGTCCATTCCGAGCTGCACATAGGCGGAGTTCACCGACTCCCGCATCGCCTCACGCAGGTCGATCTGGTACTTGGGCGGACTGCCGTACGACTCGTTGCCGTCGTTGGTCTGCCGCCACCCATCCGGTTCCTTCTCGCTCCTCCAGACCGTCTTGTCGTAGTCCAAGATCTTGAGCTTGTTCTTACCGCTGTACAGGCTCTTCGGAGAGACCGGGGTGCGTTCGTCCTGCGCCTGCTCAGGGCCGAGGCTGCTGTCCCTCACGCCCCACTTCATCGCCGCCGCCAGCACGAACGGCTTGAACGTCGAACCGACCTGGGCGCCGGTGACGTCGGCGTTGTTGGTGAAGTGCTTGGTCGCGTCCTCACCGCCGTAGATGGCCTTGATGGCACCGGTCGTCGGATCCACGGAAGCACCGCCGAACTGGACGTGTGTGTCCGTGTTGGGGCGTTGCTTGGGTTTGATGTTGGTCTTCTGGACGTTCTTGACCGAGGCCTCGAGCTCCTTGACCTTCTTCTTGTCGAAGGTCGTGTAGATCGAGTAGCCACCCCGCTGCAGGTCGTTGGCGGTGATGTTGGTGTTGTTGATCAGATACGCCTTGGCCAGGTCCACGAGGTAGCCGACCTGGCCGGCGAGCTGGGTGTTCGACCGCGGGTTCTTCACATCGGGGAGCCTGGTGTACTTCGCACGCGTCGCCGCGTCCAGGTGGTGGTACTGGACCATCTTGTCGAGGGTGTTCTGCATCTGGCGCAGCGCACGCCTGCTGTTGTTCTGAGGGGTGGCCGCCGGGTCGATGGAGGTGGCGCCCGCCGGGTCGTAGTACGTGGCGCCCTTGAGCATCGCCGCCAGGAACGCGCACTCGCCCGGGTTCAGTTTGACGGAGTCCTTGTTGAAGTACGCGCGGGCGGCCGCCTGGATACCGTAGGCGTTGCGCCCGTAGTACGCGGAGTTCAGGTAGCCCTGCATGATCTTGTCCTTGGAGACCGTGGCGCCCACCTTTATCGAGATGAAGATCTCCTTGAACTTACGCGTGATCGTCTGGGACTGGTCGTCCAACCGCGCGTTCTTGACGTACTGCTGGGTGATGGTGGAGCCACCCTGCGTCTCGCCGCCACGGGCCATGTTGAACACGGCGCGGGCGATACCCTTCGGGTCGATGCCGCTGTCGGTGTAGAAGGTCTTGTTCTCCTGCGAGATGACGGCGTACTGCATCGCCTTGGGGATCTGCGAGAGGTTGACGATCTGGCGGTTCGTCTCACCGCCCGTGGCGACCATCTCGCTCTTGTCGGACCAGTAGAAGACGTTGTTCTGGGCCGTCGCGGTGTCGGCCTCGTTCGGGACGCTCACCATGGCGTACCCGATGCCCGCCACGGCCACCAGGCTTCCGAGGAACCCGATGAACAGGCCTGCCACCAGCTTCCAGGACGGCACCCAGCGGGCCACGCCGTACTTGCCCGCGCGCGGATAGTCGATCAGGCGCTTCCTGCCGGGATCGGGTGCTCGCCCTCTGCCCCGCCCGGGCCCGCCGGGCGGCGCGCCGCGTCGACCTCCGCGGCCCGGCTCGGCCGCTCTGCGGCGGCCGCCTCCAGATCTCTGTGCCGCGCGGCGGGCTTCGGCGCGGCCGCCGTACGACCGCTCCTCGTCAGTCGACCCCTGGCCCAGTCCGTAATCGGCCGGGGACCCGGTTGCGCCTCGCGGTGCCGCGCGGCGGCCGGAGGACGAGCCGGACTGGCCGCGTCGGGCCGCGGCACGTCCGCCTCCCTGCGGCTGCGGCGGTTTGCGACGGTGCTCGCTCATCGAACGACTACTCCTCGGGCAGGCGCACCCTTGCGCGCCTGGAAACGGCGGCTGGTTTCCGGTCCCCCCGAAGTACGGATGTGGTCGATCCCGCATTCATCCGTACTGCGCCGGGAGCCGTGACATCCCCTGGCGTCACTCGGCTCCCGGTGGATTGCATGCCGCACAGACTACGCACCGCCAAAACCCACTGAGCCCCAGAGTTCACCCCAAATCAGGCAACTTGCCTCGGATGAATAAGTGATGTGATCCCGTTCACCGTCTCCCCACTTGTCGCATCCGGAAGGCCGTTCTATCGTCGTGATGTATCGAGTCGATACATCGGTGCGAGATAAGGCAGGGAGGCGAGCGGATGAGCCGGCGTTCCGGGATCCTTGAGTTCGCCGTACTCGGCCTGCTCCGCGAGTCCCCGATGCACGGCTATGAGCTGCGGAAACGACTCAATACGTCACTGGGCGTGTTCCGTGCGTTCAGCTACGGAACGCTCTATCCCTGCCTCAAGACGCTGGTCGCCAACGGCTGGTTGATCGAAGAGCCGGGACACACCCCCGAGGACGCCCTCGCGGCGCCGCTCGCCGGGCGTCGCGCCAAGATCGTCTACCGGTTGACGGCGGAAGGTAAGGAGCACTTCGAGGAGTTGCTCTCACAAACGGGCCCCGACGCGTACGAGGACGAGCACTTCGCCGCCCGTTTCGCCTTCTTCGGGCAGACGTCGCGCGATGTGCGCATGCGCGTGCTGGAGGGCCGCCGCAGCCGGCTGGAGGAGCGCCTGGAGAAGATGCGCGCCTCCCTGGCGCGCACCCGGGAGCGCCTCGACGACTACACGCTTGAGCTCCAGCGCCACGGGATGGAGTCCGTGGAGCGCGAAGTGCGCTGGCTGAACGAGCTCATCGAGAGCGAGCGGGCCGGACGGGACCTGAAGGGTCCCGCCTCCGGGGGGTCCGCTCAGCAGAACAACACATCTGGAGCGCCGGGCGTCCTGCCCCGTCCCGGGGACACCCCCGGGACGGATACGCCCGACGACACCGCCACGTGAGAGTCCAGTCAGGGCCTCACTCGTACACACAGGGAGCAACCGGAATGGGTTCGGTTCGCGTAGCCATCGTCGGTGTGGGCAACTGCGCCGCGTCACTGGTTCAGGGAGTCGAGTACTACAAGGACGCCGACCCGGCGTCCAAGGTCCCCGGCCTGATGCACGTCCAGTTCGGCGACTACCACGTCCGTGACGTCGAGTTCGTCGCCGCCTTCGACGTCGACGCGAAGAAGGTCGGCCTCGACCTCGCGGACGCCATCGGGGCCTCCGAGAACAACACCATCAAGATCTGCGACGTGCCCACTTCCGGTGTCACCGTCCAGCGCGGCCACACCCTCGACGGTCTCGGCAAGTACTACCGCCAGACCATCGAGGAGTCCGACGCCGAGCCCGTCGACGTCGTCCAGGTCCTCAAGGACAAGCAGGTCGACGTGCTCGTCTGCTACCTGCCCGTGGGCTCCGAGGACGCGGCGAAGTTCTACGCCCAGTGCGCCATCGACGCCAAGGTCGCCTTCGTCAACGCCCTTCCGGTCTTCATCGCCGGCACCAAGGAGTGGGCGGACAAGTTCACCGAGGCGGGCGTCCCGATCGTCGGTGACGACATCAAGTCGCAGGTCGGCGCCACCATCACGCACCGCGTCATGGCGAAGCTGTTCGAGGACCGGGGCGTCATCCTGGACCGCACGATGCAGCTGAACGTCGGCGGCAACATGGACTTCAAGAACATGCTCGAGCGCGAGCGCCTGGAGTCCAAGAAGATCTCCAAGACGCAGGCCGTCACCTCCCAGATCCCCGACCGGGACCTCGGCGAGAAGAACGTCCACATCGGCCCGTCCGACTACGTGGCCTGGCTGGACGACCGCAAGTGGGCCTACGTCCGCCTCGAGGGCCGCGCCTTCGGTGACGTCCCGCTGAACCTGGAGTACAAGCTGGAGGTCTGGGACTCCCCGAACTCCGCGGGTGTCATCATCGACGCCCTGCGCGCCGCGAAGATCGCCAAGGACCGCGGCATCGGCGGCCCGATCCTGTCGGCCTCCAGCTACTTCATGAAGTCCCCGCCGGTCCAGTACTTCGACGACGAGGCCCGCGAGAACGTCGAGAAGTTCATCAAGGGTGAAGTCGAGCGCTAAGCGCTGACACAACTGCTCCTGCCAGGGCGTCGAGGGTCCCCGGGTTGCCCGCCCGGGGACCCTCCCCGTATGTGAGGCTGTGCCCCATGGCCGTCGTCCGTGATCTGCGCACTCTTCTGCGCTTCGCGAACTTCCGGCGTCTGCTCGCCGTACGCCTGCTCTCCCAGGGCGCCGACGGCGTCTACCAGGTCGCACTCGCCGCCTACGTCGTCTTCTCGCCGGAGAAACAGACCTCGGCCACCGCGATCGCCTCCGCCATGGCGGTCCTGCTGCTCCCGTACTCCCTGGTGGGCCCCTTCGCCGGCGTCCTGCTGGACCGCTGGCGCCGCCGCCAGGTCTTCCTCCATGGCAACCTGCTGCGCGCCCTGCTGGCTTCGGCGACAGCTCTTCTGATCCTCGGTCACGCCCCGGACTGGCTCTTCTACATCTCCGCGCTCTGCGTGACCGCGGTCAACCGCTTCGTCCTCGCGGGGCTGTCCGCCGCGCTGCCGCGCGTCGTCGACGCCGAGCGGCTGGTGATGGCCAACTCCCTTTCCCCGACCGCCGGTACGCTCGCCGCGACCGCGGGCGGCGGTCTCGCCTTCGTCGTACGGCTGGTGGCGGCGGACTCCGACGCCGCCGTGGTCCTGCTGGGCGCCTTCCTGTACCTGTGTGCGGCGCTCGCGTCACTGCGCCTGGCACCGGAACTGCTGGGGCCGGAAGCCGAGTTGGTGCAGCCGAGCCTGGCCGCGGCAGTCACCGGCACGGCCCGCGACCTGACGGCAGGTGTACGACACCTCGCCGCACCGACGCGCCGGGAGGCGGCCTGGGCACTCGTCACGATGACCCTGATGCGGTTCTGCTACGGCGCGCTGCTGGTCATGCTGCTGATGCTGTGCCGGTACACCTTCGCCTCGACCACCGATGACGGACTGCGCCTGCTGGGGCTGGCGTTGGGGACTTCCGCCGCCGGTTTCTTCGCTGCGGCCGTGGTGACGCCCTGGGCTGCCGGGCGCCTCGGGCCGGGGCGCTGGATCGTGGTGTGCGCCGGGGCGGCCGCCGTCCTGGAACCTGCCCTCGGTCTTCCGTTCGCCACGGCACCGATGCTGGTCGCGACGTTCGTCCTCGGCCTCACCACCCAGGGCGCGAAGATCGCGACAGACACGCTCGTGCAGTCCTCTGTGGACGACGGTTTCCGGGGCCGGATCTTCTCCGTCTACGACGTCCTGTTCAACGTCGCCTTCGTCGGCGCCGCGGCGGTGGCCGCACTGATGCTGCCGCCGGACGGCCGCTCCGTGCCGCTGGTGGTCACAGTCGCCGTTGTCTACGGGGTGGTTGCTGCGGCTATGGCCCGCTTCGAGCGCCGGTAAGTGTCACATCAAGGCCACAGAGTCCCTTCTGGTTACAGAAGTGTCAGTGGCAGCCGATAACTTACCGGGGTCTTACGCGGCTCTTATGCAGTCCGCTCACCAACTCGTCAGGGGGACCCTCAAGTGACCACTCCGCCCCAGGGCCAGAACCCGTTCGCACAGGGCCAGCAGCCTTACGGCCAGCCCCAGGGCCAGGCACCGTACCCGCCGCAGGGCTCGGCGCCGTATCCGCCCCAGGGCGGCTACCCGCAGCAGCCGGGTCAGCCGGGGTTCCCGCCGCCGTACGCCGCGGTTCCGCCTCAGCCCAGCCGCAAGTTCAGCCCCAGGGCAATCAAGAACATCGTCATCATCGCCGTGGTGGCCTGCCTCGCCATCGGCGGCTACATAGCCAGCCGGAACGACGCCGACACGGCCAAGGTCGGCGACTGCATGCACCGCGGCAGCACCAACGACAACAACCCGGACCTCGAGGTCGTGAAGTGCGACTCGTCGCAGGCCCAGTACATCGTGCTGGCCAAGGTCAACGGCAATTACACGGAGACCGAGGCCCAGACCAAGTGCCTCAAAGCCGCCAAGGACTTCCAGTACTCGTACACCGAGAGCAGCGACAGCAACGACTTCCTGCTCTGCCTGAAGGACTACAAGAAGTAGAACAGACGCACGGTGGGGCGGTGTTTCACGTGAAACACCGCCCCACCGCGTATCCCGGGGTCATGTTTCACGTGAAACATGACCCCGGTTTCACGACCTCAGCTCTGCTCAGCCCACCATTCCTTGAGCGCCGCCACCGCCGCATCATGCTCCATCGGCCCGTTCTCCAGCCGAAGCTCCAACAGGAACTTGTACGCCTGACCGATGGCCGGCCCCGGACCGATACCCAGGATCTCCATGATCTGGTTCCCGTCGAGGTCGGGACGGATCGCGTCCAGCTCCTCCTGCTCCTGGAGCTGGGCGATGCGCTCCTCCAGACCGTCGTACGCCCGCGACAGCGCCGCCGCCTTGCGCTTGTTCCGCGTCGTGCAGTCCGAGCGGGTCAGCTTGTGGAGGCGGTCGAGGAGCGGGCCGGCGTCACGGACGTAGCGGCGGACCGCCGAGTCCGTCCACTCACCGGTGCCGTAGCCGTGGAACCGCAGGTGGAGTTCGACCAGCCGTGAGACGTCCTTCACCAGCTCGTTGGAGTACTTGAGAGCCGTCATGCGCTTCTTGGTCATCTTCGCGCCGACCACCTCGTGGTGGTGGAACGAGACCCGGCCGTCCTGCTCGAACCGGCGGGTGCGCGGCTTGCCGATGTCGTGCAGCAGCGCGGCCAGGCGAAGAGTCAGGTCGGGGCCGTTCTCCTCCAGCGCGATCGCCTGTTCCAGGACGATCAGCGTGTGCTCGTAGACGTCCTTGTGCCGATGGTGCTCGTCACGCTCCAGCCGCAGGGCCGGAAGCTCGGGCAGCACATGGTCCGCGAGACCGGTCTCGACCAGCAGCGTCAGACCCTTGCGCGGGTTCGCGGACAGGATCAGCTTGTTCAGCTCGTCCCGTACCCGCTCGGCCGAGACGATCTCGATGCGGCCGGCCATCTCCTTCATGGCCGTCACGACCTCTGGAGCCACCTCGAAGTCGAGCTGCGCGGCGAAGCGTGCGGCCCGCATCATCCGCAGCGGATCGTCGGAGAACGACGCCTCGGGAGTGCCGGGGGTGCGCAGCACGCGCGCGGCGAGATCGTCCCGTCCGCCGTGCGGGTCGATGAACTTCTTCTCCGGGAGGGCGAGGGCCATCGCGTTGACGGTGAAGTCGCGCCGGACGAGGTCTTCCTCGATGGAGTCGCCGTACGACACCTCGGGCTTGCGCGAGGTGCGGTCGTAGGCCTCCGACCGGTAAGTCGTCACCTCGATCTGGAAGTGCTTGTCAGCGTCTGCGACGCGGGCGTTCTTCTGAGCTCCGACCGTCCCGAAGGCGATCCCCACCTCCCACACGGCGTCCGCCCACGGACGGACGATCTTGAGGACGTCCTCGGGGCGTGCGTCGGTCGTGAAGTCGAGGTCGTTGCCGAGCCGGCCGAGCAACGCGTCCCGGACCGAGCCGCCGACCAGGGCGAGCGAGAACCCGGCCGCCTGGAAACGGCGGGCGAGGTCGTCGGCGACAGGATCCACCCGCAGCGGTTCGCTCGGCACGCGGTGCGGCTCCTGGCTCGGGGCACTGAGGTTGGCTTCGTTGGCGTTCGGCACAACAGAAGAGGGTACGTGGCCCGGGCGCCCGCAAGCGCCTCCATTAAGCGTCCACGGACACCGAAGGAGATACGTACGCAAGCGATGCTCTTGGGGTGCACACGCTGCGTTTCCCTTTATACATGTAGATAAAGGACAGGTCGGTCTCGCTCCCTGATCTTGTGCGGCAGTCCGCGGCACTTCCCCTCAGCGCGCATCGTTACCATGCGTGGACGCACATTCCGACGACCACTGACGACGACGAGGGACGGACGAGCGCGTGGCCGAGGCGGCAGACTTCCAGGGGACGAATCCCTCACCTGCCCGCCGGTGGCTGCGGCGCACCGGAGCACTGCTCGCAGGGGCGCCTCTGCTGGCCGGCCTCCTCCAGCTGCCCTCCGCGGCTTTTGCGAACGCGGCTGGTCGGACCTCCGTGCAGGATGCCTCAGGCTCGGGCTCGGTGGCCGTCTCCCTCGACTCACTCAGCCCCGAGGTCCCCACGGACGGGGACACACTGACCGTGTCGGGCACCGTGACCAACAACGGCAAGCAGACGGTCACCGGCGCCCACGTGGGACTGAGCGTGGGCCCGCAGCTGAACACACGCTCGGCCGTCGACGACATCACCCGGGACAGCCGCAGCCTCCAGGGCGCGACCCGCTCGGAGCTCGGCGGCAAGTACGTCGAGAAGTTCTCCCGGCTCACTCCGGGGGTCGCCGAGCCCTTCAGCATCTCCGTGCCGGTCGACAAGCTGGACCTCGGTGACGACGGGGTCTACCAGTTCGCCGTGTCGCTGTCCGGCCAGACGGCCGCCCAGCCGTGGAACCAGGTCCTCGGCACCCAGCGGACCTTCCTGCCCTGGCAGCCCGACGAGGCCGGCACGAAGACGAAGACGACCTTCCTGTGGCCGCTGGTCTCCACCGTCCACATGACGGCGGAGACGGGGTCGAACGAGCAGCAGACACCGGTCTTCCTCAATGACGATCTCGCCAAGGAGATCTCCCCGGGCGGCCGCCTGGACGAGATGCTGTCCCTGGGCGAGAGCCTCGACGTCACATGGGTGATCGATCCTGATCTGCTGGCCTCGGTCGACGCGATGACCCGCAGCTATCGGGTCCGGGCCGCGGGCAACACCACCACGGCGGGCACGCACCAGGCCGTCGCCAAGCAGTGGCTCGCCGAGCTGCAGAAGGCGGTGGCCGACAAGGAGGTCGTCGCGCTGCCCTTCGCCGACCCGGACCTTGCCTCCCTCGCCCACAACGGCACGAGCGTGACCGGTTCGCTGAGCCACCTCAAGGAGGCCACGGACGTCGTCGCCAACACGGTGGAGCCGATCCTCCACGTGAAACCCAACACGGACTTCGCCTGGCCCGTGGACGGGGCCGTCGATCCGTCGATCGTGAAGGTCGCCACATCCGCCGGCGCCGACCAGGTCATCGCGCGCAGCGACAGCCTCCAGGAGACCGGCGGCCTCTCCTACACCCCCTCCGCAGCCCGCCCGATCGGCGGCGGCACCACGGCGGTCGTCGCGGACGCCCGCCTGTCGGAGGCCTTCGAGGGCGACCTCACATCGGCCTCTGACGGCACCCTCGCCGTGCAGCAGTTCCTTGCCCAGAGCCTGGCGCTCAACCTCCAGACGAACAAGCAGCGCAGCATCGTCGTCGCCCCGCAGCGCATGCCCACGACACACCAGGCCCAGACCATGGCCGACGCGCTGGCGGCCCTCCAGGGCGGCAACTGGTCCGAGGCCCAGAAGCTCACATCGGCCGCCAAGGCCAAACCGGACCCGGGTGCCACGACGAAGGTGCCGTCGACGTCCGCGTATCCGTCCTCGCTGCGCAAGCAGGAGCTGCCCCGCTCGGCCTTCGAGGAGATCGCGACCACACAGGACGAGCTCGACAACTTCAAGGTGATCCTCAGCGACGAGTCCCGTGTGGTGACCCCCTTCGGGCGCGCCATGAACCGCGGGATGTCCACCTCGTGGCGGGGCAACGCGGCCGCCGCGGCCGGCTTCCGCAACGACGTCGACAACCACCTCACCGATCTGACCGGCCAGGTCAAACTGATCGACAAGTCCGACACCAAGCTCTCCGGACGCAGCGCCACCATCCCCGTGACCGTCCAGAACAATCTGGTACAGGGCGTCCAGCACCTGACGCTGCGCCTCACCTCGACGAGCCCCACCCGCCTCCAGATCGGCGGTCACGCCTACCAGGAGCAACCTGTCACGGTCTCCGGCGGGCACAGCCAGACGGTGAAGTTCACCACGACGGCCAAGGCCAACGGCCAGGCGACGGTGGTCGCCCAGCTGTACACGGAGGACGGCCAGGAATACGGCCACGCCGTCACCTTCGACGTCAAGGTCACCGAGTTCACGGCCACCGTGATGCTGGTCATCGGCGGCGGCTTCCTCCTGCTCGTCCTCGCCGGCTTCCGGATGTACACGCAGCGCAAGCGGGCAGCCGCCCGTGAGGCCGAGGGCGGTCCCGACGGGGCCGAGGAGCCCGCGGAGGGGCCGGAGAACCCCGAGGGCCCCGAAGACCGTCTCCAGGAGGAGTCCGGCACCGACGCCCGGGCAGACGACCCTGAGCAGCCGAGTGACCCGACACCGGACACCGCACCGGAAAGCACCGACCCGTCCGGCACGGGTGAGAGAGTGGACCGTTGAGGATGTCGTGGCCGGTGGGCCCGGGACGATGAGGTGGGGTAACCATGAACGCGCCGTACGACGGTGACCGCGGCCAGGCCGCGGGCAGCTCGGGCCCCCCCGAGGGCCCGCTGCCCGAGCACGGCCAGGTACCGCCGCAGCCCCCCGCGGACATGTACCTCCAGGACGCCTACGACCAGGACCCCTACCGGGCACAGGACCTCTCCGCGCAGGACCCGGTCGCCGAGGCCCTCTACGACCGCGCCGCGCACCCCCCGCCGCCCCCGGGGACCTACCAGCCGCAGCAGCCGCTGTACGCCCAGCCGCCTCAGTCCCCGCACGCCCCCGACTCCCGGGTCTGGGCCCAGACCCCGGCGCCGGAACCGGACGGCCCGAGCCAGTACCTGCCGTACGGCGACGACCCCCGCACGACCCAGTACGTGGGCGTCGACGACCTCGTCACGCAGGCCGGCGAGGAGCGCCACGAGCCGGACGCCTTCGCGCATCTCTTCCGGGACCAGCAGCAGAACGGCGGATACCCGCCGTCGGATCCCCCGGCGGTGCCCGGCCCGGCGGCCGCGCCGGGCGCGTCCTCGCCGACCCCGCAGTACCAGGCTCCGGCGGCACCCACGCCCGCGACCGACCAGACCATGAACCTCGGCACCACGCCGCCCGTGGCTCCCGTACCCCCCGCCGCTCCTGCGGCCCCGGTGAAGAAGGGCGGGCGCGGCGGGGGCCTGCTCAAGTCGAGCGCCGTGATGGCCGCGGGCACGATGGTCTCCCGCCTCACCGGCTTCATCCGCTCCGCACTGATCGTCTCGGCGCTGGGCGTCGGTCTGCTCGGCGACACCTTCCAGGTCGCCTACCAGCTGCCCACGATGATCTACATCCTGACCGTCGGCGGCGGCCTCAACTCGGTGTTCGTGCCGCAGCTCGTGCGCGCCATGAAGGAGGACGAGGACGGCGGCGAGGCCTACGCCAACCGTCTGCTGACCCTCGTCATGGTGGCGCTGGGCGCCCTCACGGTCCTCGCGGTCTTCGGCGCACCGCTCCTGATCCGCCTGCTGTCGGACTCGGTGGCCAGCGATCCGGCGGCCAACGATGTCGGCATCACCTTCGTCCGCTACTTCCTGCCCTCGATCTTCTTCATGGGCGTCCATGTGGTGATGGGCCAGATCCTCAACGCCCGAGGGAAGTTCGGCGCCATGATGTGGACGCCGGTCCTGAACAACATCGTCATCATCGTGACGCTCGGCATGTTCATGTGGGTGTACGGCACAGCGGCCGACTCCGGCATGAAGGTCACGAACATCCCGCCGGAGGGCCAGCGGCTCCTCGGCATCGGTGTGCTGCTCGGCCTCGTCGTCCAGGCGCTGGCGATGATCCCGTACCTGCGCGAGACCGGGTTCCGGCTGCGGCTGCGGTTCGACTGGAGGGGCCACGGCCTCGGCAAGGCCGTGACCCTCGCCAAGTGGACCGTCCTGTTCGTCCTCGCCAACCAGGCCGGCGCGATCGTCGTCTCGCAGCTGTCCACCTCGGCCGGCAAGGCCTCACCCGTCGACGGCACCGGATTCGCCGCCTACGCCAACGCCCAGCTGATCTGGGGCCTGCCGCAGGCCATCATCACCGTCTCCCTGATGGCCGCCCTGCTGCCCCGCATTTCGCGCTCGGCGGCGGAGGACGACAGCGGCGCCGTCCGCGACGACATCTCCCAGGGCCTGCGCACCACGGCCGTCGCCATCGTGCCGATCGCCTTCGGTTTCCTCGCCCTCGGCATCCCGATGTGCACGCTGATCTTCGGCTCCTCGGGCATCAGCGAGGCCACCAACATGGGCTTCATGCTCATGGCGTTCGCCCTCGGCCTGATCCCGTACTCCGTGCAGTACGTGGTCCTGCGCGCGTTCTACGCCTACGAGGACACCCGGACCCCCTTCTACAACACGGTCATCGTCGCCGCGGTCAACGCGGGCGCCTCGGCACTGTGTTACGTCACGCTGCCGGCCCGCTGGGCCGTGGCCGGCATGGCCGCCTCGTACGGCCTCGCCTATGCGATCGGTGTCGGCGTCGCCTGGAACCGGCTGCGCAAGCGGCTCGGCGGCGACCTGGACGGCGCCCGCGTCCTGCGGACGTACGCCAGGCTCTGCATCGCCTCGGTGCCCGCAGCGGCCCTCAGCGGCGCGGCCTGCTACGAGATCGGCCACACGCTCGGCCAGGGCGTCGTCGGATCCCTCGCGGCCCTGGTGGCGGGCGGTGCGGTCCTGCTCGGGATCTTCTTCCTGGCCGCCCGCAAGATGCGCATCGAGGAGCTGAACTCACTGGTCGGCATGGTCCGCGGGCGTCTGGGGCGCTGACGCGGGGGTACGCGCACAACCATCGTCCGCCACCGTGTGTCGTGCATAGCGGCGGACTGTGGGCACAATTGGTTTCGGCGTCGGACAGCGCGCACGGATGTTGACCGGCGCGCGATGAATGGGGAGGCAGGAACGACGGTGGCAGAACGGAGCGCGGCTGCCGTCGACGTGGCAGACAACAGCGGTGACACACCGCTGACCGCAGAGGCGGACCAGTCCACGGCCGACGGGGTGGCCCAGAACCGGGAGCGGGACACGGAGATCGACGAGGCACAGGGGAGTGGCGGGACCGAGGGTCCCGGGAAGGCCTCACCGCCCGAGCTGCACAGCGGCCACAAACTCGCCAGACGGTACCGGCTCGAGGAGTGCGTCACTCGACTGGACGGATTCAGCAGTTGGCGTGCCGTGGACGAGAAGCTTCGCCGCGCCGTCGGCGTCCACATCCTGCCCGCGGACCATCCACG
The DNA here is from genome assembly GCF_040298885.1 of Streptomyces sp. NPDC001137. Lineage (NCBI taxonomy): Bacteria > Bacillati > Actinomycetota > Actinomycetes > Kitasatosporales > Streptomycetaceae > Streptomyces > Streptomyces sp. NPDC001137. The sequence goes on from NZ_JBEPBA010000011.1 coordinate 71,303, forward strand.
GGCACGTTCGGTGCTGGCCGCGGCCCGCTCCTCGGCGCTGCTCGGTGATCCGCGCTTCGTCCAGGTGCTGGACGCGGTCGAGGAGAACGACCTCGTCTATGTCGTCCACGAGTGGCTGCCCGACGCCGCCGAGCTGACCACGCTGCTCGCCTCCGGTCCGCTGGAGCCGCACGACGCCTACCAGATGGTCAGTCAGATCGCCTCCGCGATGGCTGCGGCGCACCGTGAGGGCCTGGCCCATCTGCGCTTGAACCCCAACGCCGTCCTGCGCACCTCCAGCGGCCAGTGGCGCATCCGTGGCCTCGCCGTGAACGCCGCCCTGCGCGGCATCAGTTCGGACACCCCGCAGCGCACCGACACGGAGTCCATCGGCGCGCTCCTGTACGCGGGGCTCACCCAGCGCTGGCCGTACGAGAACGACGCGTACGGTCTGGCGGGGCTGCCCAAGGACGTCGGTCTGATCGCACCCGACCAGGTGCGGGCCGGTGTCCACCGCGGTCTGTCCGAGCTGGCCATGCGCGCACTCGCCAACGACGGGGCGACTGCCTCCCGCCACGAATCCCCGTGCACCACGCCGGAGGAACTGGTGAAGGCGATCGGCGAGATGCCCCGCATCCGCCCGCCGGAGCCCGCCTTCACCGCCCCGCCGGAGTACCAGCGCACCACGTATCAGCAGGGCACTTACGGCCGCCCGGCACCGCACCCCGGCGCCACCCAGCCGGTGCCGGCTCCTCCGGCCCCGCTGCAGAGCCGCACCGGCAAGGCGCTGAAGTGGGCCGTCTCGGCTCTCCTCATCGCGGCCCTGGGCCTGGGCAGCTGGCAGCTGGCGGACGCGCTCATGGGCAACGGCAACCAGTCCGACGACACGAACAAGACGCAGACGACGGACGGGGGCGGCAAGAGCGGCGACAACGCCAAGCCGGTCACGCACATCAAGATCAAGGAAGCGCAGGAGTACGCCGTCGAGGGGTCCCTTCAGGCACCCGGAGACGTCAAGAACACATACGACGGCAACAGCACCACCTACTGGCGGACCAAGAGCTACAACGAGGGCCCCAAACTCGCGCCGTACAAGCCAGGCGTGGGCATCGTCTACGAGCTCAGCTCGGCCCAGACGATCTCTGCGGCGACCATAGGGCTCCGGTACGGAGGTGACCACACAACGGTCCACCTGTACGCAACCGACTCTCTGTCCCCCTCCGCATCGGTCGACGGGTTGGAGGAGATCGGAACCGCGACCACGAGCGGCACCTCTCTCACGGTGAAGGCCTCAAAGAAGCTGAAGACCCAGTACGTCCTGCTGTGGATCACCGACGTGCCGAAGGCGCCCGGTGACGACTACAGCAGCGCCGGCTACAAGCAGGCCATCACCGACGTGAAGTTCACCGGCTGAAAGCGCACCGCATCCCAGGGGAGGGGGTCCGATGGCAGATGACACCGCATACGGCGACGCAAGCGATCAGGACCTCCTGGCCCGCCATGTAGAGGGCGACCCGGACGCCTTCGGCGAGCTTGTGCGGCGTCATCGTGACCGGCTGTGGGCGGTGGCCCTGCGGACGCTGGGGGACCGGGAGGAGGCCGCTGACGCCGTCCAGGACGCCCTGGTGTCCGCCTACCGGGCCGCCCACACCTTCCGGGGTCAGTCGGCCGTCACGACGTGGCTGCACCGGATCACGGTGAACGCCTGCCTCGACCGCGCCCGCAAGGCCGCCTCACGCAAGACCTCCCCGGTCGACGACACCGAGCGGCTGGAGCAACTGCTGGAGCCCCACGAGGAGGCATCGGCCCCCGCAGAGCGCAACGACCTGCACCGGCAGCTGCTGGAGGCGCTCGGCACCCTGCCGGCCGATCAGCGCGCCGCCCTCGTCCTGGTGGACATGCAGGGGTACCCGGTCGCCGAAGCCGCCCGTGTGCTCGATGTCCCCACCGGCACGGTGAAGAGCCGCTGCGCCCGCGGCAGAGCCAGACTCCTGCCGCTCCTCACCCACCTCCGTCCGGAAAACGCCGGTGGCGGCAAGGAACCGAGTCAGGGGCGGAACCGGACGCAGGGGACATCCGTCCCACCGGCAGCGGGACCGCCGACTGCCGGTCCACGCGACAGAGGGCCGGATACCGGGTCAAGCGATTCAGCTGCTGTGAAGGGCGGAGGTGGGCGAGCGTGACATCCACGACGGACATGGCCGGACACCCGGACGTCGCCGAAATCTCCGACCTCACCGAGGGGCTGCTTCCGCCGTCCCGGACTACCGACGTGCGACGTCACCTCGACGAGTGCGAGCTCTGCGCGGACGTCTACTCGTCGCTGGAGGAGATCCGGGGGCTGCTCGGTTCGGTGCCGGGCCCGACCCGCATGCCCGCCGATGTCGCAGGCCGTATCGATGCCGCGCTCGCAGCTGAGGCACTGCTGAACGCGACGGCACCGGACACCAGGGACGCCCCGACGCTCGTCGGCGCCTCCCGTTCCACGGACGACGCCCGTGACAGCGCGCATGTTTCACGTGAAACATCGGCAACAGCAGACCGTCCCGCGGGGCATTCGCGGGCCTCCGCAGCCACCGGACCGGGTCGCAAGCAGCGCAAGTGGGGCGGCCGCCGCAGGGTTGCCATCCTGGGCACCGTCTTCACAGTCGCCGCACTGGGCTTCGGCTCGGTCCTGCTCACGTCGCTGAACGACGGGAAACCACCCGCGTCTGAGGCCCAGGGCCGGGAGCCCTCCACCGCGGACACCTTCTCGCAGGCCAATCTGGAGGGCCAGGTCACCGGTCTCCTCAAGAGCCAGGGCTCCGGCAGCGGCTCCCATGCTCCGCACAGTTTCGGCGTGGAGGGCGGCACCAACCAGCCCAAGGTCTTCAAGGAGCCCACGGTGCCGGACTGCGTCCGTAACGGCATCGGACGCACCGAGCCGGCGCTCGCGACGAAGCCAGGGACCTACAAGAGGACGGACGTCCTGCTCGTGGTCATGCCGGACGCCTCCGCCAGCAACAAGGTGACCGCGTACATCGTGGATGCGAGCTGTGTGAGCCATGCGTCCGCCGCCAAGGCGAAGGTTCTCCTGACGCACTCCTACACCCGTCCCTGAACGCACACGCTTCGTCTCCGCCATGCGTGGTATCCCGTACCCGTGTCGCGCCTCCGTGTGCCCGGACACAGTGGGAATGCGCGCCCCTTAGGATCCGTTGGGTGGGGTGAGAGTTCTGAGAGGGGCTCCCCCGGTCCGACGACGCAGTCCAGAGACGAGGAAACAAGCCGTGAGCGACGTCCGTAACGTGATCATCATCGGCTCCGGGCCCGCCGGCTACACGGCGGCGCTCTACACCGCGCGCGCGTCGCTGAAGCCGCTCGTGTTCGAAGGCGCCGTCACCGCCGGTGGCGCGCTGATGAACACGACCGACGTGGAGAACTTCCCCGGCTTCCGGGACGGCATCATGGGTCCCGAGCTCATGGACAACATGCGAGCCCAGGCCGAGCGTTTCGGTGCCGAGCTCGTCCCGGACGACGTCGTCTCCGTCGACCTGACCGGTGAGATCAAGACCGTCACCGACACCGCCGGCACCGTGCACAAGGCAAAGGCCGTCATCGTCACCACCGGCTCCCAGCACCGCAAGCTGGGCCTGCCGAACGAGGACGCCCTCTCCGGCCGCGGTGTCTCCTGGTGTGCCACCTGTGACGGCTTCTTCTTCAAGGACCAGGACATCGCCGTGATCGGCGGCGGCGACACCGCGATGGAGGAGGCAACCTTCCTCTCCCGCTTCGCCAAGTCCGTGACGATCGTCCACCGCCGGGACACCCTGCGCGCCTCCAAGGCGATGCAGGAGCGCGCCTTCGCCGACCCGAAGATCAAGTTCGTGTGGGACAGCGAAGTCGCCGAGATCCAGGGCGACCCCAAGCTCTCGGGCCTGAAGCTGCGCAACCTCAAGACCGGCGAACTCTCGGACCTGGCGGTCACCGGCCTGTTCATCGCGATCGGCCACGACCCGCGCACCGAACTCTTCAAGGGCCAGCTCGACCTCGACGAGGAGGGCTACCTCAAGGTCGCCGCTCCTTCCACCCGCACCAACCTGACCGGTGTCTTCGCCGCCGGTGACGTGGTCGACCACACCTACCGTCAGGCGATCACCGCCGCCGGTACCGGCTGCTCCGCCGCGCTCGACGCCGAGCGCTTCCTCGCCGCCCTTGCGGACGAGGAGCAGGCCGAGCCCGAGAAGACCTCTGTCTGACCTCCATCCGCCCCACGCACCAACCAGTTAAGGAGCCCGCCGTGGCCGGCACCCTGAAGAATGTGACCGACGACTCCTTCGAGCAGGACGTCCTCAAGAGCGACAAGCCCGTACTGGTGGACTTCTGGGCCGCCTGGTGCGGCCCGTGCCGCCAGATCGCGCCGTCTCTCGAGGCGATCGCCGCCGAGTACGGCGACAAGATCGAGGTCGTCAAGCTCAACATCGATGAGAACCCGGGTACGGCCGCCAAGTACGGCGTCATGTCCATCCCGACGCTGAACGTCTATCAGGGTGGCGAGGTCGCCAAGACCATCGTCGGTGCGAAGCCGAAGGCCGCGATCGTCCGCGACCTCGAGGACTTCATCGCCGAGTAGTCGGCACAAGCCGTCGAGTCGGCGGTGGATGTTTCACGTGAAACACGAATGGGCCAACCCCGGAGGGGTTGGCCCATTCGCTTGTCCGGATGCTCTTCACAGCGGCCTGAGCGCCGGCTCCTTCTGCACAGCCCCCAGCAACCGGTCGAGCGCCATCTCCACGTCTTCCTTCCAGGAGAGCGTCGTCCGCAGTTCCAACCTCAGGCGGGGGTAAGCAGGGTGCGGGCGGACCGTCTTGAAGCCCACGGCCAGAAGATGGTCAGCCGGCAGGACGCAGGCGGGTTCCTTCCACCGTGCGTCCCCGAAAGCCTCGATTGCTTTGAAGCCCCGCCGCAGTAGATCCTTGGCGACCGTCTGGACCATGACTCGTCCAAGCCCCTGCCCCTGATAGCCCGGCATGATGAACGAGGTGATCAGCTGTACCGCGTCAGGCGAAACAGGACTCGTGGGGAAAGCCGCGGAGCGCGGAACATAAGCCGGAGGGGCGTAGAGAACGAAGCCCACCGGTACATCGTCGACGTAGACGACCCGGCCGCAGGACCCCCAGTCCAGCAGGACCGCGGAAATCCACGCTTCCTTCTCCAGGGCGGACGTGCCCGCTTTTACCGCGGCCTCACCGCTGACTGGGTCCAACTCCCAGAAGACACACGCACGACAGCGCTGGGGAAGGTCCTGAAGGTTGTCCAGCGTGAGCGGTACGAGCCGACGCCCCATGAAGCCTGTTCCTCGCTTCCTTCGCCCGCAGCGTCGCGGGCGGCTGTCAGAGCGCTCCGTTCCCTCAGCAGGCTGCCGACGAAGCCGCCGACCGCGCCGAGTCCGAGACCTGCGCTCACCAGTCCGCTGCGGCTCATCGTTCGCATGGCCCCTGCCTCCCTCTCAGAGGTACTGCCGGGTGGATGCGCCATACCCGAACGCATCGTATCGACCAAGCGATTCCATCGATACCGCCTGAAAGCAAAGAGCGGGCCGTGTTCCGGTACACACCGGACACGGCCCACTCCGTTGGCCCAGCGAGCGAAACCGCCCGGTCGGCCACAGGCTGTCTAGGCCTCGAGTTCCTCGGAATCGTCTTCCAGGAGGCTCTTCTGCAGAACCGGTCCCTCGCCGGGAGCGAGGCTGCTGAGGATCCGCTCGAGGTCCTCCATGGAGGCGAACTCGACGGTGATCTTGCCCTTCTTCTGCCCCAGGTCGACCTTCACCCGTGTCTCGAAACGGTCCGAGAGACGGGTCGCGAGGTCGGTCAGCGCAGGAGAGACCCGCGCGCCGGCCCGAGGGCCCTTGGACCGCTGGGCCGTCTGCGGCCGCGACCCCATCAGGGTCACGATCTCCTCCACGGCTCGTACGGACAGCCCCTCGGCCACGATCCGGTGGGCCAGCCGATCCTGCTCCTCCGAGTCCTCGACGGAGAGCAGCGCCCTCGCATGACCGGCGGACAGGACCCCGGCAGCCACCCGGCGCTGGACCGCCGGCGAGAGCTTCAGCAGCCGCAGCGTGTTGGAGACCTGGGGACGGGAACGACCGATCCGGTCGGCCAGCTGGTCGTGGGTGCAGTTGAAGTCCTTCAGAAGCTGGTCGTAGGCAGCAGCCTCTTCCAGCGGGTTCAGCTGCGCCCGATGCAGGTTCTCCAGCAGGGCATCCAGGAGAAGCTTCTCGTCGTCCGTGGCCCGCACGATCGCCGGGATCGCGTCCAGGCCGGCCTCCCGGCAGGCCCGCCAGCGCCGCTCGCCCATGATGAGCTCGTAGCGGGCAGGACCCAACTGCCGTACGACGACCGGCTGGAGGAGACCCACCTCCTTGATGGAGGTGACGAGTTCCTGCAACGCGTCCTCGTCGAAGACCTCACGCGGCTGGCGCGGGTTCGGCGTGATCGAGTCGAGAGGGAGCTCCGCGAAGTGGGCGCCCACAGGAGACCCGGGCTCCTCCGCGACGCCGTACAGCGACGGCTCCTCGGTTTCATGTGAAACAGGCGGCAGCGTCGTCACCTTCGCCGCGGCCACTCCCCGGTCGGTGGTCAGCACCGGGACCGCAGACGGAGACGCAGAACCAGCGCCCCCCATCGCGGCCGGGGCCGGTGTCTTCTCCGTCGGGGCAGCAGGGATCAGTGCGCCGAGACCACGGCCCAAACCCCTCCGTCGCTCGCTCACTGAATCCCCTCCACCATGCTTGGATCACTCTGGGCGCCGATATGGGCGTGCGGCGCGTCGTAGGACACGCCCACACCCTTCAGCGCGATTTCTCGTGCCGCCTCAAGATAGGACAGGGCACCGCTCGATCCTGGATCGTAGGTCAGCACTGTCTGCCCGTAACTCGGCGCCTCGGAGATGCGGACCGAGCGGGGAATGCTCGTCCGCAGCACCTCGTCGCCGAAGTGGCTGCGCACCTCGTCCGCGACCTGGGACGCGAGGCGCGTCCGACCGTCGTACATGGTGAGCAGGATCGTCGATACATGCAGCGTGGGGTTGAGGTGCCCCCGTACCAGGTCGACATTGCGCAGCAGCTGGCCCAGACCCTCCAGCGCGTAGTACTCGCACTGGATGGGGATGAGAACCTCCGCGCCGGCCACCAGCGCGTTGACCGTCAAGAGGCCGAGCGAAGGGGGACAGTCAATCAGGATGTAGTCCAGCGGCTGCTCATATGCCTGGATGGCCCGCTGCAGCCGGCTCTCCCGTGCCACCAGGGACACCAGCTCGATCTCCGCACCGGCGAGATCGATCGTGGCGGGGGCGCAGAAGAGACCCTCGACGTCGGGGACCGGCTGGACGACCTCCGCGAGGGGCTTGCTTTCGACCAGGACGTCGTAGATGGACGGGACCTCGGCGTGATGATCGATCCCCAGCGCAGTGGATGCGTTGCCCTGAGGGTCGAGGTCGATCACCAGGACACGGCCGCCGTGCAGGGCCAGGGAGGCCGCAAGATTGACGGTGGTCGTCGTCTTGCCGACACCGCCCTTCTGGTTGGCAACCACCATGACGCGTGTCTGCTCGGGCCGTGGCAGGCCCTCGCCTGCGCGGCCCAGAGCCTCCACCGCCAGTTGGGCAGCACGACCGATCGGAGTGTCGTCCATCGGGGGCGGTGTTTCACGTGAAACATCCTCCCCCATCGACTCGGTACGGGGACCGGGGACCGGATCGGTCATCGGTCCCGCGATGTTGGCGTCGGACCGCAAGGATTCACTCTCCTCGACTTCAGGCTCGCAATGAACAGAGCCTCCCATGTCTTCGGGGTCGTGAACCAGTGAGGCCTGTTGTTCTGTGGAGAAATCCACCTCTGTGGACAACTCGGCCCCCCTCCTGGGGGACCAAGTCTCATCGGATACGGGTGCCTCTCCGAGTGATCCGAGAGGCTTACGGTCGCGGGGTTCGGCAGCGGCGCGGCCGCGGCTGATGATGCCGTGCAGCAGTGAGCGACGTTTCACGTGAAACACGATGCACAGCAGCGGTGGCCGAACTGTCGCGACACTCCGGCGTGCGTAGGTTTGGCAGCTTGTGTGGAGTACGTCTCGTCGTCAGGCCGGATCAGCGCCGACGACGTGCCCGGCCCGCCCGGGCGGCCTTGGCCTTCTTCGCGGCGAAGCGGACGCCCCCGGGGCTCTCCCCGACCTCGACCCGCACGACCGTGGACAGCGGATCCACCACGCCTTCACCCACATGCAGGATGGACGTCTCCACCGCACCCAGCTTGCTGAGCGCCGTGGCCGCGCTCTTGAGCTCCTCCTCAGCGGTGTCGCCCTTGAGCGCAAGCATCTCCCCGTAAGGCCGCAGCAGCGGAATGCCCCAGGTGGCCAGCCGGTCCAGCGGGGCCACGGCCCGCGCCGTCACCACATGCACCGACGGCACCTTGCCCATGACCTCCTCGGCACGGCCGCGCACCACCGTCACATGGTCCAGCCCGAGCAGCTCCACGACCTCGGTGAGAAAGTTCGTACGCCGCAGCAGAGGCTCCAGCAGCGTGATCTTCAGGTCCTCGCGGACCAGCGCCAGCGGAATGCCCGGCAGGCCCGCACCCGAGCCCACATCGCAGACCGTCACGCCCTCGGGCACGACCTCGGAGAGCACCGCGCAGTTCAGCAGATGCCGCTCCCACAGACGAGGCACCTCACGCGGGCCGATCAGACCGCGCTGCACACCCGCCTCAGCAAGCAGCTCCGCATAGCGGACCGCGTCCGCGAAGCGATCGCCGAACACCGCGCGCGCCTGCTCGGGCGCAGGGGGAAGCTCCGCTGCCTCCGTCACGGGGGACCGTCCTTCCGTACCGCATCAGCGCATCGAGCGCCGAGACCACCAGAACTATCAGGCTGACAAAGCTCGGCCCCGCCTGCGCTACAGACGGGGCCGGAGGAACGTACGAACCGATCAGGCCGGGAGCACAACGACGAAGCGCTGCGGCTCCTCGCCCTCGGACTCGCTGCGCAGGCCCGCGGCCTTGACGGCGTCGTGCACGACCTTGCGCTCGAACGGCGTCATCGGCTTCATCTTCACGGGCTCGCCGGTGTTCCTGACCTCGGCGGCCGCCTTCGCACCGAGCTCGGAAAGCTCGGCGCGCTTCTTTGCACGGTAGCCGCCGATGTCCAGCATCAGCCGGCTGCGATCCCCGGTCTCCCGGTGCACGGCCAGGCGCGTGAGCTCCTGCAGCGCCTCCAGCACCTCACCGTCACGGCCGACCAGCTTCTGCAGGTCGCGGCTGCCCGCGTCGCTGATGATCGAGACAGCAGCGCGGTCGGCCTCGACGTCCATGTCGATGTCGCCGTCGAGATCGGCGATGTCCAGCAGACCTTCGAGGTAGTCCGCCGCGATCTCGCCCTCCTGCTCCAGGCGGGTAAGGGTGTCTGCACCCTCGGCAGCGGCGGAGGTGGTGCCTTCCGTCACGGGATGGGCTCCTTTTTACTTCTTGGACGGGGACTTGGGGCGCTGCGGGCCCTTGCGCTGCCCGGACTGGGCCTTGCTGCGGGCGGTACCGCCACCAGGCTGCGGCTCGGCCTTCTTCGCAGCGGCGGAGGGCTTGGCGTCCTCCGGCTCGTCGGACTTGCTCAGCGAAGTCTTCGGCTCGGAGTCGCCGGGCGCCTTCGCACCACCGGACTGACGCTGGGCCTTGCTCTGCCGCTTGGGCTGCTGGCGCCTGGGAGCGGCGGCGCCACCGGTGGTCGGTGTACCGTCCTCGGACTGGGCGGCGGCAGCGCTGTCGCTCTTCATCACGGTGCCGTCGGTCTGGGCGACGAGACCCGCCTTGTTCAGGGCGTTGATGAACTTGCGCTCGTACTCGTTGCGGTCACGGCCCTTGGCGACGATCGCCTTGACGATGGTCTTCTCGCTCCGCTTGCGGGTCTTGCCGTGGTGCGTGACGTGCTTGGTCAGGCGCTCCAGGTAGGCGGCCTGGGCCTTGGAACCCGGGGTCGGGTTGTTGTGGATGACGTACATCTGCTGGCCCATGGTCCACACGTTGGTGGTCAGCCAGTAGACGAGGACACCGACCGGGAAGTTGATGCCGAAGACGGCGAACATGACCGGGAAGACGTACATCAGCATCTTCTGCTGCTGCATGAACGGCGTCTTCACCGTGGTGTCGACGTTCTTCGTCATCAGCTGGCGCTGCGTGTAGAACTGCGACGCCGACATCAGAACGATCATGATGGCGGTGACGACACGCACATCGGTGATGTCAGCACCGAGCTGGGCCACCTTGTCGGCGCTGTCGGTGAACTTCGCGGCAAGCGGGGCGCCGAAGATGTGCGCGTGACGGGCGCTGGCGAGCAGCTGATCGTCGATGACGCCGATCGTCTTGCCCGTCGCGATGCCGTTGAGCACGTGATACAGGGCGAAGAAGAACGGGGACTGCGCCAGGATGGGAAGGCACGAGGAGAGCGGGTTGGTACCCGTCTCCTTGTACAGCTTCATCATCTCTTCGGACTGGCGCTGCTTGTCGCTCTTGTAGCGCTCCTGGATCTTCTTCATCTCGGGCTGCAGCGTCTGCATCGCCCGGGTCGCCTTGATCTGCTTCACGAAGAGCGGGATCAGGCAGATACGGATCAGAATCACCAGGGACACGATGGACAGGCCCCAGGCCCAGCCCGTGTCGGGACCGAAGATCTTCCCGTACACCGAGTGGAACTGGACGATGACCCATGAAACGGGTGTCGTGATGAAGCTGAAGAGGCTGGCAATCGTGTCCACTAATCATGCTCCTTGGGCATGGGACGAGGTCTCTGCGGCCGGGCTCGAAGGAAGATTCTCCTCGGTGGCCGGTTCGCCGGCGGAGGGCCCGCCCTTGCGTGCACGCCAGGCGCCACGCAGCATTTCGTGCCACCGCGGACGCTTGCGCGGCGGGACATGGTCCACACCGCCCAGCGACCACGGATTGCACCGCAGGATGCGCCACGCGGTGAGCGCAGTGCCCTTGATCGCACCATGCCGGTCGATGGCCGTGTAGCCGTAGTGGGAACACGACGGGTAGTACTTGCACACCGGCCCGAGCAGCGGACTGATCGTCCACTGGTACAGCTTGATCAGAGCCAGCAGCGGGTACTTCATCGTGCGCCCCCTCCCAGCAGCCGCTCGATGGCGGCATCCAGGTCTCGGGCCAGTTGTGCATGGTCGGCGTCACCCGCGCCGGGCAACGCTCGTACGACTACCAGGCTACCGGGGGGCAACAGGACGACTCGGTCGCGCATCAGGTGGCGCAGTCTGCGCTTGACCTTGTTGCGTACCACCGCACCGCCCACGGCTTTGCTCACGACGAAACCCGCACGCGTCGGGGGAGCGCTCTCCCCAGGCGCGTGCGGGTCCGTGGCACCGCTACGAAGATGGACGACGAGGGACGGGCGTCCGGCCCGGCGCCCTCGTCGTACCGCGGTCGCGAAGTCCTCGCGCCGCCTCAGCCGGTTCTCGGTGGGCAGCACGACGGCATGACCTGACCGGGATCAGGCGGACAGGCTGGCGCGACCCTTGGCACGACGGTTCGCGAGAATCGCGCGACCGGCACGGGTACGCATCCGCAGACGGAAGCCGTGGGTCTTGGCGCGACGACGGTTGTTCGGCTGGAAGGTGCGCTTGCTCACTCGGGGGCTCCAGAAATTAATCGGTGGTGGCGGGTGCCGTCCTGGCTGTCACCGTGCGCCCACGAGTAGCTCGCAGTTACGCCCGATTGCACCGCTTCCCGATCACCTGACGCGATCTGTGCCCATCGGAGGCAGGCGGCAGCAGCCATCGACAACTCGACCTGGTTACGGTACGCGGGGCTACGCCATCCGGTCAAACCAGCGGTCACTGGGAGACACTATCCACAGCCTGGGGACAACAACTTGAACCGCACCCGTCGCCCTGACTACCGTGGCTGAACTCCGATTCGTTCCCTTGTACCTGCCCCACCCCATTTGAATCCCGACCCGTCCCACAATCACACGTTCGTGGGACCCGTGAGAGAGCGTGCCCTGTGGCTGACGTACCTGCCGATCTTGCCGCAGTGTGGCCACGAGTATTGGAACAGCTCCTCGGCGACGGCCGCGGGCAGGGCGTGGAGACAAAGGACGAACACTGGATCCGGCGCTGCCAGCCGCTCGCGCTCGTCGCCGACACCGCACTGCTCGCCGTACCGAACGAGTTTGCGAAGGGCGTGCTCGAAGGGCGCCTCGCCCCCATCGTCAGCGAAACCCTGAGCCGTGAGTGCGGCCGCCCGATCCGTATCGCGATCACCGTCGACGACTCCGCGGGCGAACCCCCCGCCCCGCCGGCGCCACCGGCCCGCCCCCAGCCGCGCTACGAGGAACCCGAACTCCCCTCCGGGCAGTACGACGGCTACGGCCGCCACCGCGCCGACGACCACCGGTCGAACCGCCCCGAGCAACCCCCCGGCGACCCGGGCGACCAGCTCCCCACCGCCCGCCCTGCCTACCCCTCGGAGTACCAGCGCCCCGAGCCCGGCGCCTGGCCGCGCCCGTCACAGGACGAGTACAGCTGGCAGCAGCAGCGCCTCGGCTTCCCCGAGCGGGACCCGTACGCCTCGCCGCCGCAGGACTCCTACGGCTCCCCGGCACAGGACGCGTACGCCCCGCCCTCCCAGGACTACCGTCCCCAGTCGTTGGAGCGCCCGCCCTACGAGGCACAGCGACCCGACTACGAGCAGCCGCGCCCGGACTACGACCAGCACCGACCCGATTACGACCAGCGTGACGCCCGCCGGGAACTGCCCGAGCAGCCGTCCGGCTCCGGGCACGTCCACCGCGGCGGCCCCGTCGGCTCCTCGCTGCCCGCCTCCAGCGGCGCCCCCGGCCCGCTGGCCGCGAAGCCCGCGCCGGCCACCGGCCCCGGTGAGCCCACCGCGCGCCTGAACCCGAAGTACCTCTTCGACACGTTCGTCATCGGCGCTTCCAACCGCTTCGCACACGCCGCCGCGGTCGCCGTCGCCGAGGCACCGGCAAAGGCGTACAACCCCCTGTTCATCTACGGGGAGTCCGGGCTCGGCAAGACGCACCTGCTGCACGCCATCGGGCACTACGCGCGAAGCCTCTACCCGGGTACACGTGTGCGGTATGTGAGCTCGGAGGAGTTCACCAACGAGTTCATCAACTCCATCCGCGACGGCAAGGGCGACAGCTTCCGCAAGCGCTACCGCGAGATGGACATCCTGCTCGTCGACGACATCCAGTTCCTCGCGGACAAGGAGTCGACGCAGGAGGAGTTCTTCCACACCTTCAACACCCTCCACAACGCCAACAAGCAGATCGTGCTCTCCAGCGACCGGCCGCCCAAGCAGCTGGTCACGCTGGAGGACCGGCTGCGGAACCGTTTCGAGTGGGGCCTGATCACCGACGTCCAGCCGCCCGAGCTGGAGACGCGCATCGCGATCCTGCGCAAGAAGGCGGTCCAGGAGCAGCTCAACGCCCCGCCGGAGGTACTGGAGTTCATCGCCTCCCGCATCTCGCGCAACATCCGTGAGCTGGAGGGCGCGCTGATCCGTGTGACGGCGTTCGCCTCGCTCAACCGGCAGCCGGTGGACCTGGGCCTGACCGAGATCGTCCTCAAGGACCTGATTCCCGGCGGCGAGGACTCGGCCCCCGAGATCACCTCGACGGCCATCATGAGCGCGACCGCCGACTACTTCGGCCTCACCGTCGAGGACCTGTGCGGTACCTCACGCGGCCGCGCGCTGGTGACCGCCCGCCAGATCGCCATGTATCTGTGCCGGGAGCTGACGGATCTCTCCCTGCCGAAGATCGGCGCACTGTTCGGCGGCCGCGACCACACCACGGTCATGCACGCCGACCGCAAGATCCGCAATCTGATGGCCGAGCGGCGCTCCATCTACAACCAGGTGACCGAGCTGACGAACCGCATCAAGAACGGCTGACAGCCGCAGACGACGCCGTCGAGGGCGCCCCGGGCCACGATCCCGGGGCGCCCTTCGTCATGCCGGGGACGCCCGCTGTTCGATTACCTGCCGAGTTACGGCCGCCCTCCACAGATTCGTGAACTTTCTGCTGTCCACATCCTGGGGACTGCGGAGTTGTCCAGAGTTCGGTCCACAGGGGAGCGCTTGAACAGCCATCCAGGCAGCTCAAGTGCCTGTGGATCGGTGGATGAAGGATCTCCACAGACTGTGGACGGAGAACTGATCCACAAGCTGTGCACGAAGTTGTCCACCGACAACCCACAGGCTGGGCCTGATTGTCCCCAGCGAAGGGCGACTTCTCCACACCGCTGTCCACTGTTCGGCAACGTGACGCGCCTGATCACCGCGTCGAGTGAAAGGCGTCACACAAAGGTGCCGGGTTGGGCTGTGGGCAACGGGGGAAAAGCTGGGGACGGCGCTGGGGAGAACTCACCTCAGGCTGTGCACGGGGTGTGCAGAACTTTCCGTTCTCCACAGATCTGCAGAGTTGTCCACTGTCTCCGCCCACAGGGCCCGTGGACAAAATCTCGCCTCTGAGCTGGGAAAACAGGGTTATCCACGGTTTCCACAGGCCCTACTACTACTCCCGACTAGAGAGAGCGAGAAGTTCGTTTCGAAGGGGGTCCTGTGCACAACTCGCCGTCCGGCTCCCGGCTGCCCCTCGTCACGACTTGACCCCGAGAGGCACCTACTGTCAGTGCCGTGCGTCAGACTGTTCCCCGGTGTCCTTCCCACCGCAGGGACCGATGACACCGAGACAGACGACGAAGCCAGGCAGGGCGAGAAGCGCCGGCAACAGCAGGAGGCGGCAACAGTGAAGATCCGGGTGGAACGCGACGTACTCGCGGAGGCAGTTGCCTGGGCGGCGCGCAGCCTCCCGGCCCGTCCGCCGGCGCCTGTCCTCGCCGGCCTTCTGCTGAAGGCCGAGGACGGCGCTCTGAGCCTGTCCAGCTTCGACTACGAGGTCTCCGCGCGGGTGTCGGTGGAGGCGGAGGTCGAGGAGGAGGGCACCGTCCTCGTCTCCGGCCGGCTGCTCGCCGACATCTCCCGCGCCCTCCCCAACCGGCCCGTGGAGATTTCCACAGACGGTGTACGGGCGACCGTGGTCTGTGGGTCCTCCCGGTTCACACTCCACACCCTGCCTGTGGAGGAGTACCCGGCGCTGCCGCAGATGCCGAACGCCACGGGCACCGTGCCCGGCGAGGTCTTCGCCTCCGCGGCCGCCCAGGTGGCCATCGCGGCCGGCCGTGACGACACGCTGCCCGTCCTCACCGGTGTGCGCATCGAGATCGAGGGCGACACCGTCACCCTGGCCTCCACCGACCGCTACCGCTTCGCGGTCCGCGAGTTCCTGTGGAAGCCGGAGAACCCCGACGCCTCCGCGGTCGCCCTGGTGCCCGCCAAGACGCTCCTGGACACCGCCAAGGCCCTCACGAGCGGCGACAGCGTGATCCTGGCGCTGTCCGGCTCGGGCGCGGGCGAGGGGCTGATCGGTTTCGAGGGCGCCGGGCGGCGCACCACCACCCGTCTCCTCGAGGGCGACCTCCCGAAGTACCGCACGCTGTTCCCGACGGAGTTCAACACCGTCGCCGTCATCGAGACCGCCCCCTTCGTGGAGGCCGTCAAGCGTGTGGCCCTGGTCGCCGAGCGCAACACCCCGGTGCGGCTGAGCTTCGAGCAGGGCGTGCTGATCCTGGAGGCCGGCTCCAGCGACGATGCACAGGCTGTGGAACGTGTGGACGCGCAGCTGGAGGGCGACGACATCTCGATCGCCTTCAACCCGACGTTCCTCCTGGACGGCCTGAGCGCCATCGACTCGCCGGTGGCGCAGCTGTCGTTCACGACGTCCACCAAGCCCGCGCTGCTCAGCGGCAAGCCGGCGCTGGATGCCGAGGCGGACGAGGCCTACAAGTACCTGATCATGCCGGTGCGGCTCAGCGGCTGATCTCTCTCCTCAGAGAATCCGCAGGTAGGGGCGTACTTATGAGCGGGTATGCCCACAGGTGTGCGCGAGCGTCCGGGTTTAGGCTCGGACGCAGGTACGAACGTGCCCCACACGCCACACAGCAACCTAAGGAACAACTGATGGAGCTCGGTCTCGTCGGCCTCGGCAAGATGGGCGGCAACATGCGCGAGCGGATACGCCGCGCAGGCCACACCGTGATCGGATTCGACCGCAACCCGGACCTTGCCGATGTCCACAGCCTGGAAGAGCTTGTGGGCAAGCTCAGCGGGCCCCGCGTGGTCTGGGTGATGGTCCCGGCCGGAGCGCCCACCCAGTCGACGATCGACGAACTGGGCGAGCTCCTGGAGCCGGGAGACGTCGTCGTGGACGGCGGCAACTCCCGCTGGACGGACGACGAGAGGCACGCCGAGGAGCTGGCGGCCAAGGGCATCGGTTTCGTTGACTGCGGCGTCTCGGGCGGCGTCTGGGGCCTGGAGAACGGCTATGCGCTGATGTACGGCGGTGACGCGGCGAACGTCGCCAAGGTGCAGCCGGTCTTCGACGCGCTGAAGCCCGAGGGGAAGTTCGGCTCGGTGCACGCCGGCAAGGTCGGTGCGGGGCACTTCGCGAAGATGGTCCACAACGGCATCGAGTACGCGATGATGCAGGCCTACGCCGAGGGCTGGGAGCTGCTGGAGAAGGTCGACTCGGTCACGGATGTGCGCGAGGTCTTCCGCTCCTGGCAGGAGGGCACGGTCATCCGTTCCTGGCTGCTGGACCTCGCGGTGAACGCCCTCGACGAGGACGAGCACCTGGACAGGCTGAAAGGTTTTGCACAGGACTCCGGCGAGGGACGCTGGACTGTGGAAGCCGCCATCGACAACGCCGTGCCGCTGCCCGCGATCACGGCCTCCCTCTTCGCGCGGTTCGCGTCGCGTCAGGAGGACTCTCCGCAGATGAAGATGATCGCGGCGCTGCGGAACCAGTTCGGCGGCCACGCGGTCGAGAAGAAGTAATCCACAGGGCTGTTGAAAAGTCAGCCCGCAACCTGGGGGAGGTCGGCGACCGACCATGCACGTCACGCACCTGTCGCTGGCCGACTTCCGTTCGTACGCCCGGGTCGAGGTCCCGCTGGACCCGGGCGTCACCGCTTTCGTCGGCCCGAACGGGCAGGGCAAGACCAACCTCGTCGAGGCCGTCGGCTATCTCGCCACCCTCGGCAGCCATCGCGTGGCCTCCGACGCCCCCCTGGTGCGCATGGGCGCGGATCGCGCGGTCATCCGGGCGCAGGTCAAACAGGGCGAGCGGCAGCAGCTGGTCGAGCTGGAGCTGAACCCCGGCAAGTCCAACCGCGCCCGCATCAACAGGTCCTCGCAGGTCAGACCGCGTGACGTGCTGGGCATCGTACGGACCGTCCTGTTCGCGCCCGAGGATCTCTCTCTGGTCAAGGGGGACCCCGGGGAGCGGCGTCGTTTCCTGGACGAGCTGATCACCGCTCGTTCCCCGCGCATGGCCGGCGTGCGCTCCGACTACGAGCGGGTCCTGAAGCAGCGCAACACGCTCCTGAAGTCGGCCGCGCTGGCCCGTCGGCACGGCGGCCGCTCCATGGACCTGTCCACGCTCGACGTCTGGGACCAGCATCTCGCGCGCGCGGGCGCCGAGTTGCTCGCCCAGCGCCTGGATCTGGTCGCGGCGATCCAGCCGCTGGCCGACAAGGCGTACGAGCAGCTGGCGCCGGGGGGCGGCCCGGTGAGCCTGGAGTACAAGCCGTCCGCGCCCGGTGAGGCCCATACCCGCGAGGATCTCTACGAGCAGCTGATGGGGGCGCTCGCCGAGGCGCGCAAGCAGGAGATCGAGCGGGGCGTCACCCTCGTAGGACCCCATCGGGACGATCTGCTTCTCAAACTCGGTCAGCTGCCCGCCAAGGGGTACGCCTCCCACGGGGAGTCGTGGTCGTATGCGCTGGCGCTGCGCCTCGCCTCGTACGACCTGCTGCGGGCCGAGGGCAACGAGCCGGTGCTCGTCCTCGACGATGTCTTCGCGGAGCTGGACACCCGTCGCCGCGAGCGTCTGGCGGAGCTGGTCGCGCCCGGTGAGCAGGTGCTGGTGACGGCCGCGGTGGACGACGACGTACCGCACGTACTGACCGGGACGCGGTACTCGGTGTCCGACGGGACGGTGGAGCGCGCATGACGGACGAAGAGCCCGCGCCCAAGAAGGCCCCCGAGCCGTCCGGCGTCGACCTCGCGCGCGTGGCGCTGAGGGCGGCGAAGGAACAGGCACGCGCGCGTGGGGACGCGGCCCAGCAGAAGAAGCAGGCGCGACGCGGTGGTCTGCGCTCCGGCGCACGCGCGGACGGACGCGACCCCATGGCGCTCGGTGCTGCGATCAACCGGCTCATCACCGAGCGCGGTTGGGAGACCCCGGCGGCGGTGGGCGGGGTGATGGGCCGCTGGCCGCAGATCGTGGGCGAGGACGTGGCCAAGCACTGTGAGCCGGAGAAGTACGACGAGGACGAGCGCGTCCTGGTGGTGCGCTGCGATTCGACGGCCTGGGCGACGAATCTGCGCCTGCTCGCCCCGACGCTGGTGGCCCGTCTCAACGAGGACCTCGGGCACGGCGCGGTGAAGATGATCAAGGTGAACGGCCCCGGTGGCCCCGCCCGTCGCTACGGTCCCCTGCGTGCCCCCGGCAGCACGGGCCCCGGCGACACGTACGGGTGACAGACCTCACATCTGCAGGCCGTCGGCGGTCCGGTCGTGGCTCCGGCGGCCTCCGTGTCGTACCGCCGCACACGGTTGCGAATTGCGACCTGACTCCCAAGTAGCCAAGGGTTGACAGTCGGAAGCGCTGAGTGCCTCTGTGAGCCTCTTGGAGCCCTGCTCCGTATATGGGGACCCGGCAGACGCCGGTTCAGGGCGCCACATGAGGACTCAGGTACCGGCAAACCCCCATCACTGTCGGCGCTACCGGTAGACTGGAAGCCAATCCCGCCCCAGTCGTGGGGACGTCCGGGAAAAGCTGAGCAACGCTGAACAAGGCTTACCAACGCAACATGCCGCAGCCGCTCCGGCAACCCGCCGACGAGCCTGGCTCGTGCTGTGCCAGAAAGGGCGCTTCGTGGCCGATTCCGGCAACCCCAACGAGAACATCCCGTCCACCGACGCCGGCGAGAACGGCGCGGTGACCTCGTCGAACGGCGAGGTCACCGCCTCGTACGACGCCAGCGCCATCACCGTCCTCGAGGGGCTGGACGCGGTCCGCAAGCGCCCCGGTATGTACATCGGCTCGACCGGTGAGCGAGGGCTGCACCACCTCGTGTACGAGGTCGTCGACAACTCCGTCGACGAGGCACTGGCCGGCCACGCGGACACCATCGACGTGACGATCCTCGCCGACGGCGGCGTCCGCGTGGTCGACAACGGCCGTGGCATCCCGGTGGGCATCGTGCCCTCCGAGGGCAAGCCGGCACTCGAGGTCGTGCTGACCGTTCTGCACGCGGGCGGCAAGTTCGGCGGGGGCGGCTACGCGGTCTCCGGCGGTCTGCACGGCGTCGGCGTCTCCGTCGTGAACGCGCTGTCCTCGAAGGTCGCGGTCGAGGTCAGGACCGACGGTCACCGCTGGACCCAGGACTACAAGATGGGCGTCCCCACGGCGCCGCTGGTCAAGCACGAGGCCACCGAGGAGACCGGCACGTCGGTCACCTTCTGGGCCGACGCCGACATCTTCGAGACCACCGACTACTCCTTCGAGACGCTGTCGCGGCGCTTCCAGGAGATGGCGTTCCTCAACAAGGGTTTGACGATCAAACTCACTGATGAGCGCGAGTCGGCGAAGGCCACCTCCGGGGCGGACGAGGCGGGCGCCGACGAGACCGCCGAGGTCAAGCACGTCACGTACCACTACGAGGGCGGCATCGTCGACTTCGTGAAGTACCTCAACTCCCGCAAGGGAGACGCGGTGCACCCGACGGTGATCGACCTCGAGGCGGAGGACAAGGAGAAGAGCCTCTCCCTCGAAGTCGCGATGCAGTGGAACAGCGGTTACAGCGAGGGCGTGTACTCCTTCGCCAACATCATCCACACGCACGAGGGCGGTACGCACGAAGAGGGCTTCCGCGCGGCGCTCACCAACCTGATCAACAAGTACGCGCGCGACAAGAAGCTGCTGCGCGAGAAGGACGACAACCTCACGGGTGACGACATCCGCGAGGGCCTGACGGCGATCATCTCGGTGAAGCTGAGCGAGCCGCAGTTCGAGGGCCAGACCAAGACCAAGCTGGGCAACACCGAGGCGAAGACCTTCGTCCAGAAGGCGGTCTACGAGCACCTCAACGACTGGCTGGACCGCAATCCGAACGAGGCGGCGGACATCATCCGCAAGGGCATCCAGGCGGCCACCGCGCGTGTGGCGGCCCGCAAGGCCCGTGACCTGACGCGTCGTAAGGGCCTCCTCGAGTCCGCGTCGCTGCCGGGCAAGCTCTCCGACTGCCAGTCGAACGACCCGACCAAGTGCGAGATCTTCATCGTCGAGGGTGACTCCGCCGGCGGCTCGGCCAAGTCCGGCCGCAACCCGCAGTACCAGGCGATCCTCCCGATCCGCGGAAAGATCCTCAACGTCGAGAAGGCCAGGATCGACAAGATCCTCCAGAACCAGGAGATCCAGGCACTGATCTCCGCCTTCGGCACCGGGGTCCACGAGGACTTCGACATCGAGAAGCTCCGCTATCACAAGATCATCCTGATGGCGGACGCCGACGTCGACGGCCAGCACATCAGCACCCTGCTGCTGACCTTCCTGTTCCGCTTCATGCGGCCGCTGGTCGAGGCCGGTCACGTGTACCTGTCCCGTCCTCCGCTGTACAAGATCAAGTGGGGCCGGGACGACATCGAGTACGCCTACTCGGACCGTGAGCGTGACGCGCTGATCGAGATGGGCCGTCAGCGGGGCAAGCGCGTCCGCGAGGACTCCATCCAGCGCTTCAAGGGTCTCGGCGAGATGAACGCCGAGGAACTGCGTGTGACCACGATGGACCAGGAGCACCGGGTCCTCGGCCAGGTCACCCTCGACGACGCCGCCCAGGCCGACGACCTGTTCTCGGTCCTGATGGGCGAGGACGTCGAGGCGCGCCGCCAGTTCATCCAGCGCAACGCCAAGGACGTCCGCTTCCTCGACATCTGAGTCGGTCTCAGCTGACCGCACCAGGAAGGATCTTCACCAGCAATGGCCGACGAGAACACTCCCAGCACGCCTGAAGAGGGCGGCGAGGTCGTCCTGCGTGTCGAGCCCGTCGGGCTCGAGACGGAGATGCAGCGCTCGTACCTGGACTACGCGATGTCCGTCATCGTGTCCCGTGCGCTGCCCGACGTCCGGGACGGCCTCAAGCCCGTCCACCGCCGCGTCCTGTACGCCATGTACGACGGCGGCTACCGCCCCGAGCGCGGCTTCTACAAGTGCGCCCGCGTCGTCGGCGACGTCATGGGCAACTACCACCCCCACGGCGACAGTTCGATCTACGACGCCCTGGTCCGTCTCGCCCAGCCGTGGTCGATGCGCATGCCGCTCGTCGATTCCAACGGCAACTTCGGCTCTCCGGGCAACGACCCGGCGGCGGCCATGCGCTATACCGAGTGCAAGATGGCGCCGCTGTCGATGGAGATGGTCCGTGACATCGACGAGGAGACCGTCGACTTCACGGACAACTACGACGGCCGCTCCCAGGAGCCGACCGTCCTGCCGGCCCGCTTCCCGAACCTGCTGATCAACGGCTCGGCCGGTATCGCGGTCGGCATGGCGACCAACATCCCGCCGCACAACCTGCGCGAGGTCGCGGCGGGCGCCCAGTGGTACCTGGAGAACCCGGACGCCTCGCACGAGGAGCTCCTCGACGCCCTCATCGAGCGCATCAAGGGCCCGGACTTCCCGACCGGCGCCCTGGTGGTGGGCCGCAAGGGCATCGAGGAGGCGTACCGCACCGGCCGCGGCTCCATCACGATGCGCGCGGTCGTCGAGGTCGAGGAGATCCAGAACCGCCAGTGCCTGGTGGTCACGGAGCTGCCGTACCAGGTCAACCCGGACAACCTCGCGCAGAAGATCGCCGACCTGGTGAAGGACGGCAAGATCGGCGGCATCGCGGACGTCCGCGACGAGACCAGCTCCCGTACCGGTCAGCGTCTCGTCATCGTGCTCAAGCGGGACGCGGTCGCCAAGGTCGTCCTGAACAACCTGTACAAGCACACGGACCTGCAGACGAACTTCGGCGCCAACATGCTGGCGCTGGTCGACGGCGTCCCGCGCACGCTCTCCCTGGACGCGTTCATCCGCCACTGGGTGACGCACCAGATCGAGGTCATCGTCCGCCGTACGCGCTTCCGCCTGCGCAAGGCCGAGGAGCGGGCGCACATCCTGCGCGGCCTGCTGAAGGCCCTGGACGCCATCGACGAGGTCATCGCGCTGATCCGGCGCAGCGACACCGTCGAGATCGCGCGCGCGGGCCTGATGGAGCTCCTGGAGATCGACGAGATCCAGGCGAACGCCATCCTCGAGATGCAGCTGCGCCGACTGGCCGCCCTGGAGCGCCGGAAGATCATCCAGGAGCACGACGAGCTCCAGGCGAAGATCACCGAGTACAACGAGATCCTCGCCTCCCCGGTCCGCCAGCGCGGCATCGTCAGCGAGGAACTCGCCGCGATCGTCGAGAAGTACGGCGACGACCGCAAGACGATGCTGGTGCCCTTCGACGGTGACATGTCCATCGAGGACCTGATCGCCGAAGAGGACATCGTCGTCACCATCACGCGCGGCGGCTACATCAAGCGCACCAAGACGGAGGACTACCGCTCGCAGAAGCGGGGCGGCAAGGGCGTACGCGGCACGAAGCTGAAGCAGGACGACATCGTCGACCACTTCTTCGTGTCGACCACGCACCACTGGCTGCTGTTCTTCACCAACAAGGGCCGCGTCTACCGTGCGAAGGCCTACGAGCTTCCGGACGCCGGCCGTGAGGCGCGCGGCCAGCACGTCGCGAACCTGCTCGCCTTCCAGCCGGACGAGGCGATCGCCGAGATCCTCGCGATCCGCGACTACGAGGCGGCGCCCTACCTGGTCCTCGCCACCAAGGGCGGCCTGGTCAAGAAGACGCCGCTGAAGGATTACGATTCACCCCGCTCCGGCGGTGTGATCGCGATCAACCTCCGGGAGACGGAGGACGGTTCGGACGACGAACTGATCGGAGCCGAACTCGTTTCGCCCGATGACGATCTGCTTCTGATCAGCAAGAAGGCGCAGTCGATCAGGTTCACTGCCACGGACGAGAGCCTGCGGCCCATGGGCCGTGCCACCTCCGGTGTCAAGGGCATGAGTTTCCGTGAGGGCGATGAACTTCTGTCGATGAATGTTGTTCGACCCGGTACGTTCGTGTTCACTGCTACGGACGGTGGGTACGCGAAGCGGACTGCCGTCGACGAGTACCGCGTCCAGGGTCGCGGCGGCCTCGGTATCAAGGCTGCCAAGATCGTGGAGGACCGCGGTTCGCTGGTCGGCGCGCTGGTGGTCGAGGAGACCGACGAGATCCTCGCCATCACGCTGTCGGGCGGTGTGATTCGTACGCGAGTCAACGAGGTCAGGGAGACGGGCCGTGACACCATGGGCGTCCAACTGATCAACCTGGGCAAGCGCGATGCCGTCGTCGGTATCGCTCGTAACGCCGAGGCGGGACGCGAGGCGGAGGAGGTCGACGGCGATGTGGCCGTCGACGAGACCGCCGAAGGTGCCGCGACCACCGGCACGGACGAGGGTGAGGCGCCCTCGGACGAGTAGCACGAGGAGTGAGTCATCGTGAGCGGAGCCACGGGCGCCGGATCGGCCGCTACCCCCACGGGTACGGAATCGGACGGAGGCGGCCGTGGCTCCGCCGCGCGTGCGACGGATCCGCACACGACCCAGCTGCGCAAGATCGACGCAGCCGAGACCGACTCACCCTCGTCGGAGACGCATGGATCCCAGGGGGGAACTGTGACGGAAGCCCGAGGCCCGCAGACACAGCAGCAGAAGGCCGGGCCGGCTCCGGCCGCCCAGCCGCAGCCGCAGCAGCCTCCGGCCCAGCCCGCACCGGCCCCGGCGGCCTCTCCGCTCCCCGGTGAGCGGCAGCCGCAGCAGCCCGCCGGGCCCTACCACCCGCCGCAGGCCTACCAGAACCAGGCACAGGCGCCCGCCCAGTCACCGGCCGGTGCCGTACGGCGGCCGCGCACCGGCGCGCGCACCACGCCCCGCATCCGCAAGGCACGCCTGCGCGTGGCGAAGGCCGATCCGTGGTCGGTGATGAAGGTGAGCTTCCTGCTCTCCATCGCGCTGGGCATCTGCACGATCGTCGCGTCCGCGGTCCTGTGGATGGTCATGGACGCGATGGGCGTCTTCTCGACGGTCGGCGGCACGATCTCGGAAGCCACCGGCTCCAACGAGTCGAACGGCTTCGACCTGCAGTCGTTCCTGTCGCTCCCGCACGTCCTGATGTTCACGTCGATCATCGCGGTCATCGACGTCGTCCTCGCGACGGCCCTCGCGACCCTCGGCGCGTTCATCTACAACCTCTCGGCGGGCTTCGTCGGCGGCATCGAGCTGACGCTCGCCGAGGACGAGTGACCTTGGCCGTGCCCCTCGCCGAGGACGAGTGACCTTGACCGTGCCCCTCGCCGAGCACGAGTGACATCAACCGGGGCCCTCGTTTCGAACCTCCGGCACCGGTCCTGCCGCCGGCCCTCGGACAACCGATTTTGGGACTGCCCACGTCGTGCGCTAATCTTCAGGGGTCAGCGCGCGGGACACACACCGCAGAGCGCGGCGGGGCTATAGCTCAGTTGGTTAGAGCGCATCCCTGATAAGGATGAGGCCACAGGTTCAAATCCTGTTAGCCCCACCAGTACGAAGACCCCCAGTCCACAGGGCTGGGGGTCTTTTGCGTTCAGAAGGTCATGTCTGTCAGTGGAGAACGAAGAAGACCCCCAACCGATTCCGGTTGGGGGTCTTCTTCATGGGCGGTTCGGGTACGCAAGTTCGCCGTTACGCCGGGTTGCAGGGGCGGTGCCTCACAGCTGGAGGGGAGTGGCCGGCTCGGAGAGGTCCGTGCCTGCCTCCGTTTCCATGATCGGGCTGTGGCGGCAGCTGGGGGACTTTCCGTGGGCCTCGGCGCGGATGCGCTGCTTCATCGTGGGGGGCAGGGCCCTGGCATAGGACCAGGACCAGTGGGAGGTCGTCGGCATCGTCACCGGCGCGCTGCAGTTGCCGGTCGCCTCGGTCTGCGGTACCGCCGCGGAAGCGGTCGTCGTGATGAGTCCGAACGTCGTGCACAGCGCGAGAAAGGCGGTGACGATGACGTTCCACAGCTTCATGACCTGGTTCTGGGCCATGGCCCCTCACTTTCGGGTCGGGCGATTTGCGTACTTTCCTCATGATGTGTATCGGGGCCGCGAAGTGGTGGACCGACGCCCGTGGCGCGGCGATGTTCAGATGAACAACACCCGGATGGGTGCAAACGGCTCGTTAATAGGAGAATGAAGAACAAAGTCACCGTCCGTGGGGGTGTGATCACCCTCAGATCGGAGCGGTGACCTCCGGTTCTACTGCGGTTTGCCGGAGGGGAGTTGAGGGCCCACGCAGGTCACCGATCGGTATCGGTCGGTGTGTATAGTCGGGCGCCAGAAGTCCCCTACGTCAAGGAAAGACGAGGTCGCGCGGTGAAGAAGCTTCTCCTGGTCGCACTGGCCGCCATCGGCGGGCTCCTCGTGTACCGCCAGATCCAGGCGGATCGCGCCGAGCAGGATCTGTGGACGGAGGCGACCGACTCCGTGCCCACGGGTTCGTGAGTACCGACAACGGAATCTGAACAGACCCCGGCCGTCCTTGCGGTCGGGGTTTTGTGTTGCCCGGATGAGGCGCTCCCCCGCGGGGCAGGATGGGCCACGGTCCAGCGGTCCGGACGACGACGAGGGGTGGCGCGTGATGGGGCGGCGTACGGCGTGGTGGCGCGCGAGGGCATGGCGCGGGCGTCCATCGGCACGCGCGCGCGTGGCGGCCATGACGGCGGTGCTGTGCACGGCAGCCGCGGCGCCCTGGTCGACCGCCGCCGCGGCGGCAGCCGCAACCCCGAGCACCGACGTCTCCGCCGCTGCCTCCTCCTACACCTTCGCGGAGGACGCACAGCCTGTGGACGGAGCGAAAGGCACCACGAACGCCGAGCTCCTCGAAGCCGGCGGGACCTACCGCAGCTCCCTCCCCAGGGGCGCGAAGGTCTACTACCGCCTTGATCTCGATGCCACGTCCAACGCGTACGTCTCCGTCACCGCCATTCCCCGCGCGGACGCCACGCTCTCCATCACCGACGGCATCAGGGTGTCGGTGCAGGACTCCGACAACCACTCCTGCTCCAACGAGCGCGCCCGCTTCGGTGCAGCCAGGAGCCCGCACCCCATCACGGCATGGGGCGCACGGACGACCTCCCCGGCCGACCCCCTGTGCCAGGGCTCCGGCGCCTACTACGCCGTCGTCGAACGCACCGGTACGGCGGACTCCTCACCCGGCGCCTGGGACCTGGAGATCACGGCCACCACCGAACCGCGCCTGAAGCAGGCGGGTGCGACGAGCCCGCCCAAGGTGTGGAACTCCGCCTCACCCGCCCCGGTGTCGGGGACTGCCAAGCACAGCCAGGGCGGCGCCGGGTTCTCCGGGGCGGCCACGGTGGGGCAGGGCGTCTGGAGCGCCGGCATCACGCCCGGCCAGACGCTCTTCTACAAGGTCCCGGTCGGCTGGGGCCAACAGCCGTCCGCCACGGCCGAACTGGGCAGCGCCAACGGCGACGGGCACGGCTACGCCATCGACGCCCTGGCGCTCACGCTCTACAACCCCGTCCGCGCCGACGTGGAGGACGCGAACGTCGGCTACGACGGCAAGCGGAAGTCGGCCTCGCTCGCCGCGGTACCTCCCGTCGACTACGGCAACCGCTACGCCATCCCCGACCGCGTGAACGGAATGCGGTTCGCCGGCTCGTACTACCTGGTGGTGCACCTCGCCTCGGGAGTGGCCGCCAAGTTCGGCGACGGGCCGTTCGGGCTGACGCTGCGTGTCGGGATCGAGGGCGGGGCGCAGGACGGGCCCGCGTACGAGGGACAGTCCGTGCCGAGGAACCTCTTCGAGCTCACCGCCCAGGAACGGCAGGCTGCCGCGGCGGGCGGGACCACGGACGCCCACGCCACGATGAAGGTCGTCGCCGCGGGCGGGATCGGAGCGGGCACGCTCGTGCTCGTCGTGCTCGGGGTGTGGACGGCCGCGGCCCGGCGGAGAGCACGGGCCTGGTGAGGTCCGCGGCCCCGCGGACGGTTGTTCAGATACGGGTCAGCGCCCAGAACCCCACGGCGTAGCAGGCCAGCGCGAGAAGCAGGAGCGGGATCGCCACCTTGGCGGGCGGGCCGGGGCGGCGTGCCGGGCGGGCGCGATGGCTGCGGCGCGTCGTCTCCTGCGGGACCGCCTGCGCGGGAGGCGGAACCTGAGGGGCCTGGGCGGTGTACGAAACAGTGGAGACATCAACGCGTTGGTACGGCGTCGGCGTCGGCGTCGGCGTCAGGGCCTGGGCCTGGGCCGGGTGCAGCGGCGTGCGGGACTGGGGGGAGGGCAGTACATGCGTGGGGTCGTGTGGGGAGGCGTAGGCGCGCTGGTGCTGGCTGCCCTGGTCGGGATGTACCTGTGCGTGGGGCGTCGGCGCCTGTGCTGCGGGAGTTCGGACGGAGGAGGCGCTGGTGGCCTGCGGTGGCGGCAGATGGAAGCTGCCGGTGTCCGACATGCTGGGCGGCTGCGTAGGAACGGACGACTCGGGCTGGCGCCCGGAACCCTGGCGTGGATCGGGCAGTGGCGTGAGGCCCGAGGACGCCACGACGTCTGCGTCCGGCGCGGACGACCGGGAGGGCACCGCTGCCCCGGCAGACCGCTCAACGGGCTGCGACGAGGCCTCACTTACACCGGTTCCGCGTGTGTCAGCCTCCCTCTTCGCCTCCACCCCCGGTGCGGCTTTCAGAGGTCCCGAAGGGGCGAACCCCGGTGGGAGCGGTCCGAGTTGGTCGAAGATCTCGATCAACTCGTCGTCGGGACCGGGGTCCGGCAACAACTCCCTGGCGGAGGCGAGCGCTTTGCGCGCCCCTGTGGCCGTACGGAACCGGGCCTGCGGGTCGGGCTGCAGCAGCG
Source organism: Streptomyces sp. NPDC001137 (assembly GCF_040298885.1). Taxonomy (NCBI): domain Bacteria; kingdom Bacillati; phylum Actinomycetota; class Actinomycetes; order Kitasatosporales; family Streptomycetaceae; genus Streptomyces; species Streptomyces sp. NPDC001137. The sequence goes on from NZ_JBEPBA010000011.1 coordinate 99,448, forward strand.
TCGCCACAACCTGCCACAGCGGCTCGGGAATGCCCTTGGGCGCGCTCGGTGTCCCGTGCGCCGCGAAGTACTGGATGAGCGCCTTGGCGTCGGGCTTGGCACCCTCCAGCAGATACAACGCGACCAGTCCCACCGCGAACAGGTCGGCGGGGAAGTCCGGTTCCGCGCCCATCATCTGCTCGGGCGCGAGATAACCCGGCGTCCCCACCACGAGATTGGTCTCCGTCAGACGCGGTTCCCCCAGCCGCATCGCGATGCCGAAGTCGGACAACCGCAGCCGCGGCCGGCCCGTGCCGGTTGCTTCCAGCAGGACATTGGCCGGCTTGATGTCACGGTGCACCACATCCTCGGCATGCACGGCGGCCAGCCCCGAAAGCAGCTGGTCAAGCAAGGTGCACACGAAGGCCGGGGGCAGGGGGCCGTAGTCCCCGACCAGATGAACCAGCGAGCCGCCGGCGACGAGGTCCATGGTGAACAGGACCTTGTCGTCGTCGGCGGCCCAGCTGGCGGGCGCCAGCACATGGGGGTGATCGATACGCAGAGCCTGCTCGCGGACGAAACGCAGCAGAGAGTGCGCGTCGCGCTGCTGCAGCACCTTGGCGGCCACATAGCGACGGCGGCGGTGGTCCCAGGCGCGCCAGACGGCGCCGACTCCTCCGCGTCCGATCGGGTCGACCAGTTCGTACCGGCCGGCGAAGACCTCACCCATGGCTGTGCGTCGCTCCTCCCCCTTCGGCTACCCCCCTTGCTTGCCCCTCGACGGGTGGTGCGACTCCCCCCAGTGCGTTCCTCGACGAGTGTGATGAGTGATACGAGCCCCCGCGCCCCTCCTCGGCCGTCGGCCCGGCTGCCGAACCCCCTTCGGCGACCGGGCCACGGACTCAGCTCTGGTGCGACTGGTAATGCGTGACCGCGTCGGACGTGCGGCCGGCGCCGTACACCCGGAGGAACTCTGCCAGCTCCGGATGACTGGGGGCGAGAGTGTCCGCGGCGTCGATGATGTCCCCCGCGGCGGCCACCGAGCGCAGCAGCGACTGGATCTCGCGGACCACCCGCTTGACCGTGGGCGCCCCCGAACTGCTCGTCGTGGTCGTCGTGTTGCTGAGCACCGAGCCCCCCTGCGACTTCTTGATCTCTTCCATGCGCTCCGTGGCCTCGGCCGCGCTCACGCTGCCGTCCGCGACCTGCCCCGCCAGGTCCTGCAGCAGCTGCACCCGCTGTACGACAGCCGGGTTGCCGATCTTCGCCCGCTGCCCGCTCATCAACTGCGACAGCATCGGAGCGGACAGCCCCAGTACCCCCGCGAGACGGGCCTGGTTGAGTCCGAGATCTTCTATGAGCTTACGGAAGAGCGCCCCCAACGGCTCCCCGTACCAGTTCCGCTGCAGTTCCCGCGCTCTTGCGGTCGCTTCCTGCTGTGCGGCGTCCATTGCGTCTCCCCATCGCTTCCCCAAGTACTGTGGTTCGCTGTAGCGAACCACGCCGAGCATCTTACGGAGAGTGGTCGTCCACGGGGACCCCCAATCTTTTTGCGAGATCCCGGGGGTGACCCGGTACTCTGGTCTGCGGCGCCCACCGGTACGCGGTTCTTCCGGGGGATGCTCCCTTTCCGGGGCCTTAGCTCAGTTGGTAGAGCGCTGTCTTTGCATGGCAGATGTCAGGGGTTCGACTCCCCTAGGCTCCACTCCGGATCCCCTCCGACCTGCGGAAACGCAGAGCGGAGGGGATTTTTCGCTACCGGGGCCGGCACCACCGGGGCGAGCCCCCGCTGTCGTGCGGCGGGGCGGACGGCTGACGGTCCGGTCAGCCGGTGACGGCCCCGACCTCGATGTCGGCCTCGGCCTCGGTCCGGTCCTCGTCCCGCGCCGTGACAGCCGCCGGGTCGGTGGCGCCCTCCGGGCGCAGGCGTGAGATGGCGGCGGGATGGGCGACGGACGGCAGAATGTGACGCCACATCACAGCGACCCGCCCCCGCAGATCGGCTCGCTGGTTGATGGCCTCGGACACCAGCTGAACGCCGGTGAACGTGGCGACGACGAACTCCGCGGTTTCCCTGGGCACGACCTGGGGGAGCACCTCACCCTGCTCCTGCCCCTCGGTCAGCAGCCGGGCGGTGAGGTCGAACCAGTCGCCCCACGGGTGCGTGCCGTTGAAGAAGACACCCTCGATGGACAGCCGCGTCCCCGCCCTGGCAAGGGCGTCATGGCGCAGCACATGGGCGAACTGGTGCGTGATGTCGATGATCGACTGCACGGGCGAGAGCCGGTGCTCCACCCTGACCAGACCGGTCTGCTCGTCCATGATCGCCTGCGCCAGCGACTCCTTCGACGGGAAGTGGAAGTACATCGCACCCTTGGTGACATTGGCCCGGCGCAGGATCTCCGAGGTGGCCGCGCGTTCGTAGCCGTACTCGGCGAACACACTCGCTGCGGCTTCCACGATCGAGCGCCGGGTCTGCACCGCGCGAGCCTGCTTGGCCATTACGTTCCTTCCGGGCGTGCCTGCTGCATCCACCCTAGCGAACCACCCGGTCTGTTTCCGTGACCTCTCCACCGGCGGAGACCCGAGGAGCGCTGCCTTCCTCAGCGGCCTATGGCGACGCGGTGGTGGCGTGCACCACGTGACGTGCGCCATCCTCCCTCAAGGAAAAAGAGGCCGAGCGGTCTTGTTTCCGTTATCGGTCCGCCGCAGCTTGCGAGGCAACCGGCCGACGACGTTCCATCTCGGCATGGACAAGATCCTGCTCGTGGGCGGCACCGGGTTCATCGGTTCGGCCGCCCTGCGCGCACTGACCGGAGGCCGGCCGCCCCAGCCCGGCGAGGTGAAGGCACTGGTCAGACGCCTACCGGAAGCGGCCGCAGCGGTGCCCGGCGTCGAGTACGTCACAGGAGACCTCACCGACCCGGCCTCCCTGCGGGGCATCTGCCGCGGCATGCACACCGTGCTCCACTGCGCCTCACACATCAGCGCCGACGAGGACAAGTGCCGCGCCGTCAACGTCGAGGGCACCCGCGCCCTGCTCGCCGAGGCAGAACGCGCCGACGTCCACCGCACCCTCCTGGTGAGCACCACCGCCGTCTACGGCCCCGGACCGCACCGCGACCTCACCGAGCACGAAGCCACTCCCGCCCCCGCCTCCGCCACCAGCCGCACCCGGCTACAGGCCGAGCAGGCCGTACTCGCCGCGGGCGGCACAGTCGTCAGACCGCCGCTCGTGTACGGCGCCGGGGACAAGTGGTTCGTCCCCGGCGTGAGTGAACTCCTCCAGCGCGTACCGGCGTTGCCGGAGAACGGCCGGGCCCGCCTGTCGCTCGTGGCGGTCGACGACCTGGCCCGACTGCTGGCCACCCTCGCCCGGACACCCGAGCACGCCCCACCCGGCACCGTGCACCATGCCGCCCATCCGCACGCACCGACACTGCGCGAGTTCGTCGCCCTGCTCGGCGAAACGCTCGGCCTGCCGGTCCCCCAGGACGGTCTGGCCCTCGACGACTACCTGACCCGCCTCCGCGCGACACCGGGAAGAGTCAGTGCACACCAGGCCGGGCTGCTCGCACAGGACCGCTGGTACCGCTCCCCGCTCTGGTCCCGCACCGAGTGCCCGCCCGGACCCGGACACCGGGCCAGGCTGACCGAGGCAGCCCCCTGGTACCGAAAGGCGCTGAGGCCGCAGACGCCGTCCGCGAGGTGAATGCGCCGCCAGACATGTTTCACGTGAAACACAGCCGTGGGGCGGAAGACCCTCAAGTCTCCCGCCCCACACCGCAGTTCGGACCACAGCACGTCACCGGCCGTCGTCGCGCTTGGCGGCCTCCTCCTCGGCCTCCTTGGCCTGCACCTCAGGGTCGAGCAACGACTGACCGCTGCCGTCCACCGACGACAGCCGGTTCGACTCCGGGACCTCCGTCGCGGCAGGCGGCTCGACCAGCCAGTCAGGGTTGGCCTGCTTGTCCCACCACTTCCAGGCAGCGAAAGCACCGCCCGCGAGAGCACCGAGCACCAGCAGCACCTTCGCGGCACGACCGGCCCTCGCCCGACGCTCATGCCGGCGAGCCAGCTTCTGAATCTCCTTCGCCGAGACCTGACCGCGCAGCGCGGCCAATGCGGCAGCACCGCGCGCGGCGGCCTCGTCCTTGACAGGCCCGGCCACGGCCACCGCCTGCTCCAGCCTCGGCCGGGAATAGTCGGCGGCCTGCCGGGCCGCCTGCCGGGTACGGGCGGCAGCCTCATGGGCGGCCTGGTCGACCTTCGGCGGCACATGCGTACGGGCCTGCTCCAGCCGTGGCGCGACATAGGCGTCGTACTGAACGCGGGCCTGATCCGCGGCTTGGGACACCTTCGGCGCGAGCCGTACGCGTGCCTCGTGTGCGTAGTGCGCGGCCCTGTCCTTGGCCGTGTCGGCGTAGGGCGCCACCACTTCCGCGGCGTGCAGCACGCTGTCCTTCGCCGAACCGGTCGCGGCGCGCACGCTGTCGATGCGGGTCACGGGTTCCTCCTCCTCGGTGGCGTACGGTATTTCGACTTTCCACCCTTTTACGGATCATGCCTGTCAACAGACAACGGGGCATGTGAGGGCGGGCATCCGGGTCATGCACACCGACTCAGGACCATCTCCAGCAAGAGCCGATCAAGAGCCGATCAAGTCCAATAGAGGATGAATACGGGGCAACAGACGCTTGTCGTCGACAATGCCACGGATCGCCGCCGAGCGCCCCCGGCCCGGAGGCACTCGACCGGTTTTCTCCCGGCAACATCGCCCAACAGGCACCCGCAGACGGGCGCCGGGCGACGCAGGACGCAGACCGTGCGAGGATCAGGGGGTCACAGGAAGACAACGGAAGGCAGATCGTGGCTGAGCAGCTTTACGCCACCCTGAAGACCAACAATGGCGACATCGAAGTCCGGCTCCTGCCGAACCACGCGCCCAAGACGGTCCGGAACTTTGTCGAGCTCGCCACGGGCGAGCGTGAGTGGGTCAACCCCGAAACGGGCCAGAAGACCACGGACAAGCTCTACGACGGCACGGTCTTCCACCGGGTGATCAGTGGATTCATGATCCAGGGCGGAGACCCGCTGGGCAACGGCACCGGTGGTCCCGGCTACCAGTTCGAGGACGAATTCCACCCAGACCTCTCCTTCAACAAGCCCTACCTGCTGGCCATGGCCAACGCCGGTCCGGGCACCAACGGCTCGCAGTTCTTCATCACCGTCGCCCCGACGACGTGGCTGAACCGCAAGCACACCATCTTCGGCGAGGTCACCGACGCCGCCAGCCAGAAGGTGATCGACGCCATCGCCACCACCCAGACCAACCCCCGCACCGACCGCCCCGTCAACGACGTGGTGATCGAGTCGGTCGTCGTCGAGACCCGCGAGGGCTGAGACCCACGAGGACCCCGCCGCAAGGTCGAGTCCCCGCACAGCAGGAACCAAACGCCCCGCCCATCCGTAAAGATGGGCGGGGCGGTGCATTTGTGCACAGGACCCGACCGACGACCTAGGGGATCTCATGGACCAGGCGCCAGGCAGCCCACAAGGCCCGGACGACCAGGGACCCCAGCACGCCCGGAGCCTGCCCGGCTGCTACCGCCACCCCGACCGCGAGACCGGCATCCGCTGCACCCGCTGCGAACGCCCCATCTGCCCCGAGTGCATGGTCAACGCCTCCGTCGGCTTCCAGTGCCCCGAATGCGCCCGCGGCGACTCCGGCACCGGCCACCCCCCGGCCGCCACCCGCCCCCGCACCATCGCCGGCGGCACCGTCACCGCCGACCCGCGCCTGCTCACCAAGATCCTCATCGGGATCAACGTGGCGGTGTTCATCGCCGTCCACGTACAGACCTCGCTCCTGGACCACCTCGTCCTCATCGGCGAATGGCCCCCCGCACCCTTCAAGGCCACCCAGGGCGTCGCCGACGGCGAGTGGTACCGCCTGGTGACCGCGATGTTCACGCACCAGGAGATCTGGCACATCGGCTTCAACATGCTCAGCCTCTGGTGGCTCGGCGGCCCCCTCGAAGCCGCCCTCGGACGCGCCCGCTACCTCTCCCTCTACTTCGTCTCGGGCCTCGCCGGCAGCGCGCTCACCTACCTGCTGGCCTCACCGACCGAAGCCTCCCTGGGTGCCTCCGGCGCCATCTTCGGCCTTTTCGGTGCCACCGCCGTCCTCATGCGCCGCCTCAACTACGACATGCGGCCGATCATCGCCCTGCTGGTGATCAACCTGATCTTCACCTTCGGTTGGAGCAACATCGCCTGGCAGGCCCACATCGGCGGACTCGTCGCCGGCGTCATCACCGGCTACGCCATGGTCCACGCCCCCCGCGAACACCGCGCCCTCGTCCAGTACGGCACCTGCGCCCTGGTTCTGGTCGTCGTAGTGGTGCTGACCCTGCTCAGGACGGCTCAGCTCACCTGACGTGCGCGCTTGTCCACAGCGGGTTGCCACTGTTGTGCATAGCGTGCGGGAACAGCTGTGCCCCCTGTCACCGACCAGTGTTTCCGCAGGTCAGGCAGGGGGCGAACAGGCTTGCGAAGGCGGGTGGGATGGTCGTATCGGCGTCAATGCCCGGCTGGTTATCCACAGATGGTCGTTCTTTATCCCCAGGAGTTGTGGACTATTCTCCAGGCTGTGGATAACTCAGCGGATAGCCCTGGGCAGGGCTATGTTCACCGAGAGGTGGCCGTTACTTCCACTGCGTGGAGACGCCGAATCCGGCGGCGATGAAGCCGAAGCCCACCACGATGTTCCAGTTGTCCAGCGCATCGATGGGCAGCGAACCGTCGGTCACGTAGAAGACGACGATCCAGGCCAGGCCGATGAGGAACATGGCCAGCATGACGGGCGCGACCCAGGCACGACTGTTCAGCTTGATGCTGGTCGCCTGCTTCGCCGGCGGCGGCGTGTAGTCGGCCTTCTTGCGGATACGTGACTTCGGCACGAGGGTCTCTCCTGTCGATGCGCTGCGTGGCCGCGCAGGGAACTGTGGCTGGCTCCGGAGCAGCGTACAAGGGGACTCTTAGCGCTCCCCCGGGCGTCCGTTAGCGTAGTGCTTCCGCGGCGCCGAAGGAGATAAGGGTACGTTGAGCAATTCTGCCGACTCCCCCCAGGACGGATCCAGTCCTGCCCGCGGGCGCCGTTTCCGGCCGGTGCGGGTGCTCACGGTGGCCGTCTTCGCCCTCGCGGGGCTCATTTTCTTCACCAGTTTCAATACGGCCAAGGGCACCAATATCCGCACGGACACGTCCCTGCTGAAGCTCTCCGACCTCATCCAGGAGCGCAGCCGCAAGAACGGCGAACTGGACGAGTCCAACGGCTCCCTGCGCCGTGAGGTCGAGTCCTTCGCCGAGCGCGACGACGGCAGCACCAAGGCGCAGGACGAGAAGCTGGCGGGCCTGGAGAAGGGTGCGGGCACCCGGAAGCTGAAGGGCGAGGCGATCACCGTCACGCTCAACGACGCACCGCCGGACGCCACCGCCAAGCTGCCCGGCTATCCCGAGCCGCAGCCCGACTACCTGGTCATCCACCAGCAGGACCTGCAGGCCGTGGTGAACGCGCTGTGGCAGGGCGGCGCCAAGGGCATCAAGGTGATGGACCAGCGGCTGATCTCCACCAGTGCCGTGCGCTGCGTGGGCAACACCCTGATCCTTCAGGGGCGCGTGTACTCGCCGCCGTACAAGATCACGGCGATCGGGGATCCCGACAAGCTGAACAAGGCGCTGTCGGATTCCACGGCGATCCAGAACTACATGGTCTACGTGAATGTGTACGGCCTGGGCTGGAAAGTGACCCATGACGGGACGGTGACTCTGCCCGGCTACTCGGGCACAGTGGATCTGCACTACGCCCAGCCTGTGGAGTGAACCAGCCCGCGGAGTGAACTGAGCCGTCTCGGGAGCCGCCGGTGCGCGTCGTCGTCAGGACCGTCAGTGAGCTCTGTATCACCGTGGGCAGCCTGATCGTGCTCTTCGTCGTCTATGTGCTGTTCTGGACCGGTGTGCGGGCGGACGGTGCGATGAACCACCAGATCGATGTGCTGCACGACCAGTGGGCGAAGCAGACGGCGCATCCGACGGCGAGTGCCGAAGCCGGTGCCGCGGCCGCTCCGAGGAAGCCGGCGCCGTATGCCGCGGGCAAGCCCTTCGCGATCATGTACATCCCGCGGCTTGGTTTCACGTGGAACAAGCCCGTGCTCGAGGACACCGCCGTGAGCACCCTGAAGAAGGGGCTCGGTCACTACGCGAACACGGCGCAGCTGGGGCAGGAGGGCAACTTCGCGGTGGCGGGGCACCGGCGGACGTATGGAGATCCGTTCGTGGACTTCCCCAAGCTGCGGCCGGGTGACGCGGTGGTGCTCACGGACGGCACCACCTGGTTCACGTATCGGATCGACAAAGGGCCCTACAAAACTGTTCCGACGGACGTTGAGGTGATCGATCCTGTGCCACGTAAGTCGGGGTACACGCGTGAGGGCCGTTATCTGACGCTCACCACGTGCGATCCGGAGTGGGGGCACAGCCATCGGCTGATCGTGTGGGCGCACCTGGATTCCACACAGCCTGTGGAGGCCGGGAAACCAGCGGCGCTGCGCCGTTAGTCTGGTGCGGGTACGGCGTGAGTCTGGTGCCGTGGTGGAACGGAAGGGACGGCATGTACGGCTGGATCTGGCGGCATCTGCCGGGAAACGCGTGGGTGAAGGCGCTGATCTCACTCCTGCTGGTCCTGGTCGTGGTCTATGTCCTGTTCCAGTACGTCTTTCCGTGGGCCGAACCGCTGCTGCCCTTCAACGATGTGACGGTGGACAACCAGTGAGTGCGCGGATTCTCGTCGTCGACAACTACGACAGCTTCGTCTTCAACCTGGTGCAGTACCTGTACCAGCTGGGCGCCGAGTGCGAGGTGCTGCGCAACGACGAGGTGTCGACGGCGCATGCCCAGGACGGTTTCGACGGTGTGCTGCTGTCGCCGGGGCCGGGGACGCCGGAGGAGGCGGGCGTCTGCATCGAGATGGTGCGGCACTGCGCGGCGACCGGTGTCCCGGTGTTCGGGGTCTGCCTGGGGATGCAGTCGATGCAGGTGGCGTACGGGGGCGTGGTGGACCGTGCGCCCGAGTTGCTGCACGGCAAGACCTCGCTGGTCGAGCACGAGGGCAGGGGTGTGTTCGCCGGGCTGCCCTCGCCGTTCACGGCGACGCGCTACCACTCGCTGGCCGCGGAGCCGGAGACGGTGCCGGCCGAGCTGGAGGTGACCGCGCGTACGCACGACGGGATCATCATGGGGCTCAGGCACCGTGAACTCCCGGTCGAGGGCGTGCAGTTCCACCCGGAGTCGGTGCTGACCGAGCACGGTCACCGGATGCTGGCCAACTGGCTGGTGGAGTGCGGCGACCAGGGTGCCGTGGCGAGGTCGGCGGGGCTCGCCCCGGTGGTGGGCAGGGCCACGGCGTGACCGCGCTGCGCCCCGAGCGCGAGTCCGCCGCCTCGTACGGTCAGGAGCCGTACGGGGGGTACGCCTCGTACGACGGGTACGAGGCGTCCGGTTCGTTCGAGGCGTCCGGTGCGTTCGAGAGCTCCGGTGGGTTCGAGGCCTCCGCCGGGTTCGACGAGTGGAACGGCGAGCCGGCGGGGCAGCAGGGGCAGCACGGGGGGTATGCGGCGGCTGCCGAGGAGCCGTACGTACCGCCGCTTGTGGAGGAGCCCGAGCCGTATCTCCCGCCCGTGGACGAGGAGACGGTGGCTCTGCGGATACCGGAGCCGCCGTCGGGCGGTTCCATATCGCCCTCTGACGCCTCAACGGCCACGCCTGCCACAGGAACCACTCCGGGAGGACGAGCGGCCCGGAGGAAGGCCGCCAAGCGCCGTCATGGGCGCCATGGGGGCGCCCGCACGGCTTCGGAGGCGGCGGAAGGCGCCGAGGAGACGTCGGCCGACGCGTCCAAGGCTCCGCTTTCGCGCGTGGAGGCACGCCGGCAGGCCCGTGCACGCAAGCCCAGTGCGGGGGTCGTCGCGAGCCGGGCGATCGGTGAGGTGTTCATCACCACCGGTGTGCTGATGCTGCTGTTCGTCACCTACCAGCTGTGGTGGACGAACGTCCGGGCGCATGCGGCGGCGGACAAGGAGACCAGCACCCTGCAGAACGACTGGGCGAGCGGCAAGCGCGCACCGGGCGAGTTCGAGCCGGGCCAGGGTTTCGCGATCCTCCACATCCCCGAGCTGGACGTGGTCGTGCCGATCGCCCAGGGCGTCAGCAACAAGCAGGTGCTCGACAAGGGCATGGTCGGCCACTACAGCGAGGGCAGGCTGAAGACGGCGATGCCCGACGCGAAGACCGGCAACTTCGCGCTCGCCGGCCACCGGAACACGCACGGCGAGCCCTTCCGGTACATCAACAAGCTGAAGAACGGCGACGAGGTCGTCGTCGAGACGCAGGACAAGTACTTCGTGTACAAGGTGACGTCGACGCTGCCGGTGACGTCACCGAGCAATACGAGCGTGATCAGTCCCGTGCCGCCCCAGTCGGGTTTCACCAAGCCGGGCCGGTACATCACGCTGACGACCTGTACTCCGGAGTTCACCAGCAAGTACCGGTTGATCGTCTGGGGCAAGATGGTCGAGGAACGGCCGCGCAGCAAGGGCAAGCCGGATGCGCTCGTCGAGTAGGGGCAGATGAACGTGGCAGCGACCACCGACGACACTCAAGAGGACACGGACGCGCCCGCGGCGCCACCGGCCCGCCGCCGCGGCACGGGCCGTATCGCCGCGGTGGTGAGCGTCTTCGGTGAACTCCTCATCACGGCGGGCCTGGTGCTGGGCCTTTTCGTCGTGTACTCGCTCTGGTGGACGAACGTCATAGCCGACCGGGCAGCGGACAAGCAGGGCGACAAGGTCCGCGACACATGGGCCCACGAGGGCGGGGCCACGGGCCCCGGCGCGCTGGACACCCGGAACGGCATCGGCTTCCTGCATGTCCCCGCCATGAAGAACGGCGAGGTCCTGGTCGAGAAGGGCACGTCGACGAAGGTCCTCAACGACGGCGTGGCCGGCTACTACACGGACCCGGTCAAGGCGACGCTGCCGACCACGGGCAAGAAGGGCAACTTCACGCTGGCCGCCCACCGGGACGGCCACGGCGCGAAGTTCCACAACATCGACAAGCTGAAGGTCGGCGACCCGATCGTCTTCGAGACGAAGGACAAGTGGTACGTCTACAAGGTCTACGACATCCTCGACGAGACCTCGAAGTACAACGTGAAGGTCATCTCCCGGATCCCGAAGGAGTCCGGGAAGAAGAAGGCCGGGCACTACATCACGCTGACCACGTGCACGCCGGTGTACACGAGCCGGTACCGGTACGTGGTGTGGGGGGAGCTGGTGCGGGTGGACAAGGTGGACAGCAGGAGGACGCCGCCGAAGGAACTTCAGTAGCTTCCGGGAGTGACATGCCGTCACTCCCGACATGAGCTGGGCCCCTGCCGGACTTCCCGGCAGGGGCCCATTCGCTGGGGTGGGGGGCGTCAGCCGCTCGTGCCGCCGAAGATGTTGGTGCCTCCGTCGTTCCCGCCGTTGTTGTTGCCGCCTCCGCCGAAGGTCTGCAGGTTGACCGCCGTGCCCTGGTCGACCGTGCTGCCCGGGGACGGGTCCGAGCCGATGACGATGGCGTTGTCGTCCTGGGAGCCGTTGATGTTGCCGACCTGGAGACCCGCCTGCTGAAGGGCGTTCTTGACGTCCTTCAGCTTCTGGCCCTGGATGTTGGGCACCTGGACCTGGTTGTTCTGCTTCTGGCCGACGTTGATCTGCACCGCGGTGTTCTTCTTGACCTGGGTGCCGATCCCCGGGGTGGTCGAGATGACCTTGTTGACCTGGTTGTCGTCGGTGGTCGGCGTGTTGACGCAGTTGCCGTTGAGGCCGACGGCCTGCAGCGCGGATTTGGCCTGGTCGCAGCTCTGGCCGGCGACGTTGGGCACGGGAACCGTCGCCGCAGCCTTGGCCACGGTGAGGGTGATCGTGGTGTCCTTCTCCTTCTCCACGCCGCCCTTCGGGTCCTGGGAGAGGACGAGGCCCGGGGTCTGGTCGGACTCCTGGGTCTTCTGGTCGACCTTGAAGCCCTTGTTCTCGAGCTGGGTCTTCGCCTGGTCGTACTGCAGGCGCGTGACGTCCGGGACAAGCACCTTCGGGGCGCCCGTCGACACCACGAGGTTGACCGCCTCCCCCTTCTTGAGGGTGGCGCCCCTGCCCGGGTCCTGCGAGCAGACATTGCCCTTGCTCTGCTTGTCGCAGGGCTGCTTCTTGACCGTGCCGACCTTGAGGCCGATGTTGGTCAGCTGATTCTCGGCGTCGCTCTGCTTCAGGCTGACGAGGTTGGGCACGTCCACCTTGTCGTTGCCGACGCCCCCGTTCCCGCTGAACGCGTACTTCCCGATCAGGATCGCGCCCACCAGCACCAGGATGCCCGCCACGACCAGCAGGATCGTGGAGGTGTTGGACTTCTTCTGGCGGCGGCGGGAGCGGTCGTCGTAGCCGTAGCCGCCGTCGTCCGGGTTCATCGGGGGCAGCATCGACGTGGCGCCGGCGTCCGTGGCGCGCAGGGCCGTGGTCGGCTGGTCGTCGGGGTAGCCGCCGTAGCCGACCGAGCCCATGGCCGCGGTGGCCGCGACGGGCTGGCCGTCGAGGCAGGCCTCGATGTCGGCGCGCATCTCGTCGGCGGACTGGTAGCGGTAGTTCGGGTCCTTGACCAGGGCCCTCAGGACGATGGCGTCCATTTCGGGCGTGATCTCGGGGTCGAAGACGGAAGGCGGCTGGGCTTCCTCACGTACGTGCTGGTACGCGACGGCGACCGGGGAGTCGCCGACGAACGGGGGACGTACCGTCAGCAGCTCGTAGAGCAGACAGCCCGTCGAGTACAGGTCGGAGCGGGCGTCGACCTGCTCGCCCTTCGCCTGCTCCGGCGAGAGGTACTGCGCGGTGCCGATGACGGCGGCCGTCTGCGTCATCGTCATGCCGGAGTCGCCCATGGCGCGGGCGATGCCGAAGTCCATGACCTTGACCTGGCCGTTGCGCGTCAGCATGACGTTGGCCGGCTTGATGTCGCGGTGGACGATGCCGTTGCGGTGGGCGTACTCCAGGCCCTGGAGGATGCCGATGGTCATCTCCATAGCGCGCTCGGGCAGGAGCTTGCGGCCGGAGTGGAGGAGTTCGCGGAGCGTGGAGCCGTCCACGTACTCCATCACGATGTACGGGATCGAGACCCCGTCGATGTAGTCCTCGCCCGTGTCGTAGACCGCGACGATCGCGGGATGGTTGAGCGAGGCGGCCGACTGGGCCTCCCGGCGGAACCGGGCCTGGAAGGAAGGGTCGCGTGCGAGGTCCGCGCGCAGTGTCTTCACCGCCACCTGGCGCCCGAGGCGGGTGTCATGCGCGAGGTAGACCTCCGCCATGCCACCACGACCGAGCACCTGGCCCAGTTCGTACCGGCCGCCGAGGCGACGCGGCTCTTCCATAGCTCCTACCAGCCCTCTCCGTCGGTCCCGGCTCACACGTGTGTGCGGCCGGAGGCTGCCGTCCGGGCCTACCGTACCCGGCTAGCTTTGTGTGACCTGGCTAAGTGCGTCACCCGATACAGGACCGGTATCGCAACGTGCACCGATGTGAAGGGGACGTGAGCGGGGTCACTTCTTGGAGTTGATGACCGCCTCCATCACGCTCTTCGCGATCGGGGCGGCGAGGCCGCCACCGGAGATGTCGTCACGGTTGGCGTTCTCGTCCTCGATGACGACGGCCACGGCGACCGGCGAGCTGCCGTCGGACAGCTTGGCGTAGGAGATGAACCAGGCGTAGGGGTTCGCGCTGTTGGCGACGCCGTGCTGGGCGGTACCGGTCTTGCCGCCGACGGTGACACCGCCGCCGATCTGTGCCTTCTGGCCGGTGCCGTCCTTGACGACGGTCTCCATCATCGTCTGCAGGATCTGCGCGTTCTTCGCCGACAGGGGCTGGCTGAGCTCCTGCGGGTCGGTCTGCTCGATGGTGTCGAGGTTGGACGACTGCAGCTTGTCGACCATGTACGGCTTCATCAGCTTGCCGTTGTTGGCGACGGCGGAGGCGACCATGGCCATCTGCAGGGGGGTCGCGGCGGTGTTGTACTGGCCGATCGAGGACAGCGCGGTCTGCGAGGGGTTCATGTTGTCGGAGAACACCGAGGCGCTGGAGCGGACCGGGGTGAACTGTTCGGAGTCGAAGCCGAACTTCTTCGCCTCGGCGAGCATCTTGTCGTTGCCGAGGTCGGAGCCGATCTTGCCGAACACCGTGTTGCAGGACACCCGCAGGGCGACCCGCATCGTGGCGTTCTTGCAGGGGATGTTGCCCTCGTTCTTCAGCTCGGTCGTCGTGCCCTTCATGATGTACGGCAGCGGCGAGTCGGTGGGCTGGTCGGCGGAGGTGTACAGGCCGTTCTCCAGCGCGGCCGCGGCCGTGACCACCTTGAAGGTGGAGCCCGGCGGGTAGGTCTCGCGCAGCGCCCGGTTGAGCATCGGGTCGGCCTTGTTGTTCTTCTTCTGCAGCGCGATCCAGTTCTTGGAGTCCGTCGACGTGGAGTTCCCCGCGAACGACGAGGGGTCGTACGACGGGTAGGAGGCCAGCGCCAGGATCTTGCCGGTGGACGGGTCGAGCGCGGCGACCGCGCCCTTGCCGCCCTGGGACTTCAGCCCGTTGTACGCGGCCTTCTGCGCGGCGGCGTTGAGGGTCGTGACGACGTTGCCGCCCGCCTTCTCCTTGCCGGTGATCATGTCGAGGGTGTTGCGGAAGAAGAGCCGGTCGTCGGTGCCGGAGAGGATGCCGTCGTCGATGCTCTCCAGCTGGGTGGCGCCGAAGGCCTGCGAGGCGAACCCGGTGACCGGCGCCCACATGGGGCCGTTCTTGTAGGTGCGCTTGTACTTCAGGTCGTTGAGGCCGCTCGTGCTGGTCGTGGTGGACCCGGTGATGGGGTCGCCGTCGACGATGATGTCGCCGCGCGGGGTGGAGTAGCGGGCGATGGTGACACGGCGGTTCAGCTTGTCGTTCTTGAGGCTGTCGGCCTTGACGTACTGGAGCCAGTTGTCGCGGACGAGCAGGGCGAGGACGAGCAGGCCGCAGAAGATCGCGATCCGGCGCAGGGGCTTGTTCATGACGGGCGGACCACCTGGGTCATCTCGGCGTCGGGGTTGCCGGCGGGCGCGGGCGCCGGGCGGCGGGCGGTGTCGCTGATTCTGATCAGGATGCCGATCAGGGCCCAGTTGGCGATGACGGAGGAACCTCCGTACGCCAGGAACGGCATCGTCATACCGGTCAGCGGGATCAGCCCCATCACACCGCCCGCGACAACGAAGACCTGGAGGGCGAAGGCGCCGGAGAGGCCGACGGCGAGCAGCTTGCCGAAGGGGTCCCGGGCGGCGAGGGCGGTGCGGATACCGCGTTCCACGATCAGGCCGTAGACCAGCAGGATCGCCATGAGGCCGGCCAGGCCCAGCTCCTCGCCGAAGGTGGCGAGGATGAAGTCGGAGTTCGCGGCGAAGCGGATGAGCTCGGAGTGCCCCTGGCCCCAGCCGGTGCCGAGGGTGCCGCCCGAGCCGAAGGCCCACAGGGCCTGCTGCAACTGGTCGGAGTGGACTCCGGTGACGCCCGGCGTACGGCTGAGCTTGTACTCGTGCATCGGGTTGAGCCAGGCCTGGACACGGGTCTGGACGTGCGGCTCGAAGCTGGCCACGCCCACGGCACCGGCCGCCGACATCAGCAGACCGAAGACGATCCAGCTGGTCCGCTCGGTGGCGACGTACAGCATGATGACGAACATTCCGAAGAACAGCAGCGACGTACCGAGGTCGGTCTCGAACACCAGGATGAGGATCGAGATCATCCAGACGACCATGATCGGGCCGAGGTCGCGGCCGCGCGGCAGGTACAGGCCCATGAAGCGGCGGCTGGCGAGGGCGAGCGCGTCCCGTTTCACCATCAGGTAGCCGGCGAAGAAGATGGCCAGCACGATCTTGGCGAACTCACCGGGCTGGATGGTGAAGCTGCCGACCTTGATCCAGATCTTGGCGCCGTAGGTGAGGTCCGCGCCGAGGCCCGGCACCAGCGGGAGCAGCAGCAGGACCAGCGCGCCCGCCATGGAGATGTACGTGTACCGCTGCAGGACGCGGTGGTCCTTGAGGAAGATCAGCGCGACGACGAACAGGGCGATGCCCAGCGCGGTGTAGATCAGCTGGTTGGTCGCCTTGCCGCCGGCGACTCCGATGGACTGCAGCAGCTTGGACTGGTCGAGGCGCCAGATGGCGACGAGGCCGAGCCCGTTGAGGAGCGTGGCCAGGGGCAGCAGCAGCGGGTCCGCGTACGGGGCGAACTTCCGTACGGCGAGATGGGCGACACCGGCCAGCAGACCGAGGCCCAGGCCGTAGCCGAGCAGACCGGTCGGCACCTTGTCGTCGATGGCCAGGCCCACGTTGGCGTAGGCGAAGACCGGGATGAGGACGGCGAACAGCAGGAGCCCGAGCTCGGTGTTGCGCCGACTCGGTGCGCCGATCGCGCCGATCGTGGACGTATGGTGCGTCGGTGTGTTGGTAGTACTGCTCATCGTGTGACAGGGCCTCTCACGGCTTGCCTACTGCTTACCGCACAGCGAGACGACCTTCTGCTCATCCTCCGAGAGAGTGGGGCCGGGGCTGGGGGTGGGTGCGGTCGCTGATGTGGACGGGGTCGGTGAGGTCGAGGGGCTCGGTGATGCCTTGGACGTGAGGGAGGTCTTGGTGGTTCCCGTGGTGCCGCCCGCCTGGCCCGTGCCGGTCTTCGAGTTGTTCTTGCTCTCGGCCGCCTGACGCTCGGACTCCTTCTTGCAGGCGGAAGCCTGCACGGAAAGCGCGTCGATCTTCGACTGGGCGCCGGTCAGGCTGCCTTCGGCGATCGTGGCCTTCACCTGCTTCTGCTGGTACGGAGGCAGGTACTTGAGTTCGATCTCGGGGTGGTCCTTCTCCACCTTGGAGAGGGAGACCCAGGCCAGATCCTGGCTGATGCCCCGGTACAGCGCGACGTGCTCGTCCTTGGTGCCGACGTAGTACTGGGTCTGGGTCCAGCGCCAGCCGCCGTAGAGGCCACCGCCGATCACGGCGAGGGCGAGCACCGTGTAGAAGGATCTCTTCGCCCACTTGCGGCCCCTGCGGGGTTTGACGAAGTCGTCGTCGGTGTAGTCGCCGAAGCTGCCCGCGGGAATGTAACCGGTGGTGTCGCCGGAGCCGGGCGGGCCGAACTCGCCGCCGCCCTGCCCGTGGCCCTGACGGCCGAGGCCGGAGGCGCGGCCCGCCGGGGTCTCCATGAAGCCGGGGTCGTGCAGGTGGTTCTGGTTCTCGGCGACCGCGCCGACCACGACCGGGGTGTCGGAGAGCTGCCCGGCGAGGGTGTCCCCGGTGTCCAGGTCCAGTACGTCGGCGACGATGACGGTGATGTTGTCGGGGCCGCCGCCGCGCAGCGCGAGCTGGATCAGCTCCTGCACGGTCTCCTGCGGGCCCTGGTAGCTGGCGAGGGTGTCCTCGAGCGTCTGGTGGGAGACCACGCCGGACAGGCCGTCGGAGCAGATCAGGTAGCGGTCGCCGGCGCGGACCTCACGGATGGAGAGATCGGGCTCGACGTGCTCGCCGCTGCCCAACGCCCGCATCAGCAGGGAGCGTTGGGGATGGGTGGTGGCCTCTTCCTCGGTGATGCGGCCCTCGTCGACCAGGCGCTGCACCCAGGTGTGGTCCTGGGTGATCTGGGTGAGGACGCCGTCACGCAGCAGATAGGCGCGTGAGTCGCCGACGTGGACGAGCCCGAGGCGCTGGCCGGTCCACAGCAGGGCGGTGAGCGTGGTGCCCATGCCCTCGAGCTGGGGATCCTCCTCGACCATGGAGCGCAGCTGGTCGTTGGCGCGCTGCACGGCGGTGCCGAGGGAGGTGAGGATGTCGGAGCCCGGCACGTCGTCGTCGAGGGCGACGATGGTGGAGATGGCCTCGGAGGAGGCGACCTCACCGGCGGCGGCGCCGCCCATGCCGTCGGCGATCGCGAGCAGGCGCGGACCGGCGTATCCGGAGTCCTCGTTGCCCTCGCGGATCATGCCTTTGTGCGATCCGGCGGCAAAGCGCAGTGACAGACTCATGCGCACCTCGCCCGTCGGCTCCGGGTACATCCGCACGGTGCCCACCCTCCGGTCGGGAGCGCGCCGGTGCCCGTGGTGGGGGCCGCCGCTGCGTGCTCGCTCCGCTCGCTCATTGTCGTACTACTTCCGCAGCTCGATGACTGTCTTGCCGATGCGGATCGGCGCGCCCAGCGGAATCGGCGTGGGGGTCGTCAGCCGACTCCGGTCGAGGTATGTGCCGTTGGTGGAGCCCAGGTCCTCGACGATCCACTGGCCGTCGCGGTCCGGATAGATCCTGGCATGGCGGCTGGAGGCGTAGTCGTCGTCCAGCACGATCGTGCTGTCGTGCGCCCGGCCCAGGGTGATGGTCTGGCCCTGGAGCGCGACAGTCGTGCCGGTGAGGGTGCCCTCGGACACGACGAGTTTGGTGGGGGCGTTGCGGCGCTGGCGGCCGCCGGCCTGCTGACGCTGCTGCGGGGGCGCGGCCTGCTGGCGGGCGGCCTGCTGTGGCCGTGCGGCCTCGCGCCTGGACCCGCGCTGGGTGACGCGCGTACCGAACAGGTCGCTGCGGATGACCTGCACGGCCACGATCACGAACAGCCACAGAACGGCCAGGAAACCCAGCCGCATGACCGTGAGGGTCAGCTCTGACATTGCCCCCGCTTCACCCTTCGGCTTGCCGGTAAATGATGGTGGTGCTGCCCACGACGATCCGCGAGCCGTCGCGGAGCGTAGCGCGGGTGGTGTGCTGCCCGTCCACCACGATGCCGTTGGTGGACCCGAGATCCTGGATCGTCGAGGGCGTTCCGGTCCGGATCTCACAGTGCCGGCGGGAGACGCCGGGGTCGTCGATCCGCACGTCGGCTTCGGTGCTGCGGCCCAGCACCAGCGTCGGGCGGGAGATCTGATGGCGGGTGCCGTTGATCTCGATCCAGTGGCGGGTGCGGGAGCCGGGCTGGGGTGCGCCGACCGGGCCGCCCGCGCCGGGACGCTGGCCGTAGGGCGCGGCGCCGGGCGGCGGCGCGACAGGCATCGGCGGGGCGCCCGCGGGTGCGGCGGCCGGCGGGTAGCCGTACCCACCGCCGGGGCGGCCCGCGGACCCCGCCGGCGGAGCGGCCGGCCCGGGAGCCTGCTGGCTGCTGGAGGAGGCGAGCGTACGGCTGCGCACCCGGTACAGACCGGTGTCGAGGTCGTCCGCCTTCTCCAGGTGCACCTTGATGGGGCCCATGAAGGTGTAGCGCTGCTGCTTGGCGTAGTCGCGCACCATGCCGGCGAGCTCGTCGCCGAGCTGTCCGGAGTAGGGGCTGAGCCGCTCGAAGTCCGGCGTGCTCAGCTCCACGATGAAGTCGTTGGGGACGACCGTGCGGTCGCGGTTCCAGATGGTGGCGTTGTTGTCGCACTCACGCTGGAGCGCTCCGGCGATCTCCACGGGCTGGACCTCGGACTTGAACACCTTGGCAAAGGTGCCGTTGACCAGACCTTCGAGACGCTGCTCGAACTTCTTCAGGACTCCCATGAGGCACCTCCTCCGATGTCGCTTCCGTCCAGTGTCCCGGCTGGCGGGCGCTGCCTTGCCTGATACTCCTGATACTGCTTACTGATCGTATCCACGCGCGGGTGAATCAGCTGGTTCCCCCTGTCGGCCCTGTCGACGGGTGTCGACGCCGCACGAAGTTCCCTCCGGAGGTTCCCTCCGAAGCTGCCCTTCGAACTCCTCCCACGCACTCCTTCTGCCCAGGATCGTAGAGGCGGCCGCAGACAA
Source organism: Streptomyces sp. NPDC001137 (assembly GCF_040298885.1). Lineage (NCBI taxonomy): Bacteria > Bacillati > Actinomycetota > Actinomycetes > Kitasatosporales > Streptomycetaceae > Streptomyces > Streptomyces sp. NPDC001137. The sequence goes on from NZ_JBEPBA010000011.1 coordinate 119,339, forward strand.
GTGTCCCGCACCTGGCTGGGGACCCTGCCCGGCTCCAGGGGAGACGGGCAGGACCGGTACGAGGTTGATACGTGAACCGGTACGTGCTGATACGGAGCGGAGGGCTTCCGGGACGGCTCGTCCGCGTGCCGCGGGTCGTGCCGCGGGAGGAGCGTGGGGCGGCCGGTCGACGGCCGCACGGCACGTCCGTGCTGGTGGGCGGCTGCGCAGGGATAAGGGATGTGAACCCACCCCTGCCAGCGTGCTAATGTTCTGGGTGTCGGAAGGCGCCAGCCCAAAGGGCCGGAGCCGGAGGACACACCCAATGCGCGGGTGGCGGAATAGGCAGACGCGCTGGATTCAGGTTCCAGTGCCCGCAAGGGCGTGGGGGTTCAACTCCCCCCTCGCGCACCAGACCAGCCGAAAGCCCCAGGTCTTTGACCTGGGGCTTTCGCGTTGTCCGGGGTGGTGTGAGGCGCGTTACCCGGTGAGGACAATCACATGCCCCGCAGATCCGGTCCCGGGCAGCGTTTTCCACAGCCCGAAGTTGTCCACAGGCTCTGACGCGCTTCGCCCACCGGCTGTACGGTCGGCGCAAGTTGATGTTCGCGGACATGCGGGGGAGGCGGTCGGTGTGACCGGAACCGGAGAGACAGCAGCGGACTCGGGCGGGCGGCGGCTTCCGCGGGTGCGGGGCTTCGCCGAATGGCCCGCGGAGGGCTCCCCCAAGGACGAGGGCAAGGCACTGCGCAAACGCGTGCCGCGCAGTGCGCACTCCGCACTCGACCTCGACGCCTCCCGCCCGCACGCGGCCGACGCGGTCGAGGAGTCCCACCGGGGCCGCATCGCCGAACTCACCCCGATACGCGCGGGCCGGATGGCGGCCACCCCCTTCGCCTTCCTGCGCGGCTCCGCCGGCCTCATGGCCTACGACCTGGCGCGCACCCCCATGACCCGAATACGCGCGCAGATCTGCGGCGACGCACATGCCGCCAACTTCGGCCTCTACGGGGATGCGCGCGGCGGCCTGGTCATCGACCTCAACGACTTCGACGAAACCGTCCACGGCCCCTGGGAGTGGGACCTCAAGCGGCTGGCCGCCTCCCTCGTGCTCGCGGGCCGGGAGGCCGGCGCCGACGAGGACCAGTGCCGCAAGGCGGCCTACGACGCCACCGGCGCCTACCGCCGCACCATGCGGCTGCTCGCCAAGCTGCCGGTGCTGGACGCGTGGAACGCCATCGCGGACGAGGAACTCGTCTCCCACACCGACGCCCACGACCTGCTCGGGACGCTGGAGCGGGTCTCCGAGAAGGCGCGGGCCAACACGAGCGGACGCTTCGCGGCGAAGTCGACCGAGCAGACCGAGGACGGCGGGCGGCGCTTCGTGGAGGCACTGCCGGTGCTGCGGCGGGTCCCGGACGCGGAGGCCGCGGCGGTGGCGGCGGCCCTCGAGCAGTACGTGACGACGCTCTCCGAGGACCGGCTCCCGCTGCTGGCCCGCCACGCGGTGCACGACGTCGCCTTCCGGGTCGTCGGCACGGGCAGCGTCGGCACCCGCTCGTATGTCGTGCTGCTCCTGGACCACCGGGGGGAGCCGCTCGTCCTCCAGGTGAAGGAGGCCCGCCCCTCGGCGCTGGTGCCGCACCTGGTGACCGCGGGCTTCGAGGCGCCGCAGGTGGAGCACGAGGGCCGCCGGGTTGTTCTCGGGCAGAAGCGCATGCAGGTGGTCAGCGACATCCTGCTGGGCTGGACGTCGGTGGAGGGACGGCCCTTCCAGGTACGGCAGTTCCGCAACCGTAAGGGCAGCGTCGACCCCGCGGCGCTGGCCGCCGACCAGATAGACGACTACGGCCGCATGACCGGCGCGCTCCTGGCCCGCGCGCACTCCCACAGCGCCGACCCGCGGCTGATCGCCGGGTACTGCGGCAAGAGCGAGGAACTGGACGAGGCGATCGCCGACTTCGGCGTCGCCTACGCCGACCGCACGGAGGCCGACCACGCCGATCTGGTGGCGGCGGTGCGGGCGGGGCGGGTTGCGGCTGAGATGGGGGTTTGACGGGAGGGCGCGAAGAGGGGGGCGGGGAGGGAGGGGGAGGGGGAGGGGAGGCCCCCCGAAGGCGATGACTGTGCCTCGGAGTGTCCGCCCCGCCCGTGGCCTACGCTGGTCGGGTGACGAGCCCGGAAGCTGAGCAGGGTGGTGTCGCCGGCGAGGCGCAGGCGACACCCCAGGACGGTGCGCCGCGTCCCGAGGAGCGGCTGGAGCGGGCCGTGCGGGCCGCCGAGCAGGCGCTGATCGAGTACGAGATCGCTGTGGAGACCTTCCGTGTGGAGGTCGAGAACTTCTCCCGGCTGCACCACCAGAAGCTCGGCCCGATGTACGCCCGCCTCGACGAACTGGACGCGCAGATCGCCGAGGCCCGGGCCGCCCGCACCGGTGACCCCGAGGACCGGCGCAAGGCGGACGAGGCCCGGGCCCGGGTGCTGCCGATGCCGGGCGTCGAGGAGCTGTTCCACGGCTGGATGGACGGGGAGGGGCTCTTCCCGGAGGCCGTGGCGATGCTCACGGACCAGCCCGTGCGGCCGCCGCAGCGGGTTCGCCCGAGCGACGAGGCCCGCAAGCTCTACCGCGAACTGGCGCGCAAGGCCCATCCCGACCTGGCCCAGGACGACACCGAGCGGGCCCGGCGGGAGGAGTTCATCACCCGCGTCAATGCCGCCTACGCCCGTGGCGACGAGCTGCTGCTGCGGGAGCTGGCCGAGGAGTGGGCCAAGGGTCCGGCGCCCCAGGAGCGCGGTCCGAGCCGCAGCGAGGAGCTCTACGCCCGTCTCGAATGGCTCGCCCAGCGCAAGGAGCTGCTCACGCTGGTCGCCAAGGAACTGGAGGAGAGCGCGATCGGCGCGATGCTCCGGCTGGCACCGGACGACCCCGACCGGCTCCTGGAGGAGATCGCCGAGAAGCTCCTGGCCGATGTCTCCCGGCGCGAGGCGGAGCTGGCCGAGCTGCTGGCGTAGTCCCCCGGCTCGGGCGGCGGGTTCCGTGTCCGGCCGCGTCGGGTAGCGTCTTGTGCATGCATTTCGGAGCTGGTGTGCCCACGGTCGAGGTCTCGGACCTCAAGGACGGCGACTTCCTGCTGGACGTCCGCGAGGACGACGAGTGGCAGGCGGGTCACGCCGAAGGGGCCCTGCACATTCCCATCAGTGATTTCGTCGCCCGGTACGGCGAGCTGACCGAGGCCGCGCCGCAGGACGGCCGCGTCAACGTGATCTGCCGTTCGGGCGGCCGCTCGGCGCAGGTGGCGATGTACCTCGTGCAGCAGGGCATCGACGCCGTGAACGTCGACGGTGGCATGCAGGTGTGGGCGGCCGCGGGCCGCCCGGTCGTGACGGACGAGGGTCAGCCCGGGTTCGTCCTGTAGCGCGCGGTGGCCGGGGCGGTCAGCCCAGCGGGTGGGCCGCCAGCAGGTCGCCGAGGGCCTCCTCGTGTGCTGCCGGCGGGCCGAGCTGCAGCTCCAGGTGCTTGGCCCAGGCGTGGTAGCGGTGCAGCGGGTATTCGACGTCGGCTCCGAACCCGCCGTGCAGATGCTGTGCCGTCTGCACGACCCGCCGTACGCCTTCCGACGCCCAGATCTTGGCGACGGCGACGTCACCGGAGGCGGGCAGTACGCCGGGTGCCCCCGAGGCGATCCGCCACGCGGCCTGCCACAGCGTGGCCTCCATTGCGCGCAGGTCGATGTACCGGTCGGCGGCCTGTACGGCGACGGCCTGGAAGGTGGCGACGGGGTGTCCGAACTGCTCCCGTTTGCCGGTGTATTCGCTGGTCATCGAGAGGACCCGTTCGCCGAGGCCGAGGGCCAGCGCGCAGGTGCCGGTGGTCAGCAGTTCGCGCAGCCACTCCCATGCGCCGTCGGCGTCGATGACGTCATGGGCGGGGATCCGTGCGGACTCCAGACGCAGTTCGCCGAGGCGCTCGCCGGTGGTGGAGACCTGCTCGCCGAGCCCGACGCCCGGGTGGATGCGGGGGATCACGGCGAGGAGGGTGCGGTCGGCGGTCGTATGGGCGGGTACGACGAGGAAGTCGGCGGTGTGCGCCCACGGCACGGCGGTCTGCACGCCGTCCAGGATCCACTGCTCGCCCTCCTGCCGTGCGGTGACGGCGAGTTCGGCCGGGTCGTGCCCGGTGCGGCCGTTCGCGGCGACGGTCAGCACCGCCTCGCCGCGCCCCGCGCGGGTGAGCAGCGACGACTTCAACTCCTCGCCGCCGTATGCCTGTACGGCTGCTGCGGCCGCGCTGGTCTCCAGCAGGGGAACGCGCGCCAGTACCCTGGCCGACTCCCGCAGCACCAGGCAGAGCGCGATGGCGTCCAGGCCGGCACCGCCGTACTCCGCGCCCAGCAGCAGGCTCAGCAGGTCTGCCTCGGCGAGCCTGGTCCACAGCGCGCGGTCGAAGTCGTCGGCGACGGCGCCGGGGAGGAGTGAGGGGCTGGGCACCGTGTCCGGCTGGACCCCGGCGAACACGCCCTGCGCCGCCTGGGCCGCCGCCTGCTGTTCCTCGGTGAAGGTGAAGTCCACGGTCCTGTCCCTCCGGAGGGTCCGCTGATCTGACGGACCGTCAAGATAGAACAGGTTCTAGAAGAAGGGAACGGTGCGCCGACTTCCGGAAGCCCGGCCAGGGGTTCAGCGGTCGAAGTCGAGCTCCACCTTCTCCGTCACCGGATGCGACTGGCATGCCAGCACATAGCCCGCCTCCGTCTCCTCCGGTTCCAGCGCGAAGTTGCGGTCCATGCGCACCTCGCCGGTGACCAGGAAGGCCCGGCAGGTGCCGCACACTCCGCCCTTGCAGGCGTAGGGCGCGTCGGGCCGGTTGCGCAGGACCGTCTCCAGCAGGGACTCGCCGTCCTGTACGGGCCAGGTCCCGCCGCGGCCGTCGAGCCGGGCGGTGACCGTGCTGTGCGCGGGGGCTGTCGCGGCCGGCGCGGGGGCGGCGGTGTCCACATGGAAGATCTCCTCGTGGATGCGGGTGCGCTTCACGCCGAGCCCGCGCAGGGCCCGCTCGGCCCCTTGGACCAGCCCGAACGGCCCGCACAGGAACCATCCCGCCACCTGCTCGACCGGCAGCATCGCCGGCAGCAGCCCGGTCAGCCGGTCCTGGTCGAGCCGCCCGGACGGCAGGCCCGCCTGCTGTTCTTCCCGGGACAGCACCGTCACCAGCTGGAGCCGCCCCGGATACCGGTCCTTGAGGTCGGCGACCTCGTCCAGGAACATCGTCGAGGCGGCCGTGCGGTCGCTGCGTATCAGACAGAACCGGGCCTCCGGCTCGCGCGCCAGCAGCGTCGAGACGATCGACAGCACCGGGGTGATGCCGCTGCCGCCGACGATCGCCGCGTACAGGCCGGGGGCGGGGTCGAGGGTGAAGCGGCCGGCCGGGGTCATCACCTCCAGCTCGTCTCCGGGATTGATCTCTTTCAGCGCGTAGGTCGAGAAGGCCCCGCCCTCGACGAGGCGCACGCCGACCCGCAGGGTGCCGGGGCCCGCGTCGTCGGGGGCCGGTGCCGGGGAGCAGATCGAGTACGTGCGCCGGATCTCCTCCCCGTCGACCAGGCGCCGCAGGGCGAGGTGCTGGCCCGGGGCGTGCCGGTACTCCTCGCGCAGCTCCGGGGGCACGGTGAGGGTGAGGGCGACGGAGTCGTCGGTGAGCCGGTCGACCGCTGCCACCCGGAGCGTGTGGAAGCGGGCCATCACAGCTCCTTGAAGTGGTCGAAGGGTTCGCGGCAGGACAGGCAGCGCCGCAGCGCCTTGCAGGCGGTGGAGGAGAAGCGGCTGAGCAGTTCGGTGTCGGTGCTGCCGCAGTACGGGCAGTGCACCGGCTCCAGCGTGCGGGTCGGGCCCAGCGACACGGGGACCGGTCCGGAGTCCGCTCGCACGCGCGGGGGAGCTATCCCGAACTCCCTCAGCTTGCGCCGTCCTTCGGCGGTGATGTCGTCCGTCGACCAGGCGGGCCGCAGCACCGTGCGGACGGTGACGTCCCGTATGCCGTGCGCGTGCAGTACTCGCTCTATGTCCAGGGACATCGCCTCGATGGCCGGGCAGCCGGTGTAGGTCGGCGTCAGCTCGACCTCGACCGCGTCCTCGCCGCGCACATGTACCGCGCGCAGGACGCCGAGCTCCTGGAGGGTGAGCACGGGCAGTTCGGGGTCGGGCACCGAACCGGCGATCTCCAGGAGTTCGGTCTCCAGGGCGGTGGCCGTCGTCACCATGACGCCCCCGGGTGGCTGCGGTGCAGGTGCTGCATCTCGGCGAGCATCCGCCCGAAGGACTCGGTGTGCACGCCCTGGCGGCCCGCGCCGGCCGTCCACGCCCCGGCGCGCGGTCCCTCGGGGACCGTCAGGGTCGCGCGGTGCAGCACGGCCCGGACGGACTCCAGCCAGGCGGTCTCCATCCCGGCGAGGTCGATGTCCAGGCCGTCCACCGGCTGGAACATCTCGCCGGTGAACCGCCACAGGGCCGTGCACGCGCGCTGCATGCGTTCATGGCCGGTCTGGGTGCCGTCGCCGAGCCGCAGGGTCCACTGTTCGGCGTGGTCGCGGTGGTAGGCGACCTCCTTGACGGCCTTTGCGGCGAGGCCTGCGAACGGGCCGTCGCCGGTGGCCAGTTCGGCGTACAGCAGGTGCTGGTAGGTGGAGAAGTAGAGCTGGCGGGCGATGGTGTGGGCGAAGTCGCCGTTCGGCTGTTCCACCAGCTGGAGGTTGCGGAAGGCGCGCTCCTCGCGCAGATACGCCAGCTCGTCCTCGTCGCCCACGGTCGACAGCAGCACGCGGGCCTGACCCAGCAGGTCCAGCGCGATGTTGGCGAGGGCGACCTCCTCCTCCAGGACGGGGGCGTGGCCCGCCCATTCGCCGAGGCGGTGCGAGAGCACCAGGGCGTCGTCGCCGAGGGCGAGGGCGGCGGTCGTGGGAACCGCGGCCGTTTCTGGGGCTGTCACAGGTGCTTCACCCCCTCCGGGATCTCGTAGAACGTCGGGTGCCGGTACGGCTTGTCGGCGGCCGGTTCGAAGAACGGGTCCTTCTCGTCCGGGGAGGACGCGGTGATCGCGGACGACGGGACGACCCAGATCGAGACGCCCTCACCGCGGCGGGTGTACAGGTCGCGGGCGTTGCGCAGGGCGAACTCCGCGTCCGGGGCGTGCAGGCTGCCGGCGTGGGTGTGCGAGAGGCCGCGGCGTGAGCGCACGAAGACCTCCCACAGGGGCCATTCGGTGTTCGTCATGCTTGTGTCGCTTCCCTCTCGCCGGGCTTGGTCGTCCCACTGGTCCTGCTTGTGTGCTTGGCCGCGTAGGCCGCGGCCGACTCCCGTACCCACGCGCCTTCTTCGTGCGCGCGCCTGCGCTGGGTGAGCCGCTGTTCGTTGCACGGGCCGTTGCCCTTGAGGACTTCCTTGAACTCCGTCCAGTCGATCGGGCCGAAGTCGTAGTGCCCCCGCTCCTCGTTCCACTTCAGGTCCGGGTCGGGGAGGGTGAGGCCCAGGGACTTGGCCTGGGGGACGCAGATGTCGACGAAGCGCTGGCGCAGCTCGTCGTTCGAATGCCGTTTGATCTTCCATGTCATCGACTGCGCGGAGTGCGCCGACTCGTCGTCGGGCGGGCCGAACATCATCAGGGACGGCCACCACCAGCGGTTCACCGCGTCCTGCGCCATCTCCCGCTGCTCGGGGGTGCCGCGGCCGAGGGCCAGCAGCAGTTCGTACCCCTGGCGCTGGTGGAAGGACTCCTCCTTGCAGATGCGGATCATCGCGCGTGCGTACGGGCCGTAGGAGCAGCGGCACAGCGGGACCTGGTTGGTGATCGCGGCGCCGTCCACCAGCCAGCCGATCGCGCCGACGTCCGCCCAGGTCAGCGTCGGGTAGTTGAAGATCGAGGAGTACTTCTGGCGGCCGGAGTGGAGCTTGTCGAGCAGCTCGTCGCGGCTGGTGCCGAGGGTTTCTGCGGCGCTGTACAGGTAGAGGCCGTGTCCGGCTTCGTCCTGGACCTTGGCCATCAGGATCGCCTTGCGGCGCAGGGAGGGCGCGCGGGTGATCCAGTTGGCCTCCGGCTGCATGCCGATGATCTCGGAGTGGGCGTGCTGCGCCATCTGCCGGACCAGCGTCGCGCGATAGGCGTCGGGCATCCAGTCGCGTGGCTCGATGCGCTCGTCGGCGGCCACGGCGGCGTCGAAGGCGTGCTCGTAGGCATCGGTGTCGGCGGTGTCCTGCGCGGTGCCGTACGCCTGGTGCGCGGCTGCTGTCGCCATGCGGTCCCCCTCGACCTGGGCTCGGTCCGGAGCCGGCTCCCGACCGATCGTTCGGTTCGTGCGATTCCATGGTGGGACGGGCGCCGTAAGGTGTCAACCGCTGTGGATGACTTGCGGGCGTGTCCTGTGGACAAACGGGGCGACCTCGCGTACGCCGCGACGAGGTCGGCCCGGCAGGGGCTGTGCCGCAGGGGCGGGCCTGAGTACCGTGCCCGTGCGAGCGCGGTGGCGCGGTGCGCGCACGCGGTACGGCGCCCCGCGGTCGGGCGGCCGGAAGACGGACCGGGATCGGGAGACGGGGCGGAATGGACGCGTACGGCACAGACTCGGACGCCCGGCACGGGCCGGACGGACCGGGCAGGCCCGGCGGTGCGTCCGACCCGGCTGCTCTGCCCGGGCCGCACAGGTCGCCTGCGCCGGCCAGTCCGCCCGAGCCGGCCGGACCGGACCCGGCGGACGATCCGCCGGGCGCCTCGGCGGCGGACGCCGACGTGCTCGATTCCGGCGCCCTGGCCTTCCCGGTCGCTCCTGGCGCCTACGTCGAACCCCGCACGGGGGTGGCCGCCCTCTCCCTGCGCTACCAGATCGGTGCCGCGCTGGCGCTCGCCGTCGTCGCCGTCGTGGTGTGCGTGCACGTCGGGATGGTCTTTCTGCATGTAGCGCCGTCGAACACGCTGACCAGGGCGCACGGCAAGGCGATCGACGACTGGATCTACCCCGAGTTCGAGCAGAACTGGAAGCTCTTCGCGCCGAACCCGCTGCAGCAGAACATCGCCGTCCAGGTCCGCGCCGAGGTGCAGGAGAAGAACGGCGAGGTCCGCACCACCGGCTGGTACGACCTGTCCGCCCAGGACGGGCAGGCCATCGACGGCAATCTGCTGCCCAGCCACACCCAGCAGAACGAGCTGCGCCGGGCCTGGGACTTCTTCGTCGCCACGCACGACGGCAACAACCGTCCGGTCGGACTGCGCGGCGGCCTGTCCGAGACCTATCTGCGGCGCATAGTGGTGCTCCGCCTGGGCCGCGACGACGCGGCCGGGAAGGGCGGGGTCATCGAACAGGTCCAGGTCCGTTCCCGTACCACCAACGTGCCCCCGCCGAAGTGGAGCACCGAGAAGATCTCCGACAAACCCATGGACCGGGTGCTGCCCTGGTGGCCGGTCTCCGCCGCCGACACCGACGGAGGCGCCCGGTGAACCGCTTCGCCCTCTCGGTCTCCTCCGCCATCGCCCGCATCACCGAATCGGCGCTCGGCCCCTACCAGTCCGCCGTGATCCGCATCGGCTTCGGCGCGACCTGGCTGCTGTTCCTGCTGCGCGAGTTCCCCCATCGCGAGGAGCTGTACGGCCCCGGCAGCCCGTGGAGCTGGGACCTCGCCCAGCAGCTGATCGCGTCCAACAGTGCCTTCACGGCCCTGATGTGGTCGGACGGCCGGGGCTGGTTCGAGTTCGTCTACGCGCTCGCCGCCCTCTCGAGCGTCCTGCTGCTGCTCGGCTGGCGCACCCGCACCATGTCCGTGCTGTTCATGGTCGGTGTGCTCTCGCTGCAGAACCGCAGCGTCTTCATGGGGGACGGCGGCGACAACGTCCTGCACCTGATGTCCGTGTACCTCGTGTTCACGCGCTGCGGCCAGGTCTGGTCGCTGGACGCACGGCGCGCGGAGCGCGCGCGTCGGGCACGCGCGCGTGGAGAGCGGGTGCCCGACCGGGTCGGCCCTGCGCTGTGGGCCGTGCTCGGGGTCGCGCTGGTCGCGGTGACGGCCGGCGGGCGGTTCGACGGGGCCGACCCGACCGTGCCCGTGATCCTTTGGGGCGTGTGGCTCGCGCAGGCCGTGGGATGGCTGGTCGGGCGCAGGGCGAAGAGCGGGGAGCCGGGGATCCTGCTGGACGTCGTCGCCAACATCGTGCACAACGGCGCCCTCTTCGTGATCATGACGGAGGCCTGTCTGATCTACGCGACGGCCGGCTGGTACAAGATCCAGGGCACGCGCTGGCAGGACGGCACCGCGGTCTACTACCCGCTCCACCTCGACTACTTCTCGCCCTGGCCCGGGCTCGCCGACCTGCTGTCGTCCAGCGGCACGATGGTGATGCTCGTGACGTACGGAACGGTCATCGTGCAGGTCGCGTTCCCGTTCACGCTGTTCAACCGGCGGGTCAAGAACGTCCTGCTGGCGGCCATGATGACCGAGCACGCCGTGATCGCCGTCGTTCTCGGGCTGCCGTTCTTCTCGCTGGCGATGATCGCGACGGACGCGGTCTTCCTGCCGACGTCGCTGCTGCACCGGCTCGGCGGCTGGGCGGCACGCGCGCGTGGCCGCGTCCTCGACCGCGCGGGTCGTAGAACGCCGTCCGGGCCGGGCGCCCCAGAGAGCCCTGAGCCCGCGCAGGTGAGCTCCACGGCGTGAGCCCTGCGGGCTTGCGCCTGTCGTTTGCGGGTGTGCCGTGCGGGCTTGCGCCCGTCGTCTGCGGGTGGGCCCTGCGGCTTGCGCCCGCCGTCCGCGGGTGTGCCCCGCGCCCATGGCCCGTGTTCCGCGGGGTGAGCCCCGTCCCCCGCGCACGTAGGCTGCACGCCATGACCGAGCCCACCCCCGACCCCGTGACCGCCTGGCGCCGGATCGCCGGTACCTGCGTGCTGCTCGACGGTTTCCACGCCCTCAAGCACGCCCTGCGGTTCGGAGCCGAGGTCCCGGTGGCGGTCACCGCCGACCGGGGGGCGGCGCTCGCCCTCGCCGAGGAGCTCGCCCCCGACGTACGGGACGCGTTGGACGGCCTCCTCACCGAGGTGCCCGAGCCCACGTACCGGAGCCTGGTGCCGCGCCCGCATCCCACCGCCGTCGCAGCCCTGGCCGTACGGTCGTCCCGCGCGGCCAATCTGGAGAAGCTCGCGCACAGCCCGCGCACCGCCCCCGTCGTGGTCCTCGACAACCCGCGCAACCTCGGCAACGCGGGCGCCGTGATCCGGCTGGCCGCCGGTTTCGGTGCGACCGGTGTGGTCACCACCGGCACCCTCGACCCGTGGCACCCCACCGTCGTGCGTGGCGGCGCGGGGCTGCACTTCGCGACCGCGGTGGAACGGCTGGCCGTCGAGGAGCTGCCGGCCGGACCGCTGTTCGCCCTGGACCCGGAGGGCGACGACATCCGGGGCGTGAAACTCCCGGACGACGCCGTCCTCGCGTTCGGCTCCGAGCGCAGCGGTCTGTCGGCCCCACTACGCGCGCGTACCGACCACTTGCTGGCGCTGCCGATGCGCCCCCAGGTCTCCAGCTACAACCTCGCGACCAGTGTGGCCATGACGCTGTACCACTGGAGCGCCACCGGGAGCGCGATCAGTTCCTAGGCCTCGCGGCGCACCTCGACCACCCGGAAGCGGTTCGCGACGAACGCCCCGTCGCACAGCGCTGAGTTGGCCGCCGGGTTGCCGCCCGAGCCGTGGAAGTCCGAGAAGGCGGCCGTCTGGTTGACGTACACCCCGCCCGTCAGGTTCAGCGACAGCTGGGCGGCCTCCTCCAGGCAGACCTCCTGGACCGTCCGCTCGACCTCCTCGTCGGTCGTGTACGCGCCGACCGTCATCGCGCCCTTCTCACGGATGGTGCGGCGCAGCAGCTCCGCGCCCTCCGCGGCCGAGTCGACCGCGACGGCGAAGGAGACCGGGCCGAAGCACTCGCTCATATAGGCGGCCTCGTCGTCGGGCTTGGCGCCGTCCAGCTTCACGATCACGGGCGTGCGCACGACCGCGCCCGGGAACTCCGGGTTGCTGATCTCCCTTGAGGCCAGGGCGACTTCACCGAGACCGGCAGCGGCCTCCAGCCGGGCCTTCACGTCCGGGTTGACGATCGCGCCGAGCAGGGCGTTCGCGCGCGCGTCGTCGCCGAGGAGACCGTCGACCGAGCGGGCGAGGTCGGCGACCACCTCGTCGAAGGTCTTGGGGCCCTCGTCGGTGCGGATGCCGTCGCGGGGGATCAGCAGGTTCTGCGGGGTCGTGCACATCTGGCCGCTGTACAGCGACAGCGAGAACGCCAGGTTGGAGAGCATGCCCTTGTAGTTCGCCGTGGAGTCGACCAGCACCGTGTTGACGCCGGCCTTCTCCGTGTAGACCTGCGCCTGGCGGGCGTTGGCCTCCAGCCAGTCGCCGAACGCCGTCGAACCCGTGTAGTCGATGATCCGGATCTCCGGGCGCGTGGCCAGCGTCTTCGCGATGCCCTCGCCCGGCCGCTCGGCCGCCAGCGCCACCAGGTTCGGGTCGAAGCCCGCCTCGGCGAGGACCTGGCGGGCGACCTGCACGGTGAGCGCGAGCGGCAGCACCGCGCGCGGGTGGGGCTTCACCAGGACCGCGTTGCCGGTGGCGAGGGACGCGAACAGGCCCGGATAGCCGTTCCACGTCGGGAAGGTGTTGCAGCCGATCAGCAGCGCGATCCCGCGCGGGACCGGGGTGAACTGCTTGGTGAGCGCCAGCGGGTCGCGCTTGCCCTGGGGCTTGGTCCACTCCGCGGTGTCGGGGGTGCGGACCTGCTCCACGTACGCGTACGCCACCGCTTCCAGGCCGCGGTCCTGGGCGTGCGGGCCGCCCGCCTGGAACGCCATCATGAAGGCCTGGCCGGAGGTGTGCATGACCGCGTGCGCGAACTCGTGCGTCCGGTCGCTGATCCGCTTCAGGATCTCCAGACACACCACCGCGCGCGCCTCCGCGCCCGCGTCGCGCCACGCGCGCTGTCCGGCCTTCATGGCGGGCAGCAGCTCGTCGACGTCCGCGTGCGGGTAGGTCACGCCCAGCTCGATGCCGTACGGCGAGACCTCGGCGCCCACCCAGTCGTCCGTGCCGGGCTGGCCGAGGTCGAGGCGGGTGCCCAGCAGGGCGTCGAAGGCGGCCTTGCCCGCGGCCGCGTCCAGGCTGCCGTTCTCGCCGTACGCCTTGGGGTGTTCGGGGTGCGGGGACCAGTACGCGCGCGTGCGGATCGCTTCCAGCGCCTGGTCGAGGGTGGGCCGGTGCTTGGCGATCAGCTCGCGGGTGGTCAGTTCGGCGGCCATGCGGGACCAACTCCTCGTCTCGAGAACTCTTCGTCGAGCTCATGACCTGGCAGAAACATGGGCAGGAACAGCCGGTCAGAGTTAGAGTAACCGAACGATCGGTCGGGACAAGGGGGCCTGCCGCATCTGTGGAAAACCCCGTGCGGGAGGATCGCGCACATGACAGCACTCGACCTCAGCAGCCCCGTGGCCGTCGTCGGCACCGGCACCATGGGCCAGGGCATCGCCCAGGTCGCGCTGGTCGCGGGCCACCGCGTACGGCTGTACGACGCCGCTGCCGGGCGCGCCTGCGAGGCGGCCGCGGCGATCGGCGCCCGCCTCGACCGGCTCGTCGAGAAGGACCGGCTCACGGCCGCCGACCGGGACGCGGCACGCGAGCGGCTGCTGCCCGCCGAGAGCCTCTCCGAGCTCGCCGACTGCTCCCTGGTCGTCGAAGCCGTCCTGGAGCAGCTGGACGCCAAACAGGCCCTGCTGCGCGAGCTGGAGGACATCGTCGCCGAGGACTGTCTGCTCGCGACCAACACCTCCTCGCTGTCCGTCACCGCCATCGGCGGCGCCCTGCGCCACCCCGGGCGCTTCGTCGGCCTGCACTTCTTCAACCCGGCGCCGCTGCTCCCCCTGGTCGAGGTCGTCTCCGGGTTCGCCACCGACGTCACCTCGGCCACGCGCGCGTACGAGATGGCGCGCGCCTGGGGCAAGACACCGGTCGCCTGCGCCGACACCCCCGGCTTCATCGTCAACCGCATCGCCCGGCCCTTCTACGCCGAGGCCTTCGCCGTGTACGAGGCCCAGGGCGCCGACCCCGCCACCATCGACGCGGTCCTGCGCGAGTCGGGCGGCTTCAGGATGGGCGCCTTCGAACTGACCGACCTCATCGGACAGGACGTCAACGAGTCCGTCACCCACTCCGTGTGGCGGTCCTTCTTCCAGGACGTGCGCTTCACGCCCTCGCTCGCCCAGCGGCGCCTGGTCGAGTCGGGCCGGCTCGGCCGCAAGAGCGGTCAGGGCTGGTACGAGTACGGGGACGGCGCCGAGCGCCCCGAGCCGCACACCGCGGAGCCCGCACAGCAGCCCGCGTACGTCGTCGTCGAGGGCGACCTGGGCCCCGCCTCCGAGCTGCTCGCGCTGATCCGCGAGGCGGGCATCGCCGTGCGCGAGGAGGAAGAGGACCACGGCACCCGCCTGGTGCTGCCGAGCGGCGGCCAGCTGGCGCTCGCCGACGGCCAGACCTCCGTCGAGTTCCGCGACGTCGTCTACTTCGACCTCGCCCTCGACTACCGGCGGGCCACCCGTGTCGCCCTGTCCGCGTCCCAGGACACCTCACCGCAGACCCTCGCCGAGGCCACCGGCCTCTTCCAGGCGCTCGGCAAGGACGTCAGCGTGATCGGCGACGTCCCCGGCATGATCGTCGCCCGCACGGTCGCCCGGATCGTCGACCTCGCGCACGACGCCGTCGCCAAGGGCGTGGCCACCGAGGAGGACATCGACACCGCGATGCGCCTGGGCGTCAACTACCCGCTGGGGCCCTTCGAGTGGAGCCGCAGGCTGGGCCGCAACTGGGCGTACGCCCTTCTCGACGACCTGCACCTGCGCGACCCCTCGGGGCGCTATGCGCCCTCCCTCGCGCTGTACCGGCATGCGTACGCCTCCGACAAGCGGGAGGGCAGCCAGTCATGACCACCGCCAAGCGCGACACGTACACCCCGGAGACGCTGCTGTCCGTCGCCGTCCAGGTCTTCAACGAGCGCGGCTACGACGGCACCTCCATGGAGCACCTCTCCAAGGCGGCCGGAATCTCCAAGTCGTCGATCTACCACCATGTGGCCGGCAAGGAGGAGCTGCTGCGCCGGGCCGTCAGCCGGGCGCTCGACGGCCTCTTCGGGATCCTCGACGAGGAGCACGCGCGCGTGGGGCGCGCCGCCGGCCGCCTGGAGTACGTCGTGCGGCGCATGGTCGAGGTGCTGATCGGCGAACTGCCGTATGTGACGCTGCTGCTGCGGGTGCGCGGCAACACGGGCACCGAGCGGTGGGCCCTGGAGCGGCGCCGCGAGTTCGACCACCAGGTGGCCGAGCTGCTGAAGGCGGCGGCCGCCGACGGGGACGTACGCGGTGACGTGGAGGTGCGCCTCGCCACCAGGCTCGTCTTCGGGATGATCAACTCGATCGTCGAGTGGTACCGGCCCGACGGGCGGGGCATGAGCGAGCGCGAAGTGGCCGACGCGGTCGTGCAGTTGGTCTTCGGAGGGCTCCGCAAGGAGGCCTGAGCGGCATCGCAAGGAGGCCTGAGCGGCTTCGCGGGGCTCAGCCCTGGGGCTCCAGGTCCTCCTCCTCGAACACCAGCAGCGTGCGCGTGCTGAGCACTTCGGGCATGGCCTGGAGGCGGGTGAGCACCAGCTCGCGCAGTGCCTTGTTGTCCGGCGTGTGCACCAGCAGCAGTACGTCGAAGTCGCCGCCCACCAGGGCGATGTGGGAGGCCCCGGGCAGCCGTGTGAGCTGCTCGCGCACCGTGCGCCAGGAGTTCTGGACGATCTTCAGGGTGATGTACGCCGAGGTGCCCTGACCTGCGCGCTCGTGGTTGACGCGGGCCCCGAAGCCGCGGATGACGCCGTCCTCGATGAGGCGGTTGATCCGCGCGTAGGCGTTGGCGCGTGAGACGTGCACCCGTTCCGCGACCGACCGTATGGATGCGCGGCCGTCCGCCTGGAGCATCTGGAGGATGTCCAGATCGATCGCGTCCAGCGGACGCGGGAGCGGTGGGGGACTTCCGCCTTCCGGCCCTTCGGCCATTTGTTCAGGTGCCATGTCCCCCCGCCTCCCTACCATGGACGTACTGCGTTCATTTCAGGTTGTGGAGAACCGTTTGTCCACAGCCTGGAGGTGCCTGTAGCCAAAATGTGCCGACGACCGAACAATCGGTAGGTGAGGCGCATCACACCCGTGGCGCGCCTGAAGCCGCTCCCACGAGGAGGTGCCGTCATGACGGTCATGGAGCAGCGGGGCGGGTATCGGCCATCGCCGCCCCCCGCCTGGCAGCCCCGCACCGACCCCGCGCCGCTGCTGCCGGACGCGGAGCCCTACCGCGTCCTCGGCACGGAGGCCGCCGCGAAGGCCGACCCGGCCCTGCTGCGCCGCCTGTACGCCGAGCTCGTGCGCGGCCGCAGGTACAACGTGCAGGCGACCGCCCTCACCAAGCAGGGCCGCCTCGCCGTCTACCCCTCCAGCACCGGCCAGGAGGCCTGCCAGGTCGCCGCCGCGCTCGCCCTCCAGGACCGCGACTGGCTCTTCCCCAGCTACCGCGACACGCTCGCAGCAGTAGCCCGCGGCCTCGACCCCGTCCAGGCGCTCACGCTCCTGCGCGGCGACTGGCACACCGGCTACGACCCGCACGAGCACCGCGTGGCCCCGCTGTGCACCCCCCTCGCCACCCAGCTCCCGCACGCCGTCGGTCTCGCGCACGCCGCCCGCCTCAAGGGCGACGACGTGGTCGCGCTCGCCCTGGTCGGCGACGGCGGCTCCAGCGAGGGCGACTTCCACGAGGCACTGAACTTCGCCGCCGTCTGGCAGGCCCCGGTGGTCTTCCTGGTCCAGAACAACGGCTTCGCGATCTCCGTTCCGCTGGCCAAGCAGACCGCGGCCCCGTCGCTGGCCCACAAGGCCGTCGGCTACGGCATGCCCGGCCGCCTGGTCGACGGCAACGACGCGGCCGCCGTGCACGAGGTCCTCACCGACGCCGTGCGCCGCGCCCGAGAGGGCGGCGGCCCCACGCTGATCGAGGCGATCACCTACCGCATCGACGCCCACACCAACGCCGACGACGCGACCCGCTACCGCGGCGACACCGAGGTCGAGGCCTGGCGCGCCCACGATCCCATCGCGCTCCTGGAGCACGAACTGACCGAGCGCGGCCTGCTCGACGAGGCCGGTATACGGGCCGCCCGCGACGACGCCGAGACCATGGCCGCCGACCTGCGCGAGCGCATGAACCAGGACCCGGTCCTCGACCCCATGGACCTGTTCGCCCATGTGTACGCCGAGCCCACCGGGCAACTGCGCGAACAGCGGGCCCAGTTGCAGGCGGAGCTGCACGCGGAACAGGAAGGCGGCCACTGATGACCACCGTCGCCCTCAAGCCGGCCACCATGGCGCAGGCGCTCACCCGCGCGCTGCGCGACGCCATGGCCGCCGACCCCACCGTGCACGTCATGGGCGAGGACGTCGGCACCCTCGGCGGTGTCTTCCGCGTCACCGACGGCCTCGCCAAGGAGTTCGGCGAGGACCGCTGCACGGACACCCCGCTGGCCGAGGCGGGCATCCTCGGCACCGCGGTCGGCATGGCGATGTACGGCCTGCGCCCGGTCGTGGAGATGCAGTTCGACGCGTTCGCCTACCCGGCGTTCGAGCAGCTGATCTCGCACGTCTCCCGGATGCGCAACCGCACCCGCGGCGCGATGCCCCTCCCGCTCACCATCCGCGTCCCCTACGGCGGCGGCATCGGCGGCGTCGAGCACCACAGCGACTCCTCCGAGGCGTACTACATGGCGACTCCGGGGCTCCATGTCGTCACGCCCGCCACCGTCGCCGACGCCTACGGTCTGCTGCGCGCCGCGATCGCCTCCGACGACCCGGTCGTCTTCCTCGAACCCAAGCGCCTGTACTGGTCCAAGGACTCCTGGAACCCGGAGCACCCGACGGACGTTGAACCGATAGGCCGCGCGGTGGTGCGGCGCTCGGGCCGGAGCGCCACGCTCATCACGTACGGACCGTCGGTTCCCGTCTGCCTCGAAGCCGCCGAGGCCGCGCGGGCCGAGGGCTGGGACCTCGAAGTCGTCGACCTGCGCTCCCTGGTGCCGTTCGACGACGAGACGGTCTGCGCCTCGGTACGGCGGACCGGCCGCGCGGTCGTCGTGCACGAGTCGGGCGGGTTCGGCGGCCCGGGCGGGGAGATCGCGGCCCGTGTCACCGAGCGCTGCTTCCACCACCTGGAGGCGCCGGTGCTGCGCGTGGCAGGCTTCGACATCCCCTACCCGCCGCCGATGCTGGAGCGCCACCACCTGCCCGGCGTGGACCGCATCCTGGACGCCGTGGGGCGTCTGCAGTGGGAGGCCGAGAGCTGATGGCACAGGTGTTGGAGTTCAGGCTCCCCGACCTCGGGGAGGGGCTCACCGAGGCGGAGATCGTCCGCTGGCTGGTGGAGGTCGGCGACGTCGTCGCGGTCGACCAGCCGGTCGTCGAGGTCGAGACGGCCAAGGCGCTGGTCGACGTGCCCTGCCCCTACGGCGGGGTGGTCACCGCCCGCTTCGGCGAGGAGGGCACCGAACTGCCCGTGGGCGCCCCCCTGTTGACGGTCGCGGTCGGACCGGCGGCCTCAGGGGGCGAGAGCGAGGGCTCGGGCAACGTGCTGGTGGGTTACGGCACTTCGGAGGCGCCCGCGCGACGCCGGAGGGTACGGCCGGGGCAGCCGGCGCCCGCCGCGCCCCGGGAGGCGAACGGAAGCTCCGGCGCACGCGAGCCGGCGGACGGGCCCGTTCCCGTGATCTCGCCGCTGGTGCGCAGGCTCGCCCGGCAGAACGGCCTGGACCTCAAGGAGATGACGGGCTCCGGCCCCGACGGGCTGATCCTGCGCGCCGACGTGGAGTACGCGCTGCGTGCCGCCGAGGCACAGGGACGGACGGCCGAGCCGGCCGCCGAACCCCAGCCGCCCGCGCCGGCCCCCACCGCGGCACCCGGCACCGGCGTCCGCGTCCCCCTCAAGGGCATCCGGGGCGCGGTGGCGGACAAGCTCTCCCGCAGCCGCCGGGAGATACCGGACGCGACCTGCTGGGTGGACGCCGACGCGACCGAGCTCATGCGCGCCCGTACCGCGATGAACGCCGCCGGCGGGCCGAAGATCTCCCTTCTCGCCCTGCTGGCCCGCATCTGCACGGCCGCCCTCGCCCGGTTCCCCGAGCTCAACTCCACGGTCGACATGGAGGCCAGGGAGGTCGTCCGGCTCGACCAGGTGCACCTCGGCTTCGCCGCGCAGACCGAGCGCGGCCTCGTCGTCCCGGTCGTACGGGACGCACACGCGCGTGACGCCGAAGCACTCACCGCTGAGTTCGCCCGGCTGACCGAGGCGGCCCGCACGGGCAGCCTCACACCCGGGGAACTCACCGGCGGCACCTTCACGTTGAACAACTACGGCGTGTTCGGCGTCGACGGCTCCACGCCGATCATCAACCACCCCGAGGCGGCCATGCTCGGCGTCGGCCGCATCGTCCCCAAGCCGTGGGTGCACGAGGGCGAGCTCGCCGTGCGGCAGGTCGTCCAGCTCTCGCTCACCTTCGACCACCGGGTGTGCGACGGCGGCACGGCGGGCGGCTTCCTGCGGTATGTGGCGGACTGCGTGGAACAGCCGGCCGTCCTGCTGCGCACACTGTGACGACGAGACGCCCGCACGTTCCGTGTGACGCCGATACGTTCCGTGTGACGCCCATGCGTTCCCTGTGATCGTGAGGGCACGCATACTCGGGAGATGACCTCGCACGAGCCCTCCGGCGACCGCGGCGCCGCCCCGGCACACGACGCGTACGACGCCGTCGTGCTCGCCGGGGGCGCCGCCCGGCGGCTCGGCGGCGCCGACAAGCCCGGCGTGCACATCGGCGGCCGGGCGCTGCTCGACCGGGTGCTGAGGGCCTGCGCCGACGCCCGCACAACCGTCGTCGTCGCCGGCCCAAGGCCCACCGCCCGACCCGTGCTGTGGGCCCGCGAGGACCCGCCCGGCGGGGGACCCCTCGCCGCGCTCGGCGCCGGACTGCACCACACCACCTCCGACCGGACCGTGGTGCTCTCCGCCGACCTGCCGTTCCTCGGGGCGGCCACCGTGCGCCGACTGCTGAGCGCACTGCACGCGAGCGACGCCGAAGGCGTCCTGCTCACCGACGCCGACGGCCGCGACCAGCCCCTCGTGGCCGCCTACCGCACGCACGCGCTGCGCCGCGAACTGGCCGCGCTCACCGCCGCACACGGCAGCCTCACCGGGCTGCCGCTGCGCCGGCTGACCGCCGCCCTCCACCTCACCCGCGTCCCGGACCCCGTCGCCTCCTTCGACTGCGACACCTGGGACGACATCGCCACCGCCAGGGCACGCATCAGGGAGCATGGGCACGTGTTGGATGAATGGATTTCCGCAGCCAAGGACGAGCTCGGCATCGACCTCGACGTCGACACCGGTGTCCTGCTCGACCTCGCCCGCGACGCCGCCCACGGGGTGGCCAGGCCCGCGGCACCGCTGACCACCTTCCTCGTCGGCTACGCGGCCGGCCGGGCCGGCGGCGGCCCCGAAGCCGTCGCCGAAGCCGCCCGCAAGGCCGAGGCTCTCGCCCTGCGCTGGGCCAAGGAGGCCGCCGAGACGGACGAGACCGCGGGCGCCGAGCCCGACGTCGCTCCCGATGCCACCCCCGACACCCGCCCGGACGCCGGATGACCGCCCGCTCCACCCGGCCCGGTGAGGACGTCGAGGACCTCGACGTCGAGGAGGTGCTCGCCCTGGTGAAGGAACCCGACCACCGCACCCCCGATCACCGCACCCCCGGCGACTCCGTACCGGCGCCCGCCGCGCAGGAAGCGCACTCCGCCGCGCCGCACAAGCCCGACGCCCACCACAGGGCCACCCCCTGGCCGGAGGCCCGGGTCATCGCCGCACGCGCCGCCCGGTCCGGAGCCCGCCGCCCCCTCGTCACGGTCCCCCTCGAAGCCGCCCTCGGCCTCACCCTGGCCGCCCCCCTCACCGCCCTCACCGACCTGCCCTCCTTCGACACCTCCGCGATGGACGGCTGGGCGGTCGCGGGACCCGGCCCCTGGGACGTAGGGGACGAGGGCGTCCTGGCCGGACACGCCGAGCCCGAAGCCCTCACCGACGGCGAGGCCGTCCGTATCGCCACCGGCGCCCGCATCCCCCCGGACACCACCGCCGTGATCCGCAGCGAACACGGCCGCACCGACGACAAGGGCCGCCTGCACGCCACCCGCGAGGTCCAGCACGGCCAGGACATCCGCCCCCGCGGCCAGGAGTGCCGCACCGGCGACCAGCTCCTCCCCGTCGGCGCCCTGGTGACCCCCGCCGTACTCGGCCTCGCCGCGGCCGCCGGCTACGACACCCTCACCGCGGTCCCCCGCCCCCGCGTCGAGGTCCTCGTCCTGGGCGACGAACTGCTCACCGAGGGACGGCCGCACGACGGCCTGATCCGGGACGCCCTCGGACCGATGCTGCCGCCCTGGCTGCGCGCGCTGGGCGCCGAGGTGACCTCCGTACGACGGCTCGGCGACGACGCCAAAGCCCTGCGCAAGGCCGTCACCGGGTCCGAGGCCGACCTGATCGTCACCACCGGCGGCACCGCCTCCGGCCCCGTCGACCACGTCCACCCGACCCTGGAGCGCATCGGCGCCGAACTCCTCGTGGACGGCGTGAAGGTGCGGCCCGGGCACCCCATGCTGCTGGCCCGCACCAAGGAGAACCAGCACCTCGTCGGACTGCCCGGCAACCCCCTCGCCGCCGTCTCCGGCCTGCTCACCCTCGCCGAACCCCTGCTGCGCACACTCGCCGCACGCCCCGCCCCGGAGCCGTACGCCCTGCCCCTCCAGGACGGGGTCCACGGGCATCCGTACGACACGCGGCTCATCCCCGTCGTGCTGCGCGGCGACAGCGCCGTGCCGCTGCACTACAACGGTCCGGCCATGCTGCGCGGCATCGCGGCGGCCGACGCCCTCGCCGTCGTCCCACCGGGCGGCGCCCGCCCCGGTCAGGAGCTGGAGCTCCTCGACCTGCCCTGGGCGTCCGCCGGAATCGGGGTGTGTTTCACGTGAAACTTCCGGGCCATGACGCGATCGCCCGCCAGGCGGACGAACATCTCGTGACCCATCGGGTGAGACTGCCGAGGAAGGTGGTCGAACGGCCCATCCGCCAGGTCGCCAAACGGCTGTTACTGGCCCTGGCGGTCCTGGTGGCGACCGCCCTGATCGTCTACGCCGACCACGACGGCTACAACGACAACTCCGATCGGGCGGTCGACCTGCTCGACGCCTTCTACTACGCCACCGTCACCCTCTCCACCACCGGATACGGCGACATCACCCCGGTCAGCGACGCCGCCCGGTTCACCAACATCTTCGTCGTCACGCCGCTGCGCGTGCTCTTCCTCATCATCCTGGTCGGCACCACGCTCGAAGTCCTCACCGAGCGCACCCGTGAGGAATGGCGACTGAGCCGCTGGAGGTCCACCTTGCGCGACCACACCGTCGTCGTCGGCTTCGGGACGAAGGGGCGCTCGGCGATCCAGACCGTGTGTGCGACGGGACTGAAGAAGGAGCAGGTCGTCGTGGTCGACCCCAGCTCCAAAGTGATCGAGGCGGCGACGGCCGAGGGCTACGCCGGCGTGGTCGGCGACGCCACGCGCAGCGAGGTGCTGAAGCGGGCCGAGGTGCACCGGGCGCGCCAGATCATCATCGCCACCCAGCGCGACGACACGGCCGTCCTGGTCACGCTGACGGCCCGGCAGCTCAACCGCGGGGCGAAGATCGTGGCCGCGGTGCGCGAGGAGGAGAACGCGCCGCTGCTCCAGCAGTCCGGCGCCGACGCGGTCATCACCAGCGCCAGTGCCGCCGGCCGCCTGCTCGGCCTGTCCGTGCTCAGCCCGGCGGCCGCCATGGTCATGGAGGACCTCATCCAGCAGGGCAGCGGCCTCGACATGGTCGAGCGGCCGGTCGTGAAGGCCGAGGTGGGCAGGACACCGCGGGAGACCGAGGACCTGGTGGTGAGCGTCGTCCGCGGGCACCGGGTGCTCGGATACGACGATCCGGCCGTCGGGACACTGCAGTTGACGGACCGGCTGATCACCATCGTGCGGGCGTCACCCGGCGCTCAGGTCGCACCCGACGTCCGGCCCCTGCGCCAGGAGTGAGCACCCGCGGTCGCGGTGCCGCACCGGGGCCGGCCCGAGGACGGGCACGCCCGCGCCCGCCGACGCCAGGGAGTAGCGTCCCCTTCATGCATGCGATCACGATTCCCGAACCTGGTGGGCCCGAGGCGCTGGTGTGGGACGAGGTCCCGGATCCGGTGGCCGGCGAGGGCGAGGTCCTGGTCGAGGTGGTGGCCAGTGCCGTCAACCGCGCCGACGTCCTGCAGCGGCAGGGCTTCTACGACCCGCCGCCCGGCGCGTCCCGCCACCCCGGCCTGGAGTGCTCCGGCCGCATCGCCGCGCTCGGTACCGGAGTCTCCGGCTGGGCGGTCGGCGACGAGGTGTGCGCGCTGCTCGCGGGCGGCGGCTACGCCGAGAAGGTCGCGATCCCCGCCGGACAGCTCCTGCCCGTCCCCAAGGGCATCGACCTCAAGCAGGCGGCCGCGCTGCCCGAGGTGGTCTGCACGGTCTGGTCGAACGTCTTCATGATCTCCCATCTGCGCCCCGGCGAGACGCTGCTCGTGCACGGCGGCTCCAGCGGCATCGGCACCATGGCGATCCAGCTCGCCAAGGCGGTCGGCGCCAAGGTCGCCGTCACGGCGGGCACCGAGGAGAAGCTGCGGCAGTGCGCCGCTCTGGGCGCCGACATCCTGATCAACTACCGGGAGCAGGACTTCGTCGCCGAGGTCAAGAAGGCCACGGACGGCGCGGGCGCCGACGTCATCCTCGACAACATGGGCGCCAAGTACCTGGACCGCAACATCCAGACCCTCGCGGTCAACGGCCGTCTCGCGATCATCGGCATGCAGGGCGGCATCAAGGGCGAGCTGAACATCGCCACGCTCCTGAACAAGCGGGCCGCCGTCAGCGCGACCTCGCTGCGGGCCCGCCCGCTCACCGAGAAGGCGGCGATCGTCGCGGCCGTACGCGAGCATGTGTGGCCCCTGCTCGACGCCGGCCACATCCGCCCCGTCGTCGACCGCGAGATCCCGATGGACGACGCGGCGACGGCCCACCGGGTCGTCGAGGAGAGCGGTCACGTCGGCAAGGTGCTGCTGGTCGTGCCCTGAATGCCCGCCTCCCCAGGGCCCGTCGTTCGCATCGGCTCGGCCTCGCGGCCCCCGACAGGCACTCCCCGGAGGATGTGTCCCGCAAGCCGCAGTCCTCGGCAGCCGACCTGATCCGGACGGCGGGTCCTAGGCCCGCCGCATCCGCAGCCCGATGAAGGCGAGTCCCAGGCCGAGACCGATCAGGACCAGTCCGCTGCCCAGCGGCAGGATCCGCAGGACGGGCTCGGTGGGCTGCCCGGCGGCTTGAGCAGCCGGACGCTGCGCCGGCCCGGAGGGCACCAGGCCCGCCTCCGCGGGCGGTGAGGCCGAGGCGTCCTGTCCAGCGTCCGCCTCCTCCTGGGACGAGTCCTCGTCCCCCACGTCCGAGGGGGCGGCCGCGGACTCGTCCGCCGCCTCCCGTCGCCCCGGCCGCTCCCGGCCCTCACCCGCCCGGCTCCCGGCACGGGACGGCTCCGGGGACGCGGTGGAGGAGGCGGAGGAAGACGCAGAGGCAGAGGGAGTCCGGGAAGCAGCGGCAGGAGCGCCCTCGGCAGCCGAGTGACCACCCTCGTACGACCCGTGTACCGGTACGGCCCCGGGCGTCGAAAAACTCCCGTGCGTCGAAAAGCTCCCGTGCGTGGGCACACCCCCGTAAGACGCAACAGCCCCGTACGACGAACCACCTCCGCACGGAAACACCAGTACGCCCGCCCCCACCCCCGCCACCAGGCCGGCCCCCTTCAAAGCACGCAACCATGGATTCACGCCCCAAGCGTCACATTCACCGGTACTTCCGGCATTCCGGGTTCCGCCAAAGAACCGAACCCGCTGCACAATCCGGGTATGTCGATTCGTCACGGGCTGCCGGCGCTCCTCGAAGACGGCCCCCGCTACGGCGGCCGGCTGCGCACCGAGTTCGAGGCGCGCCCCGCCGGCCCCTGGCCGCTGAACGCCGGGCAGGTCCACACGGCACGGCACGTTCTCGACTTCGCTCGAACCCGGGGGGACCCCACCGGGGCGAGGCTGCTGCGCCTCAGCACGGAAACCCACGCCCCGTGAGGGGAAACTCCCGCACCGTAAACGGTGGATCACCCTCCACAGGGGGCACCACGGTGATGAGATGCACACGTGCGAGAGAATGGCGGCATGGAGATGCCGAGGAACGACAGGTCACCGGAGAACCCCCAGATCCTGGTCGTGGGCCAGGACGGCATGGCGATTGGCGGCGGGGACGAGGACTCCCGCGAGATTCCGGTGACGGAGCAGGTCGAGCAGCCGGCCAAGGTGATGCGGATCGGCAGCATGATCAAGCAACTCCTGGAGGAGGTGCGCGCCGCTCCCCTGGACGAGGCGAGCCGGGCCCGGCTCAAGGAGATCCACCGCAGCTCGGTGAAGGAGCTGGAGGACGGGCTGGCGCCGGAGCTGGTCGAGGAGCTGGAGCGGCTCTCGCTGCCCTTCACGGACGACGGCACGCCCAGCGACGCCGAACTGCGTATCGCGCAGGCCCAGTTGGTGGGCTGGCTGGAGGGCCTCTTCCACGGCATCCAGACCACGCTGTTCGCCCAGCAGATGGCCGCGCGGGCCCAGCTGGAGCAGATGCGGCGGGCGCTGCCGCCGGGCGTCGGCCACGACCTGGGCGAGGACGGCCCCACGGCCGGCCGCTCGGGCGGGCCGTACCTGTAGTCACGGGGGCGACCCGCAGGGATGTGAGCGCAAGGGCCCGGCGGCTTCGGCCGCCGGGCCCTTCGTCATCTCTGCGAACGGCTGCCCCGGGTCAGGACGGGTTGCCCGTGGAGACGTCGAGCGTGATCTCGACGTTGTCCGGGTCGACGTCCGTGCCCGCCTCGGGGGACTGGTCGATCACCGCGCCCTCGCCGTAGGTGTTCTCGTTGTAGTCGTTGACCACCAGCGTCCAGTCCGCGGCCTTCGCGCACTCCTTGACCGACTCGATGTACTTGAACCGGAAGTCGGGCACCCGGATCTTGTTCTCGTCGGTGTACGACTCCTCGGGCTCCGTGCACTCCGTCGAGTCGATCACCTTGGTGGTGTCCGGCCCCCGCCAGTCCGCAGCGTGCGTCGTCGTGGGGTCCGGGCTGCTGCTGCCACTGCCACTGTCGCCGCCGCTTCCGCCGCCACCGCCGTTGAGCGCCAGGGCCGCGATCAGACCGCCGACGGCGATGATCGAGACGACGATCGTGCCGATGACCACCGACTTGTTGTTCTTGCCGCCGCCCGCGGGCCCGGCGGGCCGCTGCTGGGGCGCGAGGTTGTACGGCGGCGGGGTCTGCGGCTGCGCGTACGGCGACGGTGTCCGGTAGCCGCCCTGCTGCGGGTAGCCGTACGCCGGGGAGGGAGGTGGCGTCGGCGCGCCGTACGGGTTCGGAGCCGGGGTCTGGGGCTGGGGCGGCTGGTACGGCGTCTGTACGGGGCCCGGCGGTGCCTGGGGCGCCTGGCCGACCGGCGGGAACACCGCGGCGCCGACCCCGGTGCCGCTCTGGGCGCGCGCGCCCGGCACGATGCTCGGCGGGGCGGCCTGCACCGACGCCGCCACGCGCAGGCACTCGTCGCGCATCGACTCCGAGCTCGGGAAACGCTCGTTCGGGTTCTTCTTCAGCGCGCGGGCCACCAGTGCGTCCACCGCGGGAGGCAGCGCCCGGTTGATCGACGAAGGAGCCACCGGCTCCTCCTGCACATGCGCGTACGCGATCGCCAGCGGCGAGTCCGCCTCGAACGGCAGCCGCCCGGTGACCAGTTGGAACAGCATGATGCCGACGGAGTAGAGATCGGACCGGGCGTCCACGCCCCGCCCCAGCGCCTGCTCCGGCGACAGGTACTGCGGGGTGCCGACGACCATGCCGGTCTGCGTCATGGACGTCACACCGGACTGCATGGCGCGCGCGATGCCGAAGTCCATCACCTTGACGACGCCGCGCTTGGTGACCATGACATTGCCCGGCTTGATGTCCCGGTGGACCAGGCCCATCTCGTGGCTGATCTCCAGCGCCGCGAGAACGTCCGCGGTGATCTTCAGCGCCTTGTCGGCGGGCATCGCGCCGAACTGCCGTACGTCCTCGTCGAGCACTGAGCCCAGCGGGCGGCCCTCGACGTACTCCATCACGATGTACGGCGTGGGCATGCCGTCCCCCGCGGCGGAGCCGCTGATGGGCAGCGTGTCCTCGCCGGTGTCGAAGACCGAGACGATATTGGTGTGCGTGAGCTTCGCCACGGCCTGGGCCTCGCGGCGGAAGCGCTCGCGGAAGGCCTGCTCGCGGCCGAGCTCGGTGTGCAGCGTCTTGATCGCGACCTGGCGGTCGAGCACGGAGTCGTAGGCCAGGTGCACGGAGGCCATGCCGCCCTCGCCGAGCAGGTCGCGCAGTTGATAGCGGCCGCCGGCGAGCGCCCGCCCCGCATACCGGCCCTGTGCGCCGTCCTGGCTCATGTTCCGCTTCCCCCGTGGGCCTTGAGGCGCCGTTGACTGCCGATGATCGAAAGTGCTATTCCCGGCCAAGTCTGCCCCAGGGCACTGACACGTCAAGCTCGGTGCCCGATCCGTGACCGTACGCGATAGAAGCGTCGCGGGAGCGTTACAGAGGCTGTACGGGCGGTACACAGAACTTGCACGCACTGACGGGGTGACGGTTTGATGGCCGGTCCGTCCTGTGCCGGTTCCGGCCCCCTTCTCGGAACGGCGGCTTGCGTTGAGGCTGTAGCGTGGCCGACGGAGACCGTAACAACACCGCGCGCACCGCGGGCAGAAACGACGGCGAGGACTGATGGCACAGCAGCAGCGCGCCCAGGGCCCGTCCGACCCCGAGGCGACTGGCGGCGGTATGTCAGATGCGCCGGAAATGTGGGGGAACGGCGGATTGGTCGGGGACGGCCGGTACAGGCTGACCCGCAGACTCGGCCGGGGCGGCATGGCGGAGGTTTTCGCCGCGGAGGACGTGCGCCTCGGGCGCACCGTCGCGGTCAAGCTGCTCCGTGCCGACCTCGCCGAGGACCCGGTCTCCAAGGCCCGCTTCACGCGCGAGGCCCAGTCCGTGGCCGGCCTCAACCACCACGCGATCGTCGCCGTGTACGACTCCGGCGAGGACACGGTGCCGGGCGGCTACGGCGCGGGGGGCGCACAGAGCGTCCCGTACATCGTGATGGAGATCGTCGAGGGCCGCACCATCCGCGACCTGCTGATCAACGCCGAGGCGCCCGGTCCCGAGCAGGCCCTGATCATCGTCTCCGGGGTGCTGGAGGCGCTCGCCTACTCGCACCAGCACGGCATCGTGCACCGCGACATCAAGCCGGCGAACGTGATCATCACGCACACCGGCGCGGTGAAGGTGATGGACTTCGGCATCGCCCGTGCCCTGCACGGCGCGCAGTCGACGATGACGCAGACCGGCATGGTCATGGGCACCCCGCAGTACCTCTCCCCCGAGCAGGCGCTCGGCAAGGCCGTCGACCACCGCTCCGACCTGTACGCGACGGGCTGCCTCCTCTACGAACTCCTCGCGCTGCGACCCCCGTTCACCGGTGAGACGCCGCTGTCGGTGGTCTACCAGCACGTCCAGGACATCCCGACGCCGCCGTCCGAGGTCTCCGACGCCGTGCCGCCGGAGCTCGACGGCCTCGTCATGCGCGCGCTGGCCAAGGAGCCGGACGACCGCTTCCAGACCGCCGAGGAGATGCGCGGCCTCGTCCAGTACGGGCTGCAGATGCTGTACGACCAGGGCGGCCACACCGGCACCTGGAACACCGGCCCGGTCGCCGTGCACGAGGGCCGGCACACCCCGGCCGCGGGCTTCGCGAGCACGACGGTGCTGCCGCACCCCGGCGACTCCTCCGGCACGACGCAGATTCCGCAGCCGATCCTGCCCACGGGCTACGGCGGCGGGGACGACGGCGGCTTCGAGGGGCACGGCAACAAGGGCAGCGGCCGCGGCAAGCTGTGGATCCTCGCCGTCCTCGCGGTGATCGCCATCGCGGCGGGCGTCGCGCTGGCGCTGCACAAGGCCGGCAACGGCAGTGGCGGCGACGGCACCACCCACTCGCCGACCACCTCGCAGACCACCAAGGACAACACGGACACCGACGAGCCGACCGACGAGCCGACCGACCAGCCGACGGACTCCTCCACGGACGACGGCTCCGGCACGAACTCCGGCACCGGGAACTACACGCCGTCGTACACGCCGTCGTACACCCCCTCGCACACGCCCAGCAGCCGGCCGAGCAGGGAGCCGTCGGACCCGGCGACCACCGAGGAGCCGACGGACGACCCGACGCCCTCGACGCCGTCCTCCGGCGACTCGACGGACCCGGGGACGGTCGCCGGCGGTGACAACGGCGGCACGGCGGGCGACACGTCGGGCGTCACCGGCTGATCCGTCGCCCGCCTCGCCCGAGGTGAACTCTTCCCGTGACGTGGGTCACCGGGATAACGTGCCGTTGTTCCGGCCCCCTGCAAGGCTGTGACCAGGAGATGTTCCCGGCTTTCGCGATTTACTTGGAAATCCAAGCAAAATCGCAGGTCAGGAGGGGTTTCACAGAAATGTGGAGCACTGGGTAACGTGCCTTTTGCAGGGCGCTCGCCGGGGCACCTGTCACGCCTGTCCCCGACCGGGCCGCACCCACCCTGTGCGTCCGTAGGGCTTCAGGCGAGCCGCACTGGCATCCCGGCGAACCCGGGATGCCGGACCGACGGAGGAGCACACGTGACCGTGGAGAGCACTGCCGCGCGCAAGCCGCGACGCAGCGCCGGTACCAAGAGCACGGCCGGCAAGACGACCACCGCAAGGAAATCGCCGAGCACCGACCCCGAGCTCGTACAGCTGCTGACGCCCGAGGGCGAGCGCGTCAAGAACGCCGAGTACGACGAGTACGTCGCCGGCATCACCCCCGATGAGCTCCGCGGCCTGTACCGCGACATGGTGCTCACCCGCCGCTTCGACGCCGAGGCCACCTCCCTGCAGCGCCAGGGCGAGCTGGGCCTGTGGGCCTCGCTGCTCGGCCAGGAGGCCGCCCAGATCGGCTCGGGGCGGGCCACCCGCGAGGACGACTACGTCTTCCCGACCTACCGCGAGCACGGCGTCGCCTGGTGCCGCGGGGTCGACCCGACCAACCTGCTCGGCATGTTCCGCGGTGTGAACAACGGCGGCTGGGACCCCAACAGCAACAACTTCCAGCTCTACACGATCGTCATCGGCTCCCAGACGCTGCACGCCACCGGCTACGCGATGGGCGTCGCCAAGGACGGCGCGGACAGCGCGGTGATCGCCTACTTCGGCGACGGCGCCTCCAGCCAGGGCGACGTGGCCGAGTCCTTCACCTTCTCCGCGGTCTACAACGCCCCGGTCGTGTTCTTCTGCCAGAACAACCAGTGGGCGATCTCCGAGCCGACCGAGAGGCAGACCCGTGTCCCGCTCTACCAGCGTGCGCAGGGCTTCGGCTTCCCGGGCGTCCGGGTCGACGGCAACGACGTGCTGGCCTGCCTCGCGGTGACGAAGTGGGCCCTGGAGCGGGCCCGCCGCGGTGAGGGCCCCACCCTCGTCGAGGCGTACACGTACCGCATGGGCGCCCACACCACCTCCGACGACCCGACCAAGTACCGGGCCGACGAGGAGCGCGAGGCCTGGGAGGCGAAGGACCCGATCCTGCGCCTGCGCCGGTACCTGGAGGCCTCAAACCACGCGGACGAGGGATTCTTCGCGGAACTCGAGGCCGAGAGCGAGGCGTTGGGCAAACGAGTGCGTGAGGCGGTCCGCGCCATGCCGGACCCGGACCACTTCGCGATCTTCGAGAACGTGTACGCGGACGGGCACGCGCTCGTCGACGAGGAGCGGGCCCAGTTCGCCGCCTACCAGGCGTCGTTCGCGGATGAGGGGGGCAACTGAGATGGCTGAGACTGTGACGTCCAAGAGCATGGCTCTCGCCAAGGCGATCAACGAGTCGCTGCGCCGCGCCCTGGAGTCCGACCCCAAGGTCCTGATCATGGGCGAGGACGTCGGCAAGCTGGGCGGGGTCTTCCGGGTGACGGACGGCCTGCAGAAGGACTTCGGCGAGAGCCGGGTCATCGACACCCCGCTCGCCGAGTCCGGAATCGTCGGTACGGCCATCGGTCTGGCCCTGCGCGGCTACCGCCCGGTCGTGGAGATCCAGTTCGACGGCTTCGTCTTCCCCGCCTACGACCAGATCGTCACGCAGCTCGCGAAGATGCACGCGCGCTCGCTCGGCAAGGTCAAGCTCCCGGTCGTCGTCCGCATCCCCTACGGCGGCGGCATCGGCGCGGTGGAACACCACTCCGAGTCCCCCGAGGCGCTCTTCGCGCATGTGGCCGGCCTGAAGGTGGTCAGCCCCGCGAACGCGTCGGACGCCTACTGGATGATGCAGCAGGCCATCCAGAGCGACGACCCGGTGATCTTCTTCGAGCCCAAGCGGCGCTACTGGGACAAGGCCGAGGTCAACACCGAAGCCATTCCCGGTCCGCTGCACAAGGCCCAGGTCGTCCGCGAGGGCACCGACCTGACTCTCGTCGCCTACGGCCCGATGGTGAAGCTCTGCCTGGAGGCCGCCGCGGCGGCCGCCGAGGAGGGCAAGTCCCTCGAGGTCCTGGACCTGCGCTCGATGTCCCCGCTGGACTTCGACTCGATCCAGACGTCCGTGGAGAAGACGCGCCGCCTGGTCGTCGTCCACGAGGCGCCGGTGTTCCTCGGCACGGGCGCGGAGATCGCCGCCCGCATCACGGAGCGCTGCTTCTACCACCTGGAGGCACCGGTCCTCAGGGTCGGCGGCTACCACGCCCCGTACCCGCCGGCCCGCCTGGAGGAGGAGTACCTGCCGGGCCTGGACCGGGTGCTCGACGCCGTCGACCGCGCCCTGGCGTACTGAGGAGAGGGTCGTGACGACGATGACGGAAGCGTCCGTACGCGAGTTCAAGATGCCGGACGTCGGCGAGGGCCTCACCGAGGCCGAGATCCTCAAGTGGTACGTCCAGCCCGGCGACCGGGTCACCGACGGCCAGGTGGTGTGCGAGGTCGAGACCGCGAAGGCGGCGGTGGAGCTGCCCATCCCGTACGACGGGGTGGTCCGCGACCTGCACTTCCCCGAGGGCTCCACGGTGGACGTGGGCACGCCGATCATCGCGGTCGACGTGTCGGGCGGGGCCGCGGCGCCCGCCCCGGCGCAGGCCGCCGCTCCTGCTGCCCCCGTCGAGGAGAAGAAGCCGGAGGGCTCGGGCCGCCAGCCGGTGCTGGTGGGTTACGGCGTCGCCGCGTCCTCCACCAAGCGCCGCCCGCGCAAGGGCCCCGAGGTGGTGCTCCCGGAGGCCTCGACGGCGGTCCAGAAGGAGCTCAACGGCCACGGCCCGGTCGCCGCGGCCGCCCCGGCGGGTACGGCCGAGAAGCCGCGCCCCCTCGCCAAGCCGCCGGTGCGCAAGCTGGCCAAGGACCTGGGTGTCGACCTGGCGACCGTGGTCCCCTCCGGCCCGGACGGCATCATCACGCGCGAGGACGTCCATGCGGCGGTGGCACCGCCTGCCGCGGAGCCGGTGAGCGCTCCCGCTGTCTCCGCACCCCCGGCGCCGGTTCCGGCGTACGACACGGCCCGTGAGACCCGTGTCCCGGTCAAGGGCGTGCGCAAGGCGACGGCGGCGGCCATGGTGGGCTCGGCGTTCACGGCGCCGCACGTCACCGAGTTCGTGACGATCGACGTGACCCGCACCATGAAGCTGGTCGAGGAGCTCAAGCAGGACAAGGACCTGCAGGGGCTGCGCGTCAACCCGCTCCTCCTGATCGCCAAGGCCCTCCTGGTCGCCATCAAGCGCAACCCGGGGATCAACGCGTCCTGGGACGAGGCGAACCAGGAGATCGTGCTCAAGCACTACGTCAACCTGGGCATCGCCGCGGCCACCCCGCGCGGTCTGATCGTCCCGAACATCAAGGACGCCCACGACAAGACGCTCCCGCAGCTGGCCGAGGCCCTCGGGGAGCTGGTGTCGACGGCGAGGGAGGGCAAGACGTCCCCGGCGGCCATGCAGGGCGGCACGGTGACGATCACCAACGTCGGCGTCTTCGGCGTCGACACGGGCACGCCCATCCTCAACCCCGGCGAATCCGCGATCCTCGCGATCGGCGCGATCAAGCTCCAGCCCTGGGTCCACAAGGGCAAGGTGAAGCCACGCCAGGTCACCACGCTGGCGCTGAGCTTCGACCACCGCCTGGTGGACGGCGAGCTGGGCTCGAAGGTGCTCGCGGACGTGGCGGCGATCCTGGAGCAGCCGAAGAAGCTCATCACCTGGGCCTAGCAGGCACCGCCGTCAGGAGCCGCGCATCCGTCCCCGGTGCGTGGCTCCTTCGGTCACAGCGGCCTCTGGCACAGCAGTGTGGCGATCCGTGCCCTTCTGCCCTCCTCGGGCTCCTGGAACACCCGTGCCGTGACGACCAGCCCGGCCCGTTCCAGGAGTTCCACGAGCTGCTCCGGCGGGAGCCGATGGGACTCGTACGAGACGGGATGGCCGCCGTAGGCCGGCTTCGGCCGGACGCGTTCGCCGGCTCCCACGTAACCGGCCAGCATGAGCAGGCCGCCGGGCCTGAGGGTCCGCTGGAACTCGCCGTAGACCAGTGGGAGCAGCTCCGGTGGGGTGTGGTGGGTGGAGTAGTAGGCGAGGATGCCGGCGAGGGAGCCGTCCTCGATGTCCAGGCCGGTCATGGAGCCCACCGTGAAGGACAGCTCCGGATGGGCCCGGCGGGCCAGTTCGACCATCCTCGGTGACAGGTCGACGCCGAAGGCGGACAGCCCCAGACCGGCGAGGTGCGCGGTCACGAGGCCCGGGCCGCAGCCCAGGTCCGCGACGGGCCCCCCGCCGCCCTCCCGCACGGCTTCCGCGAACGCGGTCAGCAACGCCCGTGACAGCGGATCCAGTTCGGCGGGCCGCTTGACCTGCTTCAGGTAGTCGGCGGCGACGGTGTCGTACGACTCCCGGACGGCGGTGAGGTAGGAGGGCTCGGTCATCCGGCGACTCTAGACGAGGCGAAGGGCCCCTCGCCGACGGCGAGGGGCCCTTCCGTTCCTGTCCTGACCCGGGGTCAGCTGATCTTCGCGTACCCGTAGTTGATGAGCTTCTTCACGTCCGACGTGCGGTCGGTCGCGGAGGGGGCGGTCATGACGGCGCCGATCACCGACTTGCCGTTCAGCGTGGCGGCGAAGACGAGGCAGTAGTGGGCATCGGGGCCCGAGCCGGTCTTGATGCCGAGCGTGCCGTTCCAGCCGAGCAGCGTGTTGGTGTTCGTCCACGTGCTCATCGTGCGCGTCGAACCGGAGCTCGTGACCGTCTTCGCCGTGTACGACTTGCTCTTCACGACGGTCTTGAACGCGGTGCTCTTCATCACGCTGCGGGCGACCTTCGTCAGGTCGCGCGGCGTCGAGTAGTTGTTGCCGTTGCTGAGGCCGTCGAACGAGTCGAAGTGCGTGTTCGTCATGCCGAGGCTCTTGGCCATCGTGTTCATCTTGCCGATGAAGTTCTTGGTCCGGGCGGAGGACGTCGTGCCGGAACCGAACTTGTCGGCCAGCGCGAACGCGGCGTCGCAGCCGGACGGCAGCAGCATCCCGTACAGCAGCTGACGGACGGTGACCTTGTCGCCGACGATCAGGTGCGCCGACGAGGGGTAGCCCTTGGCGACCATGTAGTCGCTGACGGCCTTCTTGATCGTGACCTTGGTGTCCAGGTTCAGGTTCGGCTGCGAGAGGACGACCTTCGCGGTCATGACCTTCGTCGTGGAGGCCGTGAGCCGCTTCGTGTCGGCGGCCTTGGTGAAGAGGGTCTTGCCGGTGGCGCTGTTCATCAGGTACCCGCCCTTGGCGGTGATGGTGGGCGTCGTGACAGCCTGCGCCGGTGCCGCGGTGAGAGCTCCGGTGGCGAGCACTGCGCCGGCCGTGACGGCGACGGCTGCGGCTCTGCGGACACGGAAGCCCTTGATGGCGGTTTTCAACTCAAATACCCCGATTACGTCGAATGCCCCTGGGATGCGGCCAAGTTGGAAGGGAGGGAAAGCGGGGCCGCACGTGTGTGACACGTAAGTAGCACAGAAGGTTGTGCGGTTGATGAGGCGGGGTGTTCCTTGGGCTGCGGACGTCCGGATGCTGGACGAGCCTCCTCATGGGTACGTGTTGTATCTATCCTGTTCGCATGAGCAGTCCCGGGACCCTGACCGCCAAGCAGCCACCCGCCGCCGACCGCGTCTACGCCCACGTCAAGCAGGGCGTACTGGAGCGCCACTACGAGGGCGGGACCCTCCTCACCGAGGGCGAACTCGCCGAGGCCGTGGGGGTGTCCCGCACCCCGGTGCGCGAGGCGCTGCTGCGGCTCGAGGTGGAAGGGCTGATCAAGCTCTACCCGAAGAAGGGAGCCCTGGTCCTGCCCGTGTCCGCGCAGGAGATCGCGGACGTGGTGGAGACCCGGCTGCTGGTCGAGGAGCATGCGGCGCGCAAGGCCGTGCCCGCCCCCGCGGGGCTCGTCGAACGGCTGGAGGAACTGCTGGCGAAGCAGAAGGCGCAGGCCGCCGCAGGCGACCTCGCCGGGGCCGCCGTCACCGACCGCTGCTTCCACGCCGAGATCGTCCGCAGCGGCGGCAACGAGATCCTCTCCCGGCTCTACGACCAGCTCAGGGACCGGCAGTTGCGCATGGGCGTCGCCATCATGCACTCCCATCCCGACCGGATCGCCAAGACCCTCGCCGAGCACGAGGAGATCCTCCAGGCGCTGCGCTCCGGGGACCCGGAGGCGGCGGTCGGGGTCGTGCACCGGCACGTCAGCTGGTTCTCGCACCTGGCGCGGGGTGAGGTCCGATGAGGCAGTCGTCCGCCACGACCACCCTGCCGGGTGACCCGCCGGGCGGCAGGCGCGCGATGGCCGTCTGGGGCATCGGCGTCTCCGTCTACTTCGTCGCCGTCATCTTCCGTACGTCCCTCGGGGTCGCGGGCCTCGACGCCGCCGACCGCTTCCATGTGAACGCCTCGGCGCTGTCGACCTTCTCGATCCTGCAGCTCCTCGTCTACGCCGGCATGCAGATACCCGTCGGCCTGCTGGTGGACCGGCTCGGCACCAAGGAGGTGCTGACCATCGGGGTCGTGCTCTTCACGGCCGGTCAGCTCGGGTTCGCGTTCTCCCCCTCGTACGGCATGGCCCTCGCCTCCCGTGCGCTGCTCGGCTGCGGTGACGCGATGACCTTCATCAGCGTGCTGCGGCTGGGCACCCGCTGGTTCCCGGCGCGGCGCGGGCCGCTGGTCGCGCAGCTCGCGGGGCTGGCCGGCATGGCGGGCAACCTGGTCTCCACGCTGGTGCTGGCCCGGCTGCTGCACGGCGTGGGCTGGACGGCCGCCTTCGCGGGCAGCGCGCTGGCCGGAGTCGTCGTCCTCGTGCTGCTCCTGCTGTTCCTGAAGGACCACCCCGAGGGGCACGAGCCGGAGCCGTTCCCGCACCAGGGCGCCGCGTATGTGCGGCGGCAGATCGCGGCCTCCTGGCGCGAGCCGGGGACGCGGCTCGGGCTGTGGGTGCACTTCACGACCCAGTTCCCGGCGATGGTGTTCCTGCTGCTGTGGGGGCTGCCCTTCCTGGTGCAGGCGCAGGGCCTGTCCCGGGCCACGGCCGGTGAACTCCTCACCCTGGTCGTCCTGTCGAACATGGTCGTGGGTCTGGTCTACGGCCAGATCATCGCCCGGCACCACGCGGCGCGGCTGCCGCTGGCGCTCGGAACCGTGGGCGCCACGGCCGTGGTGTGGGCGGCGACGCTGGCCTACCCGGCCGACCGGGCGCCGATGTGGCTGCTGATCGTGCTGTGCACGGTGCTCGGCTTCTGCGGTCCGGCGTCGATGATCGGCTTCGACTTCGCGCGGCCTGCCAACCCGGCGGAGCGGCAGGGCACGGCTTCCGGGATCACCAACATGGGCGGCTTCGTCGCCTCGATGACCACGCTGTTCGCGATCGGGGTGCTGCTGGACGCCACCGGCGACGACTACACCGTCGCGTTCTCCGCGGTGTTCGTGCTCCAGGCGCTCGGGGTCGGTCAGATCCTGCGGCTGCGTCAGCGGGTCGCCCGGCGGGAGCGGGAGCGGCTGGTGGCGAGCCGGGTGGAGACGGTGCACGTGCCCGCGTGAGGCGGGCGGTTCACCGCGACGGAGGATCACAGCCCGGATGTTGCTCTGTCATGGGCGTGTGACAGGGGTGTCGTGAAGCGGGGACGGGCGTGAACCCGAGGGACCTGCGGACCCTCATAGTCAGCGAGCGCATCGCATGCCTCGAACGCAGTCCTCGCTCCCGAAGGGAACCTCCTGATGAACCGCCACCTGCGCAAGACCGCCCTCGTCACCGCCGCGATCACGGCCGGCCTGCTGATGACGGCTTGTCAGAACGGTTCCACCGGCAAGGGCAGCTCCCCGGACACCTCGGCGTCCACGACGGCCACGTCGCAGGGCACGTCGAAGACCTCGGAGTCGTCCCCGAGCTCCGGCA
This sequence comes from Streptomyces sp. NPDC001137, assembly GCF_040298885.1. Classification (NCBI taxonomy): domain Bacteria; kingdom Bacillati; phylum Actinomycetota; class Actinomycetes; order Kitasatosporales; family Streptomycetaceae; genus Streptomyces; species Streptomyces sp. NPDC001137. Next base: position 157,106 of record NZ_JBEPBA010000011.1, read on the forward strand.
CCTCGAGCACCTCCGCCGGGAACACGTCGAAGTCCCAGCAGGGCGTGAACGCCGTCGTCACCGGCGGCACGGTCAGTTACCTCGCCCCGGGCAAGTACATCGTGTCCGTGCCCGGAAAGACCGATCGGGCGTTCTTCGTCGCAAGCGACACGCAGATCCACGGCGCCGGCACGATCTGCGGCGGCTCGCACTGCGCCCTGGACCAGCTGGAGAAGGCCACCAGGAAGGCAGCCGTCCCCGCCGATGTGACGATCAGGAAGGGCGTCGCCACCGTCGTCCGTGAACGCGCGGGCGCCGGCGGCGGCACCGGCACCAAGGGCGTCAGCGGCACCTGGCTCGGCAACGTCAGCTACTTGGCGCCGGGCAAGTTCACCGTGTCCGACATGAAGGGCGTCGAGCAGGCGTTCTACGTCGCCGACAGCACCAAGGTGTACGGCGCGGGCACCATCTGCGGCACCCAGGGGTCCTCGGGGACCTCCCTCTGCACCCTGGACCAGCTGGAGGCCGCCGCCAAGAAGGGCGTCTCCGCGAAGGTCGTGATCAGCGGCGGTGTCGCCACCACCGTCACCGAGGACCACTGATCAGCGGATCCCCGCAGGCGCTACGGCGTCACCGTGAAGTTCCGCAGGATCGCCGCCGTCAGCGCCGGGTCCCCCTCCGTCTTCACCCGGTCCGCGACCGCCTCCGGGGTCACCCGGCCGCAGGCCAGGCGTACATATGTCTCCCAGTCGAGGGTGAGGGTGGCGGCGGGGCCGAGGGCGGGGGCGGTTTCGAGGGTGCCGCGGCCCTGGATGTCGACGCGGATGGTGCGCAGGAACTCGACCGGGCCGTGCACGTCGAAGACGATCGCCGAACTGCGCGGAGCGTCCGCCTTGTCGGCCACGACATTGGGCAGCTCGGCGAGGAGCACGTCGCGGGCGATGTGCGCGCCGGGGGAGTCGAGGTTGCCGGGGCGGCCCAGGGCCGCGCGGAGGTCCTGTTCGTGCACCCACACGTTGAAGGCGTGGGAGCGCATGGACTCTTCGAGGGTGAGCTCGGTGCCGAGGGGGCCGCGCACCTTGGTGCCCGGGTCGCGCGACTCGTTGCGCAGCTGGCGGTTGCGACGGATGATCACGTACTCCAGCTCGGACGTCATCTCCGGTGCCGTGTGGTGACGGCGGACGTCGACCTGCATCTCCATGTAGCGCTGGTGGTCGTTGGTGACGTGGAAGAGGTCGCGCGGCAGGGTGTGGATGGGGCGCGGGTCGCCGAGCATCTCGCAGTCCAGGCCGATGACATGGGAGACGACGTCACGGACCGACCACCCCGGGCACGGCGTCCGCCGGTTCCACTCTCCCTCCACAAGCGGCCCCACCAGCTCGGATATCGCTTCGATCGAATGGGTCCAGGCGTCGGCGTAGGGCTGGAGGGTGGGATGCAGACTCACGGAACGGGACCCCTCGGTCGGTACACGGGCGGTTGGTGGCAGCGTTGCCAGCGGGAGGTGGCTGCACTCGGCGGGTGTCTTGGAACGCTAAGTTACGCTGCTGTGAGGCACCCCGGCAGTGCTTTCGTGTGACGATCGTAGGCCCGTGTGGACGGCTCGAATGCCAGGACGGTGGTAGTGTGCGCGCTTCTCTGATCCAGATCGCCGTAGACGAGGGCGAATCGGTCGAATCGCGTCGGCGGCGGGTGGCCGCGCTGGTACGGGAGCAGGCCGGGGCCGATCTGGTCGTGCTGCCGGAGCTGTGGACGACCGGAGCCTTCGCCTACGAGGAGTTCGGCACCGAGGCCGAGCCGCTGGAGGGGCCGACGTACGAGGCGATGGCGAAGGCCGCGAGCGACGCGGGCGTGTGGCTGCACGCGGGCTCCATCCCCGAACGTGACCCTGACGGTCCCCTCTACAACACCTCTCTCGTCTTCTCCCCCTCCGGTGATCTGGCCGCCGCCTACCGCAAGATCCACCGCTTCGGCTTCGACAAGGGCGAGGCCGTGCTGATGGGCGCGGGGCGGGAACTGGTGACGGTCCGTCTGCCCGACACGACCGTGGGCGTCGCCACCTGCTACGACCTCCGTTTCCCCGAACTCTTCCGCGGTCTCGTCGACGCCGGCGCCGAGACCCTGGTCGTCCCGGCGGGCTGGCCGGAGCGCCGCCGGGCGCACTGGACGCTGCTGGCCCGGGCGCGGGCGGTCGAGAACCAGGCGTTCGTGCTTGCCTGTGGAACGGCCGGGACCCATGCGGGAGTTCCGCAGGCTGGTCACTCGATCGTGGTGGACCCGTGGGGCGAGGTCCTCGCGGAGGCCGGGGCGGACGAGGAGATCCTCACCGTGGAGTTCGATCCGGGGAAGGTGGCGACGACGCGGGAGCAGTTCCCGGCGCTGAAGGACCGGGTCCTCTAGCTTCCGGGGGTTCAGTCGTCCTCCCGTTCCTTCTCCGCCAGGTGGATCACGCAGACCGTCACCGCGATCAGCAGGGCCGGGTCCGCGTCCTCCCGTACGACGTCGACGCCGTAGGTCTCCCGGATGTGCAGCCAGCGGCGGGAGATCACGGCCAGCAGCTCGCCGTCGTACTCGATGGCGAACTCCCGGTCGAGGATCTTGCCGCTGACGTCGAGTTCCGTGCCGTCGACCATGGAGACCCGGTAGTGGTGGCGCAGCAGGGACAGGCGTTTGCGCTTGATGCGCGCGAGGGCGGTGCCGTCCCGTTCGATCACCATGGTGTCCCGCAGGGCGAACATCTTCTGGTGGATGTCGATCAGGACGCGCCCCTGGGTGTCCTTCAGCTCGAAGGTGTCCCGCAGGCGCATGGCCTTGCCGTCGACGAGGAACACCTTGTTGCCGTGCTCGTCCTCGATCCAGTAGTCGTCACCGATGCCGAGGAGCCGGTCGCGTACGAGGAATCTCATACCGTCACCGCTTCCCCGGCGGCCGGTCCGAAACGCCGCCGGTAGGCCGACGGGCTGAGTCCCGTCTCGCGCCGCACGAGCGCGCGCAGGTTGGCCGCGGTCCCCAGGCCGCTCCTGGCGGCCACCACGTCCAGCCGCTCCTCCCCCCGCTCGATCATCCGGCAGGCGAGCGCCACCCGCTCCCTCGTGAGCCAGGCCAGCGGGGTGGTGCCGAGTTCCGCCCGGAAGCGGCGGTGCAGCGTGGCGGGGGAGACGGCCGCACGGGCCGCGAGACCGGCCACCGTCAGCGGCTCCCCCAGCCGTTCCTGCGCCCATGCCAGCAGCGGGCCGAGCGACTCGTCGGGCACCTCGGGCACCGGCCGCTCCACGAACTGCCGCTGCCCGCCGTCCCGGTGGGCGGCGAAGACCAGCCGTCGCGACACGGCATTGGCGATCTCGGCCCCGTGGTCCCTGCGCACGACGTGCAGGCCGAGGTCGAGCGCGGCCGCGCTGCCGGCCGCGGTCAGGATCTCGCCCTCGTCGACGAAGAGGACGTCCGGCTCCAGGCGGACCTGCGGGTGCAGCTCGCGGAAGACGTCGGCCCACATCCAGTGAGTGGTGGCCCGGCGGCCGTCGAGCAGCCCGGCCTCGGCGAGCGCGAAGCTGCCGGTGCACAGGCTCAGGACGCGGGCGCCACGCGCGTGCGTGCGGCGGATCGCGTCCAGTACGGCGGCGCCGCGCGGTACGACGTTGTCGGGCCGGCCGGGCACGACGAGGGTGTCCGCGTCGTCAACGGCGTCCAGGCCGGGCACGCCGGTCAGGGTGAAGAAGCCGTGGTTCATGCGCACCTCGGGGGTGGGCGTGCACAGCGTCACCTCGTAGAGCGGTCCGGGGAGCCCGAGTTCGGGCCGCGGCAGACCGAAGAGCTCGGTGGCGACGCCGACCTCGAAGGGGTTGGTGCCCTCGTCGACGATCACAGCGACCTTGTGGGGGTGGGGACGGTGGTGCGAGGATCCTTGCGGCATATGCGATTTCTAGCACTCGTGCGACCGCCGGGCCACCGCCGACGATGACGGGCATGAGCAGCGAACCCATCTCCCTGGACCAGGCCCTCGCCTCCTTCACCGAGCGGTGGAGCCCGCGCATCGTCACGGCCGTCAACGACTACGACGTGCGCGTCGCGAAGGTCGAGGGCGAGCACGTGTGGCACGTGCACGACCACACCGACGAGTTCTTCCTGGTGCTGGAGGGCGAACTCCACATCTCCCTGCGTGAGCCGGCCGGCGAGCGCACGGTGACGCTCCCCAAGGGCTCGGTCTTCACCGTCCCGCGCGGCACCGAACACAAGCCGCACGCGCGCGTGCCCAGCGAGATCCTGGTCTTCGAACCCACCGGCACCCTCTCGGTGGGCGACCGGCACGACGAGGTCCCCTCGCACGTGGACGCGACGACCGGGCACGCCCTGAGCTGACCGGACTGCGGAATCGAGCGGGCGGACGAGTGTCCTGGGGTTGAACTTCCCGTGCTCTTGCGGGAGTTGACCAACCAAGGCGGTGAATCCCGAGTCGGACGTTGCGTAAGTCGCACACTTGCGCACGTTCCTCTCGGAGGTTCCCCATGCACGCTCGTCCCGCCCGCCGCCCGACACGCGTCGTCCCGGTGCTGACGCTGGCCCTCGGCGCGGCCCTCGCCCTACCGCTCGGCACCGCCTCCGCCGCGACGACACCCGCGACCGCCGCGGTCAACCAGTCCGACTGGCAGCTCACCTACAAGGCCGCCCCCGGCCAGACCAACAAGGCCGGCGTCACCGCCTCACTCACCACGGACCGCACGGGCATCACCTACGTCATCGACGACGTCGTCCCGATCAGCGCGGGCCACGACTGCGCGTACCCCACCGCGTCGGACCGCACGAAGGTCTCCTGCACGGTCACGTTCGTGGACAGCCAGGACCCGTACCCCGGGCTGGTCGTGAACCTCGGCGACGGCAACGACACGCTCGCCTACGACAACGCCACCGACCAGATCTACACGTACGCCGAGATCTCGCTCGGCGTCGGCAACGACCACGCGACCGACTCCGGCCGTCTCGACGGCGCCTACGTCTCGGGCGACGCGGGCAACGACACCCTCACCGTGGGCGCGGAGGGCCTCGCCTGGGGCGGCGACGGCAACGACACGATCACCGCGAGCGGCGGCGACAACATCGTGCAGGGCGGCAGGGGCGACGACACGCTGCACGGCGGCAACGGGGCCCAGTACCTGTCCGGCGACGACGGCAACGACACGCTCACCGGCGGCACCGACGCCGACACCCTGTACGGCGGCAAGGGCAACGACGTCCTGTACGGCAACAGCGGCAACGACAAGCTCTACGGCAACAGCGGCAACGACAGGCTGTACGGCGGGCCGGGCAGCGACACGCTGTCGGGCGGCCCCGGCACGGATGTGATCCGCCAGGGCTGAGAGCCGGCGGAGGCGTGCCCGTCCGCCTCGTCGCCGAGAGGACGGACCGCCTTCCGCCGGTCCTTGCGGGCAGGGACGATCAGACGCCGTAACCGTCGGTGTAGCCGTCGCGGCGGTGGTGGTGGGTCCCCTCCTCGTCGACGACGGGCGTGGTGGGTGGCACCACCACGCGACGGCGGCGGGCGATGCTGCTGAAGGTACTGACGCCGATCAGTCCGACGATCATGAGGATGATGCCGACCAGGTCGAGGTTGACCCCCTGCATGTGCCAGTCGGTCGCGAACGTGAGGATGGCTCCCACGGCGATGAGGATGATGCATCCACCGAGGCCCATGAGTTGTCGCCTCCCTGTGCGGTCCGGAGCTGCCGGTGTTCCGGCCGACTCCGGGTACCCGCGGGCCCGTTGCCCATGCGGATGCCGCCGCTCCCGTCGCTGCGACCCACGTCACGTCACGTCGACGTAGTCCTCCCGGCCGGAACTGACCAGGTGGGTGCTGGTCGGGTAGAGCAGCACCGCGACCCAGGTGCCGTCCTTCGAGGCGGTGAAGCCCTTGCTGAAGGTGCCGTCGGAGCGGGTGTACGTGTTGCCCATGTCGTACCAGCTGCCGGCGTCCTTGGGCCGGAAGAGGATCTTCACCTTCTGGCCGCCGTAGGCCTTCCAGGCGCCCGAGGTGTAGTGCTGCAGCCTGCCCTTGCAGGTGATCGTGCGGCCCTTGCGGACGGGCTCGGGCGAGGCGTTGCCGTCGATGATGCGGGTCGGCGTGCGCTGGGCGTGGACGACGGAGCCGTACGACTCCTGGAAGTCGCGGCTGCCCTTGAAGTGTGCCCGGTAGTAGCCCTTGTAGGGCGCGTCGAACGTGCCCTTGAAGGGGATGCCGGTCTCGGGTTCGCCGCCGCTCGCCGTGACCGTCTTCATGGTCTGCCAGCCGGTCTTCCCGTCGGCCGAGTACTGGAGTTCGACCGTGGCGCTCGAGGGCATCCGCTTGCCGGTGACCAGCAGGCCCTTGGCGGTGAGTTCGGAGTATTTGTTCAAGGTCGCCGTGAAGCCGGTCAGGGACGTCGTGCTCGCGACGTACACATTGACCGTCTCGTACCCGCTGTACCTCAGATACGTCCCGGTGCGCACCTGCACATCGACCCGTCCGGTCTTCGGCACGGTCAGGCCTGCGGTGAAGCGGCCGTCGGCGCCCGTGACGGGCGCCGCGCCGACGCCGGCACCTCCGTCGCCGCTGTCCCACACCTCGTCGACGACGGCTCCGGCCAGCGGCTTCCACACCCCGTCGAGGTACACCTCGGCCGTGCCGGAGACCGTGGCCGGCTGACCGGCCTTCACATAGACGTCGGTGGAGTCCAGGGTCACGCGGGTCTGCGACTGCACGGCCCGGACCTCGACGCTCTCGTTGGCCCGGGACTGGTAGAAGGGATCGGACAGCCGCAGCCAGGCGTTGACGGAGTCGATGGACGGGTCGGTCACCGTGTAGGTGGCGGTGAAGCGGCCGTCCGCGCCGGTCGTGGGCGTCGGCGCGGTCCCGTTCCAGATCTCCAGGTCCACCTCCTTGCCCGCCGCCGGCGTCGTCTCGCCGGTGCGCGGGTCGGTGACCGTGAAGCCGCCGGTGACGGTGACGTCCTGGTGCTCGTAGTCCGGGTTCTGCGGTGTGGCCTGCAGATCCGTCAGGTTCGCCTCGAGCTCGTACTGGTAGGTGCCCTCGGCCTTGGTGGTGTCCCCGTCGGCGTCGGTCAGGTCGACGACGACGCGGTAGGTGCCGAGGTCCGCCAGGCGCAGCGGGGCGGTGGTGCGCCAAGTGTTCGCGAAGCCGGTGCTGGAATCCGGGGTGAAATCGCTGACCTCGGTGACCTCCTGGGCGTCGGCGGCGGAGCCCGGCGCGTAGAGGTGCGCGGTGATCGAGGTGATGGCGGTGTCGGAGGAGGCGGAGACCCACACCAGACCCTGGCCCGGGTGGTCACCGCTGCCGACGCCGTACAGCACGGGCGCCACCGCCGCGTGCGCCGCCGGCACCGGGCCGAGCAGCAGGCCGGCCGCGACGGATGCGCAGGCCAGCACTGACTTTCTTCGCATGTTGAGTCCCCCCACGAGACCGAAAATCATCCAAGACTGACCGAAAGACAGTGCAAGAGTGAGCGAATCCTACGCAGGGGGACCGGCGCCCGGGAGCTACCCCTCCAGGAACGCCACCAGGGCGTTGGCCAGCAGATACGGGTCGTCCGCGCCGCACAGCTCACGGGCGCTGTGCATGGAGAGGATCGCGACGCCGATGTCGACGGTCTTGATGCCGTGCCGGGCCGCGGTGATCGGGCCGATCGTCGTGCCGCACGGCATGGAGTTGTTGGAGACGAAGGACTGGAAGGGGACGTTCGCCTTCTCGCAGGCGGCGGCGAAGACCGCACGGCCCGAACCGTCCGTCGCGTAGCGGTTGTTGACGTTGACCTTGAGGATCGGGCCGCCGTTGACCCGCGGGTGGTGCGTGGGGTCGTGGCGCTCCGCGTAGTTGGGGTGCACCGCGTGACCGGTGTCCGAGGACAGGCACACCGTGCCCGCGAAGGCTCTCGCCCGGTCCTCGAAGGAGCCGCCGCGCGCGAACACCGAACGCTCCAGCACGCTGCCGAGCAGCGGCCCGTCCGCGCCCGTGTCCGACTGCGAGCCGTTCTCCTCGTGGTCGAAGGCGGCCAGCACCGGGATGTACGGCAGGTCCGCACCGCCGGAGGCGACCGCCGTCAGCGCGGCCACCGCCGCGTGCACGGACAGCAGGTTGTCCATGCGCGGTCCCGCGAGCAGCTCCTTGTCGCGGCCCAGGTAGGCCGAGGGCTCCACGGAGTGCGTCATCAGGTCCCAGCCGGTGACCTCGCCCGCCGGCAGCCCCGCGGTCTCCTCCAGGAAGGCGATCAGGTCACCGTCGCGCACATCGCCGCCCAGGCCCCAGATGGGCGTCAGATGGCGCTGCTTGTCCAGCTTGAGGCCGTCCGCGGACACCGAACGGTCCAGGTGGATGGCGAGTTGCGGCACCCTCAGCAGCGGCCGGTCGACGTTGACCAGCCGGGTCGAGCCGTCCCGCAGGGTCAGCCGGCCGGCCAGGCCCAGGTCGCGGTCGAGCCAGGAGTTGAGCAGCGGCCCGCCGTAGATCTCCACCGCCACCTGGCGCCAGCCGTGCGCCCCGGTGTCGGGCAGCGGCTTGACCCGCAGGTTCGGGGAGTCGGTGTGTGCGCCGACGATACGGAACGGCGTGTGGGGCGCCGCGCCCTCGGGGACGTACCAGGCCACGATCGCACCGCCGCGCAGCACATACCTGCCGCCGGTCGTCCCGTCCCAGGCGTCCGTCTCCGCGACCTGGCGGAACCCTGCCTTCTCCAGCCGCTCGGCGGCGCTCGCCACCGCGTGGTACGGCGACGGGCTCGCCGTCAGGAAGGACATGAGGTCGTCGGTGTGGCCGCGGTCGAAGCGGTGGGGTTCGCTCATGGGTTCACCTTAACGACGTACGAGGGCCCACTCCTCGTGATGAGGAGCGGGCCCTCGTGAGGGCGATGTGGAGTTCTGGCTACCCAGAACGGGAGGGACTAGAACGCCGCCTCGTCCAGCTCCATCAGGTCCAGCTCGACGTTCTCGGCCAGCTTGCGGGCGCCGGTGACGCCCGGCAGGACGTTGGCCGCGAAGAACTTCGCCGCCGCGATCTTGCCCGTGTAGAACGCCTTGTCCTTCGCGGAAGCCGTCTGCAGCTTCTCGGCGGCGATCGCGGCACCCTTGAGCAGCAGGTATCCGACGACGACGTCACCGGAGGCCATCAGCAGGCGGGTGGTGTTCAGGCCCACCTTGTAGATGTTCTTGACGTCCTGCTCGGTGGCCGCGAGGTCGGTCAGCATCAGGCCGACGATGGCCTCCAGCTCGACGGCGGCCTTCGCGAGGTGCTCGCGGGCGCCCGCCAGCTCCTCGCCCCCCTCGCCGAGCGCCAGGAACTTCTTGATCTCCTCCGCGAGGGAGTTCAGCGCCGCGCCCTGGTTGCGGACGATCTTCCGGAAGAAGAAGTCCTGGCCCTGGATCGCGGTGGTGCCCTCGTACAGGGTGTCGATCTTGGCGTCGCGGATGTACTGCTCGATCGGGTACTCCTGCAGGAAGCCGGAGCCGCCGAAGGTCTGCAGCGACTGGGCGAGCTGCTCGTAGCCCTTCTCCGAGCCGTAGCCCTTGACGATCGGCAGGAGCAGGTCGTTCAGGGCCTCCAGCGCCTTGGTGTCCTCGCCCGCGGCTTCCTTGACCTGGATCTCGTCCTGGAGGGAGGCCGTGTAGAGCACCAGGGCGCGCATGCCCTCCGCGTACGCCTTCTGCGTCATCAGCGAGCGGCGGACGTCCGGGTGGTGCGTGATGGTGACCTTGGGGGCGGTCTTGTCCATGAAGTTCGCGAGGTCGGGGCCCTGGACGCGCTCCTTGGCGTACTCCAGCGCGTTCAGATAGCCCGTCGACAGCGTGGAGATCGCCTTCGTGCCGACCATCATGCGGGCGAACTCGATGATGCGGAACATCTGGCGGATGCCGTCGTGCTTGTCGCCGATCAGCCAGCCCTTGGCGGGGTGCTTGTCGCCGAAGGTCATCTCGCAGGTGTTGGAGGCCTTCAGGCCCATCTTGTGCTCGACGTTCGTCGCGTACACGCCGTTGCGCTCGCCCAGCTCGCCGGTCTCGAAGTCGAAGAGGTACTTCGGGACGAGGAAGAGGGACAGGCCCTTGGTGCCGGGGCCCGCGCCCTCGGGGCGGGCGAGGACGTAGTGGAGGATGTTCTCCTCCATGTCGTGCTCACCGGAGGTGATGAAGCGCTTCACGCCCTCGATGTGCCAGGAGCCGTCCTCCTGCTGGATCGCCTTGGTGCGGCCGGCGCCGACGTCCGAGCCCGCGTCGGGCTCCGTGAGGACCATCGTGGAACCCCAGGTCTTCTCAACGGCGATCTTCGCGATGTGCTTCTGGACCTCGTTGCCCTCGTCGAAGAGGATGCCGGCGAACGCCGGGCCGGAGGCGTACATCCACACGGCCGGGTTCGAGCCGAGCAGCAGCTCCGCATACGACCAGATCAGGGAGCGCGGGGCGGTGGTGCCGCCGATCTCCTCGGGCAGGCCGAGCCGCCAGTACTCCGAGTCCATGAAGGCCCGGTAGCTCTTCTTGAAGGACGCCGGGACCGGAGCGGTGTTCGTCTCGGGGTCGAAGACCGGCGGGTTGCGGTCGGCGTCCGCGAAGGACTCCGCCAGCTCGTTCTCAGCGAGGCGGGTCAGCTCCTCGAGGATGCTCCTGGCGGTGTCGACGTCCATCTCCTCGAACGGGCCGGTGCCGTACAGCTTGTCCCGACCGAGGACTTCGAAGAGGTTGAACTCGATGTCGCGCAGATTCGACTTGTAGTGCCCCATGGCGACGGCTCCGTTAGAGAGATCGGCGAGGCACCGGGTGTAGCTCCTCGCACTAGTTCACGTACCAACAAGTAGCTACGATGATGCTACCCGCCGGTAATAAGAAGCAACCCCGAATGGGTCATCTGTGACTCAGTACTCTTGCGCTCATGTACGGCTACGACCAGAACGTGGGTGCGGGTGCTCAGCAGCAGTACGCCCAGCCGCAGCAGGGCCCCGGCGGTTACGGGCAGCAGCAGCCGCTGTATCCCGAGCCGTCCCCGCCGTCCCTCGCGGACGCGGTACGGGCCTTCACCACCGGCCAGCTGTCCGCGGAGGACTTCCAGCAGGTCTTCGCCACGTCGAAGGTCTACTGCCCACGCGGCGACAACCCCGGTTTCCTCGCCCTGCACAACACCCAGCAGCCGGTGATCCCGATGTTCACCTCGCTCAAGGAGCTGCGCCGGTACGCGGGCAAGGAGTCCAAGTACTTCGTGATCACGGGAGCCGAGGTCATCGACCTGCTCCCCACCGGCTACGGCTTCGTCCTCGACATGGAGGGCGAGCACCGCATGGTCTTCGACGCGAAGGCCGTGGAGCAGATGGTCGAGTTCGCGATGCGCAGAATGTACGGCTGACACCTGTCTGCCGGAGCCCGGAGGGAATGCCCTCCGGGCTTTCTCTGTTACGGGTGGCAGAAAGTTCAATGCTCAACTAAACTGGCCGCACAAGGAGGTACCGACATGCCTGCAGTGACCGTCGAGAACCCGCTGACCCTGCCCCGTGTGGCCGCTCCGGCCGACGCCGTGGCACGTCCCGTGCTCGCCGTCACGACCGCGCCGAGCGGTTTCGAGGGCGAGGGCTTCCCGGTGCGCCGGGCGTTCGCCGGGATCAACTACAAATACCTCGACCCGTTCATCATGATGGACCAGATGGGCGAGGTGGAGTACGCGCCGGGCGAGCCCAAGGGCACCCCCTGGCACCCGCACCGCGGCTTCGAGACCGTCACCTACATCATTGACGGGATCTTCGACCACCAGGACTCCAACGGCGGTGGCGGCACCATCACCAACGGCGACACCCAGTGGATGACCGCGGGCTCGGGCCTGCTGCACATCGAGGCTCCGCCGGAGTCCCTCGTCATGTCCGGCGGCCTCTTCCACGGCCTCCAGCTGTGGGTGAACCTCCCGGCCAGGGACAAGATGATGGCTCCGCGCTACCAGGACATCCGCGGCGGAAACGTTCAGCTGCTGACGACCCCGGACGGCGGCGCGCTGCTGCGGGTGATCGCCGGTGAGCTCGACGGCCACCAGGGCCCCGGCATCACGCACACGCCGATCACGATGATCCACGCGACGCTCGCGCCGGGTGCCGAGCTCACCCTGCCGTGGCGCGAGGACTTCAACGGCCTCGCCTACGTCCTCGCCGGCCGGGGCGCGGTCGGTGCCGAGCGGCGGCCGATCGAGCTGGGCCAGACCGCCGTGTTCGGTGCGGGCTCCGCGCTGACCGTCCGCGCGGACGAGAAGCAGGACTCGCACACCCCGGACCTGGAGGTCGTGCTCCTGGGCGGGCAGCCGATACGGGAGCCCATGGCCCACTACGGCCCCTTCGTGATGAACACCCGCGAGGAGCTCCAGCAGGCCTTCGAGGACTTCCAGAAGGGCCGGCTGGGCACCGTCCCGGCCGTGCACGGGATGACCGAGGGCGGCCTGTAGGACCGCGCGCGGGCGGAGCACCGGGTCTCACCCGGGTGGTCCGTCCGCGCAGGACACGGCGCGGGCGGACGTGATCCGCTGGACGGGTGCAGCTCCTCCCCGACCCCGTCCGGCGGCTGGCCGCCTGGTGCGCCGTGATCCTGCTGGTCGCCGGGGTCGTGTACGTCGGGGTCCTGCTGTGCTCGCAGCTGCGTACGGCCGTGACACCGGTGCTGCTCGCCCTGCTCGGAACCGCCCTGCTGGGGCCGCTGCACCGGCGGCTGGTCAGGGCCAGGGTCAACCGGTCCGTCGCCGCGGGGCTCACTTGCGTCGCGGTCGTGGCCGTGGTCGGTGGGGCCGTCTACATCATCGTCGCCGCGCTCATCGACACCGGTGACCAGATCGTCGCCTCACTGAAGGACGCGGCCCAGGGCGTCGCCGATCATTTCGGGGCCGCGGGGACCTCCCTGGACGACCTCGCCACGAATGCGAAGGACCTCCTCACCAAGTTCGGCGGGACCGCGGCCTCCAATGTCATCAGCGGGGTCAGCGTCGTCGGCGAGACCATCGCCATGGCGGTCCTCGCGCTGTTCCTCGTCTTCTTCTTCCTGCGGGACTCGCACAAGGCCGCCGACCTGATCCGGGGCATCGCCCCGGGGGAGAGCGGCGACACGCTCGAGGCCATGGCCCGCCGTGCCTACGAGGCCGTCGAGGGATTCATGCGCGGCACCAGCTTCATCGCGCTCATCGACGCCGTCTGCATCACCCTGGGCCTGCTGGTGCTGGATGTGCCCGGTGCCGTCGGGCTCGGCGCGCTCGTCTTCGTCGGGGCCTTCATCCCCTACCTCGGCGCCTTCATCTCCGGTGCCGTCGCCGTGCTGGTCGCGCTCGCCGACCGTGGGTTCGTGATCGCGCTGTGGGCGCTCGGGATCGTCCTCGCCGTGCAGGTGCTGGAGGGGCACGTGCTGACGCCGATGATCCAGAGCCGGACCGTGCAGATGCACCCGGCGATGGTGATGGTGACCATCACCGCCGGAGCCTCCGTCGCCGGGGTGCTCGGGATGCTGCTCGCCGTGCCGCTCACCGCCGCCGCCTTCGGCGTCGTACACGAGCTGCGGGCGCGGTATCAGGTGCCCGAGCCGTCGGACTCGTAGAGCTCGAACCAGATGCTCTTGCCCTCGCCCTGCGGGTCCACGCCCCATGCGTCCGCGAGCAGCTCGATGAGCATCAACCCGCGCCCCGAGGAGGCCAGTTCACCGGGTCGGCGCTTGTGCGGGAGGGCGTCGCTGGTGTCCGTGACGGTGATGCGCATCCGGCGGCTGCCCAGCTCGCCCCGCACCTCCGCCAGCAGCAGCGCGTCGGCGTCGGTGTGCACGAGGACGTTGGTGAGCATCTCGGAGACCAGCAGCACCGCCGAGTCGACCTGGTCCGGCGAGGGCCAGTCGTGCAGCAGCTCCCGCAGGTGCTGACGGGCCACCGCCACCCGCTCCGGTTCCGCCTGCGCGACGGACAGCATGGTGCGGCGGACCCTCGGCGGCACGAGCAGCGTCTCGCCGAAGCCCTCCTCGGGCCGGGACAGCAGCAGTACGGCTATGTCGTCCTCGCGCCGGTCCGCGAGGGGGCCGGTGGTGTGGTGCGAGGAGGGCCCGTGGACCCCCTGGACCAGGGCGTCGGCCAGTTCCTCCAGGTCGCCCTTGTGCTCCTCGAGGATCGCGCGGATCCGCTGCCAGCCGCTCTCCAGGTCGTGGCCGCCGGTCTCGATCAGACCGTCCGTGCAGATCAGCATGGTCTCGCCGGGTTCGAGGATGATCCGGGTGGTCGGGTAGTCGGCGTCCGGGTCGATGCCGAGCGGCAGACCGCCCGCCGTCGGACGGGCCAGCACCGTGCCGTCCGCCATCCGGATCGCCGGGTCCGGGTGCCCGGCGCGGGCGATGTCGAGGGTCCCGGTCGCCGGATCGGCCTCGACGTACAGACAGGTCGCGAAACGCAGGTCCGCGAGGGCGTCCTCCTCGACGGCGCCGGGCCGCGTGGCGCCGTCCGACAGGCCGTGCAGGAACCGGGAGGCGCGGGAGAGCACCGCGTCGGGGCGGTGGCCCTCGGAGGCATAGGCGCGCAGGGCGATACGGAGCTGGCCCATCAGGCCGGCCGCCCGTACGTCATGGCCCTGGACGTCCCCGATGACCAGGGCGATCCGGCCGCCCCCGGAGGGGGGACCCCCGGGCAGCGGGATCATGTCGTACCAGTCGCCGCCGACCTGGAGGCCGCCGCCGGTGGGGACATAGCGGGCGGCGACGCTCATGCCCGGTATCTGCGGGCCGAGGGTCGGCAGCATGGAGCGCTGCAGGCCGTCCGTCAGCGCGCGCTCGGTCTCGGCGGCGCCGGCCCGGGACAGCGCCTGGGCGAGCATGCGGGCCACCGTCGTCAGCACGGACCGCTCGTCCGGATTGAAGGTCACCGGGTAGGCGAAGGCCGCCATCCAGGCGCCCATCGTGCGGCCCGCCACCGTCAGCGGCAGGAACGCCCAGGAGTGGCGGTTGAAGGACGCGGCGAGCGGCCAGGCGGCCGGGTAGCGCGCCTTGTACTGCTCGGGAGTGGAGAGGTAGACGGCACGGCCGGTGCGGGCCACCTCGGCGGCCGGGTAGTCCGTGTCCAGGGACATGTGCGAGAAGGGGCCGTCGTCGCCGGGCTGGTGCCCGTGGTGGCCGATGATCTTCAGGCGATCGCCCTCCACGCCGAACACCGCCAGCCCGTCCGGGGTGAACCCCGGCATCGACAGGCCCGCCGCGACCCGCAGCACCTCCTCCGTGGACCGCGCCTCGGCCAGCGCCCGGCCCGCGTCCAGCAGGAACGCCTCCCGGGAGCGCCGCCAGTCACCGGTGACGGCACTGCGTCCGGCCGGCGTGCCAGGGGTCGGTTCGGTGACCTCCTGAAGGGTGCCGATCAGCTGGAAGGACTTCTTCTCGGGGTCGAAGGACGGCTTGGAGCGGGAGCGGACCACACGGATCACCCGGCCGTGCTCGTCCATGATCCGGATCCGCACCTCGGCCAGCGTGCCCTCGGTGACGGCGAGCCCGACCACGGCGATGATCTCGTTCCAGTCGACCGGATGGAGCCGGGCCCGGGCCTTGGCCTCCGTCAGGGTGGTCTGCTCGGCGGGCAGCCCCAGCAGCCGAGCCGCCTCGGCGTCGACCGTGACGAGTTCGGTGGCGGTGTCCCAGTGCCACAGACCGGTCGCGAGGGCGGCGAGAACCTCCCCCACGGCGGGCAGAGGCTCACCAGTGCGCATTGCCCCACTTTATGGAGAGGTGATCGAGGAGTGCCACCGATTGGCCACTCTTAATGGTGGGGAGCCGATCTTGGGGTGCCCGGTACCCTGGGGGTTGTTTCACGTGAAACACCCTGAAACACAGCCCCCCGATCCGCGAAGACTGGATGAACGACGATGCATCGGTACAGGTCCCACACCTGCGGCGAGCTCCGCTCCTCTGACGTCGGCACCGACGTCCGGCTGAGTGGCTGGCTGCACAATCGGCGCGACCTGGGCGGCATCCTCTTCATCGATCTGCGCGACCACTACGGCATCACGCAGCTCGTCGCCCGTCCGGGCACCCCGGCCTACGAGGCCCTCGACAAGCTGACCAAGGAGTCGACGGTCCGCGTCGACGGCAAGGTCGTCTCCCGGGGCACCGAGAACGTCAACCCCGACCTGCCGACGGGTGAGGTCGAGGTCGAGGTCGGCGAGGTCGAGCTGCTCGGCGCGGCCGCGCCGCTCCCGTTCACGATCAACACCGAGGACGGGGTCAACGAGGAGCGGCGCCTGGAGTACCGCTTCCTGGACCTGCGCCGCGAGCGCATGCACAAGAACATCATGCTGCGCACGGCCGTGATCTCGGCCATCCGGCACAAGATGACGGCGCTCGGCTTCAACGAGATGGCGACCCCGATCCTGTCGGCGACCTCCCCCGAGGGCGCCCGCGACTTCGTGGTCCCCTCCCGCCTCAACCCGGGCAAGTTCTACGCCCTGCCGCAGGCCCCGCAGCAGTTCAAGCAGCTGCTGATGATCTCCGGCTTCGACCGCTACTTCCAGATCGCGCCCTGCTTCCGTGACGAGGACGCGCGTGCGGACCGTTCGCCGGGCGAGTTCTACCAGCTCGACGTCGAGATGAGCTTCGTCGAGCAGGAGGACGTCTTCCGCCCGATCGAGCAGCTGATGACGGAGCTGTTCGAGGAGTTCGGCGGCGGCCGCCACGTCACCTCGCCCTTCCCGCGGATCCCGTTCCGCGAGGCGATGCTGAAGTACGGCTCCGACAAGCCGGACCTGCGGGCCCAGCTGGAGCTCGTCGACATCACCGACATCTTCGAGGGCTCGGAGTTCAAGGCCTTCGCCGGCAAGCACGTGCGTGCCCTGCCGGTGCCGGACGTCTCCGCGCAGCCGCGGAAGTTCTTCGACCAGCTCGGTGACTTCGCGGTCTCCCAGGGCGCGAAGGGCCTGGCCTGGGTGCGGGTGGCCGAGGACGGTTCGCTGTCCGGCCCGATCGCGAAGTTCCTCACCGAGGAGAACGTCGCCGAGCTGACCAAGCGCCTCTCGCTGGCCGCCGGTCACGCGGTGTTCTTCGGCGCGGGCGAGTTCGACGAGGTCTCCAAGATCATGGGCGCCGTCCGCGTCGAGGCCGCCAAGCGCGCCGGGCACTTCGAGGAGGGCGTCTTCCGGTTCTGCTGGATCGTGGACTTCCCGATGTACGAGAAGGACGAGGAGACCGGCGCGATCGACTTCTCGCACAACCCCTTCTCCATGCCGCAGGGCGGTCTGGAGGCCCTTCAGACCCAGGACCCGCTGGACATCCTCGGCTGGCAGTACGACATCGTCTGCAACGGCGTCGAGCTGTCCTCCGGCGCGATCCGGAACCACGAGCCGGAGATCATGCTCAAGGCCTTCGAGATCGCGGGCTACGACCGCGACACCGTCGAGGAGAAGTTCGCCGGCATGCTGCGCGCCTTCCGCTTCGGCGCCCCGCCGCACGGCGGCATCGCCCCCGGTGTCGACCGCATCGTCATGCTCCTCGCGGACGAGCCCAACATCCGCGAGACCATCGCCTTCCCGCTCAACGGCAACGCCCAGGACCTGATGATGGGCGCGCCGACGGAGCTGGAGGAGGCGCGGCTGAAGGAGCTGCACCTGTCGGTGCGCAAGCCGCAGCCGAAGTAGTAGGCCACAGGCGGATACGAAGGGCTCGAAACCGGCGTCGGTTTCGAGCCCTTTCGCTTGAGCACCGTCAAGCCGTCGGCGAAGAACCTGCTGACGGAACTGGCGACGACGACGGGTGCCGGAGTGCTCTCCTGGCGCCTGGGTGTCGTACGAGCCGTCAGGTGTCGTACGAACCGTCCCAGGGCGAGGAGAAGAACAGGCGGTCCGGGTAGAGCTCGGCCCAGCTGCCCTCCTCGTCCTGACCGGTCACCAGGCCGAACAGCACACCGTCCACGGTGAGTTGGAACGGCCTTATCGCGATGTCCGTGTAGGAGCGCCGGGGCAGGCTGCGCAGCAGTTTCGCCAGGTGTATACGGGCGCGGGTGAGCACCGAGTCGTCGCCGTGCGGGTTGCGCTGCTGCTCGGCCCAGGTGCCGACACACCAGATCTCCGAGTCGCGGTACTCGCCCTCGGCGTCGAAGGTGTGGAGCACCGTGTAGAGACGTTTGTGCTCTTCCCAGCCGTCGTCGGGCCGGAACCCCTGCGGGAAGGCATAGGTGATCGATGCCAGGAACTGCCCCTGTGCATACCGGCCGATGGACTCGGTCCGGTGCTTGGGCACGTAGGCGATCGGAACGATTTCGGGCACTGCCATGGCCGAACAATACGGGGCCCGGAAAGCCGAACGGCTTTCCGAGCCCTGTCTCTCACGGTTCCTACTCGGCCTCGCCCCCGAAGCGCTCCTTGTACGTCTCCAGGTCCTCGTCCGTCAGCTTGGCGAACAGGACCGGCGGGACCGTGAAAGGAGTGCCCGCGGGGACGGCGGTGAGGGACTTCGCCTCGGTCGCCGAGACCCACGTCGCGGTGTCCTGCGGGAGGGAGAAGGCCTGGCGCATGGCGGCCGACGTCGTCGGGATGAACGGCTCCGAGACCACCGCGTAGAGGTGGATCAGGTTCATCGCCGTGCGCAGGGTCAGGGCCGCGCCGTCCTTGTTGGTCTTGATCTCCAGCCAGGGGGCCTTCTCCTCCAGGTAGGAGTTGCCCGCGGACCACAGGGCGCGCAGGGCCGCGGCCGCCTTGCGGAACTGGAGGGAGTCCAGCTGGGACTCGTACTCGGCGAGGAGCTCCGCGATCTGCTCGCCCAGCTTCCGCTCCGCCTCCCCCGGCTCGCCGCCCGCCGGGACCTCCTCGCCGAAGCGCTTCTTGGAGAACGACAGCACGCGGTTGACGAAGTTGCCGAGGGTGTCGGCGAGGTCCTTGTTGACCGTCGCCGTGAAGTGCTCCCAGGTGAAGGACGAGTCGTCCGACTCGGGGGCGTTGGCGATCAGGAAGTAGCGCCAGTAGTCCGCCGGCAGGATGTCCAGGGCCTGGTCGGTGAAGACGCCCCGCTTCTGGGACGTGGAGAACTTGCCGCCGTAGTACGTCAGCCAGTTGAAGGCCTTGACGTAGTCGACCTTCTTCCACGGCTCACGGACGCCGAGCTCGGTGGCCGGGAACATCACCGTGTGGAACGGGACGTTGTCCTTCGCCATGAACTGCGTGTAGCGGACGTCGGTGTCGACGTCGTACCACCAGGACTTCCAGTCGCGGTTCTCCGGGTCCTTGTCGGACCACTCCTTCGTCGAGCCGATGTATTCGATCGGGGCGTCGAACCAGACGTAGAAGACCTTGCCCTCCGCCGCCAGCTCCGGCCAGGTGTCGGCCGGGACCGGGACGCCCCAGTCCAGGTCGCGGGTGATCGCGCGGTCGTGCAGGCCCTCGGTCAGCCACTTGTGGGCGATGGAGGAGGCCAGCTGCGGCCAGTCCTTGTCGTGGCGGGCCACCCACTCGCGGACCTCGCCCTCCAGCTTGGACTGGAGGAGGAAGAGGTGCTTGGTCTCACGGACCTCCAGGTCCGTGGAGCCGGAGATCGCCGAGCGCGGGTTGATCAGGTCGGTCGGGTCGAGGACGCGGGTGCAGTTCTCGCACTGGTCGCCGCGGGCCTTGTCGTAGCCGCAGTGCGGGCACGTGCCCTCGACGTAGCGGTCCGGGAGGAAGCGGCCGTCGGCGGGGCTGTAGACCTGGCGGATCGCCCGCTCCTCGATGAAGCCGTTCTCGTGGAGGCGGCGGGCGAAGTGCTGGGTGATCTCGACGTTCTGCGGGGAGGAGCTGCGGCCGAAGTAGTCGAAGGCGAGCGCGAAGCCGTCGTAGACCGCCTTCTGGGCGTCGTGCGCCTGGGCGCAGAACTCGTCGACCGGGAGGCCCTGCTCCTTGGCCGCCAGCTCGGCGGGGGTGCCGTGCTCGTCCGTCGCGCAGATGTACAGGACGTCGTGGCCGCGCTGGCGGAGGTACCGGGAGTACACGTCCGCCGGGAGCATGGACCCCACCATGTTGCCCAGGTGCTTGATTCCGTTGATGTACGGAAGGGCGCTGGTGATGAGGTGTCGAGCCATCGGGGGCTGCTCCCAGGTCGGATTTCGGGGTTCTTGGTTCTTTGCGAACCTTGAAATCGTAGCCGACATGGGTGGGCCGCCCGCCTCCCGTTTTACGGGGTGGGAAGGGGCGGCCCGGGCGATCTCTCGTTCTTTCGGCGGGGTCTACGGGGCTACGGGCGCCAGTCGATCAGTACGCCGTCGTAGAGCTCGGCGTCCGTGAGCTCCAGGGGCGTGGGGCCCGCGTGGAAGAAGGCCGTGTTGTCGGTCTTCAGTTTGCGGAGGTAGTCGAAGGCCTTGTTGTCGTGGTCGCCGAACGCGACGAAGGAGAAGAAAACCTGGGGGTGGGTCTTCGCGGCCTCGGTGAGGGCCTGGGTGGCGGGGGTCTTCGCGTCCGGGGCGCCGTCCGTCTGGAAGATCACCAGGGCGGGGGTCTTCGCGTCGGGGGTGTTGGCGTCGTAGTGGGCGAGGACCGCTTCCACGGCCGCGTGGTAGCTGGTACGGCCCATGCGGCCGAGGCCGGCGTGGGCGTCGTCGATGGCGGTCTCGGGGGAGGCCGGGGTGAGGTCGGTGGTGCCGTCGACCTCCGTGGAGAAGAAGACGACGTGGACGGAGGCCTTCTCGCTGCCGGCGGGGTCCAGGTGCTCGGCGAGGGCGAGGGTCTGGTCGGCCAGGGCCTGGGCGGAGCCGTCCTTGTAGTACGGGCGCATGCTCGCGGAGCGGTCGAGGACCAGGTAGACCTTGGCGCGGGCGGTGGTGAAGCCGGCCTTTGCGAGGGCGGTGGCGGCTACGGATGCGGCTGCCGCCGCCGGCTCGGGCTCCGCCTCGGCTTCGCCTTCGGCGGAGTGGTTCCCACCCGCACCACCCGTGCTGCTTTCGTCGTCGGCTGCGGGTGGCCCCTGTGGGGTGTCCTCGCCGTCGGCGGCCGCGGGCTCGTCCGCCTCGGTCGCGGCGGGCACGGGCTCGGGGGCCTGCTCCGGCTCCTCGGCCTCCGCGACCGGCTCGGGCTCCGGCTCCGGCTCGGGGGCGGCCTCCGAGGTCTCCTTCGGTGCCGCGATCTGCTCCGGCTCCGCGGCTTCCACAACCGGCGTGGGCTCGGGCCCCGGCTCGGGAGCGGCTTCCACAACCGGCGTGGGCTCGGGCTCCGGCTCGGGAGCGGCTTCCACAACCGGCGTGGGCTCCGGCTCGGGAGCGACCTCCGCGAGCGGCACGGGCTCTGCGACAGGCTCGGGAGCGACCTCCGGCTCGGGCTCCGCCACCGGCTCGGCCTCCGCCACCGCAACCGGCTCGGCCTCCGCCACCGGCTCAGCGGTCTGCTCCGGCTCCTCAGCCTCGACCTCGGCGGCCGGGGCCGGCTCCGTGGCCGGTTCCGGCTGCTCCTCCGGCTCGGGCTGCGTCTTCGCCGTCGGCTCGGACGGCTCGTCGACCGTCGGCTCCGGGGTCACCCGGTCCACCGGCTCCGACGGCTTCGGTACCGTCACGTTGTCGAAGGCCGCCGAGACCAGTTCGTGTTCGTCCTGGTCCTCCTGGGACGACGAGCGCGGCTCCGGGACCTGCGCGGACGGTGTCGGCTGCGGCTCGGGGGAGGGGGCCGGGACCGTTGGTTCCGGAGTGTGCGAAGGGGTGAGGTCCGCACCCTCTGCTTCGGAGGCACGCCCCTTGCGTGACCTGCCGAACGCGTTCCGCAGGAGAGTGAGAATGCCCATTTGCGCAACCCTTCGCGTGAGTTGATACCCGTCAATCCCTGGCCAGGACGGACACGTAAGGTTAGCGGCCCCAGATGGCGATCTTGGGGAGGGTGGGTATGTCTGAGCTCTTCCCGTCCTTACACGCTTCCTGTGATCTCTGCGGGTTGTGAGTCGCGCACACAGGCAGCTGATCGTCCGCGACCCAATGCATGGGCCTCGTACGGCACTTGAGCCGCACCGGGTCGTGCTGGGGGGGGCAGGCGTAAAGGCTCACGTGGGGGCCGCTCACCGGAAGCTCAGGTCGAGATCTTTTCACGTCAGTCTGACGAGATGACCCACGGTACCGCGACACGCGCCCTGCGAAGTGCTCGACCGAGCTTCTCGGTCGAGCACTTCGCTGCTGGGCCCCTGCTGGTGAGAGAGGGGATTCCTCAGCAATTGCGCGCTAGTTGCGCATGACTCACATTGATTCCGGGTGGGTTTTCTCTGCGCGCACCCGGACTCCCTTATACGCCGCTTCCTGCGATCGCAGTCTTTCCGGTCCCGTAGACCTTCACCTTGGCCCAGGGGTGCAGAGTCGCGTAACAGCCGTACTTCGCAACGCAGAGTTCCGCCTTGCGCTTCATCATCGAAGAGCCGGACGACGCAGGAACGCGCGACTTGGTGTCGACTTCCCGCTTGGAGTCCACGTTCACGCTGACGACCGGGTCATAGTCCGAAAAGTCATCGTAGCGCTCACCCCACTCGCGGACCTTCCCACCGCCATAGCGGAACTCGGCGTAGGTGTGGTACCTGAAGATTATGGCGCCCGTGAGGCTCCGGTGGGTGTGAGTGATGTGGGTCATTCTCCACTTGTCGCCGGTGGCGGCCACGGCCGAAGCCGAAGCCGATCCGCTGCCGTCCGCTTCGGTTTCTTCGGGCGTCCAGACCGGTGCCGTGCTCGGCAGGGCGCCGGCCGGAGGCATCACGTCGAGCATGTCTTTGGAGCTGAGCGAGCTGCCATTGATGGCGGACACTCCGCCCTTGACGCCGGGCGTGACGACGGCTTCCTTGATGGTGACCTCTTCCGGCTTGGTGGGGTCCACCACCCTGGCGGCCAGTCCCGGAACGGATTTGATCAGATTGAGGTCGGCTTGGGTGTATGTGCCGTCTCCGACATGTCGCAGCGCCGCGGATATCGCCTCGTCGGACGGCTGGGTTGCGGCACTGGCCGACGCCCCGTTCAACGTGACGAGGAGTGCCGCCGACGCCACCGTTGCACTAATTACTGAAGCAGCTCTACGGCGGGTAACTCCGGTACGCATTACTTTCCCCTCTATGGTTTTTGGCGAGCCCTGAAGGGAGCTGGTCTTTGATGCCCCCGGCTCGTGCGTCAGCGAGCTTATGCATGTGGATCGCCGCAGGTCAACGACTGTTGAGGTTTCCTTGAGGGAGTTGCGGGCGCGACAAATCAGCCCTCAAGGAAGGCTCTTAGATATTCCTCAAATCTGGAACCTGGAATGCGTAAAGTGCATCAGGGGTGCATGGTCGGTGGGCAGGCGGGATGCATGTTTGACCTACAAGGTCGACCAGTTGTGGGCGAACGGGTGCGCGGCCGCCCTCCTGCACAGGGCGGCCGCACCCACCTGCGTTCCGGCCTCAGTGCGGTGACGCGATCGCCCGGGCCGCCGCCACCTCCTGCCGCAGTGGCTCCAGCACGCTGCCCGCCGGCCCGGTGAGGTCCGTACGGACGGGGTAGAGGACCTCGGTGTCCCGCAGGCCCTCCGCCAACTCGGCGAGCTGCATGGTCACTTGGCGGACCTCGGCGGCGGACGGCGTGGCCGCTCCGTGCCGTACCCGCACGGCCGCGGCCGTGGTGGCGTCCACGATCCGCTCCACCGCGACGACCATCGGCCACCAGGCGGATGCGCGGCGGCCGGTGGGCGGCGGTTCGGTCAGGGCGCGCTGGAACTCCGTGCGGATGAGGGACAGATCGCGGTAGAGGCGGCGTCGCATCCGGGCGCGGGCGGCCGGTTCGGTGCCGTCGCCGAAGGCCGACTCGACGTACTCCGCGGTGTTCGCGACGGCGTCCGCGAGCCGGTCGCCGACCCGGGTGTGCCAGCTCTCCGGCCACAGCAGATAGCCGGCGACGAGCGCGATGCCGCAGCCGATGAGGGAGTCGACCAGGCGGGGCAGGAGCAGGGCGGTGCCCTGGTGGTTCAGGATGTCGGAGAGCAGGAGGATCACGGGGGTGATGGCTGCCGTCTGGTAGCCGTAGCCGCGGGGCGTCAGCGCCGGGATCAGTGGGGCGAGGACCAGCATCGCCACCACGTCCCACCAGCCGCGCGGCACCGCCGCCAGCACCGCCGCCGCGATCACCAGTCCCGCGACCGTGCCGAGGGCCCGCAGCAGCGCCCGGGAGAAGACCGAGCCGAAGTCGGGCTTCAGGACGAAGGTGATGGTGAGGGCGACCCAGTACGAGCGCGGCACGGGGACGATCGACACCAGGGCCTGCGCGATGCCGATGCAGAGTGCGAGGCGCAGTCCGTAGCGCCAGGAGTTGGCGGAGAGGGTGACATTGCGGGCGGCACGGGCGGCGCGGATCGACAGGGCCGCCGGGCGGCCGAGGCGGTCGTCGATGCCCCTCGGGTCCACATCGGGCGCGGTGACGACCTCGGCGGCGTGCCGCAGGGCGTGGTCGACGGCGCGGGCGGTCTCCGACGTCGGCACGGGCAGTGTCAGCCCTATCGGTCCGGTGTAGCCGGTCTCCACGGCCTGCGCGAGGTGGCGTACGGCCTCCGGGACCTCCGGCGGGAGGGCGGTGCCGCTCAGCCGGACGGCCGGTGCGGCCTCCACGACCGGGGTGATGGCGTTCAACTGGGCGAGCAGGCGGGTGAGTTCGGGGCTGCGGCCGTGGTGGCGGGCGCGGCGGGCGAGGACGAGGTCGTACGACTGGTTCAGGGACTGGGTGACGGCGTGGCGCGCGGCGTCGTACTCCTGGGTGCCGCAGGCGGACATCAGCGTGGCCACCGTGCGGTAGGTGTCCGCGACCGCAGCCCGCTCCGGCACCCCGGACCGCAGGGGCCAGGCGAGCAGCGCGAGAAGGAGGACCAGCAGCCCGCCGCCGGACATCAGCACGGGCGCGAGCCACCAGTCACCCGGCATCGGCAGTCCCGCGCCGACCACGGAGTTGAGGAGGAGCAGCAGCCCCGACACGGAGGCGACCGCCCCGATCGTCGAGATCATCCCGGAGACCAGCGCGACACCGGTGACCGCGGCGACGGCGACCCAGCCGTGTCCGAACACCAGCGAACCCAGGGTCACCCCGATCGCGCCGAACAGCTGCGGGATCGCGATGTTGAGGATCCGCATGCGGTACGCGTCCGCGGTGTCCCCGATGACACCGGAGAGGGCCCCCATGGAGGCCAGCGCACCGTAGGCGGGCCGGCCGGCCGCGAGACCGATCGCCAGCGGGAGCGCCATCGCGATCGCCGCACGGGCCATGGCAGCCCAGTTCACCGGGGCCTGCTGGGGCCGGAGGTTCCTTACCAGCCAGTCGGGAGGGGTGAGGCCGGCGGGGAACTCTCGGGCCATGCGCCCATTATGAGCACCCCGCTCCGGCTCATCCGCGCTGGTGAAGCGTGATGTCCGCGAGCAGGGCGCGGTGGTCGGTGCCGGGCAGGTTCAGGAAGTGGGCGGTGTTCGCCGAGAAGTCCCGGGAGAGGAGTACGTGGTCGATCTGGGCGCCGAAGGCCGGGGTCGTGCGGGCGGGCCAGCTGGGTGTGCGGGCGTGGCCCGCGAGCCGGGCGGCGTCCTGCATACCGGTGTCGAGGATGCGGCGGAAGGCGGCGTGGTCCTGGGAGGCGTTGAAGTCGCCGGCCAGGACCATGGGCGTACGGGTGGCGGCGGCGGTGTCCCGCAGCCGCCCGAGCTCCCGTTGCCAGAGGCCGACCTGGCCGGGCAGCGGCGGCATGGGGTGGGCCAGCTGGAGCCGTACGGCATGTCCGCGGACATCGGCGACGGCGCCGGGCATGCCCATGGTCCCGGTCACGCCCGCCGTGCCCTTGAGCGGAAAGCGGCTGAGGATGATCGAGCCGTGGCTGCCGCCGGCCGCCACGGCCCGCCGGTACGGGTAGTCGGCGCCGAAGTCCTGCTTCAGCCGGGCCTGACAGGTGTACTCGCACTCCTCCACGAACACGAGGTCCGGCTTGTGGCGCCGGATCTCGGGGACGAGGGAGCCCGTCCCGCGCCCGAACTCGACGTTCGAGGTCAGCACCCTGAACTCGGCGACGGCGGCGCCGCCGGGCTCGTCCGTCTTCCCGTACGGCTCGATGAACCACGCCAGCAGCCCGAGGACGACGAGCGCCCACGCCATCCCGAGGCGCCAGCGGCCGAGCAGCGCGAGGAGCAGGGCCAGTCCGGCGGGGGCGAGCAGCCAGGGCAGGAAGGCGAGGACCTGGGGGACCGGGGTGAAGCCGTCGCTGTCGGCGGCCCGGCAGCCGACGACCACGCTCACCGCGGCCAGCAGCAGCCCCGCGCACCAGGCCGCGAAGCGCCGCCCGGCCCGCCGTACCGGCTCGTCCTCGCTCGCAGCGGTCCACTCGGCAGCCGCAGTGTCCAAGGTCCGGGCCCTCCGCTCAGGAGTGGGATGCCCGAATCATCCCCCGGCGGAGTCGATGCGCGCCAGGAAACTCTCCAGCGCCTCGTTGAACTCCTTCGGTCGCTCCAGGTTCGGCATGTGGGCCGTGCCCTCGATGACGTGGAGCGTCGAGTCGGGGAGCGCCGCGTGCATGGCCTCGGCGTCGGCGACCGGGGTGTAGGTGTCGTCGGCGCCCACGACCACCAGGGCGGGGACCGTGACGGTGGTGAGCAGCTGGCGGTAGTCGGGGCGGGCGGCGCGGGCGCGCAGGGCCGCCGCGGCGGACTCGGGACGGGTCGCCGTCATCATGCGGTGGACATGCGCCTTGACCTCGGCGGAGGCGTACGGCGCGACCATCTTCTCCAGGACTTCGTCGGCGTACCCGCGCATGCCCTCCCGCAGCAGGCGGTCCGCCATGGCGTGCCGCACCTCGACGCCCTCGGGTGTCTCCGGGGCCGGGAAGGTGTCGGCGAGGACCAGGCCGCGGACGCGGCCGGGGAACTGCCGGTGGAAGTCCATGACGATCTGGCCGCCCATGGAGAGACCGGCGAGCACGCACGACTCCACTCCCAGCCCGTCCAGCAGCGCCGCGAGGTCCTGCGCGAACCGCTCGAAGCGCGTGACCTCCGGAGCCGAAGGGGAGGCGCCGTAGCCGCGCAGGTCGGGGGCGATCACCCGGCGGGTGCCGGAGAACGCCTCCAGCTGCGGGTTCCACATCGTGTGGTCGAAGGGGTGGCCATGGACGAGGACCAGCGGGATCGGCATGACTTCGACCCTAGAGCGGCCCAATTACTCAGTGCAATAAAATCTTTGCTCTCGGTGCAATGCCGGCGACGGCAGCAAACAGGGGGGCCTCGTGGACGCGTACCGGCGGATAGCCGACCGCATAGCCGATGACATCGCCGCCGGAAGGCTCCGGCCGGGGGAACGGCTGCCTCCGCAGCGGAAGTTCGCCCGTCGGCACGGCATCGCGGCCTCCACGGCGGAGCGGGCGTACGGCGAGCTGGTGCGGCGGGGGCTGGTCGTCGGCGAGGTCGGCCGGGGCACCTTCGTACGGGCCGCCCGGAGCGGACCCGCCGGGCGCGCACTCGTCGAACCGGCGACCGAGGCCCCGGTGAACATGGAGCTCAACTACCCTTCCGCGCCCGGCCAGTCGGAGCTGCTCGCCCCCGCCCTCGCGCCGATGCTGCGCCCCGACGTCCTCACCGAGGCCCTGCGCCCCGCCCCCGCCGCCGGGACCGCGCAGGCCCGCGAGGCGGTGGCGGCCCTGCTCGCCACCCCCGGCTGGCGCCCGTCCCCGGACCGGCTGCTGTTCACCGGCAACGCCCGCCAGGCCATCGCCGCCGCCCTCGCCTCCCTCGTCCGGCCGGGTGGCCGGGTGGGGGTCGAGGAGCTGACGTATCCGCTGGTCAAGGAGATCGCGGGCCGGCTCGGCATCCGGCTGGTCCCGCTGGCCACGGACGAGGGCGGGCTGCGTCCGGAGGCGGTCGCGGCCGCCCACCGGGCCGCTCCCCTGGCGGCGCTGTACGTCCAGCCGACCCTGCACAACCCCACATCCGTGACGACGGGTGAGGCACGACGGCGCCAACTGGCCGAAGTCGTCGCAGACTTGGACATCCCCGTCGTGGAGGACCGCATCTGGTCCTTCCTCGCCGACCCGGCCGAGGCCGCCGACCCCCTCGCCGCGTACGCCCCCCACCTCACCCATGTCGTCGACGGTCTCTCCAAGCGGGTCGCGCCCGGGCTCACGGCCGGCTTTCTCGTCGTACCCGCGCATCGGGTTCAGGCGGTGGCGGCGGCCGTGCGGTCCGGGGGGTGGAGTGCCGGGCGGTTCGCGCTGGAGGCGGGGGTGCGGTGGATCGGGGACGGGACGGTGGAGCGGCTGGTGGCGGCGAAACGGGAGGACGCGGCACGCAGGCAGCGGCTGGTTGCCGAGCGCCTGGGCGGGTTTCGGGTGCGGTGTGATCCGCTGGGCTATTTTGCCTGGTGGGAGCTGCCTGCGGCGTGGCGGGCGGACACGTTTGCCGCGGCGGCGGCCGCGCACGGGGTCGCCGTCACGCCGGGGACTGCCTTCGTGGTGGACCCCAAGCGGACCCCGGATGCCGTCAGGCTTGGTCTTGCTTCAGCTGCTTTGCCTGATGTGGAGCGGGCTCTGGGGGTGCTTGCCAGTCTGGCGCTGAGGGCTCCGTCGTAGGTGTTGAGATGCGTCTGCGGGTGCTTCGTGGCTGGTCGCGCCGCGCGGCGGAGCCGCTGATCGACCCCGCCCCGCGCCGCCCCTTCGGAGCACTGATCCAAGCGATCAGGGCGACCGTCAGGCCCAGGACGATCAGGAGCCAGCACGCCTCGCGGAGGGTTGCCGTCAGGGCGTCGTAGACGGCGGCCGCGGCCGGCTGCTGGGTCTCGTCGGGGAGGCCAGCGAGGGTGAAGTGGCGGCCGATGGTGACGGCGAGGGCGAGCAGCGCGCCGCCGAGTGCCGTGCCGAGGGCGGTCGCGGTGACCGCGCGGCGGCGGCAGGCGGCGACGGCGATCCCGGTCACGGCGAAGACGACGGCCGCCACCGGCAGCCAGAAACCGGCGACTTCCAGCACGTGGAATCCCTTCCGGAGGCGGTCCAGTTCCTGGGCCGGGAGTACCGAGACCTCGGTGTGCTCGACCGGGATGCGGTTCGCGAACGGGACGTGGTCCACGGCGAGCTGTCGCTTGACCTGGGCGGTGACGGGGGCGAGGTCGACGGTGACGTCGCGGTCGCTCTCGTCGTGCAGGGCGCGCAGCACCGCGTCGTGGACCGCCCGGTTCCCGGAGTCCCAGGCCAGCCGGAAGGCCTCGGTACCGGTGAAGGAGTGCACCGCGTCGTGCACGAAGGGGCGCACGGTGCCCCGCAACGGCCGTACGTCCCCCCGGTCGTCGACCTGCTCCATGATCCCGGCGCCGACGGTGTCCGCGACCGCGTCCCGCACGGCGGGGTCCCCGGCCAGCGGTGCCATCGTCGTGACGTAGCGGCTCGTGTCGGTCAGGTCGTACGCCGCCCAGGCCGCGAGCGTGCCGCACGGCGCGAGCAGACACGCGAGGGCGATCAGTGCCGCCGACAGGGCGTGCCGCACGCGCTCAGGTCGCTTGGGGGCCACCTCTCCAGGCAACGGTCCGGGGGCGGGGTCCGCGAGCGGGGCGCCTCCATACGGGTTCCGTCCGGGTGCGCCGCACCCGGGGGCCGGTCAGCGGATGCGGTTGCCGACGGCGTCCTCCCGTGTGTAGTAGCGGTAGAAGAACACCAGGAAGATGCCCGCCGTGACCACCACGCCCAGGGCCACGGAGCGGTAGACCGACTCTCCGGTCTGGCTGTAGAGGAAGCCGACCGCGGCGCCCGCGAAGCCGGACTTCACCAGTGAGTGCAGTTCACGCTTGAGCAGCGGTGCGAACGTCGCGACGGCGATGCACAGCACGATGAACACGGCCGCCGTGACGAAGCCGAACAGGATGTTCCAGCCGGTGATCTCGCCGCCGCCGCGCCGGTTGGCCGCGGCC
Organism: Streptomyces sp. NPDC001137; assembly: GCF_040298885.1. Taxonomy (NCBI): domain Bacteria; kingdom Bacillati; phylum Actinomycetota; class Actinomycetes; order Kitasatosporales; family Streptomycetaceae; genus Streptomyces; species Streptomyces sp. NPDC001137. The sequence continues at coordinate 186,930 of NZ_JBEPBA010000011.1, forward strand.
CAGAAGCCGTAGACGAGCCCGAGGACGACGGGGATCGCGTACCGCCCGACGGTGTGGACCCGCTCGTCGAACAGGTCGGGTGTGCGAGTGGGCCGGGCCGCGCGGTTCAGCCTGACCTTGCCCATCATTCCGCCGGACGTGGGTGCCGCTTGAGCCATGAGAGCACTCCTCTCTCTCCTCGCCCCTGCCTACCAGAGCACACCTGGAGGCAGGGCCTGGCAAGTCGGTGGGGGGCGGCAGTTGCTCCGTGCTTTCCCGGCCCGGCTGGATCCGCTGGCGCCGGAGCGGGTTCCGCGCCGCGATCGACCGCCGCGTCCGCCTCGTGCGCCGCGGCGCGGGACGCAGGACCGGAGCTTTCGAGGCCTGCGGGTGCTGCTGCTTGCCTTCTACTGGTTTGCCGCGGCGGGTGCTGTGCTGATGGCCCCGGTGGAGGCCCTGGCCGACAAGCTGCTGGAGTGGATGTGGCGCGGCTTCGGCATCCGGCGGCTGGTGCGCGGCCGGGTGTGGCAGGGCGGCTGGCAGAGCGACGCGGGCCGCTTCGTGATCGCCGTGCGGGCGGCCGGCGGACGCGGGCTCTACGAGAACGACAGCTTCCTGCTGACGTTCACCGACCGCCGGGTGCTGCTGCTCAGCTCGCCCCGCTCGCCGGAACGCGAGACCCCGGAGCTCCTCGCGGAGTATCCGCGGCAGGTGCTCGCCCTGCGCAGCGAGCCGCACCCGGCCCGCCACCGCAACCGCCTGGACGTCGCCTTCCCGGACGGCTCCTGGGTCGCGCTCGCGGTCGGCAGCCGGGACCAGGTCGGCGAGGTACGGCAGTCCCTCGCGGCGGGCCGCCCGGCGCCCGGTTTTCGGTCCTGACACCCACCTTTGCACCCGCAGCGGTTACGGTGCTGCCGTAAGTGATCGACGGGGGAAGGGGAGGGAACGATGCCCGGAACCGTGCTGTTGCTCGCCGCGTCCCCGGCGGGCAAGGGGTGCCTGGTGGACGCGGCGTCCGTGCTTCCCGTCCTCGCGGCCGTCCCGCCCGCCGTACTGTCCGGCACGGACACGGCGAACGTCGTCGAGCTCGCCGACCCGCTGGAACCGCAGGCCGTGCTCACCCGGTTGCGGGCCGCCGCGGGGGCCCCGGGCCCGCTCACCGTGTTCGTGACCGGTCAGCTCCAGCTCGACCGGCGACAGCGGCTGCCGCACCTGGCGCTGGCCCGTACGACACCCGCGACGGTGCGCTACACCGGGCTGCCCTGGCACTGGATCCGGGAGGAACTGCGGTTGCGGGCGGTCGGTTCCACCACGCTGTTCCTGGATCTGCATGCGGATGCCGAGGCCTGGGAGTGGCTTCGGGCGAACCCGCTCGACTCGGGGCGCAACAACGCCGTTTACGGCCGTGTGGCACCTCCGCCGTCGCGGCGGGCGGTGGCGGTGCCCGCGTACATGAAGGCCGTGGCGACGATTCTGCGCAGTGGCCGGCGGCCGGCACCGGCGGAGCTCCATCAGCTGGCGCTGGGCCGTGTCGGCGTCGAGGGGCATGCCGACCTCGTGCTGGCGGCGACCGGGGTCGGGGGTGCCGTCCCTGGGGGCTTCGCCCCCAGACCCCCTTATCGGCCTGAACGGCCTCGTCCTCAAACTCCCCCACTCTCGGCTTCGCTCGAGCGGGGGCACCCCCATGACGGGCTGAAAGATGCCGGCCGGCAGCGCAGCAGTGACGTTGATCCCCACTCCGCCATCTCCGCCGCCGTCCAGTCCGGTCGTCACTCCGACGCCGACGCCCTCGCCGCCCGCCACGAGCAGGCCGCCGTGCACGCGCACGGGCCCGGGTCCGAGGAGGCCTTGCACTGGGCCGAAGTGCGGGCGGATCTGGCGATGTTCGCCGGGGATCCCGTACGCAGCTGCCGGACCTGGCTGGGGGTGGCGGCCGCGCGGCTGGCGGCGGGGCAGGCGGCGGACGCGCCGGCCGTGGAGGCGGCCGTGGACCGGGCGCACCACCAGTGGGGACAGGTCCGGGATGCGGCGGCGGCGCGGGAACTCGGGGCGGAGCTCGCCGGGTTGCGCTCGCGGGTGCCGGGGCGCAGACAGGGTGCGCTGGACCATGTGCGGCGCCAGCTGCGGCAGTTGCAGACCCAGGGCTGACCGGGCCCTACACCTCGGCGGTGGCGAACAGCTCCAGGTGCCCGCACTTGGGGCAGCGGTACGCCTCGATCTGCCGCCGGGGCCGGCCCATCCGCCTGGCACCCCCGAAGGGCCCCCGCTCCAAGGCGCCCTCGATCCAGCGCGCGTAACCGTGCGTGCCCTGGCCCTCGTCCTCGATGAAGCCGTCCATCAGGCCGATGGTGCCGCAGTAGGTGCACTTGTAGTTGTTCACGCGGTGAGTGTAGGAGCGCGATCACCACAGGAGACGGGCGAGCTATGTGAGATACGCGAGCGCGCCCGACACGAGTGTCCGTACGCCCGGCGTGATCGTCGACGGATCGGGCGCGAAGTGCGGGCTGTGGTTGCTCGGGACCGCCAGGAACTTCTCCATCAGGTCGGTGCCGGGTGCCGCGTCCCACACGTCGGCCGGGGTGGTCGTGACGAACCAGTAGGAGTACGGGATCGAGCCCTGCGCCAGGTGCGGGAAGTCCTCGCTGCCCATCACCGGGCCGAAGTCCAGCACGGTCCCGGCCCCGAGCACCTCCTCGTGCACGGCGGCGATCCGCCGGTCGGTGACGGCGTCGTTCGTGGTCACCGGGAAGGTCGCGCCGACCGTGACCTCCGGCTCCCGCGGGCAGCCTGCGGCCAGGGCCTCGCCCGCCGCGATGCGCCGGATCGCCGCGATCATCCGCTCGCGCACCTCGTCGGACTGGGTGCGCAGGTTCAGGGCGATGCGCGCCTCGGACGGGATGATGTTGTGCCGGGTGCCCGCCTCGATCCGGCCGACGGTCAGCACGGCGGACTCGCGGGCGGCGATCTCCCGGGCGACGACCGTCTGGAGACGGGTGACGAGGTAGGCGGCGGTGACGACGGGGTCGACGGTCGTCTCGGGGCGGGAGCCGTGGCCGCCGCGGCCGTGCAGGACGATGTCGATGTCCGTCGACGCCGACATGATCAGGCCGGGTGAGTGGGCGTAGAAGCCGACGGGTCCGGGCGCCGCGTGCTGGCCGAGCAGGACGTCCGGGCGCGGGAAGCGCTCGTACAGTCCGTCCGCGATCATCCCCTGCGCGCCCTCGCCGGTCTCCTCGGCGGGCTGGCCCACCACCAGCAGGGTGCCGGACCAGGTGTCGCGCCCGGCGGCCAGCGCGGCGGCCGCGCCCGCCAGCCAGGTCACGTGCAGGTCGTGCCCGCAGGCGTGCATCACGCCGGGCGTGGCGGAGGCGTACGGCAGGCCCGTCTCCTCCTGCACCGGCAGCGCGTCCATGTCGGCGCGCAGGAGGACCGTCGGGCCCTCGCCGTTGCGCAGGACGCCCGCGACCCCGGTGCCGCCGACGCCCTCGGCGGTCTCGTAACCCGCCTTGGTGAGCCGCTCGGCCAGCTTGGCGGCCGTGCGGTGCTCCTGGAGCGACAGCTCGGGGTGGCGGTGCAGGTCCCGGTAGAAGTCCTCCAGGTCGGAGACCGGGAGACCGGCGGTGAGGTCCAGCGCGGTGCGGGCGGCGGCAGACGGCATGGGGGCAGCGTAGGCGGCGCCGGGCTCCGGGAGAACGGAATGCCCCACATGGCGAGGGCCCCGCGAAGGCAGTGCGGCCGCCGACGCGAAGGGGGGGGGGTGCGTCGGCGGCCGCGGTTGGGGGGTTCCCGGTGAAGAGCCTGGCAGGCGGGGAGTTGATAGGCACCCCGGTCCATGGGGGTAATCAATTCCGCGGGCCCGTGGTCTGTGGGACAGGGGCCGGTCAGGCGTACGGGTCGAAGGGGATGCCGCTCGGCTTGGCCTTGTTCAGGTGGTCGGCGAACTTGGAGTCCTGGAGCGGGAAGTTCGCGCTGCCCCAGTCGGAGGCGTTCAGCTTGTCGCGCAGGCCGGACGCCAGGTTGGACCAGCTCAGCAGGTTCTCCTGGTGCCAGGCACCGGTGTCGTTCTCGGGCGTCTCGCCCCACTTGGCGAAGCGGAAGGCATGGGTGGAGGCGCCGTCCTTGTGGTAGACGGCCTCGACGCGCTGCCCGCTCATCGGGACGTCGGCAATGGGGTGGGTGCTGAACCCGCCGTGCGCGGAGGCGGACAGATAGGCCGGGGTGGACGCGCCGTCCTGGACCCAGACGACCATGCACTCCCAGTCGTGGCGGTGCCCTATGCCGGGGGAGGCCTCGTCCTTCTCGAAGTAGCTGGCGTAGATGATCCCGCACCAGCCGTTGTTGCACTTGGACCGCGAGTAGGTGTTGGCGTGGCCGAGGTGGCCGGAGCGGCATTCGCCGGTGATCGGGCCGGTCGGCTTCAGACCGCCGTTGAGGTTGCCGTCCGGGTCGATCGCGGCGGCCTGGTAGCAGCTGTCCGTGTCATAGTCGTAGACCGGCTCGAAGTTCTTCTCGAACGAGGTCGCGTTCTCGGGCAGGTTCTGCAGCACGCCGGCGAAGGCGCTGCCCGGCAGGGCGAGGGCGAGCACGGCGGCGCTGCCGGCGACGGCGGCGGCTCTGGCGAGGCGGTGGTGCCTGGCGCTGCTGGCTGCTGGGGACATGGGGGCTCCAGTCGACGGTCCGTTCGTTGCGGACATGACATCCGGGTGCGGGACGAAGACTGGTGCAGTCGAGAGTTCGATGGAAGGGCTTTCCATCAAACTCGAGGTGGCTTTCCCCCGAACTGAGTGCTGAGCGCTAGCCCCGGTGGTGGACCTGCTGCACCTGGTCGGCCGGCCTCGTGTCGGCCGCCTTGGCGGGGCCCGCGTTGGCTGCCAGGACCAGGGCGGCCACTGCGACGATGGCTGCGCCGAACCCTCGCGCATAACGCTCGGAGATGTGTCGGAGCACGGCAACCTCTCAACAGCGTCTCAACAGTGTTGTATTAAACGTGCTTAAGACGCCGTTTAACGTAGGGGTCGGCGGGGGCCAACGGCAAGAGGTTCAGGGGGAGTTGTCGTGTCGGACCGTGACGATCCGGTGACCATCGGTCGCAGAGTCCAGCAATTGCGGTCCGAACGCGGGCTCACACAACGGCAGTTGGCGGAGCCCGCCTACACCCCCGCGTACATCTCCACCCTGGAGGCCGGCCGGGTCCGCCCCTCCGACGAGGCGCTCAGGCACATCGCCGAACGCCTCGGGATCGCCTACGAGGAGCTGGTCACCGGGCGTCCGGCCCGTCTCGCCACCGATCTGCGCCTGAGACTGACCGAGGCGCAGCGCACGCTCGCGGGCGGCGGGGCCGAGCAGGCGACGGAGCAGTACGCCGCGCTGCTCGCCGAGGCCGAGCGCCACGAACTCCTCGACGTCCAGGCGGTGGCGCTGCTCGGGCTCGGCGAGTGCGCCCTGGACACCGGAGAGCTGGAGGCCGCCCGGCAGTACTTCGAACGCTCCGAGCGCGCACTCGCCGACGTACCGCTGCCCGCCCGGGTGCCCGCCCTGCGCGGTCGTGCCGTCTCCCACTACCTGGCCGGTGAACTCCGTTACGCCGTCTATCTGCTGGAGTCCGCCCTCGACGAGCTCAACCGCGGCGGACTGCACGACCCGGATGCGCTGCTCCTCCTCTACGCCAGTGTCATCGGCCCCTACATGGACATGGGCGCCCAGGCCCGCGCCGCACAGGCCGCCGAGTTCGCGCTCGCTCTCGCCCCGCAGTCCGCGGACCCCGCGCTCGTCGCCCGTATGCACCGCTCGGTGGCCCGCACCCTGCTCGCCGAGGGCCGCATCGCCGAGGCGGACGCCTCCCTCGCCAAGGCCGCCGAGCTGTACCGCACCCTCCAGATCCGCACCGAACTGGCCAACTGCCACTGGATGCGCGGCTACGTGTACGCCCAGAACGGCGAACTCGACCGCGCGGAGAGCGAGTTGAGGAAGGCGCTCGACATGCTGTCCGCGGGGCGCGCCGCCCTCTACAGCAGCCAGGTCGCCGTCGAGCTCGCCGACGTACTGCACCGGCGCGGCAAGTCCGACGAGGCCGCGGCCCTCCTGCACGACGTGCTCTCCGACGATCTCGGCCCCGAGCGCGGGGCCCTGCACTCCGCCGCGGCCCACCGGCTGCTCGGCATCATCGCCGAGGACGCCGGCGACACGGAGGCCGCCGAGGAGCACTACGTCCGTGCCCTGAGCATGCTGGAGCGGGCGGGCGCGGCCGGCGACCTGGCCGACCTGTGCCGGCTGCTCGGCGATCTGCTGCGCCGCACCGGCCGGGTGGAGGCGGCCCTGGACGTGTACCGCACGGGCCTCGGCCACCGTACGGCCCCCGGCACCACCACCCTCGGCCCCGCACCCGCACAGCCACCTCTGTGATCCGTCCGAGGGGCGTCACGCGGACGGCGTTTCGCCCCTCGGGCCAGGGGTAGTCGGGCAGCGCCCCCAGATGCAGGCCCCCACTGCGATCGGAGGAGGCGATGGCCGTGGACGCAGTAAGGGCCATCGACGTGATCGCCGAGGTGGTGCGTGATGCCCGGCCCGGGGAGACACCTGCACGGCTGTGCGCGGTGGCGGAGAAGCTGCTGCCGATCGTCGGTGCGAGCGTGTCGCTGCGCAGCAGCGGAATGCCCATCCGGCTCGCCGCGAGCAACTCCCTGGCCTCCTATCTCGCGGGGGTCCAGACCACCCTCGGTGACGGCCCGTGGCTGCACGCCTACCGGACCGGCGCCCCGGTGCTCGCCTGCGACCTGGCCGGCGGCCGGGACATGCGCCGCTGGCCGCTGTTCGCCCGGCAGGCGACGGCCGTCGGCGTCCGGGCCGTGTACTCGATGCCGCTGGGCAGCGACGACGGCCTGACCGTGGGCACGCTCGACCTCTACCGCGACGGCCCGGGCGACCTGACCGAGGACGAGCTGCGCCGTGCCCAGCTGTTGGCCGCCGTCATGACGCTGGCCCTGACGACCCTGCCGCGGGAGGAGAGCGGCGGCGGCGAGGAGGCCTGGCTGGGCGGTCTGGCCGCCGAGCACGACGAGGTCTACCAGGCCATCGGCATGGTCATGGCGCAGCTCGGCGTGGCCGCCGACGAGGCCTCGGCCCGGCTGCGCGCCCGTGCCTTCGCGCAGGGCCGCGCCGTCCTCGAGGTGGCGCACGACGTCATCTCGCACAGGGAGAGACTGGACGGCGACTGAGCGACTGAGCGACCGCGGGACCCAGGCCCCCGGATCCCGGGATCCCTATGATCATGGCATGGACATACTGGGTTTCTCCCTGCTGACCCTGCTGGTGCTCTTCGGTATCGGCAGCATCGAGAGCCGGATCTCCCGCGCGGACCGCCGGGCTGCCCGGATCGAGCACAAACTCGACCTGATCCTCGGCCACCTGGGGCTCACCGAGCCCGAACCGTGGTCGGACGAGGTGAACGCACTCCTGCGGGACGGCAAGAAGATCCAGGCGATCAAGGTGTACCGGGAGGCGACGGGGGCGGGCCTGAAGGAGACCAAGGAGGCCGTGGAGAAGCTCGGCTAGACCTCCGCCGGGCCCCAGGCGCCGGTCAGACGCGGAGCCGCGGCTGCTTCCTGACATCGGCCAGTCGCTGCGCACCCACCTGGACGAAGGCCTTCGTGGTGTCGGCGGACACCTCGCCCGTGCCGCCGTGAGTGAGGGCGATCGTGTCGTCGCCGACGCGGACCACGGCGACGTCGAGGGTGAGCAGGGTCTGTTCCCCGGTGGCGGTCGCGCCGGTGAACGTGATCCGCAGCCCCTGCCGGTCGTCCCCGACCACCGGCAGTACGGCCTCGTCGACCCGGACGTTCTGGAGCGCGCCGCGCCCGGTCACCGCCGTGAACTTGGCGCAGGTCTTCGGCAAGGTCCGCATCCAGGCCAGCGTCCGGCCCGCGGCGGCGGGCTTCAGCGACAGCACCTGGTAGCGCAGCTGCGTCTGGTCCATGGCGTCGTCGAGCCCGGTCACGGCCCGCGCCCCGGCGGCATCCGCACCGAACAGGTCGTCCGTGTACAGCGCCTCCAGCAGCTTGCGGCATTCGGGCACGTCGGCGTGGGCCTTGAGCACGCCGTCCCGCCAGGTCGCGGCCCCCTGCGTGGGCGCCCACGGCGCACCCAGATCCGTCTGGGTCACCAGCGCGGCCTGAGCCTGCGCCTCGGTGAGGGGCGGCGGTGCGGCGGGCGCCGTGGGGGACGGCTTCGCCCTGTGAACGGCACTGTGCGAAGCGGTCGGCGACGGCTCCTTCGCCCCCGGCTCCGGGCCCACACCCACGATGAGGCCGCACGCACTCACGCTCACCAGCGCCCCCGCGGACATCGCGGCGACGACGAGGACACGGGACGGGATGCGGGTCATCGGACGCCTCCTGGCCACCTCAAGATCGGTCAGGTCTCCAAGGGACCACCGCGCACGACGCCCCACCAGCGCGCCGGGCCGTCCGGGTTACTCAGGTTCGCCGCGCGATGTCCGCCGGAGTCGCCCCCGCGGACCTGCTTTTCTGCTGGGGGTCCGGGGGTTGTCCCCCGGAATGATGCAGTAGCCCCGCGCAAAAACCCCTCGCACCCCCTCCGCCCCTGCGGTACCGTCCTCCCATGCAGCGCGCACAGTCGTTCCTCACGACGACGCCGGAGAGTGTCCCGGCGCGCTGATCCATGGACTGGATGTCAAAGGCCCCGGGGCGAGTGCCCCGGGGTTTCGTCGTGGGTCGCTCGCCCCGTACCAGGAGGAGAGAGACCATGTACGACCACCGTCGGCTCGGCCGTGAGCTGGACCTGTTCGACACCGACCCGCTGATGGGCGCGGGACTGCCGTACTGGCTGCCCGACGGCGCGATCGTGCGGCACGCCCTGGAGGAGTACATCCGCGACCGGGAACGCGCGGCCGGCTACCGGCACGTGTACTCGCCCGTCCTCGGCAAGCGCGAGCTGTACGAGATCTCGGGGCACTGGTCGCACTACAGCGACGACATGTTCCCGCCGATGGACCTGGGCGGCGAACAGGTCGTCATGCGGCCCAGCCTCTGCCCCCATCACGCCCTCATCTACCGGTCCCGGTCGCACAGCTACCGCGAACTGCCGCTCCGTATCGCCGAGTTGGGCGGCATGTACCGCTCCGAGCTGTCCGGGGTGCTCGGCGGCCTGACCCGGGTACGGTCCATCCAGCTCAACGACGCCCATATCTTCTGCACCCTGGAACAGGCCGTGGACGAGGCCCGTGACGCGCTGGAGCTGATCGGCCGCGCCTACGCCGACCTCGGCATCCGCGCGGCCCGCTACCGGCTGTCCCTGCCGGGGGAGGGCGGCAAGTACGTCGCCGACCCGGAGCTGTGGAAACGGGCCACCGGGCTGCTGGAGGAGGTGCTGGCGGGCGCCGGTGTGGCGTACGAGGCGGCTCAGGGCGAGGCCGCCTTCTACGGGCCCAAGATCGACGTCCAGGTCGTCGACTCCGCCGGCCGCGAGGCCACCCTCTCCACCGTCCAGATCGACTTCCACCAGCCCGAACGCTTCGATCTGCACTACATCGGCGCCGACGGCGCCAAACACCGGCCGGTGATGGTCCACCGCAGCATCATCGGCAGCGTGGAGCGGGCGGTGGCGCAGATGATCGAGGAGCACGGCGGGGCCTTCCCGGCCTGGGTCGCGCCCGTCCAGCTCGTGGTGCTGCCGGTGTCGCAGGCTCAGGAGGAGCAGGCCCACGACCTCGTACGGCGGGCCCTGGCACGCGGGCTGCGCGCCGAGGTGGCCGCTCCCGAGCAGGGCAGCCTCGGTGCCCGCATCCGGGCCGCGCGCCTGGTGCCGTACCAGGCGGTGATCGGCGAACGGGAGGCCGGGGGCGACCTGGCGGCCCTGCGGCTGCGGGACGGACGGCGGCCGGGGGCCGTACCGGTGGAACGGCTGCTGGAGGGGATCGGGGAGTGCGTCCGGACCCGTGGCGCCGAACTGTGGGCGGCTGCGTAAGGTCACTGTCGTAGCGCCCGGCGCGCAGCCCGTGTCGTAGCGACCCGTGTCGTCGTAGTGAGAGGAGCCCGGCCGTGACCGGTCAGCCCATCCCGGTGATCATCGACTGCGACACGGGTGTCGACGACGCCCTGGCCCTGCTCTTCGCCGTCCGCCACCCGGGGATCGACCTGCGCGCGGTCACCTGCGTCGCCGGGAACACGGACGTGGACGGTGTCGTCCGCAACACCCTCACCGTGCTGGAACAGGCCGGCGCCCCCGACATCCCCGTCGGCCGCGGAGCCGAGCGCCCGCTGATCGAGCCGGCGCGCTCGGCGCGGCATGTGCACGGCTCCGACGGCATGGGCGACCTCGGCCTGCCCGCGCCCACCCGCACCCCCGCCGACGTGGACGCGGTGACCCTGCTGCGCCGGGAGATCCTCGCCTCGCCGCGCCCGGTCACCCTCGTCCCCACCGCGCCCCTGACCAATATCGCCCTGCTGCTGCGCACCCACCCCGAAGTCACCCGCAACATCGAGCGGATCGTGTTCATGGGGGGCGCGGCGGCCACCGGGAACGCCACGGCGGTCGCCGAGTTCAACGTCTGGCACGATCCGGAGGCGGCCGCCGTCCTGCTCACCGCCGGGGTACCGATCACGATGTACGGCCTGGACGTGTTCACGCAGGTCGTCGTCCCCGGCGCCGATGTGCACCGGTTGCGCGCGAGCACCGATCCCGGCACCCGGTTGGCCGGCGAGCTCCTCGCCCACCGGCCGGCCCACCCGGGCGAGGCCCCCGAGGCGGAGGAGGCCGGCGGCCTCGGGGACGCGGGCGCGGTCTGCACGGTCGTCGACCCCGCGGGCATCACCACCCGCCTGCTCCCCGTCGAGGTCTCCCTCGCCCCCGGCCCGACCCGCGGCCAGACGATAGTGGACCGCCGCCCCCGCCCCGGAGAGTCCGAGATCCACGAGGGAGCCCGTCGACAGCCGCTGGTGGACGTGGCGTTGGAGGTCGACGTGGACCGTTTCGTGAAGCTGTATTTGGAGACAGTGGAGCGTTAGCGCTCCGCTGGGGGCGCGGTCGGCGCCGCCCACCGCTGCTCCACCCGCGCCGCCTTCCAGTACCCCACCGCCGCCACCCACACCACCACGAACAGGCCGACGATGATGTAGCCGACGTTGGCCAGGTCGAGGCCGAAGAGTTCCATCGTGGCGATGAAGAAGGCGACGGCGATGGACAGCCCGGTGATGGTGAGGTTGTAGAACACCTTGCGCACCGGGTTCGAGGAGGCCCACTGGTAGGCGAAGTTCATGAACGTGCCGTCGAGCGTGTCGAACAGGCTCATGCCGGCCGCGAAGAGCAGCGGAAGGCACAGGATCGCGTACCAGGGCAGCCCGGCCGCCGCGCCGGAGCCCGCCATCACCATCAGCGTGACCTCGGTCGCCGTGTCGAAGCCCAGGCCGAAGAGGAAGCCGAGCGGGAACATCTGGCCGGGGCGGGAGATGGACCTGGTCAGGCGGCCGAGGATCCGGTTCATGAAGCCGCGGGAGTCGAGGTGCTGTTCGAGCTCCTTCTCGTCGTACGTCCCCGCCCGCATCGCCCGGAAGACGCGCAGGATGCCCACGAGGGCGACCAGGTTCAGCGCGGCGACGAGATAGAGGAACGTCGCCGAGATCGTCGTACCCATGAAGCCGAGCACCTGGTGGGTGCGGGAGTGCTCGTTCATGACCTTGTCGGCGAGCTGGGTGCCGCCCGCGATCATCGCCGCCAGCACCACGACCACGCTGGAGTGCCCGAGCGCGAACCAGAACCCCACCGACACCGGCCGCTTGCCGTCGGCCATCAGCTTGCGGGTGGTGTTGTCGATGGCGGCGATGTGGTCGGCGTCGAAGGCGTGCCGCATGCCGAGCGTGTACGCGGTGATGCCGAGGCCGAGCCCGAAGGCCTTGTTGCCGACCTCGTAGTGCCCGGGGACGACCAGGAGGAAGAGGATGCCGAACGCGACGACGTGCAGGGCGGCGATCACCGCCATCAGGCCGACCGTCTTCACGGTGTCCTCGCGCCGCCAGCGGAAGGAGACGGGCGCCTCGGATTCGGGCAGGGACGTCCCGGGCAGGGTCATGCGGTCACGCTCCAGCACCTCGTGGATCACCTCGTGAGATGCCGTGGCCGGTCTCCTGGCTTACGGGTCGTACGTCCGCCGCCCGCCTTCCCAGCCGCCTTGGCGGCCAGTGGCTGTCCCTCGCGGGACGTGGGCGACGAACTCCCCGATCACAGTGGCGAGGGCCGCGTCGGCATGGCACCGACTTCCCGAACACCACGGCCCGCCCACCGTAGGGGCGTTGGGCTTCCCCTGCATAGCTGCATACCTGCGCAGGTATGGAAGATCACATGGAGGCGCCTGCGAGGATGGCCGTATGCATCTCGTCCCGGCCGACCGCGCAGACCGCCGCACGATCGACGGCCACCGGGTGTGCGAGGCCATCGAGGCCATCGGCGACGCCGAGCACGTCCGGACCTGGGCCGACCGCTTCTCCCTGCTCGCCGATCCCAAGCGGCTCGCCCTGCTGCTCGCCCTGCACCGCACCGGCCCGCTGGCCGTGTCCGACCTGGCGATCGCGACCGGCATGAACGACCCCGCCGTCTCACAGGCGCTGCGGCTGCTCAGGGCGGCCGGGGTCGTGGCGGGCGAGAAGGAAGGGCGCGTGGTGCGCTACCAGGTCGTCGACGACGACGTACGACTGCTGCTCAGGCACTGTGCCGCGGACGGGAGTTGACCGGTCCGCGGATCCGGCGGCACGAACGCCCCGGAGCGGGGGTCTCCGGGGCGTTCGTATCGGGAGTGGCTATCGGGATGTCCGCCGGCCGGTCGGGCGGGGGCGGATCACCGGTGGGCCGTGCGGCGGCGCCTGGTCACGACGACGATCGCCCCGCCGGCGGCCAGGAGCGCCGTGGCGCCGCCGACGATGAGACCGGAGTCGCTGCCGCCGCCGGTCTCCGCGAGGCCACCGCCGCCGCTCGTGGTGGCCGCGGGAGCGGTGGTCGACGCGGAGGCGACCGGGGTGTCGGGCCCGCTCGGCGTCGACTCGGAGGCGCTCGGAGTCGGGGTGGGGCTCTCCTCGGCCGGCGTGGAGGGCTGCCCGGCCGGCGGGGTCGAGGCGGGCGGGGTGGACGGCGGCTGCGACTCGGTGCTCGTGCAGTCCTTCGTGCCGCCGTTCCAGGAGGCGATGAGCTTGTCCTTGATGACCGGGTGGTCGGGGCCCTTGGGCAGATCGCCGTGTTCGAAGCCGTCCTTCGCGTCCAGCTTGCCGTCGAACTTCACGGCGCCCCGGTAGAGGTCGATCTGCGCGAAGCAGCCCGCGTCGGGCACCGCGATGTCGAGGGAGTCGGTCTGGCCCTGCTTGACCGTCACCGAGTCGAAGTCGACGAAGACCTGCTCGCCGGAGGTGGCGAAGGACGGGCCGTGGGCCAGGTAGGAGGCCAGGGAGGCCGTGCAGGTCGTGGCGTCGCCCGCGGTTCGGACCTTGATGTGGACCTTGCCGTCGTCGGTGGGCTTCAGGGTCTGGTCGTCGACCTTGACCGAGTCGTAGAAGTTGCTGCCGTCCAGCGAGAACTGGCAGCGGTCCGTCTCCGTCTTGGTGCCGGCGCCGGTGCCGGGCCGGTAGCCGTCGGCATGCTTCCAGCCGTCACCGCCGGGCGTGCCGGTGGCCCAGGCCCCCGAGGCCGCGGCGACGGTGGCGGCGCACAGGGCGAGCGAGGCGGCGCCCGTCCCCAGGAGGCGGCGCGCGGTGACACGTCTGGCTATGGACATGCAGATCCCCATCTTGGCGTGTGCAGATCCCGGCGCGGCGGCGCAGGGCAGCACGCCGCGCCCGGCCGCACCGGGGGTGAATGGTCTGAGGAACACCGGGCCCATTGGTCACATGAGCCCCAGTGCGATCACATCGTGGATCTGTTGGCGGAACGCTGTCAACCTGCGGTAACCGACGAGTAGTTCAACCGTCCATTACAATTTCGCCACAGACGGAAGAGGCGGCTCCACTATCACCAAGCCGCCCGGATCTCACCTCACGGTCGGGCTCGGAGCTGCGTTCTGGCCGGTCGCGGACTCACCCGGCAGGAGCGGCGGCTGGGTGGTGCTGTCCACCGGCGGGGTGAGGACGACCTCCGGCTGGCCCGCGACCGGGGGTGGCGGGGTCAGGTCACTGGCGGGCAGCTTCGGCGGGGTCGTCTGCTGGAAGAGGACCTGGTCGAAGTTGACCAGGCCGGTGTCCTCCATGACCGTGATGTGGTCGAGGACCGTCGCGTTGGCCTGGTTGGCCAGCACGCGCACCACCGAGTTCTTGGTCGTCGAGCGGATCTTCGCTATCGCATTGAAGATCGAACCGTGCGTCACGCGCAGGATGTTGGCGAAGTCCGTGTCGAACTGCTTGCCCTGGTCCGCGGCGAGCGTGTTGACGAACCCGACCTGCTGGGGGCTGGCCACGTTGGGGATCGTGATGTTCAGCATCGTGCTGATCTTGCGGCAGCTGGCGTCCAGCGCGGCGTGCCCGTCGATGAGGTGCTTGCTCGCGGTGATCACCGCCTTGCTCTGCCCCTTCTTCAGGCCCATCTGGCCCACGGGGTACTCCCACAGTCCGGCCGCACGCACCTTGACCACGAAGTCCCGGTCGGCCTCCGTCAGCGGCCCCCACTGCGTCTGGGCGATGACTCTCGATCCGTCGCTGGACACGGTGTTGACTCCGAGCATCGCGGGATAGGCGAGCGCGGCCAGGGTCAGACTGAGGGCCCCACCCACGAAGAGAGTTCCCGTCGCGTTCCGCGAAAAGCGCACCGTGCCTCCTGTCCGGTCGGGGGTCCCGCCGATGGATGGCGGGAGGGTCGACGGAGAGGAGTACGGATCAGGTTCCGGCCCGGAACCTTTTGGTTTGGTAAAAACCTGCGGGTGTGAGGCAGGTAACGGAGGCTGGGCCCCGGCCGGTTGACGGAATGTTGACCATTTCACGGGAGAGACCAGACGAACTCCAGACCTAGATTCGCCCCATGCCCCCACAGCCCCGGAAAGCCCCGACGGCCCTTCCCGTCCTCCCCTACCGCAAGCCCACCAAGGGCCGCGACTACTGGGTCTTCGACGACGTCCTTTCAGACGTGGACGCCGTACGGGAACGCTGTCTCGCCAAGGACGACTGGGTCAAGGGTTACCCGTACACCTCGGAGACCTGGCCGGGCCTGCGTACCATGCCGGGGCTGGAGCCCGCCGAACTCGCCCGCGTGGAACGCCTGGTGAAGAAGGCGACCGGCGCGAAGGAACTGTGGGTGCAGGAGGCCCCCGGCGGCGGCACCCTCAACCACAACTGCATCCAGGTCGTCGGCGAGGGCGAGAGCGAGCCGCGCCCGCACGCCGACTCCCGTGCTCTGTGCCGCTACGCGGCCGTGCTCTACCTCAACCCCGGCGTCCCCAAGGACTGCGGAACCGCCTTCTACCGCCAGTCCCTGCCCGGCGGCCGGCTCGGCGGCAACATCGTGCAGGCCCCGCACAACAACCTCGTCGAGGCCCTCGGTACCCGGTTCGTGCCGGGGGACCACTTCGAGGAGGACGTGCGGGTCCCGCACAAGTACAACCGCCTGCTCCTCTACAGCGCCAACCTGGTGCACAGCGCGACGGGCTACTCCGGCACCACGCTGGAGGAGAAGCGCATGACCGCGGTGTTCTTCTGGATGGCGTGAGCCCCCGGGACGTCAGAGGCGTCCCAGGCCACCGCCTCCGAAGGAGCCGCTGGAGCCGGGCAGCCAGCGCCGGCGGTGCTGGTCCTTCCCTGTCTTCGTCCCGGATGGATGGAGTTCGTAGGGCATGAGCCGTTCCTTGCCCTCCGCGTGCGGTACCTCGTCGGGTTCGCGCACCTCGCGCGTCTCCCGGACGGGACCGCCGTCGGGGAGGTGGGGATGCTCGTCCGGATCGGGCCGCGGCAGTTCGCGGTCCCGGACCCTCATGCCGAACTGCACGGCCCAGATCAGTGCGCCGGCGATGATCAGGCCACCGACGAAGGCGGCGATCACGTTGAGTACCTCACTCGACGTGGCCGCAACAACAAACGTCGCAGTACTCATGCCCCCATTATCGCCGAAAGGGAGCGATTGCGGAGTGTTCGGTATTTGCGCAGTTCATGAGCCCTTTCCGGGCTTCTCGTAGGTGCCCGCGGTGGCCGCGGTGCGCGTGGTCGACTACGACCCCGACTGGCCCCGCCAGGCATCCGCCGCGATGGACGCCCTCCGCGCGGCGGCCCCCGGGCTCTTCGTCGCGCTGGAACACATCGGTTCCACCGCCGTGCCGGGCCTCGCGGCCAAGCCCGTCATCGACCTCATGGCCGCCGTACCGGCCCTCGCCGACGTCCGCCCGTACGAGCCGGCGCTCGCCGCGCTCGGCTTCCTCCCCCACGACAACGGCATGACCGACCGGCTTCTGTACGTCCGCACCGAGGCCGGCGTCCGCAGCCACATCCTGCACGTGGTGACGCGGAACAGCTGGCCCACCCGCAACCAGCGCATCCTCAGGGACTACCTGCGCGCCCACCCCGAGGAGGCGGCCCGGTACGCCGGGCTCAAACGGTCCCTCGTGGCGGCCGGGACCCCGGCCCGGGACTACGCGCGTGCGAAGACGGCACTCGTGCAGGAGCTGACCGACCGGGCCCGCGCCGAACGCGGCCTGCCTCCGGAGCCCGTCTGGGAGAAGGGGCCGAAGTGAGCTAGGTCTCCCGCGGGTTACGGATCGCTCAAGCCCTGGTGTCCGCGTGGTGAGCGCCGCACCATGGGCGCATGACACCGGCCCAGAGAGCCATGGACCAGCTGGCCGCGTGGCCCGACCTCAGCCCGTGCGAGGCCGGCTGCGGCACCGGCCGGGCACTGCGCTCCGCACGTGACGAGATCGTGCACTTCCACTCCGAGCGGGACGTGGACCTGCACCTCACCACCCGCGCGATCCAGCGGCTCCACTACGACTTCGCGGAGTCGACCGCCATCCGCCTGGTGCCGGGTTCCCGCTGGGTCACCGTCCATCTCGACTGCGAGGCCGACGTCGACCTGCTGCTCAGCCTGGTCAGCGTCGCCCTCAAGGCCCACTCCGCCCACCCGGGGCACCCGGCGCCGGCCGTCTGCAACTTCCACCGTGTGACGGTGCTGGCGCGCGAGGACGCCGACGGGGACGACGAGGTGGCCGAGGCCGATCAGGCCGGATGAAGCCGAGAGCGGGGACCCTGCACCGGAAGTCCGCACACCGGAAACCCCCTCCACATCTGTCACAGGCATGCCATACGCTGCTCCCAGCAGCCGCGCCCCGCGCGTCACCGCGTGGAGCGGTCATGTCCGGGTGCTGCGCGGCGCACTCATCTCCCCGGTCACACCGGGTTTTCTTGTGGGGGTTACAACACTGTGCGTACGCGCAGCATCTCGACCGCGACAGCGCTCGCGGTCCTCTTCAGCTCGGCGGCGCTGAGCCTCGTCGCGGCGGGCACCGCCTCGGCGGCGACGGCCCATGTCACCTCGCCCGGCGGCATCGTCGCGGACGGCCCCCTGAAGCGGGTGTTCGTCGGCGACAGCACCGCCGGGACCGTCGCGGTCACCGACTACTCCGGTGCCGTCCTCGGTTCGGTGAGCGGCGTCACCGGCGTCAGCGACCTCGCGGTCTCGGACGACGGGGCCACGGTCTACGCGGCCGCTCCGCAGATCCACGAGATCTGGGCCATCGACGCGGCCACCCTCGACGTCAAGACCCGCTACACGGTCTCCACCAACTACGGCCCGCGCCACGTCGCCGTCTCCGGCGGCAAGGTGTGGTTCACCTACGGCGACCAGTGGGACGGCAACCTCGGCTCGGTCGACCCCACGGTGGACCCGGCGAGCGGCACCGACCCGGTGACGCTGACGCAGTTCCCGAGCGGGGGCAGCATCTGGGGCCAGGGCCTGCTGGACACCGACCCGAGCCAGCCGGGCATCCTCGCCGTCGGCGAGACCGGCCTGTCCACGGACTCGATGGCCGTGCTCGACGTGTCGAGCGGCAAGCCCGCACTGATCGCCTACCACAACGGCGACTACACGCTGAACAACGGCATCGGGGACATCGACCTGGTCCCCGGCGGCACCCAGGTGCTGGTCAACGGCAAGGACCGGGACGCCTACGCGGACGGCAAGTTCAAGGCGGCCGGCTCCTACCCGGACGGCCAGCTCGCCGACGTCGCCCCGAACGGCGTGATCGCCCAGGTCAACGGCAGCAAGGTCGTCACGTACCAGCCGAACGCCACGCTGCCGCTGCACACGTACGACCTCGGCACCTCCCGCACGGCCGCCCTCACCTGGGCCCCGGACCTCACCAAGGTCTTCGCGCTCGTCGGCACGGACGTCGAGAGCGGCGGCTACAACCTCAAGGTGCTCGGCGACCCGACGCTGAACAACCCGACCCTCACGCTCAACGCCCCCTCGACGGCGACCCGCGCCAAGCAGCTCACCGTCACCGGCAGGATCTCGGCGTCGGTCGCGCTGCCGGCCGGTGTGCAGCTGCAGGTCACCCGTACCGACCTGGACTCCCCGAACGGCAAGGCGCTGCCCGCCGTCACGGTCAAGGCGGACGGCACGTACTCCTTCAACGACACCCCGCCGGCCGGCGGCACCGTCACCTACAAGGCGACCTACGCGGGCGACGCCGGCCACTCGGCGGTCAGCGCCAGCGACAAGGTGGCCGTCTCCCGGAACGCCACCTCGCTGAGCCTGAACAACAACGGCAAGGTGTACTCGTACGGCGCCGACGTGAAGTTCACCGCGCACCTCGGTACGACGTACAAGAACCGCACGGTCGAGATCTGGGCGAACCCCTACGGCGGCGACAAGCCCAACAAGCTGCTCAAGAGCGGCACGGTCGACTCCAACGGAAACATCTCCGCGATCGTCGACATGACCCGCGACACCGAGGTCAGCGCGGTCTTCAAGGGCGACGCCCGTTACGCACCCAAGACGGTCAAGTCCACGGGCTACGCCAAGGTGAAGGTCTCCACGGCCGTCACCAAGAACTACAAGAAGGCCGCGATCGGCTCGCACACGTACTACTGGTTCCACAAGACGACCTCGCCGCTCGTCACGACGACCATGACGTACTACCCGGGCCGCAAGCAGCGCCTCGAGCTCGAGGTCTACTACGACGGCAAGTGGTACGAGACCGAGGGCAGCCCCGAGTACTTCGCCCTCGGCTCGAACGGCAAGTCCGCGGTGAGCCTGGGCGCCCCGGGCGAGTCCGGCATCAAGGCCCGCGTCCGCGCGGCGTACATCAACGGCTCGTCGGGCGACAACGTCAACTCGAACACGTACAGCGACTGGAAGTACCTGTACTTCACCAACTAGCCGATGGCTGCATGAGGAGCGCCGGGCGGGTGGCGAATGCCATCACCCGGCGCTTTCGGCGTTCACCAGTCCTCGCCGCAGCGGAAGCGCGGTGATCACGACGAAAACGCCGAACACGGTGATGGGCAGCAGTCCGGCCGGCCGCAGAAAAGCCATCGGGTCAGCCAGGACGGCATGCCACGCGCCGTCCCAGTTGCCGGCCAGTACGCGTGAAGCCCGCCTGTTGCCAGGAAGTACGCGTGTGCTCCCGTTCCCCCCAGGAAGCCGATGGCGTACGCGCCCGCCACGCACCGGACCCATACCGGACGATCCCCCCATCGCATGGGGCTCACCCCAACGACAACACGCTGCCCGGTCCTGCCGTTGATCGCGGCTGAGCCGGGCTCTCACGAGCGATAATCCGGGCATGGCCGCACTGACCGACCTGCAGCGTCGCATCCTGACCGACGTGCTTGCCGTGGGCAGTGCCTACCCGCTCGTCCTCACGGGCGACTGCGCCGCGCAGGCGCACGGCCTGGTCGAGCACCTCAGCGAGGACCTCGACGTCGCCACCGAGAACCCCGAGGGCATGGAGCAGATCGGTGCCGCCGTGCGGACGGGGCTGGAGGAACGAGGCTGGCAGGTCAGGGTGGTGGAGACGGATCCTCTCTCCGCACAGCTGATCGTCACCGACCCGGACAGCGGCGACGCGTGCGAGGTGGACGTCCTCAAGGAAGTCATGTGGCGGCCGCCGGTGCAGACCGAGTTCGGCCCGGCCCTCTCCCTCGAGGACGTCGTCGGCACCAGGGTCTGGGCCCTGGCCGACCGTGGCCTTGCCCGCGACCTCATCGACGTACGGGCCGCCGCGGACCGCTGGACCCACCCCGAACTCGAGGAACTCGGCCGCCGCCACGCCCGGGACACCTTCGACCTCGCCGACCTCCAGGCGCGGCTGTCGGGCGCGGAGCTGATGGACGACAGCGAGTTCGCCGCCTACGGGCTCGACGCGGATGCGATCGCGGACCTCCGCCGGTGGGCACAGGTATGGGCCGACGACATCGCGGAACGGCTCCTGGAAGGCGAGCCGCCGGAGGACGAGTGAGCCACCTCGGTCACTCGGTCCGCCGGCTCCGTCTCCGCTTGAAGGGCATCTCGAAGAGTTCCGCGAACACCCATGCCGACAGAAGCGAAGCAGGCAGCCCCACAGCCACCGTGAAAGAGAACGTGGGCAGTCCCGCCGACACGTGGTCCGGGGCGATTTTCCGCACCACGACCATGACGATCGGCAGATGGATGAGATAGAGGCTGTACGAGAAGTTGCCGAGACCGCGCATGGGCCGGGTGGCGAGAAGCCGCAGCAGAAAGGCGGGGCGTCCGGTGGCGATCCCCGCGAGGAACATCGCCATGGCGGGCGCGACGGCGAGATCCACCCAGAAGTAGTGGTGCACCGTCCAGACCGATCCCTTGACGGCCACGAGTGCCATGACCGGAACCACCGCCGAGGCGGCCAGCCAGTGCCAGGGCATCCGCCGGACCTTCTCGCGCGCGACCACGACCCCCGCACCCACCAGACCGGCGACGAACACGGGCACGAGATTCGGGGCCAGCCAGTTGTCCCCTTCCACCGGAGACGCGCCTTCCGCCAGTGCACCGCCCGCGACCACCAGCAGGGTCACACCGCCGACCAGGGCCACCGCCCCCAGCCGCCGCCGGACGAAGAGCAGCAGCGGGAAGAGGAGATAGAGCTCCACCTCCACGGCGATCGACCAGAACGCACCGTTCGGCGTACGGGCCGTGAACAGGTCCTGGAGCATCAGGCCGTACACGGCGACGGTCCTGTAGTCCGGCGGCCCGTGATGCGAGGCACGCACCACGAAATGGGCCACTGCCACGCTCAGTACGAGCGCCGCCCAGTACGGCGGAAGGATCCGCCAGGCACGCCGCCGCAGAAACCGGGCCACGCCACCTTGCTGCCAGCCGTTCCGCGCGGGCGAAAGCGCCAGCGAGAACCCGGACAGCACGAGGAAGAAGACGACGGCGAGCCGCCCGTACATCAGCCAGCCCAGCCACAACGGACCCGAATTCCTGGGAAACCCTGGAAAGGCGAGCAACCAGCAGTGAAAAAGAACCACGTACAGTGCGGCCAGCCCACGAAGCCCGTCGAGCCCCGGCACATGACTGCCTGTGTCTGCTTCCCCCGTACCGTCCAACGGCCGTACCAGGACGGCCACATCAGTGTTCCTGCTGTTGGGACGGATCGCATCCAATAAAATTGTTCGGCCCTTCCTTTCTGCCCGGTCGCGGTCCATGGGCGCGGCACCACCCACAGCGACTCATACGTCGCAGGCTGCAACGGGGTTCAAAGTGAAGGACGGGCGAAGTGCCGCCGCGGGCATGTCGATGTGGCGGTCGTCGTCGGTCGTCGGCGAGGATGCCCCGGTGAACGACCACATAGCGCCCCCCACGGCTGCTCCCGATCCCGCCCTTCCCGCCCTGGACCCGGTCCGTGCGGCAGGTGTCGCCACGATGACCGCCCTCGCCCTCGCCGGACTCGGATGGGTGGTGCGGGCCGGGTGGCAGATCCGGCTCGCGGCGGCGGGGGAGCCCGCCTCCGGGCCGCCGGACCAGGGCGGCGGGGTGCACCGTCCGCTGACCTCGCTGGAGGACTCGTACCACCTCGTCAGCACCGTGTCGGGCTTCGCCGAGCTGGTCTGCGCGCTCACGTTCCTGGTGTGGATGGGCCGCATCCGGCACAACGGGCGCGAGCTGTCCGGTACCAGGCCGCGCTACGCCGGACTGTGGGTGTACCTCGGCTGGGTCGTGCCGGTCGTCAACTTCTGGTTCCCGCGCGGCATCATCGCGGACGCCTACCGGTCCAGCGCCCCCGGCGAGCGGCTGCCCCGCTCTCTGAACGTGTGGTGGGGGCTGTGGCTGGTCAGCATGCTCACCGGAGTCGGCCTCACCTACGCCGACTCGACCGACGAGATCATCGCCCGCGCCTACACGGACGTATGGCAGCTCCTCGCGTGCGACGCGGCGGTCGTCGGTGCGGCCGTGGCCGGCATCTTCCTCGTCCGTGCCGTCACCGCCGCACAGGAGCGGCATCTGAACTGACCCCGGAACAAAAGCAGTTGACCCTGGCCGTCGAGGCCAGGGTCAACGCGAGGGTGAAGGTCAGGTCAGCTGACGCACAGCAGACCGAGCACGCAGATCCCCGACGGGGAGGTCGCCGAGGACGACGACGTGTTGCCCGACTGGGACGTACCCGACGTGCTGGAGGACCCCGACGTTCCGGAGGACCCGGACGTGTTCGACGTGCCCGAACCCGTGCTGCCCGTGGGCGTCGCGGAGGGGGTCTGGGTCGTCGTCGAGCCGCCGGTGACGGGTGTCGTGTCGACGGAGGGGGTGTTCACGGTGCCCGCGGAGCCCTGCTGGGCGGGCTTCGTCGCCGGCGTCGAGTGCGCGGCCGGGGCGTACGGCTGCGTCCGCGCCGAATCCGTGTGGGACGCCGTGACGCCGGAGTGCTGCCGAGCCTTGCCGGTCGTGGCGGAGCGGTCGGGCGTGGCGTCGGGCTTGCGGTGCTTGCCGGTGCCGGACGGCGGGAGCTGGGCGTTCTGGTCCGCGGCCCCGTCCTCCGAGCCCATGCTCGACAGGTCCGTCGCCGTCGACGCCTCGGCGCGGTGGCCGGAACCGCGGTCCATCGAGGCGAGGGTCAGGCCGCCGCCGACGAGCGCCACGGCGGTCGCGACCACGGCCTTGCGCTGGTTCTTCTTCCAGCGGGCCCGCTGCCTGCGCCGGGCGGCCCGCCCCTCCGACAGGGGTATCGCGGGCTCGGTGCCCCGGTCGGCGTCACCGTATGCGTCGGCCCCCGGGGGCTCTTCCGTCTCGGGCCACATCGCCGTCGCGGCGGGCGCCGGGACGGGGCGGTCGTGGGAGGTCACCGGTGCGATGTCGGGGGCGTAGGCACCGCAACCGGGGCACACCAGGGCGCCGTTGAGGTGCCGGCGGCATGAGGAGCAGTAGTCCATCCGCTGTCTTCCTGACCCTTCGCACGGGGAGATGCACCAGAGATGCATGGGGGTTCGAACGGGCTGCAACGGTAACGAGGGTTTCGAAAGACTGTGTGAGGTCTGTGTGCTTCTCCTGCGCGGATTCTCTGCACGTCTCGCACACCGCGGTCGAACGCCCAGGTCAGCGCCGGAACTTCCGGGTGATGCGCGAGTCCGTGGCGCTGATCACAGTCAGCGGGACGGCACTGGGCGGGGAGCTCCGCTCCGGCCCCCGGGGGGAGGGGCCGGTCACGGGTGGGAGGTGCGGGCGCGGCTGCCGTGCTGAGCCCTGGTGGCCTACCGGCGAGTGAACCGCTCGAAGGCGTGGCTGAAGGACCAGGTGTCCTGGGCGATCCCGGAGCAGGAGTTGGAGCCGGCGGTGCCCACGCACCCGCCGTTGTCGCGCTGCAGCGCCCAGAAGGACAGGGTGTTGATGCCCTTGGCCTCGGCCCACTGCTCGACCTTCACCGCGTCCTGGGTGGTGAAGGTCTCCTGCGGCCCGAAGTCGTCGATGCCGGGCATCTCGGTGACCCCGACCATGCGCCAGAGCTGGGATTGCGTCTTCTTGGGGTGGAGCGCGGCGAGTTGGCCGACGAGCCCGGCACCGGCGGTCTCGGTGTCGGCGGCCATGTCATGGGTGGCGCCGTCCCAGTAGTCGAACGTCATGATGTTGACGACGTCCACGCGCGCGTGGTTGTCGACGGCGTTCTTGAGGAGGGCCACGCCGTTCGGCGCGAGCCCGGTGGTCGTCGAGGGCAGGGTGTACGAGAACTGCACGCGCCGCCCGGTGCGTTCGGCCCACCGCTGCACCTGGGCGATGGCCTTGTTGCGACGGTCGATCCCCGCGGTGTTGTTGATGGAGTCGGCCTCGACATCGAGATCGATGCGTGAGATCCCGTACGTCGTGACGAGGCTCTCGTAGACCTTGGCGATGGCGTCGACGCTGGTGCAGCTGTCGGCGAGTTCGGTTCCGGTGGTGTCGGCGCCGTAGCCGCCGAAGGACGGGACGACGTTGCCGCCGCGGGCCTGTATGGCAGCGATGTCGGCGCCGAAGGTCGCCTTCGAGACGGGCTGGGTGGTGTCGCCGTTCCAGTAGGCGGTGCACGAACCGGCGGCATCCGTCTGAAGAAACGCCATGGTCAGGTACTTGTTCCCGGAGGCGGCGGCGAGTTGGGCCGGGCTCTTTCCGGTCCACGCCTCGAAGTACGGCGCGGCGACATGCGCGGGCATGGGCGCCACGGGCCGCGAGGGCGCGGCATCCGCTGCCGACGCCCCGCCTCCCCCGAGCGCGACAAGACCGGCCGACAGGCCGGTCACGGTGATGCAGGACAGCAACGCACGAAGAGCAGGACGCGGTCGTCTCATTGACGCTCCCAGGGAGGGCGGAGAGGAAGAGGGGAGGGGTGTGGGGGCGAACCGACGACCATATTTGGACTAGACCAATTGTCTGTCAAGGTTCTTTACAGTTACCTGACCCTTCTGGGGCCCAAGCTGTCAGGGACGGCCCTGGCTCGGCATGGAGCTGCCTCCGGATCCCAAGCCGGATGAGGAGATTCCGTAGGAAGTTGAAGGGATGACAACCGGATGTCTTGACGTGGTCTCCACGGACCCGTTGGCTTCTTGCTCACCCGGTGGTCCGCTCCTCCACTGCCCGGAAGGCACCTGCAAGTGATGGTTCACACCCCCCGCAGAACCGGCGTACGTCGTTTCGCCGTCGTCCCCGTGCTCGCCTCCGCCTCGGCGCTCCTGCTCTCCTCGTGCGGTGTCATCGACAGCGTCAGCGGGAGCAGCAGTTCCGCGAGTCCCAGGAAGGGCGACGACATCACGGTGGGGCTGTTGCTGCCCGACACCGCCACCGCGCGGTTCGAGAAGTTCGACCACCCCCTCATCAAGGAGCGGGTCGCCTCCCTCACGCACGGAAAGGGCAAGATCCGCTACGCCAACGCCGGTGCGAGCGTGGGCAAGCAGAGCAGGCAGTTCGGGGAGATGATCGACGCCAAGGTCGACGTCATTCTGGTGGACGCCGTGGACGCCGAGGCCATCGCGCCGGATGTGCAGAAGGCCAAGGACGCCGGGATTCCGGTGATCGCCTACGACCGGCTCGCCCAGGGGCCGATCGACGCCTACATCTCGCACGACAACGAGCTCGTCGGCGAGGTGCAGGGCCGTGCCATCACCGACGCGCTCGGCGAGAAGGCCGCCTCCAGCAAGGTCGTCATGATGAACGGCGACCCCGGCGATCCGAACACGGCCCTCGTCAAGGACGGAGCGCTCAGCGAGCTGAAGGGCCGGGTGAACATCGTCAAGTCGTACGACACCGACAAGTGGTCGCCGTTGGTCGCCAAGGCGAACATGACCAAGGCCATCCAGTCCGTCGGGCTCGGCAACATAGCCGCGGTCTACTCGGCCAACGACGGCATGGCGGGCGCCGCCATCGACGCGCTGAAGGCGGCGGGTGCCACCAAGATGCCGCTGGTCACCGGGCAGGACGCCAACCTGGACGCGGTGCAGCGGATCGTCGCCGGCGAGCAGACGATGACGGTGTACAAGTCGTTCCTGCTGGAGGCGACCAACGCCGCGGAGATGGCGGTGGACAAGGTGCGGGGCAAGAACCTCGAGTTCGACGCGCTGACCCAGGACTCGGTCGACAGCCCCACCCAGAAGGCGATCCCGGCGATGCTGGTCCCCGTGGTCGCCCTCACCAAGAACAACATCAAGTCCACGGTGATCAAGGACGGCGTCTACACCGTCAAGGACATCTGCACCGCGAAGTACGCGGCGGACTGTGCGGCCATCGGCCTGAAGTAGTCCGGCCTCACCGCCACACCGCCCGGGACGCAACCTCGCGTCCCGGGCGTCGGTGTCAGCGGCCGTTTCCCTTGGGGGCGCCGCCGGCGCCCTTGGCCGGGGACCGGCGGCGCCCCTGCTGTGCCGGGCGGCCGCGCCGCGCCCGCGGGGCGGAACCCGTACGCGCCGGGCGGCTTTCGGGAGCGGGCGGCGGAGTGAGGACCACGGGCACGCCCGACGGGGCCTGGGCGCCGGTGATCCGGCTCAGTTCCGCCTCGCCGGAGCGGACGCGGGTGGTCCGCGGGGTGATGCCGGCGTCGGCCATCAGACGGGACACCTCGCGGCGCTGGTGGGGCAGGACCAGGGTGACGACGGTGCCGGACTCGCCGGCGCGTGCCGTACGGCCGCCCCGGTGCAGATAGTCCTTGTGGTCGCCGGGCGGGTCGACATTGACGACGAGGTCGAGGTTGTCGACGTGGATGCCGCGGGCCGCCACGTTCGTGGCCACCAGCACGCTGACCTGGCCGTCCTTGAACTGGGCCAGGGTCCGGGTGCGCTGGTTCTGCGACTTGCCGCCGTGCAGCGCCGCCGCGCGCACCCCGACGGCCAGCAGCTTCTTGGCGAGCCGGTCCGCCGCGTGCTTGGTGTCCAGGAACATGATCACCCGCCCGTCCCGGGCGGCGATCTCGGTCGTGGTCGCGTGCTTGTCCTCGTCCTCCACGTGCAGCACGTGATGGTCCATCGTGGTGACGGCGCCCGCGGACGGATCCACGGAGTGCACGACGGGGTCGTGCAGGTAGGTGCGGACGAGGCGGTCCACGTTGCGGTCCAGCGTCGCCGAGAACAGCAGTCGCTGACCGCCCGGGCGCACCTGGTCGAGGAGCGCGGTCACCTGCGGCATGAAGCCCATGTCGGCCATCTGGTCGGCCTCGTCCAAAACCGTGATCGCGACCTGGTCCAGACGGCAGTCGCCACGGTCTATGAGGTCCTTGAGCCGGCCGGGTGTCGCGACGACGACCTCGGCCCCGGAGCGCAGGGCGCCCGCCTGGCGGCCGATCGACAGCCCGCCGACCACGGTGGCGAGCCGCAGCCGCAGCGCGCGGGCGTACGGTGTGAGCGCGTCGGTGACCTGCTGCGCCAGTTCCCTGGTGGGTACGAGGACGAGGGCCAGCGGCTGCCGGGGCTCGGCCCGCTGCCCCGCGGTCCTGGCCAGCAGGGCGAGCCCGAAGGCGAGCGTCTTGCCGGAGCCGGTGCGCCCGCGGCCCAGGACGTCCCGGCCGGCCAGGGAGTTCGGCAGCGTCGCGGCCTGGATCGGGAAGGGGGCGGTCACGCCCTCGGCGCCGAGTGTGGCCAACAGACGCCCGGGCATGCCGAGTTCGGCGAAGTCCTCGACGGGCGGAAGTGCCGGGGTCACCGTGACGGGCAGTGCGAACTCGCCGCCGGACGCGGCAGGCCGGCTCCGGCCCGGACGGGAACGGGCGGATCTCTTGTTCGTGCGAGTGTTCGTACGAGCTGTGCGGTTCATGCGGAAGCCTCCTCGATGCGGCACGTATCGAGGAATGCCTCCCGGCGGACGGACCGTATGAGGATTCGCAAGAAGTAGCCGAAGAAACCGAAGGAACGGACGGGGAATTCGAAGTGAAAGGTGCGGTGAAGAATTGAGCGGAGTGCGGGGAAAACGCAACGAGCCGGGGCCCGCACCCAAAGAGTGCGGGCCCCAGCCACGTGGTACGTACGCGTCAGCGTCAGGCGGGAAGGATGTTCTCGGCCTGCGGGCCCTTCTGGCCCTGCGTCACGTCGAAGGTCACCTTCTGGCCCTCGTGAAGCTCACGGAAGCCCTGGGTGGCGATGTTCGAGTAGTGGGCGAAGACGTCGGCGCCGCCGCCGTCCTGCTCGATGAAGCCGAAACCCTTTTCCGAGTTGAACCACTTCACGGTGCCGGATGCCATACGGAATCTCCCTCAACAAAAAAGAGTGCTCGTCGACGGAAGGTCGAAGAGCACTCAAAAGCCTCTGGTAACCAAAACTGCCATTTGGCACCGTAGCACAGGTGGTGGCCCGATGCTGGGGTATAACCGGGCCATGATCTATCACGTCGTGTCGAGCGCCGAGTGGAACGCCGGTCCCGACCGGCCCTACGCCCCCTCCTCCCTGGCAGAGGACGGTTTCGTCCACTGCTCCCCCGACGAGGCGACGACGCTCAAGGTCGTCGACGCGTTCTACGGCGGCGCGCCCCGGCCGCTGTTCGTGCTGCTGCTCGACGAGGCACGGCTGAGCGCGAAGTGCGTATGGGAGGCGGCGGATCCCGCGCCGCCGCCGGGAGTCGCCGAAGGCACCCTGTTCCCGCATGTGTTCGGACCCCTCGACCGGGAGGCGGTGGAGCGGATCCTGGTGGTCCGGTGGGACGAGGAGGGCCGCGCGACGGGACTTGCGGACGCGCCACCCGACGTACGTCCCTGACCAGCGCATCCGCCCTCCCGCACGACACGAACGGCCCGGGTGCGGAACCCGGGCCGTCCGTTGCGTGCGGGAGGTGTCAGCCGCGGCCGCTCGCCTTCGCGAGAGCCGGGACGAACTTGAGGGCGTCCACGGTGCCGACCCCGGTCGCCAGGTCGTAGCCGTTGACGGCCTTGTAGCCGGTCACGCCCTGGTAGCTGTTGTCGGTGCCGTCGTTGACGTCGACGATGCCGTTGGCCTTGGCGCCTCGGGCGTAGAGGGCGTACAGCGCCTTCTGGATGTTGCCCACTCGGTGGCCGGCCGCCTGGTCGGCGAGGGCGACGATGCCCGAGAAGATCGGGGTGGCCTCGCTGGTGCCGCCGGTGACGTCCCAGCCGACGGCGGTCGGGTCGTAGCTGGAGTAGATCCAGGCGCCGCCGTTGACGGCCGCGGCCATCGAGATGTCCGGGGTGCCGCGGCGGGTGCCGACCTTGCTCTTCACGCCGTCCTGGAAGGACGGGCGGGTGAACACGTGGGACTGGCCGCCACCGCCGGCGCCGAAGTCGTGCTCGGAGGCGTTGTAGACGCTGTCCGGCCTGACGCGGGCGCCCGCGTCGTTCAGGTGCAGCTCGGTGCCGCCGATCGAGGTGACCAGCGGGTCCGAGGAGGGCCAGGAGTTGACGCGCTTCTTGTAGTACGTCTTCCCGTCCAGCTTCAGGTCGGTCGCGCCGCCGTCACCGGAGGCCGCCAGCACGGTCACCTTCTTGCGGTTCGCGTCCTGGAAGGCGTACCGCAGGTTCTTGATGCTGGAGAAGTCGCCGTGGTCGAAGCCGGGGAAGGTGTTCTCCGTGGCGCCGAAGCTCTGGCTGATGACGTCGCCGACACCGTGGTCGATCAGGTGCTTCTCGGCGTCCATCATCTCCGGCAGACCGGTGGTGCCCTCGGTCTCGGAGACGGCCGTCTCCACCAGGACGATCTTGGCGGCGGGTGCCACCGCGTGCGCCAGCTCGACGTCCAGGGTGGTCTCGCCCGCCCAGCCGGTCATGTCGGAGTTCTTGGGGTCGAAGGCGGGGACGTGCCCCCACTTGACCACCTTCACCTTGGTGCTGGGCAGACCGAACTGGTGGCTGTAGACGTCGAGGTCGTGCTGGACGGTCGGGGAACCGTACGAGTCGACGATGACGATGGTGCGGCCCTTGCCCGTGACGCCCTTGCGGTAGAGGGCGTTGAGGTCGTACGCCTTGCGGTACTGGAGCGGGGTGTAGCAGTTGATGTGCCACTTGGTCTGGCACTGCTCACTGCTCAGCGGGCTGCTCACATCGTGGACCAGGGTGTGCCCGGCGACGGCCGGTACCGCCAGGGTGTGCGGTACGGCGGCGGGCGCGGCGGTCCCCGGTGCGGTGACCGCGAGGGCGGCGACGGACGTGGCGGCCGCGACGCCCAGCCCGATACGGGCTATGTGCATGAATCCCCCTGGATTCGGAGTCTTGCGAAGTGGATGCGCGAAACGGGTTCGCGAAGGGCTCGGTCTCACGAGGTGATCCCGAAGTGGTCTTCGCGCATCTCATCGAACGAGTCATGCACAGTTCAAGACCGTTGAATCGACGATTCCGAACCCTTTACCTCCCGATTGACCGGCAACTTTCCTGATTGAGCTTCAACTCTGCCGATTGGCGCTCAGCTCTCCCGTTTGATCCACTCGCTGCCGCCCAGCGGGTAGTCGTAGCCCGGGCGGCCCGCGTCGGCGCTGGTGCGGAACGCGGTGCCGGAGTTGTCGATGTGGACGGTGCCGCGGCGGCTTCCGCTGGACCAGTCCAGGGTGAGGTCCCAGCGGACGTCGTGGGCCTTGGTGTGGGCGACGACGTAGAAGACCTCCGGGTCGGACTCGCTGACCTTGTACGGGAAGTCGCGCTGGCCACCCTTGACGGTGACCGTGGGACTGCCGTTGTCGAGGTCGACGTCGAACGACTTGGTCTCGACGCCGCCGCCGCAGCCGACGCCCATCGAGTAGTCGTTCCAGGCGAGCGGCGCGCCCTTGCTGAGGATGCGGACGTGCAGCGCCTCCAGGACGACGGTCTCCGCGCCGGTGCCCTGAACGGTGAGGGCGACCTCCTGTTCGCCCGAGGAGACCGCCCCGTACGCGGCGGCCCAGCGCGTGGCGGTGTCCTCGCCGGCCGGCGGGCCGACCTGCGCGGGTTCGCTGTCCACGAGGAAGTGCTGGCTGCACGGGTTGTCGTAGACGTAGGGGCGGGTGCCGACGGTGAGCGGGACGGCGCCGGTGGCGGAGCCGCCGGTGGACCGGTCCGAGCCCTTGCCGGACCCGGCCGTCCCGGAGCCGGTGGGGGAGGCGGTCGCCGACGCGGACGGCTTGTCGCCCTTCGCGCTCGGGGACGAGGTGGCCGACGGTGTCCCGGAGTCCGTCGCGCCGCCGGTCGTGGCGCCCGCACCGACCTCCTGCCGGTCCGCTGCGTTGTCCCCGCCGCCGAAGCCCGGATGCACGGTGAGCGCGACGACACCCAGGACGGCGGCCGCGGCGGCGGACGCGATCAGGACGGTACGGCGACGAGTCGGACGGCCGGGCGGCGTGAGCTCGCGGGTGTCGACGACCACCGGCTCATCGGTGTCGGTCCCGCCCTCGCTCTCGCTCTCGTGCTCCCTTTCGCCTTCGCCCCGGCCCTCTTTACCGACGTCGTTCCCGTCGTGCCCGTGCGGGGCCACCGGGCCGGGGCCCACCGGCTCGACGGGCTCCGCCTGTTCCGTCCTGCGTCCTCGTGCCGCGTCCGCCAGGATCCAGCGCCGGTGCAGCTCCACCAGTTCCTGCGGCGTCGCACGGCACACCCTCGCCAGGCGCTCCACCGGTGCGTACTCGATCGGCACCGCGCTGCCGTTGCAGTAGCGGTGCAGCGTCGACGTACTCATGTGCAGCCGCTTGGCCAACGCCCCGTAACTGAGCCCCGAGCGGTCCTTGAGCTCCCGCAACAGCCGCGCGAACGCCTCGGTCTGCGCGGTCTCGCTCGCCTCCGACACCCGTTTCCCCACCCCTCCGTATTCCCCCGTGTTCCAGCCACCCGTTCCAGGAGCACTGCATTCTCCCTGGTCAGAGGGCGTTTTGGCGTTCCGGCGTCCCCAACTGCCCGCCATCCGTGGCAGTTGGGACGGATCGCCTCACAAACTTCGGTCATCCAATCACCACCGCCACCGAACACCGAAGGGGCACAGTCACATGTTCAACTTCCGCACCTCCCGCACCCGTTTCATCGGCGCAGCCTCGACCGTGGTTCTCGCCGCGCTCTCCCTGACCGCGTGCAACAACGGAACGGGCACCCGCGACGAGGGCGCCCCGGTCGCTGCCACCAGGACCGCGACTTCCTCCGCTGGCGCTGCTGCTTCCGGTGGCTCGTCGTCCGGCTCCGGCTCCCACGCCTCCGCGGGGGGCTCCTCTTCCTCCGCGGGCTCGTCGGGCTCGTCGGGCTGGTCCTCGGGCGCCAAGCCCGCCACCGCCGCGCCGGGTTCCGCCAAGCACACCTCCCCGCCGAAGGCGCCCGGCTCCGCCGACAAGCCGGTCACCTGCGAGGGGTCCAACACCAAGACGGTCGCCGCCCCGCTGAACCGCCCCGTGAACCACATGCTGCTCACGGTGACCAACACGGGCAGCAAAACCTGCTTCCTCTACGGCTACCCGGCCGTCCGCTTCGGGGAGGCCCAGTCCGTGCCTCCGGTCATCGGGGACTCGCAGCCCCAGGCCGTCGTCACGCTCCAGCCGGGAGAGTCCGGGTATGCCTCCGTGAACCTGTCCGCCACCGACGACAGCGGCGCGAACGGATACACCGCGAAGTCCCTGACCGTCTACTTCCAGGGCCGCTCCATGAGCGGGAGCGTCGGCAAGAGCGCCCGTCCGGCGCTGCCCGCGAAGGGCGTGTACATCGACGACTCGCTGAAGGTCACCTACTGGCAGCAGTCGATGGACGACGCCGTCGACTGGTGACGCCGTAACGGCGAACGGGCCCAGGTCATCGACCTGGGCCCGCTCGCGTGGCCGGCGCTGCTCGGTGGGGTTACTTGGTGGAGTTACTTGGTGAAGGCCGCGACACCGTTCGGCGTGCCGAGGCCCGTCGGGCCGTCGAAGCCCTTGCCCGCCTTGCACAGGTAGTCGCTGCAGGACCCGTTGGCGCCGTCGGTGACGTCGTTCAGCTTGTCCGGGTGGGCGTAGGGGTACGCGGCCGGAACGTCATCGCCGGGAGCGCCCGCGAGGGCGTACACGCCGGCGATGAACGGCGCGGAGGCGCTGGTGCCGCCGTACACGTTCCAGCCGGCGGCCTGGTAGGTGTCGTAGACGGCGAGTCCGGTGGCCGGGTCGGCGACGGCCGCGACGTCGGCGACGGCGCGCTTGGCGCAGCCGCTGTCCTTCTGCCAGGACGGCTTGGCGTCGAACTGCGAGCAGCCCGAGCCCGCTCCGTCGCCGCCGGCGGACTTGCCCCAGACGGACTCGGACCAGCCGCGGGTGCTGCTGTCCTTCTTGAGCGAGGTGCCGCCGACGGCGGTGACGTACTGCGAGGCGGCCGGGTACTCGACGCCGTAGCCGCTGTCACCGGAGCTGACGGTGATGGCGACGCCCGGGTGCTTGAAGTACTGGTCGTCCGAGGCGGTGTCCGCGGCCTCCTCGCTGCCGCCGTAGCTGTTGGAGACGTACTTGGCGCCCTGCTTGACGGCCTGGTTCACAGCCGCGCCGAGGTCGTCCATGCCTGCGGACTTGGCCTCGACGAGCAGGATGTGGCACTGCGGGCAGGCCGCGCTGACCATGTCGACGTCGAGGGAGATCTCACCGGCCCAACCGGCGTCCGGCGCCGGGTAGTTCGTGCCGCCGTCCTGGTCGATCTTCTTGAAGCAGCCGTTGCCCGTGCTGCACTCCGGGAGGTTGTACTGGGAGCGGTAGGCCGCCAGGTCCTTCTCGGCGTTGGGGTCGTCGTTCGCGTCGACGATCGCGACCGTGGCACCCTTGCCGGCGTCCTTGGGCAGGTTGTAGGCCGCCTGTAGATCGGCCGGTCCGAAGCCCTTCGGGGTGTCGTGGCGGCCGAGCGACTTCTGCGTCCTGAGGTCGGTGCGGACCTCCGCCTGGCACGCCATGTAGCCGGGCCTGCTCGGCTGCGAACAGAGCCGGTGCGTGTGCACCGTGGTGGCGGCGGGCGTCGCGATGGTTGTGTTCGCGAAGGCCGAGGACTGCGCGGCGACGGCCAGGCCGCCGGTGATCAGGGCCGCTGCCGACAGCAGTGCGGGCGCGCCGCGGCGTATCAGGTTCCTTCTGCGGTGAGAACTCAATGAACTGCCCTCCGTGGGGGGATGGGTGGCTCCGTGTCGGCGGCCGGAAGCGCCCACGCCCTGACTTATGCCAGGTGCATGACAAGCGGTTTCCGTTGGGGGTGGCCGAGTGGGGAGCCCTGTTCCGGGCATGGTGTTGACTGCCACCCCGGTCAGTGGTGGCTGCCCATGAGGTTATTGACAGTTTGCCGAAGAGAACAGTGCGGGTTGGTAAAACCTTGGCCTCCAACTCCACTGCGGGGACAGGTACCTTGTGCAGCCATGGAGCTTGAAGACGGAACCATCAACGACCTGATGTCGCTGGGTCTGGCCCGGTACGAGGCACGGGTCTACCTGGCACTCGTCAGGCGTGGTTCCTACACGGCCGCCGAGGTCGCCCGGGAGGCCGACGTGCCGCGCCAACGCGTCTACGACGTGCTGGA
This sequence comes from Streptomyces sp. NPDC001137, assembly GCF_040298885.1. Taxonomy (NCBI): domain Bacteria; kingdom Bacillati; phylum Actinomycetota; class Actinomycetes; order Kitasatosporales; family Streptomycetaceae; genus Streptomyces; species Streptomyces sp. NPDC001137. The sequence goes on from NZ_JBEPBA010000011.1 coordinate 221,242, forward strand.
CGCGCTGATACGGCGGCAGTTGGCCACCTCCCACCCCGGCCGCGTGGCCACGTACTCCGCCGTCACGCCCGAACTGGCCCTGGCCCGGCTGATGGCGCGCCAGCGCGAGTCCGTCGAGCGCCTGGAGCGGGTCTCGCAGGGGCTGGCCGGTGTGCTGCAACCGCTCTTCTCCCAGGGGCGGGAGCACACCGATCCGCTGGACTACATCGAGATCCTGCGCGACCCCAAGGCGATCGCCGAGCGCTTCGCCGACATCCAGCGGCAGGCGCGGCACGAACTTCTCACCTTCTGCAAACCGCCGTTCGTCGCGCCCGCGGACAACGCCGAGGGCATCACGGTGGTCCGCCGGCTCCACCACTCCGGCGGCACCGTCCGGGCGATCTACCTCGACGACGCCCTGGCCGACCCCGAGACGGCGGAGCACGTACGGCGCTTCGCCGCCGCCGGGGAGGAGGCCCGCTTCGCCGCCGAACTGCCGCTGAAGCTCGTCATAGCCGACGCCTCCCTCGTCCTGTGCGACATGCCCGACCCGGTGGCCGGCGCGGGCTCCACCACCACCCTCTTCATCGAGCACCCGGCCCTCGCGGCCTGTCTGCGGCTGGCCTTCCACACCGTGTGGGAGGCCGCCGCGGCCGGGCCGTGATCAGCGCATGCCCGCCGCGTCGAGCAGGGTGGTCACCGTGGGTGCGACGAGCCCCGGCAGTTTGTCCGCCCCGATGCCCGCGCGGGCACTGGCGCCGTCGAAGACCAGGCTGAGCTGACGGGCCAGCAGGTCGGGATCGCTCGCCCCGCCCTTCTCGGCCTCGGTGCGGAAGAAGCCGGTCAGGTTCTCCTTGACCCGGTGGGCGACCCGGCTTGCGGGGTGGCTCTGGTCCTTGAGCTCGATCTGGACGGCCAGATACCGGCAGCCCCGGAACCCGGGCGCGTCCGACTCCGACTCCACCCGCTCGAAGACATGCAGGATCCGCTCCCGGGGCGGACGGTCGTCGTCCGGCGCGGGCAGGAGCGTCGTCACATAGGCGGCCGCGCGCTGCTCCAGGCTCGCCGCCAGCAGTTCGTCCTTGCTCTCGAACAGCTGGTACATGGAGCGCTTCGACACCCCCGCCGCCTTGCACAGGGCGTCCACGCCGATACCGACGCCCTTTCGGTAGGTGAGCGCGGCCGCCGCCTCGAGCAGCCGCTCTCGGGGGCTCTGCTTCGCCTCGGTGGTCATCCTGCGAGGTTAGCTCGATTCCGACGGAATGAAAACTGATCGGTTTCCGGTGGCTTGCGCTTGGAAACCGATCGGTTTACCGTGGCTGGAAACCGATCGGTTTCTCTTTCTCCGGAGGAAGTCATGACCGCATTGAAGGGCGCGAACGTGTTCGTCACCGGCGGCAGCCGTGGCATAGGCAAGGCGCTGGTGGAGGAGCTGTACGAGCGTGGTGCCGGCAAGGTCTACGCCACGGCCCGCGATCCGCGCGGCGTGACGCACCCCGACGCGGTCCCGGTGGCGCTGGAGGTCACCGACCCGGCCTCGGTGGCGGCGGCCGCCGCACAGGCCCAGGACGTCACCGTGCTGATCAACAACGCCGGTGCCGCGGTCGGCGCGTCCTTCCTCGGCTCCCCGGTGGACGACGTACGCCGTGAGTTCGAGACCAACTTCTACGGCCCGCTCCTGGTCGCCCGGTCCTTCGTGCCGGTCATCGAGCGCAACGGCGGCGGCCACATCCTGAACGTGCACTCCGTCCTGTCCTGGCTGGCCCTCGGCGGCTCCTACAGCGCCTCCAAGGCCGCCCTGTGGTCGCAGACCAACTCCCTGCGCCTGGAGCTTCTGCCGCGCGGCATCGGTGTCACCGGACTGCACGTGGGTTACGTGGACACGGACCTCGCGGCGGACGTCGACGCACCCAAGTCCGACCCCCGTGACGTCGCCCGACTCGCTCTCGACGGCGTCGAGACGGACGCGTACGAGGTGCTCGCCGACGACATCTCGCGGCAGGTCAAGGCGGGTCTGGCGGGAGACCTGGCGGGGCTGTACGCCCAGCTGGCGAAGTAAGCCCCTTCACACACGAGGAGCCGGCGAGATGCCCGCCCAGGAGTCACCTCCCACGATCCGCATCCCGGGGACCACCAGCCACACGATCCCCCCTCGCGGCGACCGTGAGGGACGGCTGCGCTACCTCAAGGCGGGCAGCGGTGCGCCCGTGGTCCTGCTGCACACCGTGCGTACGCAGGCCGAGCACTTCCGCCACCTCATCCCGCTGATCGCCAACCGGTACACCGTGTACGCGCTCGACCTGCCGGGGATGGGCCACTCCGAGATCGTGCCCGGGGCGTCGTACGACGAGCCGGCGATGCGCGCGGGCGTCGTGCGGCTGCTGACCGAACTCGACCTGAACGACGTGACGCTGGTCGGGGAGTCCATGGGGGCGGTGCTCGCCCTGACCACGGCGGCCGATCTCCCGGAGCGGGTCCGGCGGGTCGTCGCGGTGAACGCGTACGACTTCCGTGGCGGGATCGCCCGCTCCGGACTCCTCGCCCGTGTGGTGGTCAGCGGGGTCCTCGCGCCCGGAGTGGGTCCGGTGATCGCCGGGGTCGAACCCAGGCCCGCCCTCCGCAAGATCCTTCAGGGCGGCCTCGGCGACAGGACCGCACTGCGCGAGGACTACGTCGACGAACTCCTCCAGGTGGGCACCCGCCCCGGCTACCCGACCGTCGCGCGGGCCGTGTTCCAGGCCCTGCCCAGCCTCATCGCGGCCCGCTCGCGCTATCCGGAGGTCAAAGCGCCCGTCCACCTCGTCTACGGCGAGAACGACTGGTCCCGGCCCTCGGACCGGGAGGCCAACCGGCGGCTGCTGCCGGCCGCCGAGTTCACGCAGGTGCCGAAGGCCGGCCACTTCATCGCCCTGGAACGGCCCGACGTGCCGGCCGACCTGCTGAACGGGGCGGAGTGATCATCGCAGACGACGAAGGACGGCGACGTTTCGGGCCGGGCACCCGGACACGGCCGCCTGACGTACCGGCGGCGCACCGGCGCGCGCAGGCGACGGCTGCCGGTGAACGCCGGTCGCCGGTCGTATCGACCCCAGGGCGGGTGATCCGCTGGTGTGGGCGAAGGGGCCCCGGGTGTTATTGAATGAGCTGTGCGGTCAGGAATCTCGGGGCCCTGTCGCCCGGGTTCTGATACGACCCCGGCGCTGTGCCGGGGCCGGCGAGCGAGCTGAGAGAGCCGCATGGACTCCACCCCCTCCCCTTCGTCCGCGTCGCCGTTCGACATGGTCAGCGGCGCTTTGGCGCGGTACATGCCGGGTGAGGGAGCGGAGGCCGCCGGTGCCGCCGACCAGCAGGACGACAGCGCCGCCGGCCGACGCCAGGACACCGATCCGGCCCCCGGCCGTCCCGAGCAGATCCTCGGCGCGGTCAGCCTGGACCGTGACCTGAGAATCACCCGCTGCAACCTGGACGCCCCCGTCTTCGCGGGCGTGGAGGCCGTGATTGGGAAACCCTTCGTCGACCTTCTGCCTCCCTGGGACGTACCGACGGTCACGCGGCGGCTGCGGCAGGTCCTGGAGACCGGTGAGCCGCATGTCGCCCGGGTGCAGCGCCTGCGCCGCGGCGACGGGTCGGAGCTGGTGGTCTCGATGAGCATCCTGGCCGCCGCGGAGCCCCAGGAGGGTCTGACCGTCTCGCTGATCGCCATGGCCAGGAGGCTGCACCTGTACGCCGCCGAGACCGCGATCGGCACCTCGCTGGACATCGGCGAGACCGCGCAGTCCCTGGCCCAGTCCCTGCTGGCCTGGGGCGAGGTGACCGCCATCGACCTCGACTTCGCCGTATGGACGGGCGAGGTGGTCACGGGGCAGCCGCAGGACCGCATCCGGCTGCGGCGGGCGGCCCTGGTGCCGGACCGGGCGTGGCCCGACGGCTTCCTGACGCCGGGCGACGACCTTCCCGGCGACGCGAGCCGCCTGCTGTCCCAGGCGATACGGCGTGACGACGCAGCGCAGGCCATCGTCATACCCGACCGGGAGTCGATCGAGCGGGTGCTCGGCAGCCCGCGGCTGGTGCGTGCCCTGGTGCCCGGTGACCAGGCGGAGGCCGTGGCGTGCATACCGCTCGTCCTGGACGGCACGCCGCCCGTCGTTCTGGGGGTGGCGGAGGTCTGGCGGCGGGCGGACCGCCCCTTCGAGGACGGCGAGCTGTTCGACCTCCAGGAGCTGGTGGCCAGGACCTCCCACCATGTCGACCTGGCCCGTCAGCACCAGCGCGAGCACACGCAGGTGCTGGCGCTGCAGCGCCGGCTGTTGCCCCGGTCCGCCGGCGACACCATCGAGACCGCCAGCGTCTACCAGCCCGCCACCCCCGACAGCGCGGGCGTCGGCGGGGACTGGGTGAACAGCTTTCCGCTGCCGGACGGCCGTACCGCGCTGGTGGTCGGTGACGTCGTCGGGCACGGTCTGGGAGCCGCGGCGACCATGGGGCAGCTGAGCATGGAGGCCCGCGCGCTGCTGTCCGCGGGGCTGGCGCCCGACGAGGTGCTGGAGCACCTGGACGAGACGGTGTCGCTGCTGGACGACGCGGAGTCGGGGCTCGCGGCCGGTTACAGCGCCCTCGGCTCGACCTGCTGCATCGCCGTGTACGACCCGGTCGGCCACCATGTGGCGCTGGCCAGCGCCGGCCACCTCCCTCCGGTCCTGATGCCCCCGGGCGGACCCGCCGGCCCGGTCGCCGTACGCACGCACCCCGGGCTGGGCGCCGAGTTCGCGCTGCGGGAGCCGTACGAGGTGCACGCGTTCGCCGCGCCCCCGGGCTCGCTGCTCGCCCTCTACACCGACGGCCTGGTGGAGGATCCCGAGCTGTCGATCGACGAGGGCATCGGCAGGCTTGCGGACGCCGTGGCCACGGTGCACCCCTGGGACTCCCTGCAACAGGCCGCGCGGCGCGTGGTCTCCGCGCTGGCGCCCGTGCACCGGCGCGACGACGTGACCCTGCTGCTCGCGCGCATGATCGGCTACCGCAAGGGGGACACCGCGACCTGGCGGCTGCCCGCCCGGGTCGACGCGGCGGCAAGGGCCCGGGCCCTGGTCTCCGCGCTGCTGGGGCAGTGGCGTATCAGGGACGAGACCCAGGACAGGGTGCTGCTGGTGGTCGACGAACTGGTCGCCAACGCGGTCCGCTTCGCCGCCGGACCTGTCACGGTCCGGCTGATCAGGACCGGCCACGGGCTGCTGTGCGAGGTGGGCGACACCGGCAACGGCAGGCCGCGGCTGGGCCGGGGCGGGCTCCTCGACGACGGCGGTCGCGGCCTGCACGTCGTGCACGGACTCACCACCCGGTGGGGGGTGCGCTGGACGGACACCGGCAAGGTGGTCTGGGCGTCGGTCGAGAGGTGACGCGGACGGGCCCTACAGCCACTCGCCTTCCAGGGCGGTGGTCGTCAGGCCCGGGGCCGCCGCGTACAGGACGGCACGACTGCCCGGTTCCTGCCCGGCGTCGCAGGCCCTGCGCATGATGTCGAACACGGCGGCGCCTCCGCGGTTGCCGGTGGTGTAGCTGTCCCGGCTGTAGTCCAGCAGCCCCGACGGCCACCCGTCGGGCATCGTCTGCTCCATGTACTCCAGCACGCGCGTCCCGCCGGGGTGCGCGAGCAGGACGTCGGGGTGCCAGGAGTCGGGGTCGTCCTGGTAGCGCAGGCGCAGCCACTCCCACATCGCGGTGACGGTCTCCTGTACGGCGCGCGGTCCGCGCCGGTCCATCACGAAGTGGGTGCCGTCCTCGCGGGTCTCCAGGCGGTGCAGGTCCTGGGTGCCGGGCAGGGTGTGGTTCCAGGAGGCGTCCAGCCGCAGCGCCGACTCGGGCCGGGGGCGGCCCGTGACCACCGCGGCGACCGCGGTGTCCGCGAACAGCAGCCGGACGATCAGGGACTCCAGGGTGTCGTCGGCGGGCTGGTACGTCGTGCTCAGCGCCTCCGCGATCACGACCAGGACCACCCGGTCGGGGTCCGCGGCCACGAGATCCGCCGCCAGCGCCAGGGAACGGGTCCCGGCGATGCAGGCCCACTGCGTGGCCGGCAGCAGCAGTACGTCGTCCCGGAGCGGGAGCTTGTTGGCGAGGGCGACGTCCAGCCCCGGCAGTGCCGGGGTGGTGGAGTGACTGGTGATCAGACAGTCGACGTCCGAGGTGTCCAGGCCCGCGATCTGCAGGGCCCCGCGCGCCGCACGCTCCCCGCAGGACTGCACGGCCGCCCACGCCGGCGCGGTGCGCTCCTGGACGGTCTGCGGCGCGGGTATCGCCTCCAGGGCGGCTATCACGCGGTCGACGTCCTGCTCGGTGAACCCGTCACCGGCGAGTGCCTCCCGGGCCGGCCCGATGCCCGCAGCCGGCAGACCGCCCCCGTTGCCGGGCGCGACGGCGGCCTCCAACGGCAGCATCCACCCTCGGGATTCGATGCCCGTACTGGCCGCGATGCCGTCGATGCGCGGCGCCCACGCCGCGTCCGGGTGGCGACCGCGCACCTCCGCCACGATCTGGCTGGTCTGCACGGTGTGTTCGCCGTGTATCACGGCAGGCGGGCACAGGTAAGCGGCCATGGTGGCACCTTTCTCCGGGGGAGGGGGCGAGGCGGAACGCCACGAACGCCGAGTCATGGGCCACTTGGGCGCGTTGTGTCCAAGTAAATGGCGTTCCGCTCCACTTCGGGCTTCTTGAGCCGCTTCGAGGATGGACGCCAAATGGGCATTTACGCTGTGATCTGGACAACTTGGCTGGTTATTGGTGTGCGTGAGACGGCGCACATGTAGGGGTATTTGTCCCCTTTGGGTATATACGTCGCGTCAGCAACTCGCCCTGTCACCGGCCAGTTGCTCTTCGATCAGATCGGCGGCGCGGCGGGTGCCGCCCTCGGCGCGGACCTCGGACCACAGCCAGGCCGAGCGCGCGGCGACCTGGGGATCACCGATGAGCTCCATCAGGGCGGTGCGCAGTGCCGCCGCCGTGACGTCCACGGCGTCTACCCGGCGGGCGACGCCCAGTTCGACGAGCCGGTCGGCGTGCAGGGACTGGCCGGGGCCGTTCGGCACCGCGATCATCGGCACACCGGTGCACAGGCCCAGGCTGCTGCTGTCCGTCCCCGTGTGCGCCACCCACACGTCCGCCTGCTCGAGAACGGTCAACGGCGAGGTCCACGGCCGGACTTCGAAGTTACGGGGGACCCGCTCGCCCAGATCGCCGGCACTGCCCGTCTGCAACACCACATGCCATCCCGGCAGATCCGTGAACGCGGCCACACACTGGTGGTAGATCTCCTGCGCTCCGTGGTACGCCGAGCCGGCCAGCGACACCAGCAGCACCTTCTTCGCCTCGGCGGGCCGCGTCCAGCCGTCCTGCTCCCGGTCGACGCCGAGGCACGGGCCGACGAACGTCACCGCCTCGGTGTCGACACGTTCCGCGTACGGCTGCAGGGCGCGCGGGATCATGGCGAGCACTCGCTCCGGGCGGCCGGTGAACTCCTCCACGTCCGTGGTCACCGCACCGCACCGGACCAGCCAGTCGGCGAACCGCGCCCGGTACGCGGGGCCGTTGGGCAGCTGGGCGTATGCCGCGGCGATCTCCTCCCGGACGCCCTCCCAGGCCACATGCCCCGCGGCCAGCTGCACATGGCCGCGGCCCTGCGCCTCGGCCAGCGCGCGGCCCGCGTACGCGCCGACGTCGTAGAGATAGAGGTCGGCGGGATCGTCGTCGTACACGGCGTGCAGCTGTGGCAGTACGGCCATCGCCTCGTCGAGGAAGCGGGAGGCGGATCCGATGGGATCCTGCGGCCAGTCCTGGCCGGCGACCGTGAGGGTGGACGTGACGCCGATCACCTCGGCGCCGGTGGAGGCGACCGGCTCGGCGAGGGGGCCGGCGTTGGCGTACGTCACGCGATGACCGCGCGCCACAAGCTCACGGATGATCTCCAGGCTGGGCAGCACATGCCCGACCAGAGGCGTACCGACCATGGCGATATGAGCAGAACGGGGCATGTCAGGACTTCCTTGGATAGAGGTCTCTACGACACAGCAACGCCAGGAAGCCCGCTTGAGCAACGCACTCCTCACCCCCAACCGCCCACGCGCGCACGCCGCGGCCGGCCGCGGGACGTCGGCTCCGGGGGCTCGCGATCACGGTGGCGGCGAGTGCAGCCACCACCCCCGGCACCCGTTCCCGGCGGTCGCCGCATCCCATTCCCCCGTTCCAGGGTGGCCCTGTTCTCCCAGGTCAGAGTGCGTTTCGGTGTTCCATCGTCCCCAACTCCCCGCTGGGCGTGGCCGTTGGGACGGATCGCCTCACATGCTTCGGTCATCCGATCAGCACCACCACCCGAACTCCGAAGGGGCACAGCAACATGTCCGGTCTCCGTACCTCCCGCACCCGTCTCGCAGCCGCCGCCACAACCGCCGTTCTCGCCGCGCTCTCCCTGACCGCGTGCAACAACGGAACGGGCGCCCACGACGAGGGCGCGGCGGCGACGCCCTCCACGAGCGCTTCGTCCGGTGCGACTTCGCCGGGCGCGGCCTCCGGCTCCACGGGGTCGACCGGCTCCACGGGCTCCACCGGCTCCACGGGTTCGGGCTCCTCCGGCGGCGGGTCCACCACCGGATCCAGCACCGGTTCGAAGCCCGCCGGCGGCACCTCGGCATCGAAGGTGCCCGGCTCGGCAGGCAGGCCGGTCACCTGCGAGGGGTCCAACACCAAGACGGTCGCGGCCCCCCTGAACCGCCCGGTGAACCACATGCTGCTCACGGTGACCAACACGGGCAGCAGGACCTGCTTCCTCTACGGCTACCCGGCCGTCCGGTTCACCGACGCCCAGTCCGTTCCTCCGGTCATCGAGGACTCGCAGCCGCAGGCCGTCGTCACGCTCGATCCGGGCCAGTCCGGATACGCGGCCATCAGCCTGTCCGCCACCGACGGCGGCAGCGGCAGCGGCAGCGGCCACACCGCGAAGTCCCTGACCGTCTACTTCCAGGGCCGCTCCATGAGCGGGAGTGTCGGCACCGCCGCCCACCCGTCGCTGCCCGCCCAGGGCGTCCACATCGACGACTCGATCAAGGTCACGTACTGGCAGCAGGAGATGAACGACGCCACCAACTGGTGACCCGTCGGCGCCAGTTCGACGACCAGCACCTCACCGACGCGGAAGGCAGGCACCCACCATGCGCAGGATCACCCGCTTCCTCACGGCCTACGTCGGCGCCGCCTTCCAGGTCGTCGTCATGGGCAGCACGAGCCGCGTGGCCGAGGAGGCGGGGGTCCGACCGCCGGCCCTACTGCTGAGTCATTCACATGTCGAGGGACTCGTCGGGCCGGACCACGCACAGGGCCCAGATGATGAACCCGGAGAGCGCGATCATCACGACGGACCACACCGGGTAGTACGGCAGGGAGAGGAAGTTGGCGATGATGACGAGTCCGGCGATGGCCACGCCGGTGACGCGCGCCCATGTCGCGGTCTGGAACAGCCCGAGGCTGACGATGACGGCGACCGCGCCCAGGGCGAGGTGAACCCAGCCCCAGCCGGTCAGGTCGAACTCGAAGACATAGTTCCGTGTGGTGAGGAAGATGTCGTCCTCGGCGATGGCCATGATGCCCCGGAAGATGTCGAGCAGGCCGACGAGGATGAGCATGACGCCCGCGAAGGCCGTCAGCCCCCCGGCCCACCCCTGCTTCGTCGCGTCCGCCTGCCGTGTGTGTGTCGCGGTCATGCCGGTGCCCCTTCGCGTGTCGTCCTGCGCGTGTCAGCGTCCGTGGGCGGAGGGGGTGGTGCCCGAGCCGTTGGCCGGCCCGTGGCCGGACAGGACCAGTTCCTTCGCCTTGCTGAACTCCTCGTCGGTGATGTCGCCGCGAGCGCGGATCTCGGACAGCCTGGCGAGTTCTTCGACGCTGCTGCGTTGCCCCTGGTCGCCCACGGCCTCCCTGATGCGGGCGTCGAAGGCGTCCTGCTGTGCTCGGGCCTGCGCTATCTCTCGGCGGCCCATGTTCTTGCCGCGGGCGATCACGTAGACGAAGACACCCAGGAAGGGCAGGACGATGGTGAACACCAGCCAGCCCGCTTTCGCCCACCCGTTCATGTCGTCGTCACGGAAGATGTCGACGATGACGCGGAAGAGCAGGACGAACCACATGATCCACAGGAAGAACAGGAGCATGCTCCAGAAGACGCTCAGCATGGGGTAGTCGTACGCCAGGTACGTCTGCGCGCTCATCTCACTCCTCCATCCCGGGCGCTCGCCCGGACGCCATTGCGTGCTCGCTTCAGTGTGGGCAGGGGCCAGGGCGCGGTGCCTCACCCTTCGTGGGTGAGCGTGCGGGCCGTCCGGTCCGCCCGGTCGACGTGCTCCCGCGGTCGGTTCAGGGGCCGGTCGTCAGGTCGTCGCGGAGGGGCCGTCGGAGCCTGGGCCGCGCGCCCTTCGGAGCGCGGCCCGCCATGCGAGGGCGACCGCGGCTTCGGCCAGAGCGAGCAGGACGAGCCACAGGCCGAGCAGCCGGGTCAGGGCGCGGGCCGATTCAGCCGGCAGGGCGAGCACCACGATCCCCGCGACGATGCCGAGCAGCGCGACGCCCAGGACGACGCCGCGGTGCGGCATGTCCTTGGCGGCGATGCACGTGTAGAGGGTGAGAACGCCGGACACCAGCCAGACGACGCCGACGATCAAGGACAGCGCGGCGATGGTCTGCAGCGGGTTCCGCAGGCACAGCACCCCGGCCAGGACGTACAGCACGGCCAGCAGCAGCCCCGGGAGCCGTTCGCCGTGTTCCTCCCGGCCGAAGCAGGTCACGAACCGGAACGCCCCGGTCACCAGCAGGTGCAGGCCGATGAGGACAGCCAGGATGTGCAGGGTCTCGTCCGGCCAGACCAGCACGATGACGCCCGGCACCAGCGTCGCGACCGCCGAGCCCAGGATCCAGGTCCACGAGCGGCCCAGTCGCGCCAGTACGTCCTCGGCCTCACTCACCGGGCGGGGGGCCGCCCCGTCGGCAGGGGGTTCCGGTTCGGCAGGCGACGCCGGATCACGCGACATGGTCATGGCTCCTCCTCGCGCGATCGTGCGGGTCGCTCCCGGACCGCCGACGGGACGGTGCGTGGGAACCCCTGGCTGCCTCAGCGTCCCGCCGGCCGGCCGACCGGCGGGTCACCCACGGCGGGTGATCGGGCGGCACCACCGTGGTGAGCAGGGCGCGGAACCCGGTCGCGGGCGCCCACCGGCCGGGACTGAGCCGTCCCCCTCCCGGCTCGGGTCCCCGAGTCACCACCCAGACCCGGCTGCTCTCGTCTCGGGATCGTCAGTCGGCCCGGTCCTCCGGCAGTCGCCGCATCTCCAGGACGCGCAGTCCCAGCGACTGCAAGCGGGCCAGCAGCCCGTAGAGGTGCCCTTCGTCCACGACGGGGCCGAACAGGACTGTCTGACCGGACATCACCACGTGGCCCAACTCCGGGAAGGCTTTGGTCAGCGTTTCCGACATGTGTCCCTCGACGCGGATCTCGTAGCGCATGGGCAGTTCTCCCGCGGACGGCGTGGGGGGCAGGCGGACGGCGCCCTTCCCTGCGATCGTCCACCCCCCTGCCTGGCCGGACCTCACCCGGTACAGGTGACCCGCCGCCCGGTGCATGTGTGATCTCGTGTGATATCCGACGGCGCGGGCCGGGGCCCCGGCCCTGCGGCACCGGCCGAGCCGCGGTGGAGACGCTCGTCGTGCCATACGAGGAGAAGCCATGGACGACTACCCCCCGATCGCCGATCACGGGCTCGTCGGCGACCTTCAGACCGCGGCGCTGATCGCCGCCGACGGCACCGTCGACTGGTGGTGCACCCCGAGGTTCGACTCTCCCAGCGTGTTCGCCTCCCTGCTCGACAGCGACCGCGGCGGTCACTGCCGGCTGGCCGCCGACCCCGGTGACGAGGTCACCGTCCGCCAGCTCTACCTTGCCGACACCGCCATCCTGGTGACCCGCTACATGGCCCCGGACGGCGTCGGCGAGGTCGCCGACTTCATGGAGCCGAACCCGTCGACGACCCCCTCCGCCCTGCACCGCCTGATCCGGGTGGCCCGTGTGGTGCGCGGCAGCCTGCCGTTCGAGCTGATCTGCCGGCCGCGCTTCGACTACGGCCGAGCGGCGCACTCCCTGGACCGCCTCGACGACGGGTCCGTCGTCTTCCACGGCCCCGACACGGACCTGCATCTGCAGGCCACCGCCCCGGTCGACCTCCACCCCGACGGCAGCGACGTCACCGCCCGCTTCACCCTGCACGCCGGTGAACTGGCCGCGATCGTCCTCACCAGCGAGAGCGGCGACGCCTCCGCCCGCAGCGGGCGGCCCGGCGGCCCGGCTCCCGACGCCGAGGCGACCGCCGCGGCCTTCGACGACTGCCGCACGTTCTGGCTGTCCTGGCTGCGCTCCTGCCGCTACCGCGGCCGCTGGCACGAGATGGTCGTACGCTCCGCGATCACCCTCAAACTCCTCACCTACGGCCCCACCGGCGCCCCGATCGCCGCCGCCACGATGGGACTGCCCGAGCAGGTCGGCGGCGAACGCAACTGGGACTACCGCTACACCTGGATCCGGGACGCTTCGCTCTCCGTCCGCGCACTGATCGACCTCGGTTTCACCGACGAGGCGGGCGCCTTCCGCCGCTGGCTGCGCGACCGCCTCGATGCCGGTACGTCCGCATCCGGCGAACCGCTCCAGATCATGTACCGCGTCGACGGCGAACCCCACCTGGTCGAGGAGGTCCTCGACCACCTGGAGGGGTACCGCCGTTCGGCACCCGTCAGGGCCGGAAACGCGGCCGCCGACCAGCTCCAGCTCGACATCTACGGTGAGGCGGCCTATGCCCTCGCCCAGGCCGAGGACATCGGCGGCATCCGGGGCTGGAAGGCCTTCGGCGGCCTTCTGGACTGGCTGGCCGACCACTGGGACCGTCCCGACGAGGGCATCTGGGAGACCCGCGGAGGCCGCCATGACTTCACCTACAGCCGACTCATGACCTGGGTGGCCTTCGACCGCGGCGTCCGCCTGGCCACCACCCACTCACGCCCCGCCGACCTCGACCGCTGGCTGGCCGCCCGCGACAGCGTCTTCCAGCAGATCGTGGACCGCGGCTGGAGCGAGAAGCGCCGTGCCTTCGTCCAGCACTACGACACGGACGTCCTCGACGCCTCCCTGCTGCTCATGCCACACGTCGGCTTCCTCGCCCCCACCGACCCCGACTGGCTGTCCACCCTCGACGCCATGGACGAGGAACTCGTCAGCGACAGCCTCGTCTACCGCTACGACCCGGCCGCCTCCCCCGACGGGCTGCTGGGCTCCGAGGGCACCTTCAACCTGTGCAGCTTCCTCTACGTCGAGGCACTCGCCAAGTCCGGCCGTATCCACCAGGCCCGCTACGCCTTCGACAAGATGCTCACCTACGCCAACCATGTGGGTCTGTTCGCCGAGGAGATCGGGCCGTCCGGAGAGCAACTCGGCAACTTCCCCCAGGCGTTCACCCACCTGGCCCTCATCGACGCCGCGATCGCGCTCGACGAGAAACTCGACCGGGCAGAGGACGCGGCCCGCTGACCGCCGGGCGTACGACACGACGCGAGGGAGCGCAGGGACCATGACCGCGCAGAGACCCCCAGTCGGCACCCGCCCTCCGCCGCAGGCCGGTTCCCACCGGCGGGCCCTGGCCCCGCTCGCCCTTGCGCAGTTCATCTGCAGCTTCGCCGGGTCGAACATGAACGTGATGATCAACGACATCAGCCACGACCTCGACACGACCGTCCAGGGCGTCCAGGTCGCCATCACGATCTTCCTGCTGGTCATGGCCGCGCTGATGATCCCCGGCGGCAAGTTGACCGACATCCTCGGCCGTAGGCGCTGCTTCCTGACCGGCCTCGTCGTGTACGGGATCGGTGCCGTGCTCAGCGCGGTGGCGCCCGGCCTCGGCGTGCTGATCCTCGGCAACTCGATCCTCGAGGGCGTCGGCACCGCTCTGCTGATCCCGCCGGTCTACATCCTCACCACGCTGCTCTTCGCCGACCTGACCTCACGCGCACGCGCTTTCGGCATCGTCATGGCGGCCGGCGGCATCGGCGCGGCGGCGGGTCCGCTGATCGGCGGTCTGATCACCTCGGCGATCAGCTGGCGGGCCGCGTTCGTCTTCCAGGCCCTGGTGATCGTGCTGATCGTCGTCCTGAGCCTCTCGCTCGAAGACCCGCTGCCGCCCGATCCGGGGCGGCACTTCGACGGCCCCGGCGCCGCGCTCTCGGCGGCCGGCCTCGTACTGATCGTCACGGGAATCCTCGCCGCCGACAACAACCTCTGGCTGATGGCCGCGCTGCTGGCGGCCGGGACCCTCGTCCTGGTCTGGTTCCTGCGGTGGGTCCGCAGAGAGGAGAAGGCCGGGCGGGAGCCGCTGCTGTCGACCGGCCTGTTCCGCAACCGCACGTCCAATCTCGGCCTGATCACCCAGAACGCCCAGTGGCTGGTGCTCATGGGCACGTCGTTCACCGTCGCCGCGTTCCTGCAGGTCGTCCGCGGCTACGACGCCGTCGACACGGGCGTGATCTTCACCGCGGCCACCCTCGGCCTGCTCGTCTCCTCGCTCGCCGCCGAGCGCCTCGCGAAACGATGGCCGCAGCGCTCACTGATCATGAGCGGGTTCGCCGTGGCCGTCGCGGGGATCGGCGTTCTGATCGGTCTTGTCGCCGGCTCCTCCGGACCGTGGGGGTTCGCCCCGGGCCTGCTGCTGATCGGCCTCGGGCTCGGCGTGATGCTGACTCCCTCCGTCAACGTCGTCCAGTCCGCCTTTCCCGAGCAACGCCAGGGCGAGATCTCCGGTCTGTCCCGCAGCGTCTCCAACCTCGGCTCGTCCTTCGGCACCGCCATCGCCGGCACCATCCTCGTCGCCGGCCTGTCGAAGAACGCCTACGCCTGCGCGATGGCCGTCCTCGGTGTCGTGGGGCTCGGCGGCCTGACCGCCGCCGCCTTCCTTCCCCGTACCACCGCGCCGACCGCGGGCCACCACCCGGCCGACCTCCGGCAGACGCCGGGACCACATCGGTAACCGGCCCCAGATACCCGCAAGTCGCTCGTCGGCCCGTTCACCGACGCCGGTTCACAGCAGTTCGAGGTCGCGCGCCCGGCGCACCGCTTCGTTGCGCCGGTTCACCCCCAGCTTCCGGTAGACGCTCTTGAGGTGGGTCTTCACCGTGTTGACCGACACACAGAGGTCGGCGGCGATCTCCTCGGTCGACATCATCGCGGCCAGCCGCTCCAGAACGTCGTGCTCGCGTCGGCTCAGCCCCGCCGCGACGAGCGACAGGGGCCGCTCACCGACCGCGGCCGGCTCGCCCGGTCGTGACGGACCAGGCGTGAGCCAGCCCGCAGCCAGCTCGCGCAGTGGCTCGGTGGAGAGGAAGGAGCTGATCCACGGCCGGGCGTCGAGGAACGGTCTGCGAAGTCGCTCGCGCCGGGCATCGAGGAGTGCCTGCTCGACGAGCCTGCGGGCGGTCGCCGTGTCCCCCGCCGCGTCCGCGACCCGGGCTCTGACCAGGCCGCCCCGAACGGACACCGCAGGCCCGGTCCGGCCCCGGAGCACCGCGATGCTGTCGAGCAGGTCGACCGCCGCTGACGGACGGCCCGCGGCGAGCAGCGTCCGCGCGGCCTCCACGGCACATGCCGGTTGGTCACCGGACACCCCCTGGAGCACCTCGGCGGCCCGGTCCGGCCGCCCTTCGGCCAAATGCGCGGCGGAGGCGACCAGCGCCTCGTGACCCGCTGCCCAGGGCGAGGGCACGACGGCGCGGACGTCCGGGTGCGCCGCCTCGACGGCCGTACGTGCGTTGCCCTGGAGCAGCAGCAGACGAGCCCTGGCCATGGCTTGTCCCGCGGCCATCACCGGATCGTGTGCCGTGGAGGAGAGCAGGTCCGTCTCGTCGAGGAGAGCCTGGGCCCGGTCCAGCTCGTCGCGGTCGACGGCCACCGCGGCGAGCACCAGCAGTCCTATGCCCGTGCCCGCGACCGGTCCGGAGGCGCACGGCTGGGACGGACCGAGCCGCCCCGCCTCGGAGACCCCCGCCAGAGCCTTGCGCTCCGCGCGGCCGATCCAGCCGTTCAGGTAGTCGATCAGTGCCAGGTGTCCCATCGACTCCTCACGGGGGAGCACGGTGGACGATCCGCCAGGAGTACCGGCCACCGTGGTCAAGGCGGCCCGCGCGTCCTCGAAGCGCCCGGCCCACAGGCGTGTGGAGCCCAGATGGGTCAGCAGGAGCGCGGTGACTTCGGGATGCTTGTCCAGGAGATGTCCGGGGACCTCCCGCTGGAGTTCATCGGCCGCCTCCGCGGCCTTCTCGGCCCGTTCCGGAGAACCGGTCAGCCGGGCGGCCAGTGCCTCCAGCAGCGCACAGCTCAGTTTCGCGGCCGGCCCGACAGGCGCCGAGGCCAACCGCTCCTCGGCTTGGTGCAGGTGGGAGAGACCGCGCTCGACATCGCACCGGGACAGGTCGCGGGCCGCCCGCACGAGGTCCGTCGCGGGGCCGGTGGCCTCGAGGTCCATCCCGGCGAACAACTGGTCCAGGTCATCCGAGCGCAGGCCGGTGAAGAGCTGTCCGATCGCCAGGTCGTCGACGAGGGCACCGGCGGTGAAATCCCAGTCGCCCGAGGCCGCGCCGTGAGCCAGTGTCTCCGGGAGGGATCCGCAGCTGAGCAGCCACCGCGCGGCCCGCCGGTGGAGTTCGGGCTCCAGCCCGGGCAGGCGCACCCGCAGATGGGCCCGGAGTATCTCCCCGAACAGCGGGTGGAGCCGGTACCACGAGTGTCCGAGGTGCTCGACGAACGCGTTCGCGCGGTGCAGTCCGACGAGAATGGGTTCGGCATCGGTCCGCCCGGTCAGCGCGTTCGCCAGGTCCGGGCAGAAACGCTGCAGGACGCTGACGCGCAGCAGGAGGTCCTGCGCCTCGTCCGTCTGCCGCTTGAGCACCTCGGCCAGCAGGAAGTCCGCGACCGTACTGCGGCCCGCCTCGAACTCCTTCAGATACAGCTCCGGGTCGGCGCTCTCCCGCGCGGCCAGGGCGCACAGGCGCAGGCCGGCGGCCCAGCCCCGGGTGCGGTCCACCAGGGCGTGCGCGGCGTGGACCGGCAGGCTCAGACCGTGCAGCTCCAGCAGGGCGACGGCCTCCTCGGGGGTGAAGGCCAGCTCCGCCGCGCGGATCTCCGTCAGTTCGCCGGCCGTCCGGTAGCGGTGCAGCGGCAGCAGGGGTTCCGTGCGGGTGACGAGGACCAGGTGCAGGCCCGGGCCGGCGTGGTGCAGGACGAATTCCAGCTGCTCCGCCACCTCGGGGGCGGTCACGCGGTCGTACTCGTCGAGCACGACCACGAGGGGCTGGTCCAGTTCGTTCAGTTCGGCGGCGAGTGTCGCCAGCACCCTGTGGTCCACCCCGGCCGCCTCGGTCAGAAGCCCGAGGGCACCGGCGGCCGGCACACCGCACGTGCCCAGAGCCTTCAGGACGTACGCCCAGAACACACCGGGACGCACGTCCCCCTCCTCAGCGGTGAGCCAGGCGACCGGCTCCCGCAGTCCGGCGGCCCAGTCGGCGGTCAGCAGGGTCTTTCCGGTTCCGGCCGCTCCGTTGACCAGGGTCAAAGGCGTCCGAAGAGCCTGATCCAGGTGCCGGACGAGCCGCTGCCGCCGCAGGTATGTCGCCGGCCTCGACGGCGGCGCGATCCGGGTGCGGAGAAACGGGTCCCCCAGAGGATCGACGCCCACACCAGTGGGATCGGTCGGTCCTCGAGCACGGTCGTCGGCATCGGCCACGGCGCTCACCACCACTGTCCGTCGAAGTCGCGTCCTGGGCAGCGCTCTTTCCTCCAGCATCCCAGTGTTCCTGCTCCCGCGCGCGGGATCAGGGACGTGCGTGCTGGTCAGCCCGGGACCGAGCCGTCCTGGAGGTCGGGCCGGAAGGTGCCGATCATGTCATTGCCCGGCTGGATGACGCCGTAGCTGTTCTCCGGTACCTCGTTCCAGGCGCCGGGGAGGTCGCCCAGTGGTTCGGACACGACGAGGCGGGTCTCGTCGGAGATGTCCCGGAGGTACTCCGCGTCCGGGTGGAGTGCGCGCAGGGTGTCCACCCTGGTACTGAAGTACAACGACCGTGAGCGCCCTTCACTGGAGTAGCGGAAGGCCCATACGCGCTCGCCGTCGGCCACCGCGACGGTCATCTGGAGCGGGTGCCGGACGCCGTGCGCGTGCCCCGTTCTCTCGACGAGGCCCGCCATGCGTGCCACGGCTTCGGGCGGATTCTCCGGCAGGCCGAAGGTCAGGGCGAGGAAGAACATGAGCTCGGAGTCGGTGGACCCCTCGATGTCGGGGTACAGCGCCGGATCGACGGCCAGGGCGAGATCGCGCCTCAGGAGGCGGAATCCGTCGATCATCCCGTTGTGCATCCACATCCAGCGGCCGTTGCGGAAGGGATGGCAGTTGGACTGCTGCACGGCTGTCCCGGTCGCCGCCCTGATATGGGCGAAGAAGAGACCCGAGCGCACGTGCTGGGCGACCTCCCGCAGATTGCGGTTGTTCCAAGCCGGCCCCACGTCTCGCACGATCGCCGGAGTGTCGGCCGTGTCCTGGGCGTACCAGCCGATTCCGAAGCCGTCGCCGTTGGTCGTCTCCACCCCCATACGGGAGTGCAGACTCTGGTCGATCAAAGAGTGGGCCGGCTTCAGCAGAACCTGGCTGAGAAGGACGGGGGTGCCCGAATAGGCGATCCAGCGACACATCTGGGATCCCTCCACTCCTGGGGTCAACAGCCGTTTCGCCGCCTTCGCAGAGGCCGCTGATCGGTGGCTGTGCGGTGCTGAGGGGCCGACGCGGCGCGGGCGTGAAGAGCGACATCGACGCCCCCGACGACGCTGAATGCGGCGTTCCGCGATGCGGGGGCGGACGGAAGCGAATCCGGCATGTACTCAGCAGTATCGCTTGCGCGCGCCCCCGGGGCACGCGGGCCGCATCACGCCGGGGCCTCAGTGGGGGCGACGCCCCGCCGCGGTCCGTCCCATCGTCCTCGCGAGCCGCCCCACCTGGCGCCAGTTCATGGCGGGTCTGCCAGGGGGGACACCGGGACGGTGGCGGGGCACGCGTACCCGGAGGGCGCGCGGCTCGATCCGGCAGTGGACGGGGGTCCGCAGGACGAGGGCCTCACCGTCGACGCCCACGGGAACGCTGGGCGCGTCCGCGGCCACCACGACGTCCTGGGCGGTGAGTGAGACGAGGCCGGGTGAACGCCTGCCGCGGAGCATCCCGGCCGCCTGTGCGGCGTTGTCGACCTTGACGCCGAGCACCCCGAGAACACCGGAATCCAGCCGCTCGCGACGTCCCAGCCCCGCCGGATCGTCCGTCCGGTAGGGGTTGTTGCTGACCAGTACGGCCTGTGGTGCCTCGATGACCGCCTCACCGTCCGCGGTCTGCGCGTGGACGGTGAGGCGCGGGCCGCTGTGACGGGTCAGCAGGTCCGGGAGCAGCTGGAGGGCGGTGCGGGCCTTGTCCTCGCGGTACGCGGGGCTCTGGACGACGGTCGCGTAGGCGCCGAAGGAGGCGTTGTTGACGAAGACCCGGTCGCCGACATAGCCCAGGTCGATGCGGAGTTCGACGCCGTCGGTGAGCGCGTTCAGGCACAGTGAGGGATCCTCCCTGTCCAGGCCGAGGTCCAGGGCGAAGTGGTTGCGGGTACCGGCGGAGATCACCATGAACGGCAGCCCGCGCTCGACCGCCACTCCCGCGACCAGGGCCTGGGTGCCGTCGCCTCCGGCGACGCCGAGCAGGTCGGCGCCCTCGTCGGCGGCCTGCCGGGCGAGCGCGGCCACGTCCTGGTGATGGGCCGGGTCCAGGACGACGACCTGCGCGCCGAGGTCCTTCGCCTTCTCCTCCAGATGGAAGCTGCCGACCTTTCCGCCGCCCGAGCGCGGGTTCATGATGAGGAACGGTCGCCGGGGGGAGGCGACCGCGCGTTCCCGAACACCGGTCGGCCCACGGTCGGCGGCCAGCGCGGTCCGGCCGCTGAGGACGGCCAGCACCCACAGCGCGAGCGAGACGAGCGCAACCCACAGCAGTCCGGACACCGCGTAGAGCACGACCACGGCGACGGGCGAGCCGAGGGCGAGCACGACGGCCAGCGCCCTGGCCGGGCCGGTGCGGGCCAGCGCCCACCACACACCCGCGGCCGCGATCACCAGCCCGGCCAGCCCCACTCCCACCAGCAGAACGCTCTGGAGCCCGGCGAACAGCAGCAGGACCACCGCGGCCGCCGTTCCCGCGGCCAGGGACAGGCGCGCTGTCCAGCGCGGAGCCGGGCGTCTCCTCACGAGTGCTGCCCACTTCATGCGACCTCCCACGTGCGGACGTGCCTGTCCCATCACATCGGAGCCCGCTTGAACCGGAATCACCCGCCAAGGGCGATCCGGTGGACAAAGACCCAAGGGCCCGGGTCAGGAACCGAGCAGCTTGCGCTTCTGGTCCTCGAACTCCGCTTCGGTGAGAACGCCCTGGGCCTTGAGGTCGCCCAGCTGCTTCAGCTGCTCGATCTTGCTGGTCATGTCGGTGGCCGGGGGAGCGTACTGCTCGGCAGGAGGTGCCGGCTGCGGTGCGGGCGCCTGGTACTCCTGCTGGGCCGCCCATCGCCCCTGCTGCCGGCGGGATACACGGTTCGACACGGCGGTCGCCGTTCCGGCGACGACGGCCGTGCGGGCGATTCCTCGGAGGAGTCCCGGCATGGCGATCTCCCTTCTCGCTTCCAGTTGCTCGTCAGGGCGAGGTCTCGGTCGCGTCGAGCGCGGCCAGAACGGCCGGCGCGGGAATCCTTCCGGAGGCGACCAGCTCGGCACCGCCGCGGTGCAGGGCGGCGGCGAACGGGGCGGCCCAGAGGTTCTCGTAGATCAGGACGCCGGCGGAGTTGCCGGGTTCCAGGGCGGCGGCTGCCTCTTCGAGGTCGTCCTGGCCCAGCAGCCCGGAGGACGCTCCTTCGAAGACGGCCAGGTCGAGTCGGCCGTCTTCGGTGAGATCCCCGATCTCCAGGACGGTCACCGATCCGTCGGTGTCCTTCCGGATGAACGTCAGGTCGAGAATCCGGATGAGGCCGCGGTCCACCAGGTCGACCAGGATGGGGAAGCCCTCGCCGGTCATGCGGTTGCCGGGAAACTCGACGACCAGATAGTCGATCGGTCCCATCTCGCCGGATGTGTCGACTTCGTCGAATGCGTCGCTCACGGCGTCACCTCTGAGCTCGTGGCCGTCCCCCCAAGCCATTGCATCATCGGACCGTGCCGGTCGCACGTCGTGCGCGGTCACTCGTCGGGCTCACCCGGGTCGCGCCTGCGGCATCGCATGGGTCTTCTGGTGCCCATGGCACCCACAGCTGACGAGCCGCTCTCGAACCGCGAGCGCAGCGAACTGGACGAACTGCGGCACCGCGTGGGTGCCCTCGAGACTGGCGTGCGCCCGCAGGCGGCCCGGCATCACCCGTTCCGGTCCACGGGCTCCGTCCTGCTGATCCTCCTCGCGGCCCTGCTGTCGCTGCTGTCCGTCGTCGCGGTCTGGGCGAACAGCATCGTGCGGGACACGGACCGCTACGTCGCAACGGTGGGACCCCTGGCAACCGATCCGGATGTGCAGAAGGCGGTCACCCGGCGGGTCACTGACGCGGTGCTGGCACAGATCGACGTGGATGCGCTGGTCAAGCAGTTGCAGGACACCGTGTCGGAGAAGGGCGTCCCACCGAAGGCGGCCCAGCTGGTCGGCAATCTGCAGGCACCGATCACGAACGGTCTGAAGCAGCTGGTCAGCGGCACCGTCGAGCGAGTGGTCACCAGCAGTGCCTTCGAGACGGTCTGGGTGGAAGGCAACCGCAGAGTGCACTCGGCCGTCGACAAGGCCCTGACGGGCAGAGCCGACGGCGCGGTCTCGCTCGAGAACAATCAGGTGGCCATCGACGTGGGGCCGATCGTGGCCAAGGTCAAGGAGCGGCTGGTCAGCGCCGGGCTCGGCGTGGCCGCGAAGATCCCGGAGGTCCACACGAACTTCGTGGTGTTCGAGTCGAAGGACATCGGCAAGATCAGGACATACATGAGGGTGCTGCAGATCATGGGCGGCTGGCTGCCCGTCATCGCCCTGCTGGTCGCCGCCGCTGGGGTCTACACCGCGTTCAACCGCCGGCACGCGCTGATCGGGGCCGCGTTGGCGGTGTTCGCGGCCATGCTGATCCTCGGCATCGCGCTCACCGTCTTCCGTGACGTGTACCTCGACCATCTGCCCGCGGGCGCCTCGCCGGCCGCCGCCGGAGCGGTGTACGACGCGCTGATCAAGTTCCTGCGCGCAGGTGTACGGGCGCTCGGTGCCGTAGCCCTCATCACAGCCGTCGGCGCTTTCCTCAGCGGCCCGTCCCGGATCGCCGTCCTCGTCCGCACGAGCTGCCGCAGGAGCATCGGCGCCGTGCGTGACGTGGCGGTCTCCGGAGGGCTTCGAATGGGGGCGGTCGGGCGGTTCGTGCACCGCTTCAAGCGGTGGATCGGGGTCGTGATCGTGGTGGTCGCCGCGATCGTCCTGTTCACCTGGAACTACCCGACCACGATGGTCGTGGTGTGGACCGCGGTCATCGTGCTGGCGTGCTTCGCGATCCGCGAATTCCTGGACACCGGATCCGCACCTGCCGCCACCGACTCCCGGACGACCACCGCTCCCTGACGTATCGCCAGGGCTGTCTCGTGGATACCGCGCGTCGCCCGCGTGTTCAGGCGGATCCGGAGCCGGCGCGGTCCACCGATTCGCCGGCGGCGCGACGGTACTCGGCGTTGATGCGCTGCGCTTCCTCGAGCTGGTCCTCGAGGATGACGATGCGGCACGCGGCCTCGATCGGAGTCCCCTTGTCGACGAGCTCCCGGGCACGCGCGGCGATCCGCAGCTGGTAGCGGGAGTACCGGCGGTGCCCTCCCTCCGAGCGGAGCGGAGTGATCAGACGAGCCTCACCGATGGCCCGGAGGAAGGCCGGGGTGGTGCCGAGCATCTCGGCTGCCCGGCCCATTGAGTACGCGGGGTAGTCGTCGTCGTCCAGACGATCATTCAGGGGGTTGTCCGATGTCATGTCACCTCGCTGTGCAACGCGTCGAGGGGCCCTGGTGCCGTACGGCACCAGGGCCCCGAAGGAAATTGAACACCATCTGTCGGCCCTACTGCTGTGCCGACCTTCTGTTTCCGCTACCCGGCTCGGCAGAGGGGGGTGCGGGGGGATCGCAACTGCTTGACCGGGGATCACCATCCATTCGGGGGTCCAGCGGTACCCGGGCCGAGCTCCTCGGACCGGGCGTTCCTGATGGCGTCTGCCCGCCAGTTCGTCTCTGGCGGCTCTTGTTCGACCGTCTCGTACGAGAAGAAGCATACCCAAGCCAGGGGCGAAAATCTACTCCCGCGAGAGAAGGTTTCACTCTTCCGGTGGAGTAAGAACCCTGCCGTGACCGGACCTCATCGGTGGGCGGACGCCGCCTGCCTGTCACCGGGCGCGGTGACTTCGGGCCCCGCGGGGGTTTCGGGTGCGGGTGGGCCGCATAAGCTCTGCTGTCATGTCGAACCCTGATGAGCTGCTCGTCGCCATCTCCGCCGCGGTGGAGTCCGAGCGAAGCAATCAGATGTCACTGACCGTGGTCGTCGGCGGCGCCGTCATCACCGGCCGGCTGGCTCCGGAGGCCGTGTGGAGGGAGCGGGTGGCGGAGGTCCTGAAGGACTCGGACCGTCTCGGCCCGTTCGCGGACGTCTTTGCGCGCGGTCCGCGAGGGAACCGGTCCGGTCACGGCGAGGCGCCCACGCATCTGCACTTTCATCTCGCCCGGATCCTGCAGGGCACCCTCGGAATTCCGGAGACGGGTGGCATGTACCGAGTCGCGATCGAGGACGTCAGCGCATGGACCGTAGGAGATCTCATTCACTTCGACCGGTGAGACGCCGCCTCCGCCCACCGGGACAGGGGTGAATCACCCCGGGAATAGAACGAGCTGGGGCCCGCACCTCAAGGTGCGGGCCCCAGCTACGAAGTATGCGTCAGTGCCGGTGCGTCAGGCGGGAACGATGTTCTCGGCCGTCGGGCCCTTCTGGCCCTGCGCGATGTCGAACGACACCTTCTGGCCCTCCAGCAGCTCGCGGAAGCCCTGGGTGGCGATGTTCGAGTAGTGGGCGAAGACGTCGGGGCCGCCGCCGTCCTGCTCGATGAAGCCGAAGCCCTTTTCCGCGTTGAACCACTTCACAGTGCCGTTAGCCATTGTTTCTCCTTCGGAGGCGGTGTACGGGAATACGCCCTGTGCGCATTCCGTGTCGCCGTGATGATCAGCCGTCGGAAAAACCTTCTGGCAACCACACCTGCAACTGACTTCGACAGTAGCACGGCGCGATCGGCCTTGCGTGCTGGAAAATACCGCTCCACCAGATGGTCGAGAAATACTCGCCGTACCCCGCACCTATTTCTCATTTCACGGCTACAGATATTGCTTTCCGTGGACGCGGCTTTCCTGCTGTGACTCAGTGGCTGAGCCGGTTGACGGCAGCGGCGGCGATGCCTTCCACGTAGCCGGGGTCGTCGCTGGGCTGACCGGTGAGTTCGACGATGCCGAACCTGTGGCCGCTGCGGATCACCGCGACGCCGCCGGCGACCTTGCCGTCGCCGTTGAAGGCCGGGTACCAACTGCCCTCGCCGGCCTTGACGGTGATCGCGTGCCCCTTGCCGTAGTACCAGTGACCCTGAGGCTCGTCCTGGCAGGCGCGCACCAGCTTGTCGAGCTGCTTCTTGTACGAGGCCGCCGATGTGTCGGTGGAACCGTCCGCGGCGGATTCGGTCAGCGAGGTGCCCTTGGTGTCGAAGGCCCAGGTCACCTCGGCATAGGCGGCGGCCTTCCCCTTGGTCAGTTCTCGCATCGTCTCCTCGCCGGAGCATGCCGACAGAGCTTGCTTTCCGGTCAGGCCCACCGTCGCGCGGACCGGAACCAGGCCCTGCTGGAAGAAGTCGTCACTCTGCAGCAGACCGGCGGAGCCGAGGCCGGGTCGGGCGGGAGCGGCGGCAGGCGCGGTTGCCGACCGGTTCGCGGAACCCGTGTCGGCGCCGGCGGCGGGAAACGCGCCGATGCCCACCGCTATCAGTGCGGCACCGACGGCGGCGGCCACTCCTGCGGTACGCCCGCGACGCGCGAACTTCCTGTGGCCTGCCTGGTTGTCGAACATCTCATCTCCTGTCTGGTCGCGACGCGGTTGGCGTCGTCGTACGTCTGGGAGATGCCGGAGGTACGGGAGATGTTGGATGGCGATCCGCCGCAATCGGCGTGATCCACGTCACATCTGTCGGCGGGATGGGCGGAGGTGGTCTCAGAGCCGTGTCACGGCCGCACGGACGATCCGCGTCATCGCGGCGGAGCCCAGGCAGGCATCGACCTCCAGGACCCCGTAGTGCGAGCCGTTGCGGAGTACGGCAATGCCCCCGCACGGCTCCTTGCCCCGGGGAGCGGTCCCTGTGGTGTTCAGATCGCCGCTGTAGACACCCATCCAACTCGCGGTGATGTCCGCGGCGACATCAATCGTGTGCGTCGGCCCGTACACCCAGTGCGTGGCCGGTTCGCTCTGGCACGGCACCTCCTCCAACAGCAGGCGTTCGGCGTAGTTCTGGGCCAGCGCCCGGCTTCCGGCGTCGTCGGCGACTTCGCGTGCGACCTGATCGTCGATGTTCCCGGCCTGGGTGGGGTCGCCGTCGGTCCCCGCCTTTTCGTTCGTCACCAATCCGCGGAAGTGCGCGCCGTACGCTCCCAGGGTCTCCCCGAGGGTCTTCTCGCCGGTGCAGGTCGCGTTGGCGTAGTTGCCGTCTCCGACACGGTCGCGCACGTAGATGCGCTTGGAGAGACCGACTTTCCTGAACTCGGCCGCTGTCAGCAGGTGCCGGTTCGTGATGGGACCGCTCGCGGGCCTCGGCGCCGG
Organism: Streptomyces sp. NPDC001137; assembly: GCF_040298885.1. NCBI lineage: Bacteria > Bacillati > Actinomycetota > Actinomycetes > Kitasatosporales > Streptomycetaceae > Streptomyces > Streptomyces sp. NPDC001137. The sequence continues at coordinate 247,239 of NZ_JBEPBA010000011.1, forward strand.
AGAGCCGCTGCCCGGCGAGGACGCCGCAGCGCTCGGCGTCGTCCTCGGCGTGCCCGCGGCAGAGGGCGCGGGCAGCACGAACCGGCCGGTCAGCAGGCCGAGTCCGACGGCTACCGCCAGGACGAGGACGATCGTCCGAGGCCGCACGGCAGCACCTCCCGGCCCGCGGTCGCGCTGATGCCGGGTGGAAGCGGGGAGCCGGGGCGTCTCAGAAGCCACCGCCGAGGCGGTCCCGCATGAAGCGACGAGCCTGATGGATGCGGTCCTTGACCGTGCCCAGAGGAGCGTCGGTGATCTCGGCGACCTGAAGATAGGTCAGATCTCCGAGATCGCGGAGCACGAAGGACTCCACGAGGGCCGGGTGCCGCTCCTCCAGCGCCGCCAGCGACTCCATCAGGTCCAGGCGGGTCCCCGCGATGACGCTCGTCGTCCGGGGGTCGACACCGTCGGGAACGACCGCATGACTGTCCTCCGCGCGCCGGCGCATCGAGCGATACGTTGCCCTGGCGGCGTTTGAGGCGATCACGGTCACCCAGCCGAGGAACGAGCCCCGTCCGCTGTACTCGTGCAGATGCGTGCTGATGGAGAGCAGGGCGTCCTGCGCGGCCTCTTCGGCGTCGGCGTGGTGCGGAAGGAACCGGGAGCAGCGGCGCATGACGGTGGGCCGAAGCCTGACGAGGAGGCGGTCCAGGGACGCCCGGTCACCTGCCTGGGCAGATGCCACGAGCTGCGTCAGCTCATCCTCCTCGAACACCCTGCAGTCCCCCCGCTATCGTCCGCCCTGGACCCCCACTGGGTCGCACGGAAGCCCCCACCTCGCCCCGGAAAAATGTTGCCACATGCAGAAGCTAGGTCGTTATCTCCTCGAGGACAGGCTGGGAGCCGGTTCGTTCGCCACCGTCTGGAAGGCATACGACCCCGAGCTCGACACCGATGTCGCGGTCAAGGTGCTGGCCGACAACTGGGCGTCGAACGCCGATGTACGGCAGCGCTTCCTGGCGGAGGCGAGGCTGCTGCGCCGGATCTCCAGCCCCCGCGTCGTGCGGGTTCACGACGTCGGCGTCCAGGACGACCGGCCCTACTTCGTCATGGACTACGTCCGCGGTGGCACGCTGGCCGAGCAGACAGGGCACTGCCGGCCCGCGGAGGCGCTCCGGCTCGCGGCCGAGGCCGGGTACGCGGTTCAGGTGCTCCATGACGCGGGTGTCGTCCACCGCGACATCAAGCCGTCGAACCTCCTGCTCGACGCCGGCCGCACACCTGCCGCCGTACTGGTCGCGGACCTCGGCAGCGCGAAGCAACTGGCCGACGCGTCGGGGCTGACGGTGACCACCGGCACTCCCGCGTACATGGCGCCCGAACAGGCCTTCCAGACCGGCGGGTTCGACGGTCGAGCCGATGTGTACGCCCTCGGTGTCGTCGCGTTCGAGTTGCTGACCGGACGCAAGCCGTTCGGGTCGGGCGGTCGCACGGTCCTGGCGACGCGGCAGGCGTCGACGTCGTCGTTGCCGGCCCTTCCCGGAGAGCTGGGGGTCCCGGACGGCGTCGAAACACTGCTTCGTGCCGCGCTGTCCATAGAGCCTGACGAACGACCGCAGACCGCACAGGCCTTCGCGGACGCGCTGCTGAGCGGGGGGATCGAGCAGCGGACGTCGGTCAGGTCCTCGGGCCCGACGCGCCTGACGGTCTGGCTGGCGGCGGTCGTCGTGTTCCTGGTGACAACGGCACTGACCTGGTTGCTCCGCTGAACCCACGGGCGGCGACAGCGTCCCCGTGGTCCGCCGCGGTGCCTCGGGCCCGCCGGGGCCGGGTATCGCCCGTGCACTGGGTGTGGCAGGCGCTAGGTGATCAGGGCGACCACCATGGCGATCAGCCCGATGGCCACCAGCGCCACGACCGCCATGATCAGGGCGAGCGGCATGGCGCCCCACCCCTTGCGTAGTTCGGGCGGCTCCGGATGGGAGATGCCGTAAGTGCCTCCTTCGGCGGGTGGTGTCTCACCGGGGGGGGGCACACCGCCGCCTGCTTCGATTCCGGGGGTTCGTCCCGGGTCGGGATCAGGAGTCGTCATGGCGCACGCTCCTTTCCTGGCTCAGCCGGTTGTCGCTGGTTCCGGGGAGCGGTCCGATCGAGTCGGGTCGCAGCCGCCCTCCTGGGGACGAGGACGCCTCACTTGTTCGGCCTCGCGGCGCTGATGTCGCCGAGGGCCGACTCGGAGTCGCGCTCGATGGCCAGGTCGCCGATGGAGACGATGCCCACCGCGTGCTGTTCCTCGTCGACGACCGGGACACGGCGCACCGCATGCTCGCGCATCACTTCCACCGCGCGGCCCACATCGTCGTCGGGCCGAACCGTGACCAGGTCGTCGCTGCATGCGTTCGCCACGGTCGTCTCGTTCGGGTCCGCGCCCTCAGCCAGCGCGCGGACCACCAGGTCGCGGTCACTGACCAGCCCCCGCAGCCGCTCGCCCTCGGCGACCAGAACGGCACCGATGTTCTCGTCCCGCATCAGCCGGGCCACGGTCGTCAAGGACGTCTGCGGTCCGACGGTCGTCGGGGCACCGGTCATGATCTCGCTGACATGCTGGGTCATGAAACTGCCCGCCCGTGGAATGGGCAGTGCTTTCACCGCCGCTCGGTCTGCCGAGTACCCCTTGGGCAGCCAGACCCACACGTCCTTCAGCGTTCCTCCGTCCGGGCGTGCTCTTGGACTCCCGCGGTCACGGACTCGCCAGGATCGGGCACCGTCGTTCAACGAGCCCCGCTCGCGTGTGCCGACGGGCACGACCGCCGAATGCTTCGGGCTGCCTCCCCGGGGAACTCGGTCGATCCGAAAGACCTCCGACGCAAGCGGGGTGCACGTAGATGTCCAATCCACAGCAACCGGAACAGCGGCGCAGTGAGAAGGGCGGCGCGACCCCCCAGGATGTCGCCGAACTCAAGGCCCGGCAGTCCGAGTCAAAGGGCGGCGGACGTGCCCACGGCACCGACAAGGGGGACAAGGGCGGCGGCGAAGGCGGCGGGGTACCGCCGGACCAGCAGGCCGAGCACCCGTGATCCGGTCACGTACGAGCTCTACTCGCGCACGTCAGCATGGCAGGCGTGAGCGCGCGACGCTGATCATGTAGCAACCGAACTCAATGCCGCCGAGGCTTGGACACGACTGATCCGCGCCGGTCGTGTCAGCCCTCGGCGGCGCTGTCGCGGTTCAAAGGTTCAAAGGGCCCCAAGTGGCTTCTTGCCTTCGATGCCGAGCGGGGTCGCGGACAGGCCGGGGGGCGCAGCTCGACGGCCGGCGTTCATGCAGCCGTGGTCAGTGCGGTGGCCGTCGCGATCGCCGTGTCGGCGCGGGCGTGGACGACCAGGCGAATGCCCTCTCCGGTGTCGGCGCCGGCCGCGAGGAGGCGTCGTAGGGGGGCGCTGTGGGTGGCCACGGACATCACCAGGTCGAGGCGGCTGCACAGGCGGTGGGCGCGCAGGACCACGCTGAGCGTGGCTTGGGTCGGCGCGGGATGGTCCAGGACGATCACGACCGACGCCGGCTTGTATCCGTGGACGAGGTCGCTGATCTCAGCGAGCAGTGCCGCCCTCATGTCGACGCCGGGATCGTCGTGCACCGTGATGACGAGCACACGTTGCTCAAGCATGTGAGACACCATCACGTTTCCCCTCTTTCATGGAAGAGCGCCTGATATGCGGATTCCCCGGCAGCGGGATTTCCATGTGTTGCGCGGTCCGAGAAGTGGCGAGGCAGACGTACGCCGTCAGCCGCTGCCCCGGGGCGAGTTGGTCGACGGCGGCATGAGATGCCGGGCGAGCACGTCCAGTGCCTGCGTGACCTCCCTCGACCTGACGCCGGTGCGCGAAGGCCCTGGCCGAACGCACCGGGTATGGGCTGCTGGACTTTCCCGGCGGCCACAACGGCAACACCGGCCACCCCCGGGCCTACGCGGCCCGCCTCAGGGACGTGCTGAACGGTGCGCCATGAACGCCGCGTCGGGGCGGCAACCTTTTCGTCCTCTGCGGCAACTGGGAGCTGGAAGGCCGAGTCGAACTACCGGATGGACGGGCATGAGGGCAACGAAGCACGCCGCGCCGCAACCGTGGCGCAGGCGCGGACTGGTCACGGGCACTCCCTTGGCGCTGCCGGTCGTCGGTGTGCCGGCGTGCCGTACCTCCGGGAGCGGAACCGGTGTCGGGCTCACCGACATCCACGGGGAGCGGCTGCCCGTCGACGGCACCGGCGTCCGGTGCGGCCGGCATTGACCAGCCCGCCGGACAGCCTTCACCGGTCCGCAACCGAGCACTACCGCCGTTCGAATCCCGGGCCGGTCACTGTTAGGCTGCGCCCCCCGATGTTGTTCAACGCGCAACCAACGCGCACATCATTGCCAGGAGAGGGCGACCGGGGGATGGTCCTCGATGACGCGTCCGCGGAGTTCCACGAATTCTTCGAACGCCACTATGCCGAACTCGCCCGTCTGGCCCACCTCCTGACCGGCGAGACCGACGCGGCGGACGACCTCGCGGCGGATGCCCTGGTCGCCCTGTGGCAGCGCTGGGACCGGTTCCGGCAGGCCGACCACCCGCTCGCCTACGCCCGCGGTGTGGTGGCCAACCTGGCGCGCGGACGGGTCCGCAGCGCGGTGCGGGAGCGACTGAGGATCACGCTGTTCTGGTCCCGCAGCCCCGAGAAGGTGGAGGGGCCGGACACGGCGGCCGTGCTGGACGTCCGCGCGGCGCTCGCCCGGCTGCCGTACCGCAAGCGCGCCTGTGTGGTGCTGCGGCACGCCTTCGACCTGTCGGAGAAGGACACGGCGGCAGCGCTCGGCATATCGGTCGGAACGGTGAAGAGCCAGACCTCGAAGGGAATGGCCGAGCTGGAAAGGATACTGGGCGCACGAGCGGCCGGGGACCTGGTGGCAGGGAGGAGGAAGCGGTGAACGACGAGATCGCCCGTCAGCTGCGCGAGGCCGCCGAGGCCCACCGGCCCGACCGCGCACGGATGCTGGCCCGGGTGCAACGCGGCATGGCCGGCCCCGCCGTCCGGCACCGGGCGCGGCCGTTTGCGAGGTCCGGGACCAGGGTCGCGCTCGCCGGGCTCGCCGCCACCGGCATCCTGGCGACCGGCGGCCTCGCCGTCGCCGCCATCGTCGCGCACTCGTCGCCGCCGACCACCGTGACCACGCCTGCCACGACCCCGTCCCCGACCGTCAGCTCCCCGCACCCGACATCGGCCCGCCCCACCCCTGTCGCACCGGCCCCGGCCACCACCACCCCGGGCAGCGCGCGCCCGACTCCGCCGACCGCCAGTCCCTCGCCGACCGCCGGCGGGAGCCAGGACGGGCCGCTGTGGTCGGCCGGCTCGTTGGACCCGCGCAGCAACGTCTACTGGACGCAGAGCGACCTCGCCCTCAAGACGACGCAGCCCCTCACCTCGCTCACGGTCGAGATCCGGATCGTGCAGACCGGCGGCACGAAGATCACCGGCACCTGGCAGACCCTGCCGAGCGCTGACTTCACCGTCACCACCCAGGAGGCCGGCGGCACGCTGGTCTACCGCTGGGTCCTCAAGCCGGGCCTGACCGTGCCGGCCGGGAGCCATGAGTTCGCCGCCCAGTTCAACAACGGCACCGGCGTGCGCCGTGTCGCGGGCGACGGCTACCGCGTCGACGCGCAGGGTTCGAGCGGCTCCGCGTCGGTCCGGGGAGGGTTCGTCCCGGCCCGGTGAACGTCGGCAGGCCGCCGTGGAACTGGGTGGGGACGGTGACGGCGGCCGCGCCAATTCTTCCCTCGATCGCGGCAACCTTTGTGTGCATGGCGGCAACTGGCAGGTAACCGGGTCCGGATCAAGGCCCGCTGCGCCAGAAGGACATGCCGTTGTCAGATCAGAACCGTTCTCATCGCCGCCGTCCGGCCACCCGCCGCGTGGTGGCCGCCGCCGTGGTCCTCGCCGCCGCGGGGGCCGCCGTACCGCTGGTCGCGCTTGCCGCACGCACGCCGGATTCCGCCGCACCGGCCACGGCCGCCGACGCGGCGGCCGGCAGCGGCCGTTACTTCGGCACCGCAGTGCCCGCGGGCAAGCTCGGCGACTCCGCGTACTCCACCATCCTCGACCGGGAATTCAAGATGATCACCCCGGAGAACGAGATGAAGTGGGACGCCATCGAACCCTCCCGCGGAAACTTCACCTTCGGGTCCGCCGACCGGATCGTCGACCACGCCACCGCGCACGGCCAGCGCATGCGCGGCCACACCCTGGTGTGGCACTCCCAGCTGCCCGCCTGGGTCAAGTCCATCACCGACGCGGGCACCCTGCGCTCGGTGATGAAGAACCACATCACCCAGGAGATGACCCACTACAAGGGCAAGATCTACGCCTGGGACGTGGTCAACGAGGCCTTCGCCGACGGCGGCAGCGGTCAGCACCGCAGCTCCGTGTTCCAGGACGTCCTGGGCAACGGCTTCATCGAGGAGGCGTTCCGCACCGCCCGGGACGCCGACCCCGCCGCCAAGCTCTGCTACAACGACTACAACATCGAGAACTGGTCCGACGCCAAGACGCAGGGCGTCTACAAGATGGTCAAGGACTTCAAGGCGCGCGGTGTGCCCATCGACTGCGTGGGCTTCCAGAGCCACTTCAGTGCGGGCGGCCCGCCGGCCAGCTTCCAGACCACCCTGTCCAACTTCGCCGCGCTCGGTGTGGACGTGCAGATCACCGAGCTCGACATCGCCCAGGCGTCCGCCACGGCGTACACCAACGCCGTCCAGGCGTGCATGAACGTCGCTCGCTGCACGGGCATCACGGTCTGGGGCATCCGCGACAGCGACTCCTGGCGCACCGGTGAGAACGCCCTGCTGTTCGACGCGAGCGGCAACAAGAAGCCCGCCTACAGCGCCGTGCTCACCGCCCTGGGCGGCAGCAGCGGTGGCGGTAGCGGGAGCGGCAGCGGCGGTGGCACACAGGCCGTGGGCATCACCTCCGGCACCGTCTACACGCTCACCAACGCGGCCGCCGGACGCGTTCTCGACGAACCCGCGGGACAGAACGACAACGGCACCCCGCTCCAGGTGTGGGACGCCAGTGGCGCCGCCAACCAGCAGTGGAAGGCCACCCAGAACAGCGACGGCTCCTTCACCCTGACCAACGTCGCCAGCGGCCGGGTACTGGACGAGCCGGCCGGCCGGACGGCCAACGGGACGAAGCCGACGGTCTGGGACGCCAACGGCGGCGCCCACCAGCACTGGAAGGCGAGCCGGAACAGCGACGGCTCCTACACCCTGATCAACGTCGCGTCGGGCCGGGCCCTGGAGCTCCCCGGCGGCAAGACCGCCAACGGCACCCCCGTCCAGATCTGGGACACCAACGGCGGCGGCGCCAACCAGCGCTGGACCTTCCAGGCGGCCGCGGCGCCGAAGAGCGACACGACCGCGACGCCGACGAGTGCCACGACCGGGGCGCCGACGAGCGCCACGTGTGCTCTTCCGTCGACGTACCGGTGGACCTCGACGGGCGCGCTGGCGCAGCCGGCGAACGGGTGGGCCTCGCTGAAGGACTTCACCACCGTCACCTACAACGGCAAGCACCTGGTCTACGGGTCCAACTTCTCGGGTTCGTCCTACGGCTCGATGGCGTTCAGCCCCTTCACGAACTGGTCGGACATGGCATCGGCCCGTCAGACCGGCATGAGCCAGAAGGCGGTGGCGCCCACGCTGTTCTACTTCGCGCCCAAGAAGATCTGGGTGCTGGCGTCCCAGTGGAGCGGCGGCTGGGCCTTCAACTACCGCACCTCCAGCGACCCCACCGACCCGGGCAGCTGGTCCGCGCCGCAGCCGCTGTTCACCGGCAGCATCCCCAGCAGCGAATCCGGCACCGGCCCGATCGACCAGACCCTGATCGCCGACGACAAGAACATGTACCTGTTCTTCGCCGGTGACAACGGCAAGATCTACAAGGCGTCCATGCCGATCGGCAACTTCCCCGGCAGCTTCGGCTCGTCGTACACGACCGTCATGAGCGACACGACGAAGAACCTGTTCGAGGCGCCGCAGGTCTACAAGGTGCAGGGCCAGAACCAGTACCTCATGATCGTCGAGGCGCGCGGCGCGAGCGAGCAGCGCTACTTCCGCTCCTTCACCGCCACCAGCCTGAACGGCCCGTGGACGGCGCAGGCCGCCACCGAGTCCAACCCGTTCGCCGGCAAGGCCAACAGCGGCGCCACCTGGACCAACGACATCAGCCACGGCGACCTGGTCCGCAGCAACCCCGACCAGACCATGACCATCGACCCCTGCAACCTGCAGTTCCTCTACCAGGGCAAGGACCCCAACTCGAACGCCTCCTACGACAACCTGCCGTACCGCCCCGGCATCCTCACCCTGAAGCGCTGACTCTCAGCCCGACGAAGACAACGAAAGGCGCCCCCATCGAAGAGATGGGGGCGCCTTTCGTTGTCTTCACCACCCAAGCGACTACTTGAGCGGGGTACCGCCCGAGTTGTGATAGGCGATCACCTTGTTGATCAGGTTCCCGCCGTCGGACTCGACCGTGGTCTGTTCCTGCTGCCCAGGCCCGAAGAACAGGCCGGCGATGTGGGCGTCAGCGACCTGGTCCATGTGGGAGAAGAACCAGTCCACCTTGTCGTCCTTGTAGTGGTTGAGGGTGTTGTTCTGCGCCATGTTGCCCACGGGGATCTGCCACAGGACCACCGGCTTGCCCACGGACTCGGCCATCGTCTTGTAGAACTTCATCGTGGCGGCGGCCTTCTGGTCGTTCCAGAAGTGGTCACTGCCGCCGTGGGCCGGCTGCGCGTACCAGCCCGCGTCGCGGTCCGACACGTCGGTGGCCAGGAAGTCGGCGTTCTTCGCGCCGAAGCTCTCGTAGGACTTGACGCAAGCCTGCGTGTTGGTCTCCCAGTCGAAGCAGGAGAGGTGCATCCCCGCCTCGGTGTTCGGCGCGTACTTGTGCGCCATCGAGATCAGGCACTGGGCGAGCCCGGTGGCGCTGTTCTCCTGCGATCCGCAGTCCGTCGGATTCGCGCTCTTCACCTGCGCGGGAACCTGGTGCGGATCGCCGAGCGAGCGGACGTAGCCCCAGAAGTCGGGCTCGAGGTCGATCGCGGCCTGCGTCTTGCCGATCTTCTGGAGGAAGAAGCGGTAGTCGTTCAGGTAGCGGGTGAGCAGGTCGGTCCGGTTGATGGCCTTGACCTCACCCGGACCGTCGCCCTCGCCCGCCGCATCGCCGAGGTCGCGCAACGAGTACCAGGTCCACAGCATCTTCTGAGGACGCGAGCTGCCCTTGTACGTCGCCTGGGACACCACGTCGTCCCGCCAGGTCACGTACGTGCCGGGCGCCGTGGTGCTGCCGTTCCAGCAGCCCCACCAGCCCGACCAGTCGTCGTGGCATTTCGCCGCCGTGTAGTAGTCCGACGAGGGCGCGGGCTGGCTGTGCACATAGGCGTAGCGCGCGTCGAACGGCGCGGCGTTCGCCGAGGCGTCGGACATCGAGCCGCCGATGACCACCTTGTCACTGCCCAGGAAACGCCTCGCCGAGCTGCCGCCACCGGCCGTGGGTGACGGAGACGCGGACGAGGGCGAGGACGACGGTCGCGGGGCGCTCGGAGCCGGGCTCGCGGGCGCGCTGCTGCTCGGCGTGGTGGGCGTGCCGCCGCTGACGTTCCCGACCTCGACGAGCTTCCACTGCTGATCGGCGCGGCCCCGGTCGCGGTTTTGGACGACACCGCTCCCGTTGGTCTTGGCGGCGTTGTGGACATCGACGGCCATGCCACTGAAGCGGTTGACCAGACGCACGTAGCCGTCCGGCGACTTGGCCAGTTTGAACTGCTGGTTGGTGCCGTTCTGGTCTTTCCACTGCACGACGGCGGAGCCGGCGGTCTTCGACCAGCCGAGGTCGTCCAGGACCTTGCCGGAGGTCCGGTTCTGCAGCCGGAAGTAGCCGTCACCCGCGTCGATGAACCGCCACTGCTGGTTGGGGCCGCCGTGACGGCTCCACTGCACCACCGCGGCGCCGTCGTTCTTGGCGGAGGCGCGGTCGTCCAGCACCTTGCCGCTGTTGCGGTTGACCAGCACGTACCACTTCTTCAGGTCCGGAGTCTTCTTCTGGTCCGCCGAAGCCTGGCTGACCACGACAGCCGAGCCGGCCACGACCACCATGGCGAGACCCGCCCACAGACCCCGACGCGCGAGCAACCGACGGCCACGATGCTTGCGGCGACCACCGGGCGCACCACCGTCGGCAGGGTGGCCGCCGACGGGCGTGGGTGGGCCGGGGACATGTCTGTGCTCTCGTTCCAGGGACATGCCTGCGCTCTCTCTTTCAGCCGTTGCATCTGACCGGACCACTTGGCCGGACAACACTCAGTGGTCCGAGAGGCCGAAAAGGTTGCCGCGAAGATTCACAGATTTTTTCGCCTTGGGGTCATAGCTGTGTGGCCGTGCGGATCAGCCCGGCGAGGGCGAGCGAGCGGCTGTGCGCGGGCCAGACGATGTGGGTGACGACGGGGGGTGCGTCGGTCAGGGGGACGGCGGTGTGCTCGGCCCACAGCCAGGCGCGGGCGGAGTCGGGGAAGACGGCCACGGTGCGTCCGAGGGCGATCAGTTGGGCCAGCTGCGTCTGGTCGTGGATCTCGGGGCCCGGGCCGGGTGGGTACGTGCCGTGGCGGGGCCAGCGGGCGAGCGGAAGGTCGGGGATGTCGCTGACGTCGGCCAGGGACAGAGTCCTGCGTGCGGCGAGGGGGTGCCGGGCGGGCAGGATGGCGATCTGCCCCTCGGTCGTCAGTTCCTCGCTGTCGAACCCGGCGAGGGAGTTGAACGGTGTGTGCATGAGCGCCACATCAGCGCGGCCGTCGCGCAGCATCTCTCCCTGCTCGCACGTGCCGCTCGGCAGCACCTCGATCTCGGCGGCGTCGGGCTCGGCCGCGTAGGCGTCGAGGAGCTTCTGCAGCAGCTCGTGAGAGGCGGCGGCCTTCACTGCCAGCACCAGGCGGTTGCGTCGGCCCCCCGGACTGTCGGCACCACCGGCGCGACGGGTGCGGCGAGCGGCGGCGGTGGTCGCGTCGAGGGCTGCGCGCCCCTCGTGCATCAGCACCTCTCCGGCGCCGGTCAGGGATACGCCCCGGCGGTTGCGTTTCAGCAGGGAGACACCGAGGCGCCGCTCGAGCTGCTGGATCGCCCGGGACAGCGGTGGCTGGGCCATGCCGAGCCGCTCGGCGGCACGGCCGAAGTGCAGTTCCTCGGCGACGGCCATGAAATATCTCAGCTCGCGGGTCTCCAAGGTGTCCATGGCCCCAGCGTACGTCGGTGATACCTACCGGGTATGACAGGGCACTGTATCGGTGTTGGATGCGCCACTCGACCGCGAGCGAGCATCGACGTCATGAGCGAAACGAAGATCGCGCTGGTGACCGGCGCGAACAAGGGAATCGGGTACGCAATCGCGAACGGGCTGGGCGCTCTCGGCTACCGCGTGGGCGTGGGAGCCCGCGACGCCGCCCGGCGCGAGGCCGCCCTTGAGAAGCTGCGCGCCGCCGGGGTGGAAGCGTTCGGGGTGCCGCTGGACGTGACCGGCGATCAGAGCGTCACCGATGCCGCGGAACTGATCGAACGGCAGGCCGGGCGTCTGGACGTCCTGGTCAACAACGCCGGCATCTCGGGGGATACGGGCCCGGGGTGGGTGCAGGATCCGACCACGCTCGACCTCGATGTGGTCCGCGCGGTCGTGGAGACCAACGTCATCGGTGTCATCCGGGTGACCAACGCGATGCTGCCGCTGCTGCTGCGGCGCTCGCCCTCGCCGCGCATCGTCAACGTCTCCAGTTCCGTCGGCTCCCTGACCCGGCAGGCGGACCCGGACATCGAGATCGGACCTGTCATGGCGGCCTACGCGCCGTCGAAGTCGTTCCTCAACGCCGTCACCGTGCAGTACGCCCGGCAGTTCGCCGGTACGAACATCCTGATCAACGCCGCCTGCCCGGGCCTGGTCGCGACCGACTTCACCGGCTTCCACGGGCCGCGCACTCCCGAGCAGGGCGCAGCAACGGCGATCCGACTGGCCACGCTGCCCGACGGCGGTCCGACCGGTTCGTTCTTCGAGGACGACGGCGTCGTCCCCTGGTGACCCCGAAACCGTTGGGGACCCGGCTCGGTGTCCGTGCCGCGCTCGCTCAGCCGCCCTCGCCGATACGGCGCAGGAAGGCGCGTGTGCGTGCGTGGGCGGGGTCGGTCATGAGCTTCTCAGGGGGGCCTTCCTCCAGGACGGCCCCCTGGTCGAACATGACCAGCCGGTCCGCTGCCGAGCGGGCGAACCCCATCTCGTGCGTGACGACGATCATCGTCATGCCGTCGTCGACGAGTTCCTTCATCACGGCGACGACCTCGCCGACCATCTCGGGGTCGAGGGCGCTGGTCGGTTCGTCGAAGAGCATCAACTCCGGCTTCATGGCGAGGGCGCGGGCGATGGCGACGCGCTGCTGCTGGCCGCCGGACAGGGCCGACGGCCGCGACGACGCCTTGTGTTCGAGGCCCACCCTTGCCAGGAGCGCCTGCGCCTGCTCCCTGGCCTCGGCCTTCGGCATGCCGAGGACCTTCGTCGGCGCCACGGCCACGTTGTCGAGCGCGGTCAGATGGGGAAAGAGGTTGAAGCGCTGGAAGACGAAGCCGATGTTGCGGCGGCGCTCGGCCACCACCTTCGGCCGCTCCTCCACCGGCCGAGCGGACACCGGCTGATCGGAGCCGGACCGCCGTGGCCGGTAGCCGACCGGGAGGCCGTGGATGAGGATCTCGCCCTCGTCGATGCGTTCGAGGTGGTTGAGGCAGCGGAGGAACGTGGTCTTGCCGGACCCGGACGGCCCCACCATGACCACGACCTCGCGGGCCCGGACGTCCATGGAGATGCCGTTCAGCACCCGGGCGTCGCCGAAGCGCTTGACCACCCCGCGTGCCGACATCACCGCCGACGCGTCAGCCGGACTTGTGATCGGTTCCATGTCAGTGGGCCTCCTTGCCCACGAGCGCGGCGTCCTCGCGGCCGGTGGTGCGGCGCAGGCCGCCACCGGCGAGCCGTTCCCGCAGCGAGGGTGTGGTGATCACCTGTCCGGGATCCGCGAGTCTGCGCTCGATGAACCGCTGGACGAACGACCAGACCGTCGTCAGCGCGAGGTAGTAGCAGGCGGCGACGAGGAAGATCTCGAAGGTCTTGAAGGTCGCCGAGTTGATCGACTGCGCGGTCAGGAACATCTCCTGGAGGCCGATGACCGACAGCAGGGAGGTCGACTTCATCATCAGGTTGAACTCGTTGCCCAGCGGCGGAACGATGATCCGGATCGCCTGCGGCAGCAGCACGACCCGCATGGTCATCGCGGGGGTCATGCCCAGCGCCTGCGCCGCCTCCGCCTGCCCCGGATCGATGGCGTCGAGGGCCGCGCGGAAGATCTCGGCCATGTACGCGGCCTCGTTCACGGCGAGCGTCAGAATGGCCGCCTGCACGACGCCGAGGAGCACGAGCCCGCCGACCTGGAGGTCGGCGAAGCGGTAGATGCCCGCCGCCGCGAGGCCGTTGTAGACGAGGACGAGCTGGACGAGCAGGGGCGTGCCGCGGATCAGCCAGACATAGGTACGGCCGCCCCAGCGCAGCGGGGCGAAGCGGCTGCGCTGGGCCAGCGCGACGGCGAAACCGAGAATCACACCGAGCAGTTGGGCGATGACCGATATGTAGACGGTGCGCCAGAGTCCGTCGAGGAACGCCCCGGAGGGCGAGAACAGGTAGTGCCAGAAGAACGGCCAGTCGAAGCCGGCCGGCTGCCCCGCGTCGGCGAGCACGGTTGCGTGGGTCACGTCGTCCTCTCTCTGCGCGCCTGCCGCGGAATCAGTTGGCGATGTCGTCGCCGGACAGGTTCCACTTCTTGAGGATCGCGTCGTACGTGCCGCTCTTGCGTACCGCTGCCAGTGCCTTCGTGAGCGCGTCGTGCAGGGACGCGTCGTCCTTGCCGGTCGCGGCTCCCACCTTGATGCGATTGAACGGCTCGCCCACGAGGCCGAAGGTGCCCGGCTGCTGCTTCAGCACATACGCGGCGGTCTCCAGCGTCGTGCCGTAGGCGTCCACCAGTCCGAGGCGCAGTTGCTGGAGGGCGTCGCTGTCCTTGGTGAACTGCCGGATGTCGATCTTCGGCTTCCCGGCCGCCGCGCACTTCTCGGACTGGTCGGTGAGGTACTGGACGATGGTCGTGCCCGTCTGCCCGGCGGCCTTCTTGCCGCACAGGTCGTCCGCGCTCTTGATGGTCTTGGCGTTCTTCTCGGCCACGACGAGGGTGTTGGAGGCGTACATGTACGGGACGAAGTCGACGACCTTCTCCCGTTCCGGCTTGATGTAGAGCTGGCTGATGATCGCGTCGCACTGCTTGGCCTGCAACGCCGGGATGATGCCGTTGAAGCTGGTGTTGGCCCAGTTCGCCCGGACCCCGAGTTCGGCGGCCAGCGCGTTCCCGAGTTCGATCTCCGCTCCCACCGGCTTCTGCGCGGCGTCGTAGTACGTCAGCGGCGGCGCGCTGATGTCCGAGCAGTAGGTGATCTGACCGCCCTTCACGAGCGCACCCGCGGGCACCTTGACCGACGCCGCCTTCGCGGCGGTGTCGGTGCCGCCGGAGCTGTCGGCGCATCCGGTGAGGGCCATGGCGGCCGCGGCGGCGGCGCCGGTCAGCACGGACACCGATCTACGGGAGAAGGAGAGCGACCTGGCCATTTCCGAACCCCTTTGAGAGTTCGCGCTGTTGCGCGGCGATGGAAGTCAATGCCATAGTCGATAACGTTGACTATGACTGGGAAGCTAGGCCCGCCGCTCTTGGACTGTCAAGAAGTCCCCTGTAACGCGGCGGTTAAAGAGGCCGCACCCCAGGCGGCCGCCGGCGCACTCGGGAAAGAGAACGATGTCCGCACTCACCGAACGTCAGCTCGCCGCGAGGGGCGGGGAATGGGCCGTCGCCACACCTCACGCCGCGGCGAGCGACGCGGCGGCCGAGGTCCTGCGCGGGGGCGGCAACGCGGTCGACGCGGCGCTCGCCGCCGCCGCCATGCTGACGGTGGTGTACCCCAACCAGTGCTCGGTCGGCGGCGACCTGCTGGCCCTGGTGGGCACCCGGGACGGCGACGTCCGCTTCGTCAACGCGAGCGGCCGGTCCCCGCGCGCGATCGACGTGGCGTCGCTGACGGCGGCGTACGACCTGATGCCCGTGCTCGGCGCCCTGCCGGTGACGGTTCCCGGCGCGGTCGCCGGGTGGGGCGTACTGGCCGATACCTGGGGCACCCGTCCGCTCGGCTCGGCGCTCGCGCCCGCCGAGGCCGCCGCCCGTGAGGGGGTGCCCGTGGCGTCCGGACTGGCCCACGACCTCGCCCGCGAGAGCGGCAACCTGGCGCGCGATCCCGGCATGCGCGGCGTGTTCTTCGCCGACGGCGAGGTCCTCACGGCCGGGCAGACGCTGCGCCAGCCCCACCTCGCCCGCTCCCTGGCCCGGATCGGCTCGGAAGGCCCCGCCGCGATGTACGGCGGCGAGGTGGGCGCGAGCCTGGTGAAGCTGCTCGCGGCAGGGGGATCCGCGATGACGGAGGAGGACTTCGCCGCACACACCGTGGAACTCTCGCCGGCGCTCGCCGTGGAGTACGACGGTGTCGAGTACCTGTCGGCCGGCGCGAACTCGCAGGGCCTCTACTTCCTCCAGGGCCTCAAGGCGCTCGACGTGGTCCGCACCCTCCGCGGGCCGCTCGACCCGCTGGGACGCGACGCCGGCGTGGTCGCCTCCGTACTCGCCTGGACCGCCGGCGACCGGGACCGCCACTGCGCCGACCCGGAGTGGAGCAGCGCCCCCGTCGACCACCTGCTGTCCGACGCGTACGCGCGGCGCGTCGCCGAGCACGCCATGGCCGGTACGGCGGTCGACCTGCTCGGCCGGCGCAAGGCGACCGGTGACACCGTCGCGGTGGTGGTGGCCGACGCGGACGGCACCTGGGTCTCCCTGATCCAGAGCGTCTTCCACGGCTTCGGCGCCGCCCTGCTCGACCCCGGCACCGGGATCGTCCTGCACAACCGGGGTGCCTCGTTCTCCCTCGACCCCGCCTCGCCCAACCAGCTGGCCGGCGGGAAGCGGCCGCTGCACACGCTCATGCCGGTTCTGGTCCGCGAAGGGGGCGAACTCGTCGGTGCGCACGGCGCCATGGGGGGACGCGCGCAACCCCAGGTGCACACCCACATGGCCCTGCACCTCGCCGCCGGTTCCGCTCCCGAACACGCCGTGTCGGTGCCACGCTGGGTCCTCGGAGCCATGGAGG
Organism: Streptomyces sp. NPDC001137; assembly: GCF_040298885.1. Classification (NCBI taxonomy): domain Bacteria; kingdom Bacillati; phylum Actinomycetota; class Actinomycetes; order Kitasatosporales; family Streptomycetaceae; genus Streptomyces; species Streptomyces sp. NPDC001137. The sequence continues at coordinate 263,573 of NZ_JBEPBA010000011.1, forward strand.
CGGGGGTGACGACCGGCGCGGGAGTCGTCAGCACCGAGCGGGACGTCCCCGCCGCCGGCGTCCGCGCGATCGAGGGGGCGGGCTTCACCGTCCGCTCGCTCGGCGCGAACGACGACGGGGTGGGGCACGGCCAGTTGGTCCGGCGAGTCGCCGGGGACGGCCGACCGCACCTGGCGGCGGCCACCGATCCGCGCGCGGACGGTTCGGCGGTGGCCGGCATGACGCCATGCGGGTGCGAGACCATGGGAGCGATCGACGTGGGGAAGGAAGCATGACCGACAGCAGTGCCAGGACGACCAGGAGGGCGAGCCGGAGCCGGCTGCCGCGCGGCACCCTGAGCCAGGAGCTGATCGTCCAGGCGGCGTTCCGGGTCGCGGACTCCTCCGGCATGGAGAAGCTGACGTTCCAGGCCCTCGGCCGTGAGCTGTCCGCCCATCCGACGGCGATCTACCGGCACTTCCGCAACAAGGACGAACTGCTGCTGGCGCTCATCGACGCCCTGCACGAGGAGGCCCTGGCCAACACCCCGCCGCCCACGGACGACTGGGCCCACGACCTCATGCAGATCGCGATCCACACCCATGCGGCGTTCCTCCGCCATCCCAGGGTCGGGGCCCTGGCAGCCGCGCGCACCGCCCGCCGGGAGAACGAGTTCCGTTCCGTGGAGCGCAAACTGGACTGCATGCGCCGGGCCGGCCTCGACGACGCCGAAGCCGCCCGCTACTACCGGGTCTTCGCCGACCTGGTGCTGGCCTACAGCGCCATGGACGCGAGCCTGGCCGCGCTGTCCCCGGAGCTCCGGGACGCCGATCTGCACGCCTGGAAGACCGACTACCTCACGCTGCCGCCCGACAAGTACCCCAACATCGCACGTGTCGCGCCACGGTTCGTTGCCCTGGACGACCCCCAGAACTTCGTGACGGCCGTCCAAGCGGTCATCGACACGGTCCGCGCGAAGTCGGAGCACGAGACCCGCTGCACCTGAGCCGCCTCGACAGCACTCGCGCAGCCCCGGGGCATCCCGGCACACCTGCCCCTCCACGTCCTGGTCGGCGACCGGGACCCGCTCAAGGCCGGTCTCGCGCTGAGTGACCTGCTCGTCGCCCGCTACGGGCAGGCCGGCCTCACCGACATCACCTGCCGCGTCCACCCCGAAGCGCGACACGAACTGTTCAACGAGACCAACCGCACCGAAGTCGAGGGTGATCTTCCGGCCTGGCTGGAGCGGATACTCACGCACATCGGAAACGAGGCGGTGCTGCCGTGAGCACGCGCAACTGCCGCAGGTGCACAGTTGGCCAACTCCCTCTGGAATCCGGGTCGATGGCGTGCGCGAACCTGTGATCTCCGTCCCTTACTTGTGAGTTATCTTTTGGGGGCCGTGGGGTTCATGTGACCACTTGTGGGGCGCTGATCCTTTCGCGCCACTGAGTCAGACCCCCCACTACATCGGCTTGACCTCCTTCCGCCGGCGTACATCACGGAAAGTCCCCCATGAACCCCGAACCCGAAGCCGTGCCCCCATCCGCCTTCACCCCGGGCGGTCGCCACCGGCATCGCAAGCCGAAGCAGCTCGGCGCGGGCGCCCGCCGAGCTCTGGTCCTCGCCATGGCCGTGCCCGTCGCGTCGGCGGTGCTCGCCGGGCCCTCGGCCTTCGCCGCCGACGCAAACACCACCGCGACCACGCCCGACGCGGCCCCGAACGCGGGCGAAGACCTCGATCCTGCCGACCAGGCGATCGCCGCGAACCTCAACACCCGCGTCAACGACGCCCGCTTGGGCGGCAACGTCAGCGGCGTGGTGCTGGACGCCGAGTCGGACAACACCGTCTGGGACCACAACGGCGCCACCGCGCTGATGCCGGCGTCCAACACCAAACTCGCGACCGCGACCGCCGCCCTGACGGTGCTCGGCCCGGACCACCGGTTCAAGACGAAGGTCGTCTACGGCGACGGCACCCTCACCCTCGTCGGCGGCGGCGACCGGACGCTGACCACCGCGGACCTCGCCGACATGGCCAAGGACGCCGTGGCCGGGCTGAAGGCGGCGGGTCTCACCGGCGTGAAGGTCGCCGTGGACGACAGCCTCTTCTCCGACTCGACCCTCGCCCACGGCTGGAAGCCCGACTACTTCCCGGGCGACGTCGCTCCGGTCCGCGCCCTCGTCGTCGACGGACACGCCGTCGACGACACCTCGATCGACGCCGGACAGGTCTTCGCCCAGCAACTCGCCGCCGACGGCATCACCGTGGACGGCGACGTCACACGCCGGACGGCGGACATCACCGACGTACCGGTGGCCCGTCACAGGTCCGCCCCGCTGTCGGACATCGTCCACCACATGCTCAAGGTCAGCGACAACAACATCGCCGAGACCCTGCTGCGGATGACCGCACTGGGCGCCGGGCAGCCGGCCACGTTCGAGGGCGGCACGGCGGTCGTGCGCGACGTGCTGAGCCGGCGGTACGGAGTGTCGCTGGAGAACTTCGAGGTGTACGACGGGAGCGGCCTCTCCCGAGCCAACCGCATCCCGGCCCGGACCCTGGCGGAGATCCTCGACCTGCTGACGGAGAAGCGCTACGAGGACATCCTGGGCTCGATCCGCGACGGCCTCCCGGTCGCGGGCGAGGCCGGCAGCACGCTCGGCCCGGAGTGGGGCCGCTTCGACGACGAGAACTCGAAGTGCGCCGTCGGCAAGGTGTACGCGAAGACCGGTACCCTCACCGGCGCCATCGCCCTGAGCGGCCTGACGGTGGGCAAGGACGGCCGGTGGAAGGTCTTCTCCTTCATAGAGAACGACTCGACGGCCAGTAACAGCGCCATCAAGGACGCGATGGACGGCCTCGCCGCGACCGTGAACGGCTGCTGGGCATAACGGCCGCCGGGCCTGACGCGAACGTGTGCCCCGGGTGCGTCGGAGAGAAGGGCGCTCCGGGGCGGCCGGGGACGGCGAGGTTGCGGTGTTCGTCCGCGGCCCCAAGCATGGGGTCGGGGAACAGCGACAGCGCCCCTCAGGAGGCGCCTCCCAGGAGGACATGAGAGCCATGACGTTTCCTGCGCCCCGGTCCGCAGGCCGTCGCGGGACACAGCGCACTCAACAGGCATGCGTGCGACGGGCATGACCGACGACGACCGTCCGCTGCGCTGTCTGGTCACCGGCGCCACCGGCTACCTGGGTGGAAGGCTGGTGCCGGAGTTGCTGGCCGCCGGGCATTCCGTGCGCTGCCTGGCCCGCTCGCCCGGCAAGCTGCGGGATCATCCGTGGGCCGGGCAGGCGGAGGCCGTGCGCGGGGACGTGACGGACGAGGGCGCCGTGCGCGCGGCCATGGAGGGCATGGACGTCGCGTACTACCTGGTGCACGCGCTGGGCACCGGTCGGGGCTTCGAGGAGACCGACCGGCGCGCGGCACGGATCTTCGGTGAGCAGGCGCGGTCAGCCGGAATCCGCCGGATCGTCTACCTCGGCGGACTCAGCCCTTCCGGAGTACCCGAGCACGCACTGTCACCCCATCTGCGGTCCCGCACCGAAGTGGGCCGCATCCTCCTGGCCTCGGGCGTGCCGACCGCCGTACTGCGGGCAGCCGTGATCATCGGCTCGGGTTCGGCCTCGTTCGAGATGCTGCGGTACCTGACCGAGCGCCTGCCCGTGATGGTGACCCCGAGCTGGGTGCGCACCCGCATCCAGCCCATCGCCGTCCGCGACGTGCTCCGCTTCCTCGTGGGATGCGCGAGGCTGCCGTACGACGTGAACCGCGCCTTCGACATCGGCGGACCGGACATCGTCACGTACGAGGAGATGATGCGGCGGTACGCCGTCGTCGCCGGGCTGCCGAAACGGGTCATCCTCCCGGTTCCGGCGCTCACCCCCCGGCTGTCCAGCCTCTGGGTCGGTCTGGTCACCCCGGTGCCGGGCGCTCTCGCGCGCCCGCTGGTCGAGTCGCTGAGGCACGAGGTGGTCTGCGCCGAGCGGGACATCGTCCGCCATGTGCCGGACCCACCGGAGGGACCGGTCGGTCTGGACCGGGCGATCCGGCTGGCTCTGCGGCGTGTGCAGGACGCGGACGTCGCCACCAGGTGGTCCTCGGCCTCGACTCCGCGCGCCCCCAGCGACCCGCTGCCCACCGACCCCGACTGGGCGGGCGGCAGCCTCTACACGGATCACCGCGAGCGTACGGTCGCGGCGTCGCCGCAGGCGCTGTGGCGGGTGGTGGAGGCGATCGGCGGCGAGAACGGCTGGTACTCCTCGCCGCTGGCCTGGTCCCTGCGGGGCTGGCTGGACACCCTCGTCGGCGGTGTCGGTCTGCGCCGGGGCCGCCGGGACGCGACCAGGCTGCGGGTCGGCGACAGCCTGGACTTCTGGCGAGTGGAGGAGATCGAGCCGGGCCGGCTGCTCCGGTTGCGCGCCGAGATGCGGCTGCCGGGCCTGGCCTGGCTGGAGATGGCCGTCGACCGGGATCCACAGGGGCGCACGGTGTACCGGCAGCGGGCCCTGTTCCATCCGCACGGCCTGGCCGGGCACGCCTACTGGTGGGGCGTGGCCCCCTTCCACGCCGCGGTCTTCGGCGGCATGGTCCGCAACATCGCCGCCGCGGCCGAATCGGCTGCCCCCGAACCGGCCCGCACTCACTGAGGGGGCTCGAGGAACTGTGAGCGTCTCGGTCGCCCTGTTCACCGCCGACCTGCGGGTGCACGACAACCCGGTCCTCCGGGCCGCTGTGAAGGACGCGGAACGTGTGGTCCCGCTCTTCGTCGTCGACAGCGGCATCCGCCGCACCGGTTTCACCGGACCCAACCGCGCCGCGTTCCTCGCCGACAGCCTGGCCGATCTCGACGCCGCCCTGCGGGCAAGGGGCGGCCGGCTGGTGGTGCGCGTCGGTGACGTGGTCGAGGAGACCTGCCGGGTGGCGGCGGAGACCGGGGCAGCCGTGGTGCACATCGCGGGCGGGGTGAGCCGCTACGCGGCACGGCGCGAGGACCGGCTGCGCACGGAGCTGGCCGGCGACCGACGCGAACTACGCGTCCACGAGGCCTCGTTGACGGCCGTGCCCCCGGGGGCCCTGACACCCGCGGGCAAGGACAGGGACCACTTCGCCGTCTTCACCCCGTACTTCCGCCGATGGGAGAGCTTCTCCGTGCGCGGCGTCCTGCCGGCACCGGACGCCGTACGGCTGCCGGACGTGGCCTCGGCCGGTCTTCCTCGCGCGAAGTCCCTCGCGTCGGGCTCCACCTCGCCGGGCCTGCCAGCCGGCGGGGAGTCCGAGGCCCGCCGCAGGCTGCGGGCATGGCTGGCGGGCCCGCTGTCCGCATACGAAGACCGGCACGACGACCTGGCCGCCGACGCGACCTCCCGGCTCTCCCCCTACCTGCACTTCGGCTGCCTCTCACCCACCGAACTGCTCCACCGGGCCCGTGCTCAGGACGATCCCGGTGCGCGGGCCTTCGTCCGCCAGCTCGCCTGGCGGGACTTCCACCACCAGGTCCTGGCGGCCCGCCCCGACGCTGCCGACCACGACTACCGGCCCCGGCACGACCGTTGGCGCCGCGCCACGAAGGAGTTCGAAGCCTGGCAGGACGGCCGCACGGGCTACCCCGTCGTCGACGCCGCCCTGAGACAGCTTCGCCACGAGGGCTGGATGCCGGGCCGTGCCCGCCTGCTCGCGGCGAGCTTTCTCACCAAGACGCTGTACCTGGACTGGCGGGCGGGAGCGCGCCACTTCCTGGACCTCCTTGTCGACGGCGATGTGGCGAACAACCAGCTCAACTGGCAGTGGGTCGCCGGGACCGGCACGGACACCCGCCCGAACCGGCTCCTCAACCCACTCGTCCAGGCACGCCGGTACGACCCCCGCGGGGAGTACGTACGCCGCTGGCTCCCCGAGCTCAGCCACCTCGACGCCACCGCGGTCCACCGCGTCGTCCACCTCGACACAGCCACCCGGTCGGGCCTGGACTACCCCGCCCCGATCGTGGACCTCGCCGCAGCCACCACCCGATTCAGGCAGCGGCGGAGAGCCAACTGACCGAACAAAGACAAACCCCAGGCGCGTGAGTCGGATTGCACCGTTGTCGACCGTCGGTTTCCGCTCTCCTGCCCGGCGACGGCCCGACCAGCGATATCTCCGTCACACTGTCCGCCGGAACCCTGCGGGCCATCCGTGAGCGGGTCGGCAAGCGGGGCGTATCGGCGTACCTGGAGAGGGCGGCCCAGCGGCAGATCGAGCGGGACAACCTGGACGAGCTGATCGCGGACTTCGACGAGGTGCACGGCCCGGCCGACCCCGAGGCCGTGGCAGCCAAACGTGCCCGACTGACCGGCGGCGCCTCAAATGCCGGGACGGCCGCGTGAGCGGTGCCCTGGTCCTGGACAGCGAGGGTCTGGCAAAGGCCGTACAGCGTGATCGGGAAATCCTCACTGCCGGACATCCACGCGTTGGTTCGGAGAAGGTCTGAGCCGAGGCGCTTTGCAGCCGAACTCGCGCTCTCAGCTTGGCAAGCGACGGCGCTTTCAGGTCGGAGCGCCTCTGACCTGGCCGTATGCATCTGACGTAGCGGCTGGGAGTGCGGGGTCGCACCGCTGTCGACCGTGGTTGACCGCTCGGTACGAGTGTCGGAGTGCCCTGCCGGGTGGGTGTGCACTCTCCGGCCCCGTCGGCGGGCGTAGGCTCGAAGGCACCGAGGGCACCTCGTGTGCCGGCTCACGCGCCGGTGCCGTTCTCGGCGAACGACGACGCCGGGCCGGACCCGTCCGGACCCGGAGCAGGGTTCGCCCATGACCGTGAACACGCCGGACCGCCCGCAGACCGCCCACCTGGGGACACCCGGCCGACAACCGGCGCTTACCGAGGCGCCGCCGCAGCGGCGCCGGCAGGGGCCCTCACCCGAGAAGGGCGAGTTCGTCCGCCCGCTGACCCGGTGCCAGATCGACGACCGCATGGAAGAGCTCGGCGAGCTGTACACCAACACCTCTTCCCACCAGGTGCGGGCCTCGGACGCGTCGGGCCAGGACCGGTCCGCCGTGTTCCGGCGACGGCTCGCGGGCCACATGCGGCGACCGGGGTTCGAACTGCTCGTGGCGGAGACCGCCGGCCCCTCGGGCGCCATCGGCCTCACCGCCTGCGCCTACGGTTTCCCTGTGCGTGGCGACGGGCCCTGGTGGGACGGCCTCGACGGGTGCCTCCCGCAGAGCCTGCTGCGTGTCGCCGCCTTCGGCAGGCTCTTCGCCGTCGCCGACATACTCGTGGAGCGACGGGTACGCACGCAGGACCAGAGCCGCGAGTGGAACCTCGCCCGGCGCCTGCAGAAGCGTCTGCTGAGCGATCACTCAGCCGCGCTCGGTGTCACGCTGGTCGACCGGGACAACGCGGACATGCTCGAAGCACTTCTGTCCTGGGGCTGGCGCTGCCTGTCGGCCGACGCCCGTGAGGCGTCGCATCTCGCTCCCGGCCGATTTCTGGTGCTCCGCTGACCGACGGGTGGCGACCAGCGACCGGCGGGCGTGGGCCCGTCAACCGCTCTCGGCCGGCACTCGTGTCGACCGCACTGCCCCTTCTCGTGTTCCACCCGTCCCGGATCCGTCCCGACCCTGGTGAGGCACCATGCGCTGTGTGATCGCCCGTTATCCCTTCGACCTGTCCAAGGCGGTCGTGGAGATGTCGATGGAGAACGTCCTGCCCGAGGCCCTGACGGGGGAATGTGTCGTCATCGGGGGCCGGGTGTACCCCGTCAAGCAGGTGGGAGTGGTGATCACCCGCCAGGACCCGCGCGACTTCACCGCCGCGGAGATGGTCCGGGCACTGGTCCGTCTCGGCTTCACCTGCCGAACCGCACCTCAGCAGCCCTCGCCGACGCCCGGCCTGTCGTACGGTTCCGTCGACCGGTCGCTCGGCTGACCCTCCCGTACGTCCGCCGTGATCCGGCCGATCCGTGACGCGGCGGCCCTTCTGCGCGCAGCCCGCCCGCGCAAAACCTGCGGCCGCCCGGCCACCGGCCGTCCGGCGTGCTTCGATCGTCCCCGGGCACGGGAGATCCATGCCCGGTACGGGCTGCCGTACGTCATCGGGCCTCTGGGTCGGCAGTACGTGTCGATATGGGGGCGAGTGCTGCGCCCCGCGCTGCCGTTGGCGTTCCGCGCCAGGCGTCCTGGGCGCTGGCGTAGGCGGGGAAGCGGCCGAGTACCCCGCCGTCCAGCATGACGAGTTCTATGCCACGGCTGCTGTGGACGACGCGGACCCAGCCCTGCCGGGCCCGGCAGTCGTCCCACGCCTCGCACAGCGGTTGCAGGATGCTTCCGTCCGCGAAGGTCACCTCGCGGAGATCGACGATGAGGAAGACGCGTCCGCACCCGGCGCGGGCACCCTGCAGAGCGTGCACCAGGCGAGTCATGGCGGTCAGGTCCAGCTGGCCGCGGGCGCACACCATCCGGCATTCGTCGAACAGTTCGGGCATACGGAAAGGCTCGGACGGGTCGTGATGAGCGCACATGCGCCCCATCTCCTCTGCCCGGTTGGAGCTTGGACGAACGCTGTCCGCCGTACGGGATCAGGCGTCCTGGAGGCCGGTGCCCCCGAGCGCTTCCGAGGCGGCCTGGAGGGGGCTACGGGCACCCGCGTCCGGGGTCGGTGCGGCCCCGGGACGGGAGTGACAGGTGAAGCCGAGGCGGGCCATGGTCCGGATGACCTCGCCGCTGGTGAAGTCGCGGCGGTCCTGCCGGGTGATGACCTCACCGACCTGCATCACGGGATAGCGGCGGCGGCCGATGGTCACGGAATCACCGGTGACGATCTCGGGCCTGACGCCCGCCATCGAGTCCAGCACTCCGTGCTTGGTCAGTTCGAACGGGTAGCGGGCGATGACACAGCGCATGGTGCCTCACAGGGAGAAGGTGGAAGGGCGGACGAACGGGCACGGTCCGTCGAGGACGTCTCGCAGCCGGACGTGGTCCGTGTAGGCGGAACTGTCGCGGTGCACGGCGAGTTGGGCCCGGGTGACCGAGCCGGTGCGCTCGTCGTCCCCGTCGCACAGGAGCAGGTGGTCCACACCGGCACCGGCCATGACAGACAGGGCCACCTCGACGGTCATGTCGTCGAACACACGCAGCTCGATCGCGTCCACGTGGTCGACCCGGGCCATGACCTCGGGAGTGCTCGGGTTTCGATGAGTCTGGATCGGTGTCACAGCTGCCTCCTGCGGTACGTGCGGATTCTCTGAGCGCGACGGGCTTGCGCAGGCGGTCCGTCGCCGACCGGCGACGGACCGGCGACATGTCATGCTGCGCGGCGCCTCGCCGCGGACCGGCCCCGGGCGGGGCGCCCCCGTCGGCTGCGGGCCGAGGCCGACGCACCGGACACGGCCCGCCGGGGCGGCTCCGCGGTCGGCGTGGAGATGACGACCGGGACACCGGACGGGGCCTTGGCGCCGGTGATGCGGCTCAGTTCCGCCTCTCCCGAGCGCACCGCGGTGATCGTCGGGCTGATGCCGGCCGAGGCCATCAGCCGGCTCATGTCACGGCGCTGGCCCGGGGTCACCAGGGTGACGACGCTGCCCGACTCGCCGGCCCGGGCCGTACGGCCGCCGCGGTGCAGATAGTCCTTGTGGTCGCCCGGCGGATCCACGTTGACGACCAGGTCGAGGTCGTCGACATGGATGCCGCGCGCCGCGACATTGGTCGCCACCAGCGCCGTCACCTGCCCGCTCTTGAACTGCGCGAGGGTCCGGGTGCGCTGCGGCTGGGACCTGCCGCCGTGCAGGGCGGCCGCCCGGACACCGCTGCCGAGGAGGTGCTTGGTCAGCCGGTCCACCGCGTGCTTGGTGTCCAGGAACATGATCACCCGGCCGTCGCGCGCGGCGATCTCGGTCGTCGTGCGGTGCTTGTCCGCCTCGTGCACATGGAGGACGTGGTGCTCCATCGTGGTGACGGCACCCGCCGACGGGTCGACGGAGTGGACCACCGGGTCGGTCAGATAGCGGCGGACCAGCTTGTCGACGTTGCGGTCCAGGGTGGCAGAGAAGAGCATCCGCTGGCCTGAGGGACGCACCTGGTCGAGCAGCGCGGTGACCTGGGGCATGAACCCCATGTCGGTCATCTGGTCCGCCTCGTCCAGGACGGTGACGGCGACCTCGCCCAGCCGGCAGTCGCCCCGGTCGATGAGGTCCTTCAGCCGCCCCGGCGTCGCGACGACGACCTCGGCCCCGTCCCGCAGCGCATGCGCCTGCCTGCCGATCGACATCCCGCCGACCACGGTGGCCAGCCGCAGCCGCACGGCGCGGGCGTACGGGGTGAGCGCGTCGGTGACCTGCTGGGCGAGTTCGCGGGTGGGTACCAGGATCAGGGCCAGCGGCTGCCGTGGTTCGGCTCGGCGGCCCGCCGTACGGGCCAGCACGGGGAGGCCGAAGGCGAGGGTCTTGCCGGAGCCTGTGCGGCCGCGGCCGAGTACGTCACGGCCGGCCAGGGAGTTCGGCAGGGTGGCCGCCTGGATCGGGAACGGCACGCTCACGCCTTGGTGGCCGAGCGCGGCCAACAGCGGTGCCGGCATGGCGAGTTCGGCGAACGACTCGACGGCGGGCAGTGCGGGCTCGATCGTCTTGGGCAGCGCGAACTCGCCGCCGGGCGCGGCCTGTCGGCTGTCGTGGACCTTGGGGCGGCGCCGGGCGCCGGAGCGGTTTGCGGGGGAGCCCTCGAAACGGTCGTAAGGGCGGGTGGCGCGCGGGGTTCGCTGGGGGCGTTGAGCGCGTGAAACGCGTGCTGTGTTCATGTGGATTCTTCCTCGATGCGGGCGCGTATCAAGGAATTCCCGCAGCATGATGAACGGCGCAGAGAATCGCGAGAACGAGCCGAAGACGACAGGGGCGATTTCCCCTGAAAATGCAGCGAGCTGGGGCCCGCACCCCAAGGTGCGGGCCCCAGCTGCGAAGTGTGCGTCGGTGCTGTGGTCAGGCCGGAACGATGTTCTCGGCGGTCGGGCCCTTCTGGCCCTGCCCGATGTCGAACGACACCTTCTGGCCTTCCTGCAGCTCGCGGAAGCCCTGGGCGGCGATGTTCGAGTAGTGGGCGAAGACGTCGGCGCCGCCGCCGTCCTGCTCGATGAAGCCGAAGCCCTTTTCGGCGTTGAACCACTTCACAGTGCCTGTAGCCATGTCATTTCTCCTTCGGAAACGGTGCTCGGAGTTCGCCCTGTGCGGCCTCCGTGTCGCCGCGATGATCAGCCCGTCGGAAAATGAACCTTTTGGCAACCACAACTGCAACCTGTCTCGACAGTAGCACGCGCATTGGGCCACCTGTCGCGAATAATTCCGCTCAACCGGATGGGTGGGAGAAATATTCCTCCTCCCCCGTGCCTAATTCTCTCTTCGAGGCAACAGATATTTGCCGATCAGCGGGTCAGCAGCGCGCTCGCGCCGAGGTGGAGCGCGGGGTCGGCCGCCGCGGTCATCAGCCGGGAGGCTTCGTCGGCGGACTCCTGGGGCGGGACGACGAGGAGCACGCGGCGTCCGGCGCTGTCGCAGTCCAGCGTGATGACATGCTTCTCGCCCGCGGATCGGGTCGCTTCCACGGTGATCACTCGGCCGGGTGCCATCACCGTGTGCGGTGCGTCGGGCCATTGAGCGGCGTCCACGGTGACGCACACCGTGGTGCCCAGGTCCGGCTCCAACGTGGCGACGAGTGACGGCAGTTCCAGTTCAAGCGCGTCGCAGCGCGGCCACCAGGCCCCGTCCAGCGGGCCGTGGCCGACTCCCGGGGTGAGAGCCAGACGGGGCAGGGGCATTCGGTAGTCGTGCCCGCCGTCAGTGGGCAGGTCTTCGGCAGGCGTTCCGCCGGGTTCCATCGTGCGCTCCCGTCCGGGAGCCGAGGGCGGCTGCCCGCTTGGTCACTCGCCGGGAACGGCACCGCCGGTCGCGCTGCGCGAAAAGCCCTCGGTCCGTCCAGGCTACGCCTGGACGGGGAGGAGCGGTTCGAGGAGCGACGCCCTGGCCGGTCAGGCCGGTCACAGCGCCAGAACCGCGCGCACTCTGTTGCCGCCCCCGTCGACCGGATCGATGTCGAAGCGCTGTGCCAGGCACCGCACCATGGCGAGGCCGCGCCCGCTCTCAGCCCACGTCGTCAGCGGCCGAACCTCGGGTCGGCCGGGGCTGCCGTCGTAGACCTCGACGGTCACCTGGGTGTCCGACACGTGCAGGCGCAGGCGGCAGCTGCCGCCGTGCCGCGTGGCGTTGGTGACCAGCTCGGAGACGATGAGGGTCGCGTCGCCGATGTGCTCGGCGTCGAGCCCCGCCGTCCGGCGGTCGGGCCGGGCGAGGAACCGCGAGGTCAACTTGCGCGCCCTGCCCGCCGATTCGGCCTCGTCGGGCAGCAGGTACTCGACTCGTGCGGAACGCCGATGGGTACGCCGACGCGTACGCATGGCGGATCACATCCCCTCCTGGGCCACCCGACCACCATGGCCGTGGCCGTTCCCCCGCCGCGGCATGTCCTGCCCGGCCGGGCCTGCCCGGTGCTGATGCCCGTTGCAGGTGATCGCCAACCGGAAACGGCTGAGCCGGGCACCGCCGGCGGGACACGCTGCCGCGCCGTGGAGGTCACGTCTCCCCTGCCGGACGGCGGCTTCCTCCCCCGTCCCGAAGGAGCGCGCTCGCGGTGAGGCGGAGCGCGGGATCGGCCGCGGCCCTCATCAGCCGCCCGGCCGTGGCGGTCTCGGTCCCGGGCGGAACAATCAGTAGGTCCCGGCGTCCGACGCCGTAGGCGAACAGCCGGATGGCGTGCGGGTCGAACCCGGATGTGAACCACCTTGCCCGCACCGTGTGGCCGGCGACGGCCAGGTCGCACGGTGCCTGAGGCCAGGCGCTGCGGTGTGCGGCCATACGAGTCACACGCCCCCACGACCTGTCGAACGCCTCGATGAGAGCGGGCAGTTCGGCCGGAAGATCGTCGGAACGGGGCCACCAGGCGCCGCTCACGGGGCCGTGCGGAAAGGTCGGCGGACGCAGGGTGAGACGGACGGGCCGAAGGGAAGAAGGTCGTATCCGCCCGGGCGAGGCGCGTTGACCGGTGGGCGCGTTCATGTCGCGGTCCCTGTCCCCGGGCCGCCGTGCGACGGACCGGTGTCGTGGTGCGCCGAGAGCGACGCCGACGGGGAGCCGGCGTACGGGCAACTCCTGGTCCGTTCCACGCTACTCCGCCCCGGCGCGTGGACGGGCGGGCCGCGCCCGGTGGATTCTCCATGGCCCTCAAGGGTTCTCACCCGGGGCGAGTCCACCTAGGCTTGCCGCATTCCGCCGTGCACACGTTTCGTCGGAACGCACGCCGGTCGGCAGCTCGTTGGCTGTCTGTGTCCCGAGCCCCGGGCAAGGATCGAGTCTCAGCCTCTGCAGAGCGGTCGGCTTTCGTCACACGTTGTGGTCGGCTCCAGTGCTCGCCACGTCCTGCTTCCCCTCGTCGCGAGACCGGCGCGGTGCCTCCCGCATGCCGTCGCGCGGTCCGATGCGGGGCACACGGCCCCCAATCGCGCGCCCGTGAAGGGGGCTTCGGCCGCGCGGGGAGTCCCAGACGGCCGCTGCCGGGGATCGAACAACCGGCGGCGGCCGTCGGAAGGCGCTTGCGCGGGCGGACCTGTGGCCGTTCGCGCGCGCAGCAGCCGCCCCGTTCAGGCGCGCAGCAGCCGCCCGGTGATCTCCCGGTACTCCCGCAGCGCGAGCCGGAGTTCGGCGGACTGCGTCTCGGGATCCCGGTCCTGCCAGCCCGCGCGCAGGGCGCGCCGACGTTCCGTAAGGGCGTTCACCAGCGCCTCGGTGGCTTCGTCGAAGGCGTTCTCGGCCTCCTCCAGGGCCTCGCCCGGAGCGTCCGCGAAGGTGTTCACGGCGTGTCCGAGGCGCCGGACGATCCTGTCCCGTTCGTCGGTCGGGAGCAGCGGTTCCACGCCCGGGGCGCGGCGCCCGGCGAGGCCCGGGGGCCGGTCGGCGGGTTGTTGGGCGCGTGTCTGGTCGTACATCGTCGTATTCACCGTTCCCGTGGTGATGGGGGCCGTCGCCCGAAGACGCCTTTGGCCTTCCCGGCGGCCTGCTTCAGGCTGCCTGAAGCCCGAACGGCCCTGCCATCACGGCTCTGCGCCGTCCCGTCAGTCAACGTCCGGCGACGATCCGTGTCAACGCGGCACCGGCCTGACCAGCGGTCTGCGAGGGCTTCCCGGCACGGGGAGTACGGTGGTGGGGAGAAAAAGGGTGCGTCGTGCCCATCCGACAGGTCGTCTCCAGTACGCCACCCATCCAACCACGGGCAGCCCGTGACCCCGGCCGCACCTCCGTCCCAGCGGCCTCCGCCGAGGTCAAGGAGCTCCTCCATGTCACCCGGCTCCACCACACCCACCGCGGCGACCCCGCCGGTCACCGCATCGCCGCCCCGGGATCGTGACGGCTCCTCCCCCCTTCCCGCCGGACGGCCCGTTGCCCGTGAGCGGCGGCGGGGAGTGGCTGTATGCGGCGGCGCCGACGGTGATCGTGGTGGCCGTTCCCGGCTCTCGGCCTGGGCGGCCGGCTGCTGCGGGGTCGGCTCACCCACACGCGTCGACATCCTGCTCGCCGTGGTCCTCTGCACGATCAAAACGATCACGGACAGCCGCATGATCGGTGAGCGCCCCTTTCGCATCAGTCACCACGACCGGGCCACCAGCCTGTGGCCGCCGGGCCCGCTCTCCTTCGGTGAGAGCCCGTACCCCCTCCACCACGCCGACCCCACCAGCGCACGGCACGGCGCCGACCGCGGTCGGCTCGCCCCGTCGGCCGCAGTCATACGACTCCTCGAACGCCTCGGCGGCTGCACGACGCGCGCCGGCCGACGCAGGTTCGGGCCGCGGCCTGTCGTGCCAGGCGTCAACCATCCCATTGTGCAAGGCAGTTGGCAGGAGCCGTCATGACCACCGCACTGCAACCCCCGCTTCCCTCCCAGCCCGCCCTGCGCCTGCGTCTGGCCCCGCACAGGGACCTGCCCCGGGCCATCGACGGCGCGTGGTGGCCTCGCTCGTACGACCTCCTCGCCGAACTTCCGCAACTGCTCGCCGGGTTGCCGCACGCGTGGGGCCACATCACCAGCGTCACGGTCAGCGGGGCGACCTGGTCCGCGGTGCCCGGCCGGATGCTCGTCTCCAACCAGGTCGTACGGCTGCGCAGGACACCGGCGGCATCCGCCCCGCGCACCGTCGTCCTGCTCGCCCCCGGCCGGGGGCGCTGGGACCTGCTCGTCGTGCCGCCGGACACGACCGAGGAGGCCGCAGAACCGCTCATGTCGGCTGCCGCGGACGGTCGGGGCTGACCCGGCCGGTGACCGGCTGCCGGGCCGCTCACCTGGCCGCCGGGGCACTGAAGGCCAGGGCGGTGAGCCGGCCGTCACATGCCCGCCGCCGGCCCGTCCGCCGGGCCGGTCCCGGTGTCGTACGACGAGGCTGTGCCGTCAGGCTCTTCCGCCGTCATGAGGGCGGACGCGGTCCAGTGCGGGCCCGTGCCTGCGCTCGCGGCAGCCATCAGCCGGGCGGCAGCCGCGTCGTCGGTCCCGGGGGGAACCACCAGGAGGTTCCAGGGGCCCGACGTGCCGGACAGCAGCAGGATCTTGTGCGGATCCAGCTCCGAGGTGAACCAACCCACCTTCGCCACATGGCCGTTGACGAAGATTCTGCGCGGAATGATGGGCCAGTAGCGGGGATTGAAGGCGATCCGGGTGATCCGGCCCCACAGCGGGTCCAGTACGTCGGCCAGCGGGGTGAGTTCCTGTGTCAGGTCACGTGAGCGGGGCCACCAGGCGCCGTCCAGCTCGACGTGTTCCGGGGAAGGGCTCACGGGTCTGAGGGCGAGGCGTGCGGTCGGAGCCCGGAAGGGTATGGCGCTCAGCGGAGGACGGCCGGTGGTCGCGGACATC
Organism: Streptomyces sp. NPDC001137; assembly: GCF_040298885.1. NCBI lineage: Bacteria > Bacillati > Actinomycetota > Actinomycetes > Kitasatosporales > Streptomycetaceae > Streptomyces > Streptomyces sp. NPDC001137. Next base: position 279,470 of record NZ_JBEPBA010000011.1, read on the forward strand.
GTGTGGACCCGTCTCCGGACTCCCTGCGCGTGGGCAGTTGTCCGGCGTCGTTGCTCACCAGGAACGACACCGGCATCGGGGTCGGTGTGCGAAATGCTCCCGATGACCTCACGCTACTCCTCGAACAGGCCGAACGGACCGCCCTGGCCGTCGCCTCACTCGCGCCGGCTGTCCGCTCCCGGGGAGCGGCTGGTCTCCAGCCAGGACCGCGCCGGCTCCGCCGCCCGCGTCGTGTCCACGACGAGCTCGAGGCGCGTTCCTCCCCAGGCGCCCGCGGGATAGCTGCGCTGCTCGGTCGCCGCGAAGCAACGTCGGAGCACTTCCGCGACACGGCGGGCGACCTCGGGTGAGGCCGCGACGATGCGTACGTCGGCGTGCCCTTCCGAGGGGGTTTGCCTGGTCTGCTGCATGGCGACCTCGGGTTGTCTGGGCACGGATGAACGGACCGGATGTTCGACTCTACTCCGGCGCGTCTCGCGGCTCACGCGCGTGACCAGCGGCCTTCCCGGCCGCAGTGAGCCGCGGAGTACCGTGGAACGAGGAATCCACTCCGCGCTTCCGCCGGCGGACAGACAGGTGAGTGTGATGCCCGACTCCGACTCCCCGCGTGCGACCAGGCTCCTGCCGGACACGCTCCACCAGGTGGCGAAGCCCGGGACGGCCGTCGTACGGCTGGAGACGACACATGAACGGCAGGGCGTTCTGGACGGGGCATGGTGGCCGCGGTCCCGTGACATCGCAGCCGAGCTGCCCGCCCTGATCACCGCTCTGACCGAGTATCTCGGGCCGGTCACCCGCATCGGCCTGGACGCCACCGCCTGGGAGGAACTGCCGACGCGACTGATCGTCGACGACCGTGTGGTCCACATCGACTCCTTCCCGGTCGGCGACGACACCGTCCTCGTCACCAGGGGCGAGGCGGACCACTTCTCTCTCCTCGTTGTCCCGCCGCACGCGACGCCCGAGGCGGCACGCGCCGCGATGGCCGAAGCGGTACGCGCCGACAACATCACCCAGGCCGCACAGATCCTCATCGACACCGGCACCGACCGGGTGGAGCCGCGGATATGACGACGGCCGGTCCGGCGCCGGGATGTCCGTCCGCGTCCGCTGCCGGGATGTCTGTCCGCGTCCGCTGCCGCGCGCTGGACGTCGACCTCGCCGACGTGGTGAACGTGGCGCTTGCCGGCGGCCTACCGCTCAGCGGGCTGAGGGCTCGCCTCCGGCCCATCCACGTGAAAGTACAGCTCAGCGCCACACTGAGACGTCAATGAGGCGCCTCCTCAAGGCGCGCATGCCCTCTGCGCGCCCAATCTCGCAGCGCACGAGTACCGGTAAGCGCAGCAACGGGTCCCAAATGAAACAAGCCCCAGGCCGCTGACCTGGAGCTTCAAGAAGAGCGGGTGACGAGAATGGAACTCGCGCTCTCAGCTTGGGAAGCGACGGCGCTTGCGGAGGCGAATAGCTTCTGACCTGGGTGTATGTGCTGTGACGTGACGTCCGAGAGGGCAGGATCGCACCGCTGTTGACCGTGGTTTACCGGTCTTAGGGGCACGCTATGGGCACGCTGACGACTCGGAGGCGCGGGGAGCGCTTCTTAAGGGCTGGCGGAAAGCCGGCTTCCGGAGACGAGCCCGGTTGGAAATATGCCGTTGCAGGAGCACATGGAGGCACTCATGACCCGGTCGTGCGTGGTGGGTCAAGAGTGGTCGCCACGGCTGCGGCCACTACGTGGAGCGCGGGCACCATTCCTCCCCTGCCACCGGTGGGTCCCTGTGGGATTCGAACCCACAACCAATGGATCAAAAGTCCTGGAGTGATCTTGATAGGTGGTTTCGGGCGCTTCTTCGGTGTCCGAAACCACCAGGTCAGAGCCGATGTGGCTCGTGACCCGGCCTTCTCCGTCATGGCCTGTGCGGCTCCCTCCGCTCACGCAGAAGCCCCTGCCCCGAAGGCTCCTCGCTGGGCCGGCCCAGGCCACCGGTGACCGGGGCGCCGTCCTCCTAAGCCGCGGGGTCGTCCTCGTCGTGGAGCGGAAACACCTGCCGCAGCGGGCTGCGTTCGAAGGCGAGCCGGACATTGGTGCTGGACCCGCTCAGGCTGAGGCTGCCCCCGGCGTGGTGGAGAGCCTGTCGCACTCCGAGCAGGACATAGAAGCTGGCGTTGTCGCAGCGGGTCACTCCGCACAGCACCAGCGTCACATGTCTGCTGCCCTCGGCCAGCACGACGGAGACCAGGTCGCACAGTGCGGGTCCACCGCACCGGTCGCCTGGGCCTTCTGGTACTTCGACCGCTCCTAGCCCTCGACGGGCACTCACTGACTCCCGCTCTGGCTGCACGAGCCCTCGGGAAGGCCCGGTTCCCCACCGGGGCGGGTTCAACAACTCCCCAGCGGCCAGAGCGGGATCCCCCAACCACGGCACAAACGCGCCCTGTCGCCGTGGCAGCAGCACCCCCGATGAACCCCCGTCCTGGCCGCCGGGTCTGCCCGCGGCCGGGACGGGTCCAGGGCTCCGCACTTCGCGGGGCTCGTCCACTCACTCCTTAGGAGAGGAACGACCATGAACATCGACGACCTGTTCACAGGTGACCTGATCACCGGCGTCCCCAGCATGGACGCGGCGCTGCTCGACAAGATGCCCGGGGGTGGCGACAACAACGGCGACCACTGCAGCTGATACGCTGGGCTCCCTCGTCTTCCACATCGCCCGGCAGTTCGGCTGGAACGGGCAGGTGCTGCTGAACTACGGCTCGATCGAGTTCCTCGGCCCGTAC
>NZ_JBEPBA010000012.1:0-248976 GCF_040298885.1 Streptomyces sp. NPDC001137
TCCGCGCGCCGCCCGCCCGCCCCCCCCCGCCCCGCCGGCGCCGGGGGGCCGCCCCCCCCCCCCCGCCGCGGGCCGCCATGACCGGACCTCCCGGGGCCCGCTCAGCGGATCGTCCGGCCGGCGTCCGCGTGCACGGTGGCTCCGACGACCGCGGAGGCCCGGTGGCTGAGGAGCCAGGCCGCCGTCTCGGCGATCTCCGCCGGGTCCGCCGTCCGCGGCGACGACGCGGCGGCGCCGCGCAGCAGATCCTCGGCGCCGCGCAGCAGTTCACCGGTGCCGCCGCCCCGCTGGAGCCAGTCGTCGATCATCTCGGCGCGCATGGAGCCGGGGACGACCGCGTTGATACGGACACCCCGCGGGGCGTACTCGGCCGCCGCCGACATGGTCAGTCCGAGGACGGCATGGTCGGCGGCCCTGGCGATCGCCGGTGCGGGAGCACCGGCCGGCTCGGCGGGGCTGACGCTGTTCACGATGGCGCCGCCGTGCGGCAGCATCGCGCGGATCTGGTGCCGCACGCAGTTCCACACCCCGCGCACGTTGGCGTCCATGACCAGGTCGTAGAGCTCGTCCGCCATCACGTGCAGTGCGGTGGGGGCGGCGGCGGCACCGTTGACGTTGAAGGCGACATCCAGCCGCCCGAAGGCGGAGAGCGTATGGTCCACCGCGTCGGCCACCTCGGCACTGTGCGCAACATCGACCGCCAGGTACTCGGCCGCGAACCCCTCCTCCTGCAACTCGCGGGCGAGCGCGTCCAGTTTGTCCTGGTGCCGGCCCACCAGCATGACCGTCGCACCTTCGCGACAGAACACGCGTGCGGCCGCGGTTCCTATAGCAGTTCCCGCCCCACTGATGAAGGCACATTTGCCTGCGAGAAGGCCTTGCTGCGTCATGATCTCAAACTACCGGAGGAGTGCATTCCATTAATGTCCCGGACCCTCACTGGCCTGTTCCCTCCCTGGTCATCCAGGTTTTTCACCGGAATTTCGCCGACCGGACGCCTTTCCCGGTCGGACCCTCGACTTGATGCACGTGGCCGAAAAAGCATGCCCGCTTCTCGCCGGAAAAGGATGAACACATGACACCGAGCCGCGTTCTGATCACCGGCGCCACCGGCTTCATCGGCTCCCGGGTGACCGGGGCGCTCGCGTCCGGCGACGGCTCCCCTCCCCGGCTCGCGCTGCGGCTGCTCGTCCACCGTTCCCGGCCCGAACTGCCCGGCGCCGACCGGGTGGAGGTGCGCCGGGGCAGCCTGAGCGACCCCGCCTCGCTGCACGGCCTGTGCGACGGTGTCGACACCGTGCTGCACCTGGCCGCACAGATCGGCGGCGGCCCCGAGCAGTGCCGCGCGGTCAACGACACCGGCACCGCGGCGCTGCTCGCCGAGGCCGAACGCAGCGGCACGGTACGGCGGTTCGTCCAGCTGGGCACCACGGCGGTGTACCGCGACGGCGCCCACCGGGGCGCGGCGGAAGGCGAGCTGCCGCTCGGCCCGGCCTCCCCCACCAGCATCGCCCGCCTCGCCGGCGAGGAGCGGGTGCTGGCCGCGGGCGGGCTGGTGCTGCGCCCGCATCTGGTGTACGGCCGCGGTGACGCGTGGGTGGTACCGGCCGTGGCCCGGTTCATGAACCGGCTGCCGCACTGGGTGGACGGCGGCCGGGCCCGCATGTCGGTGATCGGCGTCCACGACCTGGCCCGGGTGATCGCCGCCCTCGCCCTGCGGCCGAGCCTCCCGCGCGGCCAGGTCCTCCATGCAGCCCGCCCCGAACCGGTCACCGGGAAGGAGCTGTTCACCGCCACCGCCCGAGCGATAGGCCTGCCGCTCCCGGCCGGCGAGGTGTCGTACGCCGAGGCCCTCGCCTGGGCCGGCACGGAGCGGGACCCCGGCTGGCGGCGGTGTCTGTCGCTGCTGACGGTGGATCACTGGTACGACAGCTCCCGGCTCTGGCGGCTGCTGGACGCGCCTCCCGAGAGGGCCTTCGCCGACGACTTCGCCGCGGACGCCGACTGGTACCGCGCCCGCCTCGCCGGGATCAGTGGCCCCACACGTACTGTCTCCGGGGCGCGATCCGCAGGATGACGCGCGGCGAGCCGATGTCCTCGGGCGGGTAGGGACGGCCGGTGTACCGCACGGCGAGCTCGTCGATATGGGCGCGGGCCGCGTCGCCCGTCGTCTCGCCCACCACCCGGCCGCGGACCTCCACGTACCGGTAGGGGTTGTCGCGCTGCCAGATCATCAGCGTGGCCCGCGGGTCGCGGCGCAGGTTGCGTACCTTCTGCCGCTCCACCTCGCTGTTGACGAGCAGATGGTCGCCGTCGGCGGCCACCCAGACGATCTGCGTCTGCGGGGTGCCGTCCGGCATCAGCGTGGTGAGCGCCGCGAAGTGGGGCCCGTCCGCCAGTGCGCGGACCTCCTCACGCAGGACGGCGGTGTCGGTGGTCAACGTGGTGCTCCTTCCGTCTGTTCGGGGTGGGACGGTGCGTCAGCCGCATGCCGTGCGTGCTCCTCGGAGAAACGCGCACGCAGCTGCGCGCGCTTCGGCTTGCCGGTGGGGGTGCGGGGAATGTCCGCGGGATCGAGCGGTACGACGTGGTGGACGTCGAGCCCGAACCGCGCGCCGACCGCCGTACGAATGCGTCGTACGGCCGCGGCGGTGTCGGTCCCGTCGGCGAGCGCGCAGAAGACGGCGAGGGCCCCGCCCTCGACGATGCACGCCACGGCCGACGAGGCCGCGACGCCCGCCGTCCCCTCGACGAGCAGCTCGATCTCGTGCCCGTGGCACACCAGGTCGCCCTGCCGGATCAGGTCGTCGGAGCTGCCGGTGACGGTGAGCACGCGGTCCTCGACGAAGGCCATGTCACCGGTCCGGAACCAGCCGTCCGCGGTGAACGCCTGCCGGGTCGGCTCCTCTTCGCCTGCGTACCCGCGGCTCACCGTGGGCCCGCTGACCTGCAGATGGCCGAGCCGGCCCACGGGTAGCACCCGGTCCTGCTCGTCGACCACCCGCACCGCGACCCCGGGATGGGGCACACCCACCGGCACGTAGCGGGCGTCCTCGTCGAGCAGCCGGGCGTCGAGGCGGTGGTCGACGACGCCCGAGGACGTCTCCGACATGCCCCAGCCGGGCCGCATCACGGTCGCCGCCAGTCCGTGCGGGGCCAGGTTCGCCACGAACCGCCGAATCGTGCGTGCCTTCACGGGGGCGCCGCCGTTCATGACGTACGCCACGCAGCCCAGGTCCCAGCTGCGCCCCGACTCGGCCTCGACCCGTGAACTGACCAGGTCGAAGGCGGAGTTGGCGGCCCAGACGGCATTCACCCGGTGCCGGTCGATGACATCCAGCCAGCGCAGCGGGTCGGCGAGGACCCACTCCTTGTCCGCGTGGATCTGGGTGGCCGCCGCGAACACGTCCCGCACATGGAACATCACCAGCCCGCTGACGTGGTCCAGCGGCATCCAGTTGAGCGTGACGCACCGCTCGCCCACCCCGTTGGCCAGCGCCGTGCCCGCGGACCGACTCAGGATGTTGTCGTGGCTGAGCATCACGGCCTTGGGGGTGCCGGTACTGCCCGCGGTCAGGACGAGGACGGCGATGTCGTGGCGGCCACCGGGTGTGGGCGTGGCGTCGACGGGTCCGCCGCCAAGGGCGTCCACGGGGCCGATCCAGCGCGCCCGGGGAGCGCCCAGCAGGGCGCCCGTGGCCGCATCGGTGATGATCCACGGCCGGTGCATGGCCTCCCAGGCCGCCTCCAGGACACCCGGTCCTCCCTGCGCCGCGACCGGCACGGGCACGAACCCGCCCAGCACACAGGCCCAGAAGGCGGCCAGCAGTTCCCGCACCCGGCCCAGCTGCAACAGCACCCGCTCACCGGGACGCACTCCGGCCCGGCGCATTCCGCCGAGGACCCGTGAGGCCTCGTTGGACAACTCGCCGTAGGTGCACCAGGATTCGCGTCCGGCCGAGTCGATGTGACAGATCGCCGGATCACTGCGCCGCAGTGCGGCTCGTTGCAGGGCTTCTGCCAGATTGGCCAGTGAGGGCTCGGGCAGCGGCGCTCCGACAAGCACCGAGGCCTCACCGACCGGCTGACGGGACATGGTCTGCGGGAACCCCAACGGAGGTACTCCTTGGACTCGTACGGCGACTACTTGCGGAGTGCGCCCCGTACCGCTGACACGAAGGCGAACAGCATGGTGACCGCGGAGATGCCGGTGACGACGTACAGCCCGGAGTGGTAGCTGTCGAGCCGGTGCGCCGCGGACGCCCCGTCACCGGCCATCGTCGCCGTCACCGCGGCCAGCACGACCGCGGCACCGACCTGGTAGCCGGTCTGCAGGATCCCCGCCGCGGCACCCTGCTCGGACTCGTCGACCCCACTGGTCGCCTGCACATACGCACCGGTGAAGGAGAACGGGAACGCAACCCCGATCAGCAGCATGGTCGGCAGGATCACTCCGGCGTACCCGGACGCCGTACCGATCCGCCAGAACAGCAGATACGCCGCGGTGTAGGCGACGAAACCGGCGAAGATCATCCACGCGGGTCCGAAGCGCCCGACCAGCTTCCCGGCGCGCGGCGCGATCGTGGCGATGAGCAGCCCGCAGGGCAGGAAGGCCAGCGCCATCTGCAGCGGGGACCAGCCGCGCAGCGACTGCATGTACAGGGCGCCGATGAACTGGAAGCTCATGTACGTGCCCAGGATGGCCGCGGCCGCCAGGGCGGCGCCGACCAGGGCGCGGTTGGTGAGCAGCCCGAGCCGGATCAGCGGCTCGGCGGTGCGCTGCTCGATGCTCACGAACAGGGCGGCCAGGACGGCGGCCACGGCGAAGCCGCCGATGGTGCGGGCGCTGCTCCAGCCGGCTTCGGGCGCCTGGACGATGGTGAACACCAGCAGCAGCATGGCGAGGGTGACGGTGACGGCGCCCCCGACGTCGTACGTGCCCTTGCCACGGGCGCGGGCGGGGTCGCGGGGCACCAGGGCGAGCGCGCCGAACAGCACGCCGAGGGCCACGGGCACGGGGAGCAGGAAGGTCCAGCGCCAGCCGATCTCGGTGAGCAGGCCGCCGCAGACGAGACCCATGGAGAAGCCGGCCGCGCCGCACGCGGTGTAGATGCTGACGGCCCGGTTGCGCTGGGCGCCCTCCGGGAACGTCGACATGATGATCGCGAGGCCTGCCGGGGCGGTGAAGGCCGCGCTGACGCCCATCACGAAGCGTGCGGCGATGACCAGGGTGCCGTCGCTCGCGAGCCCGCCTGCCAGGGAGGCGGCGGCGAAGACGGTGACGGCGACGAGCAGCACCTTGCGCCGGCCGAGCAGGTCCGCCATCCGGCCGCCGAGCAGCAGGAAGCCGCCGAAGCCGAGTACGTAGGAGCTGACGACCCACTGCACGGCCGAGGTGGACATGCCCAGTGAGGACTGGATCGGCGGGACGGCGATGCCGACCATCGCGTTGTCGAGCGCGTCCAGGAACATCGCGCCGCACAGCACGATCAGCGTGCCCCAGAGGCGGGCGCCCCAGGCGGAGCCGGTCCGGGTGGGCGCCTGTGCGGCGACGGGTTCGGTGGTGTCGTCGTTGATGAGGGGTGGTTCGGTTGACGTAGCCATGAGAGCTGGTCCTCTTGATCGGTGGGGTGGGCAGTGGTGCGACGGCCGTCGGGAGCCCGGTCCTAGGCGACGACGCCCACGCTGTAGGCGTTGTGCGGTTCGCCGCCCAGCAGATGGGCGCCGGCGGACTGGACGACCTGGTCCTGGGCGATGACGTGCTGGCACATCGTGTTGAGGTCGCGCAGCGAGCGGTCGAGCACGGAGGGCCGGTAGACCGCGGCGGTCGCCACCAGGTCGAAGAGCGAGGCGACGACGGAGCGGGCGGTGCGGAAGGCGCCCACCCGGGCCAGCACGGTGGCCACCTGCTCGTCCCGGGTGGGGACGTCGCCGGCCTCGAGGATCTCCCACTGCTCACGCAGGCTGCCGTAGACGGCGTACCGGGCGGCGGACAGGTCCATCTCGGCCTGCGCGACGGTCGTCTGGACGCGGTAGCTGTCGCTCCACGGCGTCTGCGTGGTGCGGTCGATGCGGGTCGCGGCCAGCTGTCGTACGTGGTCGATCGCGGCGCGGGCGACCCCGAGCGGCACGCCGGGCATGTTGCGCAGGACGGCGTCGGGGGTGGCGGCGGCGCCGGTGACGCGGGGCGCGGCGAAGCTGAAGGTGTACTCCTCGGGGACGTACAGGTTCTCGGTGCGGTAGTCCCTGCTGCCGGAGCCGGCCAGCCCGGTGGTGTACCAGGTGTCCTGGATCTCGAAGTCCTCGACGGGCGCGACGACGATCCGCCAGTTGCCGGGTGCCCCGGGCGGGCCGGGCTCCAGTTCGCCGCCGCGGGTGACCAGGACGCCGCCGACGACCCAGGTGCTGTGCGTGATGCCGCTGCCGAAGTGCCACTGACCGGTGACCCGGTAGCCGCCGGGCACCCGCTCGGCGCGTCCCATCGGCATGATCGCCCCGGCGGTGACCGCGTCCGGGTCGGCCAGCAGCCGGCGGGCGACGTCCTCGGGGAGGAAGCCCGCGTAGATCGGGGTGTCCATGCCGATCATGGCGCACCAGGCGGCGGACGCGTCACCGGCGGCGAGAGCCTCGATGACCTCCGTCTGCTGCATGGGATCGAGGTCGGGACCTCCCCACGCCTTCGGGACGGCCATGCGGAAGACGCCGGTCCCGCGCAGCAGTTCGACGACGTCCGGCGGCAGCTGCCGGTTGTTCTCGATGTCCTCGGCGCGCTCCCGCAGCCGGGGCGCGACGGCGCGGGCTCGCGCCAGGATCTCCTCCGCGGTCGGGGAGTCGTCCTGCACCTTCCGTGTGACGGAGGTGGTTCCCAGGGCTTCTATCAGGGTCATGCGGTGCTCTCCCAGCGTCCGGTGTGTGCAGGCAGGGGCAAGGCGGGGGGGGTGGGGGGCGGGCTCAGGCGTAGCGGCCCGGGGCGATGACGTGGTGGGGGTCGACGGCGTCCTTCAGCAGCCGGGCGAAGGCCCGCGCCCCGGTGCCCGCCGACAGCCGGTCGGCCCAGTCGGCGTGCTCGATGCCGAGGCGGTAGGGAATGAATCCCTCGGCCACGAAGAGCTCGTGGAGCCGGTCCAGCGCCCGGTGCGCCCGCTCGGCCTCGTCCTCGGCGCGGGCGAACTTCATCGTCACCACGCAGTCGACGACGTCGGGGCCCAGTGCGTTGAGTGTGACCCCGCAGCGCACCCCGGTTTCGACGCGCACCTGCTCGACCAGCTCGTCGACCCGCGCCAGCGCCGGCCCGGTGAACGGCACCAGCGGCAGGAAGAACAGAAAGCCGCCTTCCTCGTCCAGCCGTGCGGCGGGCCGGCCCATCTTGGCCTCGAACAGCACGTCGGCCGGGTCCGGATCACCGCAGTACGCGCGCTCGACGCGGACGGCGATGTCATGGTTGGGGGCGTCCGGGTCCCGGGCGTCACGGTCCGAAACGGCGCTGAACAGCCCGGAGTTGGCGGCCTCGGTGGCCACGATGCCGCTGAGCGCGTCGACGGCCTCGGCGGTCCCGTCCACACAGACGTGGACCAGGTACTGTCCCGCCGGGCTGTCGTAGGCCTTGGCCGCGGCCTCGTTGTAGATCTTCACCACGCCACGGCTCAGCCCCTGGCTCACCCAGCGCTGCACCTCGGCGGTGGCCGCCTCCACCTTGTCCGGGGTGAAGTTGAGCCGGACCACGCGCAGCGCCTCCGGCCGCGGCAGCAGCCGCACGGTGGCGGCGGTGACCACGCCGAGGCTGGACTGCACGAACAGCTGCACCAGCGAGGGCCCGAGGCCGTGGGAGTAGACCGGGGTCCGCCGGTCCCGCTGCGGCCACCACCCCACCCGTATCAACTCACCGCTGGGCAGGACGACTTCGAGACCCGTCAGGTCCTCGACCCGCTGGTGACGCAGTCCCACACCGCGGTCCAGGGCGTTGCCGACGACGCTGGTGTGTGCGGAGGACACCGTCACGTTCAGCATCCGCTCGCTGCCCTCCAGGAGGTGGGCGAGCCGGGCCTGGGTGACGCCGGGCTCCAGGACGGCCCAGCCCTGCGCGACGTCGATGTCGCGGATCTGGTCGAGCCCGGACAGGTCGAGCACGACGGCGCCGTCCTGTGCGGGCTCACGGGAGCCGAGGCCCCAGTTGCCGCCGGTGCTGAAGGTGTGCAGCCGGGCCGAGGTCCGCCCGTCGGCGAAGAGCTCGACCACGCGCCGCACTTCCTCCGCGGTCTGCGGACGGACGACGCCGAAGACGGTCCGCGGGCGGTACAGGCTGACGTTCGGGCCGAGCGGGGTTCCCTCCGCGGCCTCGCCGGGGTACGTGACCCGGTCCGCGCCCACCACCTGGGCCGCCTTGTCCAGCACGGCCCCGAGGTCATCGGACACGAACACCTCGTGCCCGGCGGTCGCTTCGGGAAGGACGGTCATCGCAGCACCTCGAGTTCCTTCGTCAGGGGCGGTCTCTGGCGGCCCGGGCTCGGTGCTCGCCAGGCGCCGCTTCCAAGCTAGGAAGAAGGAGTCGTCCGCTTTCCCGCGATCGCGCACGCGCATTGCGCAGTTCGCGCACACCTGAGGCTCCGCCGGTCGCCGCCCGGCCCGCTCCCGCCGCAAAAGTCTGAGTTAACGCGGGTAACACCGCAGGTCAGCGTAGTAAGCGCATACCGACCGGCCAGTTTGGTGAAAACCCCGCGCGGCCGGAGACCGCCGAGTAGCGTGCGTGGCTCCGCACGCCCCCCAACCTCCCTGCGGTCCCCCGCACAGGACCCGAGCCACGCAAGGAGCACCGGGATGTCCTACGACCGGTCCCCGTCGTACCCGTACCGCCATGCACCGCAGAACACGTCCCAGCCGTACGAGGCCACCTACCCGTGGATGCCGCCCTCCCCGCCGCCCGAACCGGCCGGACGGCGCCGCCCTGCCGAGGCCCCTCTCGGCCACCACAGCGACCTGCGGATCCTGCGCAGCGCGCACCGCTGGCAGCGGCGCACCGCCACCCTCACCGCCCTCGGCTACTTCACGCTCTTCCTGATCCTGTCGGCGTTCGCCCCGTCGTTCATGACGACCACCGTCACCGACGGACTGCCGACCGGGCTGCTGCTCGCCCTGCTCCAGATACCCGTCACCTGGCTGGCGATCGCGCTGTACGAGCACACGGCCCGCCGCTACGTCGACCCGATCGCGGAACGCATCCGCAAGCAGGCCGAGCTGGACGCCAAGCGGGAGGCCGCACGATGACCGGGTTCAGCGGAAGCGCCCAGGCCATGTCCCTGGTCGCCTTCTCCACCGTCGCCGCGATCACCCTGCTGCTGTGCGTGATGACCGGCCCGGACGGCGACGACCTCGACGAGTTCTACACCGGCTACGGCTCCCTCTCCCCCATGCGCAACGGCCTCGCGATCGCCGGCGACTACATCTCCGCGGCGAGCGTGCTCGGCACGGGCGGCGTGATCGCCCTGTGCGGCTACGACGGGATCGCGCTCGCCCTGAGCACCGCCCTGTCGCTGATGCTGCTGATGTTCCTGCTGGCCGAACCCCTGCGCAACGCGGGCCGGTTCACCATGGGCGACGCGCTGACCCGCCGTATGCCGGGCCGCAGCGTCCGAATCGCCGCCTGTGTGGTGACCATCGCCGCGCTGCTGCCGCTGATGCTGGTCCAACTGGCGGGCACCGGGCAGCTGTTGGCGTTCATCCTCGGCTTCTCCGGCGACTCGCTGAAGACCGGCTGCATCATCGGGCTCGGCGCCCTGATGATCAGCTACGCGGCGATCGGCGGTATGAAGGGCACCGCCCTCATCCAGATCATGAAGATCGTGATGCTGCTCGGCTCCGGCGCCGTGGTCGCCCTGCTGGTGCTGCAGCGCTTCGACTGGGATCCGGGAGCGCTGTTCAACGCCGCGGCCGCCCAGAGCGGCGTCGGCACCGCCTTCCTGCACTCCGGCGTCGAGTTCGCGGGCAGCGCCAACCCCCGCCTGGACATGATCACTTCGGAGCTCACCATCGTCCTCGGCGGCGCCTGCCTGCCGCACGTCACCATGCGCATGTACACCGCGCGCAGCGCCCGTCAGGTGCGCCGCTCGATGTCCTGGGCGGTGTCGTCGGTGGTGCTGTTCGTCCTCATCATGACGGTCGTCGGATTCGGCGCCACGGCCCTGATCGGACGGGCGGCGATCGCGCAGGCCGACCCCCAGGGCAACACGGCGTACCTGCTCGGCTCACGGGCGGCGTTCGGCGCGAACGTGTCGACGTCGGAGACGTTCCTGTTCACCACGGTCACCACGGCGATCTTCCTGACCCTGCTCGCCTCGGTCGCCGGGATGATCCTCGCCTGCGCCAACTCCCTCGCCCACGACGTCTTCGCCACCCGTGTGCAGGAGATGTCGGAGCGCCGCGAGATGCTGCTGGCCCGCCTCTCCGCCCTCGCGGTGGGCGTCCCGGCGATCCTGCTGGCCACCCTGGTCCAGCACCACAGCCTGCAACCCCTGGTGACCCTGTCCTTCTGCGTGGGCGCCTCCGCGATCGCCCCCGCCCTGGTCTACAGCCTCTTCTGGCGCCGCTACACCCGCATGGGCCTGCTGTGCACGCTGATCGGCGGCACGCTCGCGGTCCTGCTGATCATGCCGGGCACCAACCTGGTCTCCGGCTCCCCCGTCTCCGCCTTCCCCGGCGCGGACTTCAACTGGTTCCCGTTCACCACCACCGGCCTGGTGACGATCCCCCTGGGCTTCGCCTTCGGCTGGCTCGGCACGGTGGCCTCCGGCCGCCGGGCCTCGGAGGAACAGCGCCGCCAGTACGAGGCGGTCGAGGGGTGGATCCTGGCGGGGGCGGTCCGCAGAAGCGGGTGACGGCCCGCGGCACGCGGGCGGCGCCGGCCGTGGTCGGCGGGACGGAGGCGCGGCCTGTGCCGGGCGCCCCCGTCCCGCCCGTCACTCCCCCGACGCCGAACCCGTCAACGCCGTAAGGCTGTTGCGTACGTTGTCCATCTGCACCTGCATCTCGTCCGACTGCTCGCTGTGCTGCTGGAGCACCTGCTCGGTCTCCCGGGCGATCTGCTCCTCCTGCCGGCGCGCCGCCGCGAGGATCTCCGCGACGCGCGCGTTCGCCTCCTCCTGGCAGCGGTGGGCGTACTCCTCCGCGTCCATGAACTCCCGCCGCGCCTCGGCCAGCTCGGCCTCCGCCCGGGCCATCAGCCCGGCGGCGTGCGCATCGATCGCCGCCGCACGCTCGGCCTCGTCCCGCTCCACCTCGTCCCACCGCTCGGCGAACTCCTTGGCCTGCTCGGCCAGTTTCACGGTGGCGCGCTGCCGTGCCTCCCTGAGCAGGGACAGCACCTCGCCCCGGCCCTCCTTCAGCGCCTGCCGGGCACCGATGCGGATCTCGTCGGCCTCGGCGCGCGCCACCAGCAGCCGCTGACCGGCGTGTTCCTCGGCGGCGGCGCGTACGGACTCCGCGTGCGCCTCGGCGGCACCGAGCACACTGCTCGCGTGCGCCCGGGCGGCCTCCACCAGGCGCTGCGCCTCCTGCCGGGCCCGCTCCCGCACGGCCGCCGCCTCGTCCTGCACATGCTGGAAGAGGTCCCGGGCGCCCTCCCCGAGCGCCTCGTACGTCTGCGGGGACAGCTGCGCCACGGTCTCCTTCAGCAGCGCGGCCTCCGCCTCCATGTCCTTGGCGAGGACGGTGAGCCGGGCCGCCCGCTCCCAGGCGGCATCCCGGTCCAGGGAGAGCGCCTCGGCGAACACCTCGACCTGTTCGGGACAGTAGCCACGCCCCCGTACGGCCCCGAAGCCATGGGGCGAGATCGGTGTGCTGCTCATCCTGGAACCCCTCTCCGCCGAACTCTCCGCCGTACGGGCGCGCAATGATGATTTCGCGCACATCTTGATATATCGGGCAGAAGTGTTCATAACGCGACACTCCGTAGGCGGATTGCGATCGGAGTACGAACGCAAAAGGGCCGGGCCGGTCACAACGACCGGCCCGGCCCCACAGCAAGCAGCCCGGGTTCTCAGCGGTGGCGCATCACAGCAGCCCGTCCCACATCTGCTCCAGCAGCACCGACCACCAGCTCTCCGGCGAACCGAGCGCCGCCGGGTCCAGGGAGGCCAGCTGAGCCTGGAAGTCGACGGTCCAACGGCCCGCCTGCTCCTGGTTCAGCCCGAACCGCAAGCGCCACATCCGGCCCAGCAGCGCCAGACACCGCTGGAACTCCGGCAGCCCCGTGTTCACGAACTGCGGCGGCACCGGCGCACCACCGGGCCCCGCCTCCACCGGCACGGCCACGATGTTCGCGGTGCCGTACTGCACACACACCGCCCGCCCGAAGTCGCTGCCCATGACGAGATACGAGCCCGCGTCCGAGGCCGGCTGCACACCGCGCTCCTGCGCGAGCTCGGCGAGCGTCGGCACCGGCCGCCCCGGCTGGGCCTGCGCCCAGAAGAACGGACCCATGTCCGTCGGCAGCCCCGCCGCCACCAGCGAGTGCGCCACCACCGGCGGCACACCCTGCCGGGACACGGCGGCCTGCTCGAACCGGAACACGCCCGGCCCGAACGCACCCGCCAGCTCCTGCCCCACCGCCTCCGGCGGAATCGGCGGCGCCGCCTGCACCGGCGGCAACGGCGCACGCACCGGCGCAGGACGGGCCGGCCCGTCCGCCACCTGATGCAACTCACCCTGGTGCGCCAGCAGTTGCTGCATGCCCTGCTGCCGGCTCGCGTGATCCGTCCCGTACGGCGCGATGGACGTGATCCGCGCCTGCGGCCACTGCTCCCGGATCATCCGCGCACAGTACGCACCCGGCAGCTCGCACGACTCCAGCTCCGTGTGCAGCTCCAGCACCTGGTCCGGCGGCACGTTCATCCCGCGCAGCTCATGGAAGATCTGCCACTCCGGATGCGGCACACCAGGCGCCGACCGCCGGATCAACTGCTGCTCGGACCCGTCCTGCGCCCGGTACCGAAGCACCGCCTGATAACCGGGACCGACCGTGGGCTGCCCCTGCGGCTGCGGATAGCCGTACGCGGGCGGCGGCGCGGTCGGCTGCGGGGCGCCCGGAGCCATACCGGGGCCACTGGGGGCCGGCGGCGGGGGCGCACCGGGTGCGCCCACCGGAGGCCCGGCCAGCACGGTCTCCGCATGGTGCACGGCACCTCGACCACCGGCAGAACCGGGAGCACCGGGGCCGCCGGGACCTCCCGGAGCGCCAGGGGGCGGCGGGGTGCCGGGGGCCACGGGTGCATTCGGAGCTCCCGGCGGCTGCGGGAAGCCGGGAGCACCGGGAGCACCGGGTGGCTGGGGGAAGCCGGGGCCGGCCGGAGCACCGGAAGGCTGAGAACCACCCGGACCACCAGGAGCACCGGGTGGCTGGGGGAAGCCGGGGCCACCCTGAGCACCGGGGCCCACCGGGGGCTGCCCGGCGCGAGAGCCACCCCCAGCGCCGGAAGGCTGAGAACCACCAGGAGCACCGGGAGGCTGCGGGAAGCCAGGGCCGCCCGGACCACCGGGGCCCACCGGAGGCTGCGGGGCACCCGAACCACCCGGAGCACCGGAAGGCTGGGAACCACTGGGGCCACCAGGAGCACCGGGGGGCTGGGGGAAGCCGGGGCCGCCCGGACCACCGGGGCCCACCGGGGGCTGCCCGGCGCCGGAAGGCTGAGAACCACCAGGAGCACCGGGAGGCTGCGGGAAGCCGGGGCCGCCCGGAGCGCCGGAAGGCTGCGGGAAACCAGGGGCCCCCGGAGCACCCGGAGGCTGGGGCACGCCAGGCCCCCCGGGAGCGCCGGCGGTACTTGGCGCCTGCGGAATACCAGGCGCACCGGGAGCACCCGGAGCCGCAGGAGGCTGGGGCGGGGCACTCATACCGGGAGCACCCGGAGGGAAGGGGGCGCCCGGAGGCTGCGGAGCGCCGGGAGGTCCCGGAGGCTGCGGCGCACCCGCGCCCGGAGCACCAGGTGCGCCCGGACGCTGTGGCGTCCCCGGCCCCATCCGGCTGGGGTCGGCGAGCATCGTGGCGGCTTGGTGGACGTCGGCCGAAGGTGTACCGCCGGGCGCGTTCGGCGCGCCGGGCGGGTGGGGGACGCCCGGAGGAGTCGGTGCGCCCGGCGGATTCGGGGCACCCCCCGGAGCCCCGGGCGCCGCACCCTCGGGCCCCTCGGGACCGAGCGCCGACACCAGCTGCGTCGGAACGTACCCGCCCGCACCGGGCCCCGGCGGAGGCGGAGGCGCGCTCGGCGGAGGCGGCGTGGACGAACCCCGGCGCGGCCCAGCCGCCTTGCTCGTCGCGGCGTCGGCAATGTCCCCGGCGTTCGGCGCGAGCGGCCGCCCGGGGGCACCCGGCGCCTGCGGATAGCCGTACGACGGAGGGGCCGGCGGCGGAGGCGGCGACGCTTGCGCCGCCGCAGCCTGCGGATAGCCGTACCCCGGCGCCCCCGGAGGCTGCGCGCCCGCGCCCTGCGGATACCCATAACCCGGAGGCGGCGGAGGCGTACCGTCCTGAGCCCCCGGCTCATCCAGCGCCCGCTCCTGCGTCGTCCGCGGAAGCCCGCTGCCGCCCGCCATCAGCGCCGTCTCGGCGTCCGGCGGTGTCTCCTCGCCCGCATCGTTCAACGGCGGCGCGAACACGGTCGCCGGCAGCGGGACGGAAAGATCCTCACCGCCACCGTTGGTGTCCGTCCCGGCCCAGGGAGTCGCCCCCGCGGGCGAACCCGCCGCACCCGACGCGTCACCCGCCCCGGCCTCCGGCCACCGAGCACCGTCACCCGACGAAACAGCCGCACCACCCCGCCGATCCGCGATCCCCAACTTGTCCGCCGCCTCCTGCAACCACTCCGGAGGACTCAGCAGAAACGACGTCTGATTCAGATCCACCCGCGCCGACGCCGCCGGCACCGGCTCCGCAGCCTCGTCCCGCCGCCCGTACTCCTCCTCGTACCGGCGAATCACCTCACCCACCGGCAACGACGGCCACAACGTCGCCTCACCGCTGTCCCGGGCGATCACCAGCCGCTGCAGACCCCCGTCCGAACGCGGCCCCTCCGCCCGGTCCTCGGCCCACACCACGAACCCGAGCCCGAACTCCCGCACCCGCACCTCACGATGCTGATACGCCGGCACATCCCCGTTGATCCACTCCTCGGCGCGCTCCTGCGCCTGCGCGAAGGTCACCATCGCAACGCTCACTCCCCCACCGAAGAGACGGAAGAGACCGGAACGGAATGCGCGAACCCGCCGTCCACCATCAGATTCGCCACCGTCTCCAACTCCGGCGGATTACCCGCAAGCCGCGCCAAGAACGCGTCGAAGTCCTCACCGCACGGCAGCAACAACCGCTCCACCCGATCCGCCGGCGCCCACGAAGGATCCACGTCCCGCGCGTCGTCATACGCACAGAACCACACCGAACCGAGCCGCTCGCCCTTCACCTTCACCGCCAGCAAACCGCCCTGCACAAACCCAACACCCAAGTAATCCTTGGTCAGATGGTCACGCAGACACTTGTTGACGTAGACCAGATCATTGACCGCCGCCTCGTCCCGCACCGTGAAGAACGGCTGGTCGACCAGCAACCCCAGCTCGGCATCCAGCGCCGCACCCACCGGCGCACACCCACCCGCAGCCTTCAGAAACGAACGGTACGCACCCGGCAGCCGATACCCGAGGTCCTCCTCGACCCCCTGCACCTGCGACTCCGTCACCGCCACACCCGACTTCGGCAACCCGAAATGCGCCGGCCGCGTCTCCTGCAACGGCCGCGTCCCCCGCTTGCCCTGATCCACCGCCGCCGTCGCGATCCCACCGTGATGCCGCAGCAACGCCTTCACCTCGACCGGCACCAACTCCAGCCGCCGCGAACCCACCACGTGATGCCACGTCCAGCCATGCGGCGTCGCCACCGCAGGCACCGTGTCCCACAGCTCATGACCCGAGGCGGCAAGAGCCGCGTTCGCCGACACGTAGTCCGTCAGCCGCAACTCGTCGACACCGAAACCCTCCGGCGGCTCCGCGATCTCCGCAGCAGCACGCGCGTAGGGCGAGAAATCGGGGTAACCACGCTCATCCACACGTACCCCTCTCGGGTGACGTGCCGCCCGGACCGGATCCGGGAAATGCACGACCTGCCCGGCATAGGCCGCGTTCGGCGGCGCGGCTTGCTGCCCGAGCCGACCTGTCGTCATGGCGCTTGCCCCCTGCGGCGTTCGTTACGGACCGCGATGACCGCCATCGGCCAACCCGCCCCGTATCTCCTGTACAACCCTCTCCACACGTCGGCCGCGTGGATCGCGGTGCCGACAGCCTATGCGGTACGACCGCACCGGTCACCGGGCACCGGCCAGCCGCCCTCCGCTTCCGTGACCAGCCGTCACCCCGCCGTGACAGCCCGCCCAAACCCGGGCGTGTCGCACCGCCCCAGCTTCCGCAGCAGCCACGGCATTTGGCACTCTGTGACCTCCGGGGAGGCTCGGGAGGGGATGACGATCATGAACGCCACGCAGGCCGGACCACACACGGCACCGCACACAGGGCCGTCCGGCGACCCCCGCATCGGCTGGAGCGCCACCGAAACCCCCCACGCCCCCACCCTCCTCCACCGCCGCGACGGCATACTCCCCACCATCGCCGCCGCCCTCTCCGTCCGCGGCGCCACCCTCACCGGCACCGCCGCCCGCGGCGACCAGCCCCCACCCCTGCACCCACTCGTCCAGGACTTCCTCGACACCCTCCCCAGCGCCGGGCGCGACCGCTTCACCGGCCGCTGCGCCGAAACCATCCTCATCTCCCGCCACATAGCCGCCGCCGACGCCGCCCGCAGCAAACGCGCCACCCGCAAACCCATGACCCACGGCGAAGCCCGCAAAGCCCTCAAACAGGCCAAACTCACCGCCCGCCGCATCCGCGAGGACGGCGACCCCCTCCACGGCAGCTTCGCCACCCCCTGCCGCGCCTGCACCGCCCTCAGCGCCCACTACGGCGTCCGCATCGTCGACCCCGCAGCAACAGACGACTGACCCCCACCACCACATGTAAAGACGCACAAGAAAAACGGCCCCGCGCCGAACCCCGACTTCAGCGAACTCGACGATCGAAGGGCAGATGCACCCCGACCGCACCTCCACCACCCGCTTCCCCGTCCCCGTCGACGCCGCCCTCCGCGCCGCCGGCTGGCAACCCGGACGCTGGGACATAAAACAGGCCGAGATCTGGGCCGACGCCCTCCGCGACCACACCTCACCCGCAGGCCACCGCCACGCCGTCTTCCCCGCCGCCGTAGAAGCCTGGGCAGAATTCGGCGGCCTCCACATCACCCCCACCGGACCCGGCCGCCAGATCGCCCCCGCAGCCCTCCACCTCGACCCCCTGCACGGCCTCCACATGGCCCGCACCCTCAGCGACCTCGGCCGCGCCCTCGACACCGAAGTCAGCCCCCTCGGCACCGAGACAGAGACCCACTCCCTCCTCGCCGTCGACACCGAAGGCCGCATCTACGCCCTCGATCACACAGGCGACTGGTACCTCGGCCCCGACATCGACCAAGCCCTCGGCGGCCTCATCTCAGGCATCGAACCAGTACGACTGACAGCGGGCTGAACCCGGAAACGCCCCGCAGCCGCTACGCCGCCGGAATCACCGCCGACACCCGGAAACCCCCCGCATCCGTCGGCCCCGACACAAACACCCCACCCAGCGCGGTCACCCGCTCCTTCATCCCCACAAGACCGTTCCCCCCGGACGGCAACCGCGCCGACGACGCCGAAGCCACCTCCGGCGGCGGCTCGTTCTCCACCTGCATCGCGATCTCCGACACCCGATGCGCAAGCCGCACATGCGTCTTCGCACCCGCCGCATGCTTGTGGACGTTCGTCAACGCCTCCTGCACCACGCGATACGCCGTCTGCTCCACCTCAGCGGCATACGACCGCACATCCCCCTCGACGGACAGATCCACCACCATCCCCGCAGCCGCCGACTGCCCGACGAGCTCCTCCAACTCCTCCAGACAGGGCCCCTCCCCCTCATCCACAGCCCTCGAAGCCGCCACAGCAGCAGCCACCCCCACCGCCACAAGCGGCACGGCCTGCTCACTCCGCCGCGCCCCGTCCCCGCTCCGCAGCACCCCGAGCATCTCCCGCAACTCGGTCAACGCCTGCCGCCCCATATCCCCCACCAGCGCCGCATTCCTGACGGCCTTCTCGGGGTCCTTACGGGCAACGGCCTGCAACGCAGCGGCATGCACAACCATCAGACTCACCCGGTGGGCGACCACATCATGCATCTCCCGCGCAATCCGAGTCCGCTCCTCGTTCCGCGCCCACTCGGCCCGCTCCTCAGCCCGCTCGGCCAGCAGCTGCAACTCACGCTCAAGACTGTCCGCCCGCTCCCGCAAGCTCTCCATCAGCCGCCGCCGAGCCCCCACGTAAAGCCCGAGCAGCAGAGGCGGCGCGGTCATCCCGATCGCCGTCGTGATCGCAGCGAACGGAACGAACCAGTCCCCCAGATCCCACGTCCCCCGCGCCATGTCCTGCCGCACCCGCACGAACATCACGATCAACATGCCGACGAGCGACATCCCCGCCAACGACCCGATGATCCGCCGCGGCAACTCGGAAGCGGCGAGCGTGTAGAGCCCGACGATCCCCATCAGATAGCCCATCTGGGCCGGGGTAATGGCGATCGACACCAGCACCACAGCAATCGGCCACTGCCGCCTCACCAGCAGCGCCGAGCCCGCCAACACCCCGAAAACAACCCCCGCGGCCACCGGAATCCCCGCGTCCCGAGCAAACCGAACACCCTCGAACGCACACTCCACCGCGGACGCCACCGCCAGGCCGACATCCAAGGCCGCACTACGCCACCTGGCCCACCACCACGGCCCTCCCCGGGCCGCCGCGTGCACTTCCCCCGTCGTGGTCATGCCTCCAGCCTACGGGCGTCCGCGCCCCGTTTTCCGGCGAGTTTTCGTGATGGGTCTACACCACACTCCGTAACCGAACGTAAGCGAAACAGACCGATATCCCTCGAACTGCTGAATCGCACATTGTTCGCCCCCGGAACCCCGGATTCCGCCCGGACGGTATGCCCATGGCACATTCACATGGCAAATACGCCGACTTCGAGGGACTGCGGGAGCGGGCGGTCGCGCTGCGGCGCGCAGGGCTCAGCCGCCGCCAGATCCGCGACCGCCTGCACGTCGACAACAACGACATCCTCAACCGCCTCCTGGAGGGCGAGCCCCCTCCGGAATGGACGAAGCGCCCGAACGCCAAGGACGACCTGCGGGACAGGGCACGGGAGCTCCGGCTCCAGGGCTGGACGTACGACCAGATCCAGGTTGAGTTGGGGTGCTCGAAGAGTTCGATCTCACTGTGGGTACGGGATCTGCCGAGGCCGGAGCGCAAGCGGACCCCCGAGGAGGCTTCAGCCATCGCCAGGCGCGGCTGGGAAGCAACGTTGCAACGACGCGACGAGGAGCGCCAACACGCGAAGGCGGCCGCTAAACAAGCCGTCGGTGACATGTCCGACCGGGAGGTGTTCCTGGCGGGCGTGACCCTCTACTGGGCGGAGGGCGCCAAGGACAAGTCATACAGTCGCCGCGAGCGGCTGCACTTCATCAACAGCGACCCGAACGTGATCACCTTCTTCATGCGCTGGCTCGACGTCCTCGGCGTGGAGCGCGAGCGCCTGCGCTTCAGAGTCAGCATCCACGAGTCGGCCAACACGACAGAGGCCGAGGAGTTCTGGGCCGCACTGGTGGGCGTGGAGCCTTCCACGTTCCAGACGGCCACCCTCAAGAAGCACAACCCGAAGACGAACCGAAAGAACACCTCGGAGGCATACCGCGGTTGCCTGATCATCTACGTGCTCCAGAGTGCTGACTTGTATCGTCGCATGGAGGGCGCCTGGTACGGCATAGTAGGAGCCGCCACTCGACGACCTGACTAAATGTCCGGTTTGGTCGAGAATGTTCCCCCGTGGTGTAATTGGCAGCACTGTGGCTTTTGGTGCCATCTGTCCGGGTTCGAGTCCTGGCGGGGGAGCTTAACCAAGTTCGGGTCCTGACTGGTGACAACACCGTCAGGGCCCGCTCCCATGTCCCCCAAGAAACGCCCCGGTATCCTGCGGATGTCCCCACTCACTCCACAGCCGAAGGGCAACCCCGTGAGCGCCATTCGCCCGGCAGCCGTCGTCGTTCTCGCAGCGGGTGAGGGCACCCGTATGAAGTCGGCCACACCCAAGGTCCTGCACGAGATCTGTGGCCGCAGCCTCGTGGGGCATGTGCTCGCCGCCGCCCGTGAGTTGGACCCGGAGAACCTCGTCGTCGTGGTCGGGCACGCCCGCGAGAAGGTCACCGCGCACCTCGCCGAGACCGACCCCGCCGTACGCACCACGGTGCAGGCCGAGCAGAACGGCACGGGGCACGCCGTACGCATCGCCCTGGAGGAGCTCGGCGGCAGTGTCGACGGCACGGTCGTCGTCGTGTGCGGCGACACCCCCCTGCTCACCGGTGAAACGCTCCGGCAGCTCACCGCGACCCACTCCGCCGACTCGAACGCCGTGACCGTGCTGACCGCCGAGGTCCCGGACGCCACCGGCTACGGCCGGATCATCCGCGACGAGGCGACAGGTGCCGTCACCGAGATCGTCGAGCACAAGGACGCCACCGAGACGCAGCGCGCGATCCGTGAGATCAACTCCGGTGTGTTCGCGTTCGACGGTCTGCTGCTGGCGGACGCTCTGAAGAAGGTGCGTACGGACAACAGCCAGGGCGAGGAGTACCTGACCGACGTCCTCGGGATCCTCCGCGAGGCGGGTCACCGTGTCGGGGCGTCCGTCGCGGGTGATCACCATGAGATCGCCGGGATCAACAACCGTGTGCAGCTGAGCGAGGCGCGTCGCATCCTCAACGACCGGCTGCTGACCAGCGCCATGCTCGCCGGCGTCACCGTGATCGACCCCGCGACCACCTGGGTCGACGTCACCGTCACGTTCGAGCAGGACGCCGTCGTCCACCCGGGTACGCAGCTGCACGGCTCCACGCATCTCGGTGAGGGTGCGGAGGTCGGGCCCAACACTCGTCTCACCGACACCCGGGTGGACGCCGGGGCGCGTGTCGACAACACGGTGGCCGACAGTGCTCACATCGGGCCGCAGGCGAAGGTGGGCCCGTTCGCCTATCTCCGTCCGGGGACCCGGCTGGGTGCGAAGGGCAAGATCGGTACGTACGTCGAGACGAAGAACGCCACCATCGGCGAGGGGACCAAGATCCCTCACCTCTCCTATGTCGGTGACGCGACGATCGGTGACTACACCAACATCGGTGCCGCCAGCGTGTTCGTGAACTACGACGGTCAGGAGAAGCACCACTCGACGGTCGGGTCGCATTGCAGGACGGGTGCGGACAATATGTTTGTGGCTCCTGTCACTGTCGGGGACGGCTCGTACACCGCTGCGGGGTCTGTGATCACGAAGGATGTGCCGCCCGGTTCGTTGGCTGTGGCCCGTGGTCAGCAGCGGAATATCGAGGGTTGGGTGGTTCGTAAGCGTCCGGGGAGCGCGGCGGCGCAGGCGGCTGAGGCGGCGTCTCGGCAGGTCGAGAGCGAAGGCTGACCGGAAACGGGTGCGCCGGAGTCGGCGTACCGTGATAAGTGCACACCCAGTTGAGACACCTCTGAGGAGACAGCTGTGACCGGGATCAAGACGACCGGCGAGAAGAAGATGATGTTCTTCTCCGGCCGCGCCCACCCCGAGCTTGCCGAGGAGGTCGCCCAGCAGCTGGGGGTCGGCGTCGTCCCGACGAAGGCATTCGACTTCGCGAACGGTGAGATCTACGTCCGCTATCAGGAGTCGGCGCGTGGCGCGGACTGCTTTGTGATCCAGAGCCACACGGCTCCGATCAACCAGTGGATCATGGAGCAGTTGATCATGATTGATGCGCTGAAGCGGGCTTCGGCGCGGTCCATCACGGTCATCGTGCCGTTCTACGGTTATGCGCGGCAGGACAAGAAGCACCGTGGTCGTGAGCCGATCTCGGCGCGGCTGGTGGCTGATCTGATGAAGACGGCGGGTGCGGACCGCATTCTGACCGTGGATCTGCACACGGACCAGATTCAGGGCTTCTTCGACGGGCCTGTGGACCACCTGTTCGCGCTTCCGCTGCTTGCGGACTATGTGGGTGAGAAGGTCGACCGGGCCAAGCTCACCGTGGTCTCGCCTGACGCCGGGCGTGTGCGCGTGGCTGACCGCTGGTGCGACCGACTGGGCGCTCCGCTCGCCATCGTGCACAAGCGCCGGGACAAGGACGTCGCGAACCAGGTCACCGTCCACGAGGTCGTGGGTGAGGTGAAGGGTCGGGTGTGTGTCCTGGTCGACGACATGATCGACACGGGTGGCACCATCTGTGCGGCCGCGGACGCGCTGTTCGCGCACGGTGCGGAGGATGTCATCGTGACCGCGACTCACGGTGTGCTGTCCGGGCCTGCGGCGGACCGTCTGAAGAACTCGCGGGTGAGTGAGTTCGTGTTCACGAACACGCTGCCGACGCCGGCTGAGCTGGGCCGGGATCTGGACAAGATCACGGTGTTGTCGATTGCGCCGACGATTGCGAGTGCGGTGCGTGAGGTGTTCGAGGATGGTTCGGTGACGAGCCTGTTCGACGAGCAGTAAGGGTTCTGCGTCGGCGGGTCCCGGCGGGTTCCGCCTCTGCCGTAGATCGTTTTGGGTGTGGCCTCCTTGGCCGAGTAGACTGCTGCAGTTGCTCGGCGAGGGAGGCCGTACCCGTTTTTGGCGGGGTATGGCGGTCCGTTATCGACGCGCTCTTCGTAGCAGGCCGTTCGTGGCCGGGTGACCACGTCCGTTCCTGTTTTCCACGAGGAGTGATCATGTCCGAGGTGAAGCTCACCGCCGAGACCCGTACCGAGTTCGGTAAGGGTGCTGCCCGTCGTATCCGTCGTGACAGCAAGGTTCCCGGTGTTCTGTACGGTCACGGTTCCGACCCGCTGCACCTGACCCTTCCGGGTCACGACCTGCTGCTCGCGCTGCGTACGCCGAACGTCCTGATCTCTCTGGACATCGACGGCAAGACCAACGAGCTGGCGATCCCGAAGTCGGTTCAGCGTGACCCGATCAAGGGTTTCCTGGAGCACGTGGACCTGCTGCTGGTCAAGCGCGGTGAGAAGGTCACGGTCGAGATCCCGGTGCACACCGAGGGCGAGCTGGCCCCGGGTGGCAACCTGCTGGAGCACGTCCTGAACGCGCTGCCGGTCGAGACCGAGGCCACGCACATCCCCGAGGCCGTCACCGTCTCCGTCGAGGGCCTGGAGGCCGGTGCCTCCATCCTCGCCAAGGACATCCCGCTGCCGAAGGGCACCACGCTGGCCGTCGAGGAGGACGCTGTCGTCCTTCAGGTGCTGGCCTCGCAGGCCGAGGAGGCCGCCGAGGGCGAGGGTGCCGAGGGCGAAGAGGTCGCCGAGGCCTGATCCTCGCCGTCGTCGTTTCGTTCAGCCGCTGCTTCCCTCGGGGGGCAGCGGCTGCCGCATAAGGAGACATGGACGTGACCACCCCTGCCAATGCCCCCTGGCTGATTGTCGGCCTCGGGAATCCCGGGCCCGAGTATGCGATGAACCGGCACAACGTCGGTTTCATGGTGGCGGATCTGCTGGCCGAGCGGATCGGGGGGAGGTTCAAGCGTGCGGGGAAGGCTCAGGCGCAGGTCGTGGAGGGGCGGATCGGGCCTGTCGGTCCGGCGAATCGGCGGGTGATTCTGGCGAAGCCGATGTCGTACATGAATCTCTCGGGCGGCCCGGTGAACGCGTTGCGGGATTTCTACAAGGTGCCGGTGGCGAACGTCGTGGCGGTGCATGACGAGCTGGACATCGATTACGGGACTCTTCGTCTGAAGCTGGGCGGTGGGGACAACGGGCACAACGGGTTGAAGTCGATGACGAAGGCGTTCGGGGCGGAGTATCACCGGGTGCGGTTCGGGATCGGGCGGCCTCCTGGCCGTATGCAGGTTGCCGATTTTGTGCTGAAGGATTTCTCGTCCGCCGAGCGCAAGGAGCTGGACTACTTCGTGGACCGGGCGGCGGATGCGGTGGAGTGTCTGGTGATCGAGGGGTTGGAGCGGGCGCAAAGCACGTACAACTCCTGACTTGTCCCCCACCGGAGTTGACCTGGTGTGGGGGCATGGCCAATGATCCCGGCCATGCCTGCCTCTGCCACCACCGCTCGTCAGGTTTCGCGCCAGGCCTCGGTTGCCGCTTTGCGGTTCGGGCGGTTTGCTGCGATGGGTGCGGTCGCGGTGCTGATTCTGATCGCCGGGGTGTGGGCGTCTTGGCGGACGGCTCCGTATGTGATGCTCACGAAGGGCCGGGAGCGCGGCACGATCGAGGTGTCGCGGTGCGGGGACGATTCATGCTGGGGTCGTTATACGCCGATTTCGCAGGGTTCTTCGGGTCGTGACCGGGTGGTCATCGAGAAGACGGTCGCGGTGCGCAAGGGGCAGACGTACACGGTGGTGGTGAAGCCGGACAGCGACGAGGTCGTGCGGTCGGGGCCGGCGGGGGTTCTGTACGCGTGGGTGCCGTTCGGTGGGGCGTTGCTGCTGGCTTCGGTGGTGGTGGCCGGGGGGTTGGGGCGGACGCGGGCCGGGTGGGTCATGGCGGGGTCGGGGGTCGTGTTGCTGACGGCGGCTTTCGTGACTATCTGACGTGTTCGCCGTTCTCCGTCTTGTGGAGAGTCTGAGTGTTGTGCGTTCGTGATTGACCTTGGGTCAGGTTTGGCTGGATGCTGAGCCGCCCCCTCCACATCTTCCCGTCCGTAACTCGAAGATGGACTTGCCCCATGCGTACCCTCACCCGCGCCGGCGCTCTGACCGCCGTCGCCGCGGCGGCGCTGTTCTCGGCGCCTGTTGCCGCTCACGCCACTGTTCCCGGTGACAACGGGACTGTGAAGATCCATGACGCCACCACCGGCGAGGAGTTGAAGCGGAACGAGCCGCACGTCTGCACGTTCTATCTGGACGCGTTCGGTTTCGACGCGGTCCAGCAGGTCGACTGGCACATCGAGGCCTGGGCTCCGACGGCCGGTGTGAAGGGCGAGACGGTGAAGACCGGTGCCATCACGCTGGACGCCGAGGGTCATGGCCGTACGGCGGACATGTCGCTGCCCGACGGGCACTACAAGCTGTTCTGGAACTTCGACGGTGAGAAGGGCGCCGCCAAGCACAAGGTGTTCTGGACGGACTGCGAGGACTCGGAGGGCGGCGGCGGTTCGACGCCTTCTCCGTCGGCATCGTCCTCGGCGTCTGCGTCTCCGTCCGCGTCTTCGTCGTCGTCTCCGTCGCCCGGGTCTTCGTCCTCGTCCGAGCCTTCGTCCGGGTCCGCGTCCGCTTCGGCCTCGCCGCAGGGTGGTTCCGGTGGTGACCTGGCCGAGACGGGTAACGGTGCTCCGGTGGGTCTGCTCTCGGGTGTCGCTGCCGCGCTGGTGGCCGGCGGCGGTTATCTGGTGGTGCGTCGGCGCAGGGCCTGATGTACGGCATGAGGGTGCCCCCCGGCTTCTTGGAAGCCGGGGGGCACCCTCATGTGCGGGGGGTCTCAGCCGGTGTTGCGCAGGCCGGCTGCCACTCCGTTGACGGTGAGCAGGAGGGCGCGGGAGAGCAGCGGGTCGGGCTGTTCGCCGGCGGCCACGGCGTCGCGCTGGCGCTTGAGGAGGGCGACCTGGAGGTAGGAGATCGGGTCCAGGTAGGCGTCGCGGATGCTGAAGGTCTGCTTCAGCACGGGGGCGGCGTCGAGGAGTTCCTTCTCTCCGGTCACCTTGAGCACCTCGCGCACGGTGAGTTCGTGCTCGGCCTTGATGGTGTCGAAGACGTGCTTGAGTTCGTCGGGGACGAGGGTGTCGACGTAGTGGGCGGCGATCCGCAGGTCGGTCTTGGCGAGGGTCATCTCGACGTTGGAGATGAAGTTGCGGAAGAAGTGCCACTGTTCGTGCATCTCGTCGAGCACGGTGTCGAGGCCCGCCTCGCGCAGTGCCTTCAGGCCGGAGCCGACGCCGAACCAGCCGGGGACGATCTGCCGGGACTGGGTCCAGCCGAAGACCCACGGGATGGCGCGGAGGCCGTCGAGCGAGACGCCGGAGCCGGGGCGGCGGGAGGGCCGTGAGCCGAGGTGCAGGTCGGCGAGCTGGTCGACCGGCGTGGAGGCGAGGAAGTACGTCGGCAGGTCGGGGTCCTCGACGAGTGCGCGGTAGGCGGCGTGGGCGGCGTCGGAGACGACGTCCATGGCGGCGTCCCAGCGGGCGAGGGCCTCGACGGACTGGCGGGGCGCGGTGTGCAGGGCGGAGGCCTGGAGGGTGGCCGCGACGGTGAGTTCGAGGTTCTCCCTGGCCAGGGAGGGCACGAGGTACTTGTCGGAGATGACCTCGCCCTGTTCGGTGACCTTGATCTCGCCTTCGAGGGTGCCCCAGGGCTGGGCGAGGATCGCGTCGTGGGAGGGGCCGCCGCCGCGGCCGACGGTGCCGCCGCGGCCGTGGAAGAGGCGCAGCCGTACGCCGTAACGGTGGGCGACGTCGCGCAGTCGGCGCTGGGCGCGGTGGATCTCCCACTGGCTGGTGGTGATGCCGCCGAACTTGGAGGAGTCGGAGTAGCCGAGCATGACCTCCTGGACGTCGCCCCTCAGCGCGACGAGGCGCCGGTAGGACGGGTCGGAGAGCATGTCCTCGAGGATGGTGTCGGCGGCCTTGAGCTCGTCGGTGGTCTCCAGGAGGGGCACGATGCCGATCTTGGCCCAGCCGGCGTGCAGGTCGATGAGGCCGGCCTCGCGGGCGAGGACGGCGGCGGCGAAGACGTCGTCGGCGCCCTGGCACATGGAGATGATGTACGACTCGACGACCTCGGGGCCGAAGACCTCCAGGGCCCGCTTGACGGTCTGGAAGACGCCGAGGGTCTTCTCGCCGGGCGCGTCGACGGGGGCCGGGGTGGGGGCGAGGGGCCTTCTGGACCTGAGTTCCTTGGCGAGGAGCTTGGCCCGGTAGTCGCGGGGCATGTCGGCGTAGCGCCAGGACTCCTCGCCGAGGCGGTCGAAGAGCTGGCCGAGGGCGTGGTGATGGGCGTCCGCGTGTTCGCGTACGTCCATGGTGGCGAGCTGGAGGCCGAAGGCGGCGAGGGTGCGGATGGTGCGGTTCATGCGGCCGTCGGCGAAGAGGCCGCCGCGGTGTTCGCGCAGGGAGGTCTGGATGAGGGTGAGGTCCGTCAGGAGCTCGCTGGTGCCGAGGTAGTCGCGGCCCGTCTCGTGCGGGGTGCCCTTGGCGAGGCGCTGCTTGGTGTTCTCCAGCTTCTGCCGGATGCAGGTGGCCTTGAGGCGGTAGGGCTCCTCGGCGTTGAGGCGCTTGTAGCGGGGGCTGATCTCGGGGAGGCGTTCCAGGTCGGCCTGGAGGGAGTCGAGGAGTTCCTGGGTGGCGCCGGTGTAGCGGATGGAGTTCGACAGGAAGCCGCGGAGTTCGTCGATGAGTTCCAGGGCGTCGTTGATGCCGTGTTCGTGCTGGAGGATCAGGACGTCCCAGGTGACCTGGGGGGTGACGTTGGGGTTGCCGTCGCGGTCGCCGCCGATCCAGGTGCCGAAGGTGAGGGGGCGGGTGTCGTCGGGGAGCTTGACGCCGACGCGTTCCAGTTCGGCGGTCAGGTCCTCCAGGACGTCGCCGACGGCGCCGGCGTGGAGCTCGTCGAGGTAGTAGATGGCGTTGCGGGCCTCGTCGGCGGGCTCGGGGCGGACGACGCGGAGTTCGTCGGTCTGCCATACGAGGTCGATGTTCTCGGCCAGACGGGTGTCGTGGCGGCGGCGGTCGGCCTCGATGACCGGGGTCTCCAGGAGTGCGGCGATGCGCCGGAGCTTGTTGAGGACCGACCGGCGCGCGGCCTCGGTGGGGTGCGCCGTGAACACGGGGCGCACGTTGAGGTGGCGGACCGTCTGGCGCAGGTGCTCGGGGTCGGCGTCCTTCAGCCGGTCGGCGGTACGGGCCAGCAGGCCGCCCTCGGCGGCGCGCTTGGCGCGCAGTTCGCGGCCGCGGTGGACCTGTTCGGTGACGTTGGCGAGGTGGAAGTAGGTGGAGAAGGCGCGGACCAGCTTGGCGGCGGTCGTAAG
Organism: Streptomyces sp. NPDC001137; assembly: GCF_040298885.1. NCBI lineage: Bacteria > Bacillati > Actinomycetota > Actinomycetes > Kitasatosporales > Streptomycetaceae > Streptomyces > Streptomyces sp. NPDC001137. The sequence continues at coordinate 28,152 of NZ_JBEPBA010000012.1, forward strand.
TTCGGTGCCGCGCAGCAGTTCGGCGGCGGCCTCTCCGTCCTCGCGGGTGAGGTGGCGGACCTTTTCGACGAGTTCCAGCAGCTCGGGGCCCTCCTGCCTCACGAGGGTCTCGCCGAGGAGGTCTCCCAGCCGCCGGATGTCGGCGCGCAGTTCGCTGCTCGTCGGGGTGGTCTGGTCGTCGGCACTGCTCACAGGTGCGGCTCCTTGCAGTGTTGAAGCTCGTCCGGGAGGGGAACCCGGCGCCTGGGCCGCGCGGCGGGCGCCGCATACGGCCCTGACATCCGGGAAAGGAATCAGAGCGGACCGCGCTGTCCGACCGACTCCAGGATAGGTGTCCATGCGGACGCGCATGATTTCGGGCTCTTGCCGCCGGGCGACTCGCTGCCATACTTACGACGCCGTAGGTTACGGAACCGTAGGGACCGTCGTAAGGGAACCCGGGCACGGTTCCGATGGCCTACCCCGGCATCACACCCTCAACCCTCGACCCCACAGGGGACGCCCATGACCACAAGCTCCGATGTGATCGAAGACGCCCCGAAGGCGACCGGCGACACGTCCGTCTCCGCCACGCTGGGCGGGGAGCAGAAGCGCTCGATCGAGCAGATCACGCTGCTGCTCTTCATCACCGTCCCGTTCCTCGCGCTGGTCGCCGCGGTGCCGCTGGCGTGGGGATGGGGGGTGAGCTGGCTGGACCTCGGCATGCTGGTCTTCTTCTACTACCTGGGCTGCCACGGCATCACGATCGGTTTCCACCGGTACTTCACGCACGGCTCCTTCAAGGCCAAGCGTCCTCTGCGGATCGCGCTCGCGATCATGGGGTCGATGGCGGTGGAGGGGCCCCTGGTCCGCTGGGTGGCGGACCATCGCAAGCACCACAAGTTCTCGGACGCGGAGGGCGATCCGCATTCCCCGTGGCGGTTCGGGGAGACGGTCCCGGCGCTGATGAAGGGCCTGTGGTGGGCGCACATCGCCTGGATGTTCGACGAGGAGCAGACGCCGCAGGACAAGTACGCGCCGGATCTGATCAAGGACCCGGCGATCCGTGCGATCTCCCGCCAGTTCGTGTTCTGGACCGCGCTGTCGCTGGCTCTGCCGCCGCTGATCGGTGGTCTGGCGACGATGTCCTGGTGGGGTGCGTTCACCGGGTTCTTCTGGGGCTCACTCGTTCGGGTGGCTCTGCTGCACCATGTGACCTGGTCGATCAACTCGATCTGCCATGCGGTCGGCAAGCGGCCGTTCAAGTCGCGTGACCGTTCGGGCAACGTGTGGTGGCTCGCGGTGCTGTCCTGCGGCGAGTCCTGGCACAACCTGCATCACGCCGATCCGACTTCCGCGCGGCACGGTGTGATGCGCGGCCAGCTGGACTCCTCGGCGCGGATCATCCGCTGGTTCGAGGCGTTCGGCTGGGCGTACGACGTGCGCTGGCCGTCACGCTCACGTATCGATTCACGCCGTAACACGGGCGAGGACGGCTCCGAGCCCCGGAAGGAGTCGGCGAAGGCGGCATGATTGACGCCGTGGCGACCGACTCCAGCAGTACCCCGACGAATGAGAAGCCGCGGCGAGCGCGGCGCACCCGGATGACGGGGGCCGAGCGCCGTCAGCAGCTGCTCGAGATCGGTCGCACCCTGTTTGCCGCCAAGGGCTTCGAGGGCACGTCGGTGGAGGAGATCGCGGCGAAGGCCGGGGTGTCCAAGCCGGTGGTGTACGAGCACTTCGGCGGCAAGGAGGGGCTGTACGCGGTGGTGGTGGACCGTGAGATGCGCCGCCTGCTGGACATGGTGACCAGTTCCCTGACGGCCGGGCATCCCCGCGAGCTGTGCGAGCAGGCGGCCTTCGCGCTCCTGGACTACATCGAGGAGTACACGGACGGTTTCCGCATCCTGGTCCGTGACTCGCCCATCCCGCAGTCCACGGGTTCCTTCGCCTCGTTGATCTCGGACATCGCCACCCAGGTGGAGGACATCCTGGGCCGGGAGTTCAAGTCGCGCGGCTTCGACCCGAAGCTGGCCCCGCTGTACGCGCAGGCGCTGGTCGGCATGGTCGCCCTGACCGGTCAGTGGTGGCTGGACGTGCGCCGTCCGAAGAAGGCGGAGGTCGCAGCGCATCTGGTGAACCTGGCGTGGCACGGCCTGGACGGGCTGGAGGCGAAGCCGCACCTGATCGGGCGCCGGAAGAGCTGACTCCCGGCGCCCTGGGTGTGCCCCGCTCAGTGCTTGAAGGTGTCCTTGCCCTTCTCCTTCGCCTGGCGTGCGTCGCCCTTGACCTGGTCGGCCTTGCCTTCGGCCGTCATCCGTTCGTTGCCGACGGCGCGGCCCACTGCCTCCTTGGCCTTGCCCTTCATCTGCTCCTTCTTGGCCCTGCTCTTTTCTTCCTTCGCCATGTCTGTCACCCCCTGCAGGGATCGGCGTCGGTGTCACCTCAGCGGGTGACCTCCGCGGGGGCCCTCAAACAGCTGTTTCCGGCTCCAGGAACTCCAGCCGGTTGCCGACGGGGTCCTCGGAGTAGAAGCGGCGGTGGCCGGGCAGGTTGTCGTCCCACTCCACGTGCGCCCCGTGCGCCCGCAGCCGGGCGGCGTACTGCTCGATGCCGGTGACCCGCAGCCCCGGGTGGGCCTTGTGCGCGGGCCGGAAGGCGGCCTCGATCCCCAGGTGCAGCTGCACGGCGCCCGCCCGGAACCAGCATCCTCCCCGCGCCGCGAGCACAGGCGGCTTGGGCAGCTCGGTCATCCCGAGGACGTCGACGTAGTACGCGCGCAGCCGGTCCTCGGAGCCGGGCGGCGCGGCGAGCTGGACGTGGTCGACGGCGGTGATCACGTTCACGCCTGCTTGCGGGCCACGGCGAAGATCCGGCGGAAGGGGAAGGCCGTGCCGTGCTCACCGGCCGGATATGCCTCCCGCAGGGCCGTCCGGTACTCGTCCAGGAAGGCATCCCGGGCCGCCGGGTCGTCGGCGAGGGCGGTGAGGACGGGGCGCAGGCCGGTGCCCTTCACCCAGTCGAGGACCGCGTCCTCGCCGCTGAGGAGATGGACGTACGTCGTCTCCCAGACGTCCGTCGTGCAGCCGAGGGCGGTCAGCTGCTCCAGGTAGGTCTCGGGCGCGAGGACGGCGTCCTCGTGGCGGAGGGTGTCGGCGAGGCGCTCCTTCCAGCGGGCGGAGCCGGCGAGTTCGCGCATCAGCCGGTGGCTGGGGGCGCCGAAGTTGCCGGGGACCTGGAAGGCGAAGGTGCCGCCGGGCTTCAGGCCCGCGATCCACTCCTCGAAGCGCTGCGGGTGGCCGGGGACCCACTGGAGGGTGGCATTGCTGACGATCAGGTCGTACGGCTGTGCCGGCGCCCAGGTGCGGACGTCGGCGGGGGCGAAGTCGAGGTGGCCGCCGCCGGGAGTGGGGCCGGCGTGGTCGACGTGCGCCTTGTCGAGCATCTCGGGTGAGTTGTCGTAACCGGTGATGTGGGCGGCGGGCCAGCGGTCGGCCAGGAACACGGTGACGTTGCCGGGGCCGCAGCCGAGGTCGGCGATGCGCGGCGGGTCGGTGGGCAGGGCCGGGACACGGGCGAGGAGGTCGGCGAAGGGGCGGGCGCGGTGGCCGGCGTGGCGGAGGTACTGGGTGGGGTCCCAGGTGGGGGTGCTCATGTCTCCTACCTTCCCCGCCGACTTCTCTCGATGTCAAGAGACTCGATGTCAAGAGACTTCACATCGACACAACCACTACACTGATCGTCATGGAGGACGAGGTCGATCGACTGGTCGCAGCGTGGCGCCGGGAGCGTCCGGACCTCGACGTGGAACCGCTCGAGGTGCTCAGCCGGGTGAGCAGACTGGCCCGGCATCTGGACCGGGCGCGCCGGCTGGCCTTCGCCGAGCACAGCCTGGAGCCCTGGGAGTTCGACGTGCTGACGGCGCTCAGGCGCGCGGGCACGCCGTATCAGCTCTCGCCGGGGCAGCTGCTGACGCAGACCCTGGTCACCTCGGGCACGATGACGAACCGCATCGACCGCCTGGCGAAGAAGGGCCTGGTGGAGCGGCTGCCCGACCCGAGCGACCGCCGCGGTGTGCTGGTGCGGCTGACGCACGAGGGCCGGGACCGCGCGGACCAGGCCCTCGCGGGACTGCTCGACCAGGAGCGCGCGATCCTCGCCGAGCTGTCGCGCGCCCAGCGCGGTGAACTGGCGGGGCTGCTGCGGCAGCTGACGGCACCGTTCGACAACATCCCTGGCTAGGCGCTCCGCTGGGAGAGCCGTTTGGGTAGTGCCGCCATGGGATGTCGTTCGGCTGCGGATTCGTTGTGGCTTGTCGCGCCCGCGCGGCGGAGCCGCATGTCAGATGCGGCCCCGCGCCCCTTCAGGGGCGCTCCCGTTCACGGTGCTGATCAGGCGCTGCTGCTCTCCTCCACCCGGCCGGCCGGCCCCAGGTCGACGGGTCCGACCCCCGCCCGCCGTGCCAGCGCGACCGCGGCCAGGGTGGAGTGGACGCCCAGTTTGCCGAGGACGTTCTGCATATGGGTGCGGACGGTGTGCGGGGAGAGGAACAGGCGCTCGGCGACGGCCTTGCGGCCCAGCCCGGCGACCATGCACCGCAGCACTTCCCGCTCCCTCGGCGTGAGGGACTCCACCAGCCGCTCGCTCTCGGTGCGGTGCTTGCGCGCGGCCGTCAGCTCCCTGAGGACGCCCGTGAGCAGGGCGGGCGGCAGATGCGTCTCGTCGCGCAGGACACCCCGGATGACATTGAGCAGCCGGGACAGCGAGCAGTCCTTGGCGACCCAGCCGGAGGCCCCGGCCTGCAGGGCGAGCGCGGCACGCCGTGGATCGTCCTTCTCGGCGAGGACGACGATCCTGACGCCCGGCTGCCCGGACCGCACACCGGCGACCAGCGAGATCCCGTCGACCAGCCCCTCCTCATTGCCCTCCTGGACGGGTACGGCGGGCCGTACGCCCGGCACGTTGCCGCCCAGGTCGGAGTCGACGAGCAGCACGTCGAAGCGGCGGCCCTCGGCTGCCGCGCGCTCCAGGCTGCGCAGCGCGGCGGGGCCGCTGCCGGCGGCGGAGACGTCGACGTCGGGCTCGGCCGCAAGGGCGGCGGCGAGCGACTCGGCGAAGATGCGATGGTCGTCGACGACCAGGACTCGGATGCGAACCACGAAACCCCCTTCCCCAAGCTCTCGAAGAGCAGGGGATACCCCATTGTCGGGAGACGGCACGGGCGCAGGTACGGCACCCGAAGCATCCCAGGTCGTCCGCTGTGACCACCTGGGACCGGAACGGCACACCGCACGGCCGCCGCCGTGCGGAAACTGCTACCCCCACTTCGGGTGTCGTACCCGACTGTCTCGCCCCCTGATCGGCACCGGCCCCCACCGGTGCTGTTCATCAGGGTACGGCCGGGGGCCAGGAGCGGAAGGTAATTTGCAGAACTGGCTGGCCGGCGCGTTTATGGTGAGCCGCATGTTTCGTCTTGAGGCAGAAGTCGACAGGACCCGGCGCGATCTTCTCCGTTCCCGGCTGCGCGACACCAACACCAAGGCCTCCCCCGTGCTGCGCGCCCTGCGCGGCACCCCGGCCGAACGTGAACGTCCGCTCCACGTCTGGGTGTTGGACGAGCGGGACGAGCTGGCCGCGGGCCTGGTGGGCCACACCTGGACGACCTGGCTGCACGTCGCCCTCCTGTGGGTGGACGAGCGGTGGCGGGGCGCGGGCCTCGGCTCACGGCTGCTGGCGGAGGCGGAACGGATCGCGCGCGACGAGCGGGGCTGCGCCTCGGCCCGGCTGGAGACCTGGGACTTCCAGGCGCCGGAGTTCTACCGGAAGCAGGGGTACGAGGTGGTGTGCGTGATCCCCGACTATCCGCCGGGGATCACGGAATACACGCTGACGAAGCGGCTCAGCTGAGCCGGAGTGCTCCTGCCGCAGGTACCGCCTCGAACACCCTGGGAGCGGTGTAACCGCCGGAGGCGAACGCCTCCTCGACCGCCTTGGTGATGGTGTCCACGTCGGCCGCCTCCGCCAGGACGATGGCCGAGCCGCCGAAGCCGCCGCCGGTCATGCGGGCGCCGAGCGCGCCGGAGGCGAGGGCCGTCTCGACGACCAGGTCAAGCTCCGGGCAGGAGATGCGGAAGTCGTCGCGCAGGGAGGCGTGGCCGGCGATCAGGACCGGGCCGATCGCCCGGGTCTCGCCCGCCTCCAGCAGGGCGACGACCTTCTCCACCCGCTCGTCCTCCGTGACGATGTGGCGGACCAGGCGGACCGCCTCCTCGTCGTCGCCCAACCGTTCCAGCGCGGTGTCGAGTTCCGCGTACGGGACGTCCCGCAGCGCGTCGACGCCCAGCAGGGCCGCGCCCCGCTCGCAGCCCGCGCGCCGCTTGCCGTACTCACCGTCGCTGTGGGCGTGCTTGACGCGGGTGTCCACCACCAGCAGCCGCATGCCCTCCGCCGCCAGGTCGAAGGGGATCTGCTTCTGGGAGAGGTCCCGGGTGTCGAGGAAGAGCGCGTGGCCCTCCTCGCAGCAGGCGGAGGCCGTCTGGTCCATGATGCCGGTGGGCGCGCCGACGTAGACGTTCTCGGCGCGCTGGCACAGTCGGGCCAACTGCCAGCGCTGCAGGCCCAGTTCGAAGAGGTCGTTCAGGGCCAGGGCCACGACCACTTCCAGCGCCGCCGAGGAGGACAGGCCCGCGCCGGACGGGACCGTGGACGACAGGTGGATGTCCGCGCCGGTCACCGCGTGGCCGGCCTCGCGCAGGGCCCAGACGACACCCGCCGGGTAGGCGGTCCAGTTGCGGTCCGACTCCGGGGCCAGCTCGTCCAGCCGGAGTTCCACGACCCCGCCCTCGACGTCCGCCGAGTGCAGGCGAAGGACGCCGTCCGTGCGACGGGAGACCGCCGCCACCGCCGTGTGCGGCAGCGCGAAGGGCATCACGAAGCCGTCGTTGTAGTCGGTGTGCTCACCGATGAGGTTGACGCGGCCCGGCGCCGACCAGACACCTTCGGGCGCGGATCCGTAGAGCTCCACGAAACCGTCCCGCACCTGCACTGCGCCCACTACTGCTCCCTAGCGATGTACTGCGCGAACTCCCACGCGTCCGCCACGATCCCCGCGAGGTCCGCGCGGGACGGGTTCCAGCCCAGTTTCTCGCGGGCCGCGGCGGCCGAGGCCACCAGGACCGCCGGGTCACCGCCGCGGCGCGGGGCCACGACCTCCGGGATCGGGTGGCCGGTGACCTGCCGGACGGTCTCGATGACCTGACGGACCGAGAAGCCCTCGCCGTTGCCCAGGTTGCAGATGAGGTGCTCGCCGGGGGTGGCGGCCTTCAGTGCGAGCAGGTGGGCGTCGGCGAGGTCCGCGACATGGATGTAGTCGCGGACGCAGGTGCCGTCCGGGGTCGGGTAGTCGTCGCCGAAGACGGAGATCGCGTCCCGCCTGCCCTGCGCGACCTGCAGCACCAGCGGGATCAGGTGCGACTCGGGGTCGTGGCGCTCGCCCTGCCTGCCGTAGGCGCCCGCCACGTTGAAGTAGCGCAGCGAGACCGCGCCCAGGCCGTGCGCCGCCGCCTCGCCGGTGATCATGTGGTCGACGGCCAGCTTCGTGGCGCCGTAGGGGTTGGTCGGCGAGGTGGGCGCCGACTCGACGATCGGGACCTCCTTCGGCTCGCCGTACGTGGCGGCCGTGGAGGAGAAGACCAGCTTGCGGACGCCGGCCTCGCGCATCGCGCCGAGCAGCGCCATCGTGCCGGCGACATTGTTGTCCCAGTACTTCTCGGGCTTCACGACCGACTCGCCGACCTGCGAGAACGCGGCGAAGTGCAGCACCGCGTCATAGGAGGAGTCCAGCCATTTGGCGGCGTCGCGGATGTCGCCCTCGATGAAGGCGGCGCCCGCTGGGACCCCCTCGCGGAAGCCGGTCGTCAGGTTGTCGAGGACCGTGACCTCGTGGCCCGCCTCCAGCAAATGCTGGGCGACCACGCTGCCCACATAGCCCGCACCACCGGTGACCAGGTACTTACCGCTCATCAACTCGCTACCTCTCGCAGTCGCTCGGCCGCGCGCTCCGGCGGCACGTCGTTGATGAACACACTCATGCCGGACTCGGAACCCGCGAGGAACTTCAGCTTGCCGGAGGTTCGGCGGATGGTGAAAAGCTCGAGGTGGAGCGCGAAGTCGTCACGGCCCACGCCCTCGAAGTCCGCGAGCTGACCGAACGGGGCCTGGTGCCAGGCCGCGATGTACGGCGTCGGCGGCTCGTTCTCACCGAAGATCCGGTCGAAGCGCCTCAAGAGTTCCAGATAGACCTTGGGGAACTCTGTGCGTGCCTCCTCGTCCAGGCCGAGCAGGTCGGGCACGCGGCGCTTGGGGTACAGGTGCGCCTCGTACGGCCAGTGCGCCGCGTACGGCACGAACGCCAGCCAGTGTTCACTCTCCAGGACGACCCGCTCACCGGCGAGTTCGCTCTGCAGGACGTGGTCGAAGAGGTTCTCCCCGCCCGTCGCCTCCTTGTGCTGGGCGACCTGGCGCAGCATCAGGGCGGTGCGGGGCGTCGTGAACGGGTACGCGTAGATCTGGCCGTGCGGATGTCCGAGCGTCACGCCGATCTCCGCGCCCCGGTTCTCGAAGCAGAACACCTGCTCCACGGAGGGGAGATGCGACAGCTCGGACGTACGGTCCGTCCATGCCTCCAGGACCAGCGCCGCCTGCTCCTCGGTGAGGTCGGCGAAGGACGCGTTGTGGTCGGAGGTGAAGCAGACGACCTCGCAGCGGCCCGAGTCGCCGGCCAGGGAGGGGAAGCGGTTCTCGAAGACGACCACGTCGTACGACGAGTCCGGGATCTCGCTCAGTCTGCCGTCCCGGGAGGGGCACAGCGGGCACTCGTCGGCCGGCGGGTGGTAGGTGCGGCCCTGGCGGTGCGAGGCGACGGCGATCGCGTCGCCGAGCAGCGGGTCACGGCGGATCTCGGAGGTCGTGACGGTCCGCTCCAGCGGCCGCTGGTCCACCGCGTCGCGCACGTTGTCGTCGCGCAGGTCGTAGTAGATCAACTCGCGACCGTCGGCCAGGCGGGTCGAGGTCTTCTTCACTGCGGACTCCCTATTCGAGCCACATCAATCATCAAACAGAACCAAACACATTGGAACATCGCCCCCTCACATCCGTCAACATCACAATCCAACAAAGAGCATCAACAAAACTGTTTGGACACTGAACACGGAGGCATAGGTTCCGCTCTGTATCAGTTCACGCGACGAAGCGAGTTCTTATGCAAACCCCCACATACCAGGTCATGGACCTGGCCGCCGAGCTACGACTCCCCACGAACGGGCTCGACTACACGATCCTCGCCATCTACTTCGCCGTCGTCCTCGGCATCGGCTTCGCCGCCCGCAGATCGGTGAGGACCAGCCTCGACTTCTTCCTCTCCGGGCGCTCCCTGCCCGCCTGGATCACCGGTCTCGCGTTCATCTCGGCCAACCTGGCCGCCACCGAGATCCTGGGCATGGCCGCGAACAGCGCCCAGTACGGCGCCTACACCGTGCACTGGTACTGGATCGGCGCCATCCCCGCCATGGTCTTCCTCGGCCTGGTGATGATGCCCTTCTACTACGGGAGCAAGGTCCGCTCGGTCCCCGAGATGCTGCTGCTCCGCTTCGACAAGTGGGCACATCTGCTGAGTTCGATCCTGTTCGCGTTCGCCGCCGTGCTGATCGCCGGTGTGAACCTCTACGCCCTCGCCATCGTCGTCGAGGCGCTGCTGGGCTGGCCGCAGTGGGTGGCGATCGTGGTCGCCGGCGCCTTCGTGCTGGCGTACATCACGCTCGGCGGGCTCTCCTCCGCGATCTACAACGAGGTGCTTCAGTTCTTCGTGATCCTCGCCGCCCTGATCCCGATCGTGGTGCTGGGCCTGAAGAAGGTCGGCGGCTGGGGCGGGCTGACCGACAAGCTCACCGCGAGCCACGGCGCGAACTTCACCACCGCCTGGGGCGGCACCGGAATCGGCAGCAGCAACCCGCTCGGCGCGAACTGGCTGACCATCGTGCTCGGCCTCGGCTTCGTGCTGTCCTTCGGCTACTGGACGACGAACTTCGCCGAGGTGCAGCGCGCCCTGTCCGCCAAGAACCTCTCGGCCGGGCAGCGCACCCCGCTGATCGCCGCGTACCCGAAGATCTTCATCGTGTTCCTGGTGATGATCCCGGGCCTGGTCGCCGCCGCGATCGTCCCCGGCTTCGGCACCTCCAAGTCGGGCTACCAGTACAACGACGCCATCCCCTACCTGATGCAGGAACTGCTGCCCAACGGCGTCCTCGGCATCGCCGTGACCGGACTGCTCGCGGCCTTCATGGCGGGCATGGCGGCCAACGTGTCGTCCTTCAACACGGTGTTCACCAACGACATCTGGGCCCGGTACGTCGTCAAGGGCCGCGAGGACGGCTACTACGTCCGCTTCGGCCGCCTGATCACCGTGATCGGCGTCTGCGCCTCGGTCGGCACGGCCTTCCTCGCCTCGTCGTTCTCGAACATCATGAGCTACCTCCAGACGCTGTTCTCCTTCTTCAACGTGCCGATGTTCGTCGTCTTCATCGTCGGCATGTTCTGGAAGCGCGCGTCCGCCAAGTCCGGCTTCTGGGGCCTGCTCGCCGGCACCGTGGCCGCGATGGTGAACTACTTCGTGATCTACAAGAGGGGCATCATCGACATCCCCTCCGACCAGGGCGCCAACTTCGTCTCCGCGATCGTCGGCTTCGTGGCGGGCGCGGTGGTGATGGTGGCCGTGTCCCTGTTCACCAGGCCGAAGCCGGCCGAGGAACTCCAGGGCCTGGTCTACGGCACCACCTCACCCGGCATGTCCGAACCGCCCGCCGCCGGCGACGACGCCTGGTACCGCCGGCCGGCCCTGCTGGGCTGGGGTGCGGTCGTCCTTGCCGCCGCCTGCTACATCCCGTTCTCGTTCTGATCGAGGGAGGATCGATTCACCATGACTGATCAGCACGGGTACTCAGAGCATGACGTGCAGCGCGAGGTCACCGAGCTCCAGGAGAAGTCGGCGACGGCGGCTCGCATCTTCGATCTGCGGCGCATCATCGGCGGGTTGTTCGTGGTCTACGGCCTGATCGTCATGATCGCCGGGATCACCGACGACCAGGCCGCGATCGACAAGGCGCAGGGGGTGAACATCAATCTGTGGACCGGGATCGCGATGTTGGTTCTGGGGGTGTTCTTCCTGGTGTGGCTGAAGTTGCGTCCGACTCCGCCGCCGGTTCCTCCGGAGGAGGGCGGGGCGGAGTAGCGCCGTTGGTCCCGCTGTTGTGTGCCGAGTGCGGGTGTGCGGGGGCTGATCGCGCAGTTCCTCGCGCCCCTTTTCGCCCCTACGGGGCGCCTCTATGCCTCCGCACCGTCCGACGGCACCGCGTGCTGCACCGGGCCCGCCCGGTCCAGCAGCCCCGTTCGTGCCGCCAGGGCCGCTGCCTCCAGGCGGGAGCCCACGCCCAGTTTCATCAGCACCCTCTGCACATGGGTGCGGGCGGTGCTCGGGGCTATGCCCATGCCGGCCGCGATCAGGCGGGTGTCCTCGCCGTCGGCGACCCTGACCAGGACCTCGACCTCCCTCGGGGTGAGCATCTGGAGCAGGCGCTGGCCCTCGTCGTCCGGCTGGGCCGCCGGGTTCAGCAACTCGCTGAAGGCGCTTTGCAGCAGCTGCGGGGCCACCGCCGCCTCGCCCGCCCTCGCCTTCATGATGGCGCGCTCGACGCCCTCTATGCGCTCGTCATGACGTACGTAGCCCGAGGCGCCGGCGGCGAAGGCGGCGGCTATGCCGCGTGGGCTCGGTACCGGGCCCAGGACCAGGACCGCCACCTGCGGACGCTCCCGTTTGATCTTCACCACCGGGTCGAAGATGCCCGGCTCGGCCGGAGTCGCCGTACCCAGCAGGCACACCTCCGGCGCACGGGTGATCACCAGCTCCGCCGCGCCCGCGGCAGGCGCCGCCGCGGCGAGCACCCGGTGCCCGCGCAGCTTCAACGCCGAGGCCAGCGCCTCGGCGAGCAGTCGGTGGTCGTCGACCACCATGAGCCGCACTCCCATCGAGCAACCCCCCAGTCCCCCCGATGGATCCCCATGGATGCCGCACTATGGATGCCCACCGGCCCGCGCGGACAGGAGCCCCCTCCCGGCTCCCCCGCTCTTCATGCCCCCGGAAGCTACACGCTTGTTCGACATTGCGCTCCCCCTACCGGTGAGAACTGCCCCTGATCGACGGAATTTCTGGCTTTCCGCGTATACGAGGGTGATGGGCGGTACGCGCACAGCCCCGCCCCTGAGCAGGGACGGGGCCGCAGCGGTCGAGCAGTGGTTCAGCCGCCGGCGCCGAGCGCGAGCACCAGGACCTTCTCCCCGGAGACCGAACTCGACAGCTTGTCGGCGAACCGGCCGGCCAGGTACAGGCGGCCCTGCGAGTAGAGGACCTCGGAGTAGTCGGGCGACATGGTGCCCTCGAGATCCCGGACCGACCCCGTCGCCGGGTTCTCCAGCAGCTCGGTCTCCTTGAAGGAGCCGCCGTCGATGCTGACGACCTGGCCGCCCTTGTCGTACGGCGGGTGCTTGTACGCGATCACATTGCCGCCGTCCATGCGCAGCGGGGTGATCGTGTAGCCGTCGCCGGCGTCGGCGCGCTGGCCGTTCTGCTTGCCGGTGGCCAGGTCGAACGCGACGATCTCGTTGGTCCGGCTGTAGTCCCCGGAGCCGTCGTGCTCCTCGGTCGGCAGATACAGCCGTCCGTTGCCGACCGCGACCCCGGTGCAGTGCTCCAGCTCGGAGATCGCGTCGCATTTGGCCGCGTACTCCTTGCCGGGCGCCGAGATCCGGGTGATCAGCTTGCCGGTCTTGTTGTCGATGGAGAAGAAGTCGGAGATCTCACTGCCGTCGCCCGCGCTGTGGCCGACGTCGGCCGCCACGACCAGCGGGTTCGTCGACACGACGGCGGCGTACTCGATACCGGTGGCCAGCTTGTACTCCGAGATCGGCTGCCCGGAGTGCGGGTCGATGGTCTGGATGTGCAGCTGCGGATCGGTGAACGAGCCGCACTTGAGCACCGCGACCAGCTTCTCGCCGCCGCCGTACCCGGCGTCGACGCAGGTGTCCTTCGGCTTGGGGGCCCACAGCTGCCTGCCGCCGGCGAGGTCGAAGGCGACGCCTCCGTAGTCGCCGCCCGCGGCGACCGTGTTCGCGCTGACGGTGACGTTCTCGAAGGTCATCGCCCGGCCGCCGGAGCCGAGCGACTTCGTCCACAGCTTCTTGCCCGCGTCCAGATCGATCGCGGCGACCTGGCTGCACCCCTCGGACCTGCCCTTCGCCGGCATCCTGGGCTGGAAGACGACGGCCGTCCGGTCGTCGTCGGTGGTGTGCGTGCTGACCGTGCAGACCGGGCCGGGCAGCTTGATCGTCCACAGCTTGCCGCCCTTGTCGCGGTCGTACGCGTTGATCTCGGCGACGCCGCTCTTCACATACGCCTTGTCCGTGAGCCACGAACCGGCGACGACGGTGGTGTCGTCGACCTGGGGCACCGGCACCTTGAACAGCAACTGCGAGGCGGTGTGGGCGGGCACCTTCTCCGCACCCTTGGCCGTGCTGCCACCGGTGCCTCCGGTGCCGCCGCCGCTGGAGCTCGCCTTGTCGTCCTTCTTGCCGTCGTCCTTGCCGGACGAGGCGTACCAGACGCCGCCGGCCACGAGCAGCGCGACGGCGACGACCGCCGCGATGATGATCGCCGCCTGTCCGCCGCCCTTGCGGCCACCGCCGGGCTGCCCCGGCTGCGCGTACGGCGGCGCGGGCGGCTGCGGGTAGCCGTAACCGGCCTGCGGGCCGTAGGGGTTCGGCGGCTGCCCGTAGGGCGGTGCGGGCTGGGCGTAGGGCGGTGCGGGCTGGGCGTAGGGCGGCGTGGGCTGGGCGTAGGGATTGGGCTGCTGCGGAGCCTGCGGTGCCTGGGGGTAGCCGTATCCCGGCTGCTGCGGGGGTGGCTGGGGCGGACGCTGGTCCTGGGGCGGCCCGAATCCGCCCTGCGGCGGCTGGTGGGGCGGTGGGGGCGGGGGCTGGGTCATGGCGTGGGTACCTCGTGAGCGGACGGCGGGGACGACGGGGCCTGGGGAGAGGTCACTTGCCGTAGGCGAGCATCAACTTGCCCTTCGAGTTGTCGTCTCCGCTGATCCGGGTGGGCGAGAGGTAGAAGCGCCCGTCGACCCAGTCGAAGGCCTTGGTGAAGAGGGCGCTCTCCAGGGCCGCCGTGCTCCGCGGGTTCTGCAGCAGCTTCACCGGCGTGTGGCCGGCGCCGCTCGTCGCGATCGACACGACCTGGCCGCCCGCGTCGTACGAGGGCTGCACATAGGCGATGAGCCTGCCGCCCTCGACCTTCACCGGCAGCATCGACTCGTCCGCCGGGGACTTGACGCGCCACTTCTCCTTGCCGTTCGCGAGGTTGATCGCGACGATCTCGTTCGGCCCGGTGGTGGCGTCGGTCGGCAGGTAGAGGGTGTTCGCGTCGGCGGTCACGCCCTTGCAGCCCTGCAGGTCACGTTCGAGGAGCGCCCAGCCGCACTGGGGAGCGAAGTTCTCGTCGAAGCCGACCTGGGAGCGGAACCTGCCCTTCGAGTCGAAGGTCGAGATGTTCCAGGCCTTCTTGTCCTGGTTGGTGCTGTAGACGATCAGCGGGTCGACGGAGTAGGTCCGCGCGACCGACCAGCCCTTGTCGAACTTCTGGGTCCACCTGGCCCTGCCGGTCGCCGGGTCGAGCTCCTGGATCTCGTCGTGCTCGTTCGGCTCGCTGGCGTTGCAGGTGGCGACAGAGATCAGCCTGCTGCCGCCGGCGAAGGCGGTCGGGAAGCAGGCGCTGCCGTACTTCTTCTTGTCGAACAGCTTCTTCCCGCTGTCGATGTCGTACGCCACCGCGGACTGCGAGCGGCCCACCAGCACCGTCCGGCCGCTGATGGACAGGGAGATGTTGAGGGTGCTGTCGAACAGCGCGCCCTCGGGGAGCGTGCCGCTCCAGCCCTTGGCGCCGGTGCCCAGGTCGAGTTGCTGGAGCTGGTTGCACTTGGCGCGCTGGCCGGTGCCGCTCTCGTAGGCCACCACGATCTTGTCGTCGGCCGACTTCTGCGGGGTGACCGCGCAGATCTTCTGCGGGAAGGTGATGGTGTCCCAGGCCGGACTGCCGTCGGCCACGTCGTAGGCGAAGACCTGCTTGTACGCCGCCTTCACGGCCGCCTTGTCGGTGATCCACATGCCGGGGGCCTCGGCGCCCGCACCGGGCGCGTCCGGGGGCGACTTGTACCAGAGCACCTTCGCCTCGCCCGCCTTGCGGCCCGAGTTGAAGCCCTGCGGGTCGGAACCGCCGCCGCTGCCACCGGAGCCGGACGCGGTGGGCTTCGCGTCGTCGCTCTGCCCGGCGACCGGCTTCTTGTCGTCGCCGCCCCCGCTGGTCACTGCGTAGACCGTGCCGCCGATGACGGCCAGCGCGGCGACGGCCGCCGCGATCACCAGGCCCGGCCTGCCCTTGAAGGGGTTGCCGGAGCCGGGCGGAGGGGTGCCGGGCGCGCCGGGGTACTGGGGCTGCGGCGGATAGCCGTAACCGGGCTGCGCGCCGTACGGGCCGGGCTGCTGCGGCTGGCCGTACGGGCCCGGTTGGCCGTAGGGGCCGGGCTGCCCGGGGTACTGGCCCGGCTGCTGCGGGGGCTGCTGCGGTGGGAGCGGGGGCGGTGGTCCGAAACCGCCCTGCGGTGCTCCGAAACCGCCGTACGGCGGCTGGTCGGGCGGCTGGGTCATCAGCGCGTTCCCCCGTTCAGTCACTGATTTTTAGCCAAGTCCTCTTTGTATCACTCGCCACTGACAGCACAGCGGGCCGATTCAGCCCCTGTTCCCAAGGGAGAACCAGCCCGTGATGCCGTCGTTATGCGCCGTCACTCAGCCTTCATGTGAACTTCACGCGTCTTCGGCGAGTTCCAGCCAGCGCAGTTCCAGGTCCTCGCGCTCCCCCGCCAAGTCCCGCAGCTGGGCGTCGAGTTCGGCCACCTTGGCGAAGTCGGTGGCGTTCTCGGCGATCTGGGCGTGCAGCTTGGTCTCTTTCTCGGAGACCTTGTCCAACTGCCGCTCGATCTTCTGGAGTTCCTTCTTCGCCGCACGCTGGTCGGCGGCGCTCTTCTCGGGGGCGGGCCTGGCCGCGACGGGCGAGGCGGCCGCGACCGCCTCCTCCATCTTCCGGCGCCGCTCCAGGTACTCGTCGATGCCGCGCGGCAGCATCCGCAGGGTGGCGTCGCCGAGCAGCGCGAACACGCGGTCGGTGGTGCGCTCGACGAAGAACCGGTCGTGGGAGATGACGATCATCGAGCCCGGCCAGCCGTCGAGGAGGTCCTCCAGCTGGGTCAGGGTCTCGATGTCGAGGTCGTTGGTGGGCTCGTCGAGGAAGAGGACGTTGGGCTCGTCCATGAGCAGGCGCAGCAGCTGGAGGCGGCGGCGCTCACCGCCGGACAGGTCGCCGACGGGCGTCCACTGCTTCTCCTTGCTGAAGCCGAACGTCTCGCACAGCTGCCCGGCGGTCATCTCCCGCCCCTTGCCGAGGTCGACGCGCTCGCGCACCTGCTGCACGGCCTCCAGGACCCGCAGCTGAGGGTTGAGTTCGGCGACCTCCTGGGAGAGGTAGGCCAGCTTGACGGTCTTGCCGACGACGACCCGCCCGCCGGCGGGCTGCGCCTCGCCCTCGGTGCGCGCGGCCTGGGCCATGGCCCGCAGCAGGGAGGTCTTGCCGGCGCCGTTGACGCCGACCAGGCCGATGCGGTCGCCGGGGCCGAGCTGCCAGGTGACGTGCTTGAGCAGCACCTTGGGTCCGGCCTGCACGGTGACGTCTTCCAAGTCGAAGACGGTCTTCCCGAGCCGCGAGGAGGCGAACTTCATCAGCTCGCTGCTGTCCCGGGGCGGCGGTACGTCCTTGATGAGCTCGTTGGCGGCCTCCACACGGAAGCGGGGCTTCGACGTACGGGCGGGCGCACCGCGCCGCAGCCAGGCCAGCTCCTTGCGGACGAGGTTCTGGCGCTTGACCTCCTCGGTGGCGGCGATGCGCTCGCGCTCGGCGCGCGCGAAGACGTAGTCGGAGTAGCCGCCCTCGTACTCGTGGACGACGCCCCGCTGCACGTCCCACATGCGGGTGCAGACCTGGTCGAGGAACCAGCGGTCGTGCGTCACGCACACGAGGGCGGAGCGGCGCTCGCGCAGATGGCGGGCGAGCCAGGCGATGCCCTCGACGTCGAGGTGGTTCGTCGGCTCGTCGAGGACGATCAGGTCCTGTTCCTCGATGAGCAGCTTCGCGAGCGCGATACGGCGCCGCTCGCCGCCGGAGAGCGGCGCGATGACGGTGTCCAGCCCCTGCGGGAAGCCGGGCAGGTCGAGCCCGCCGAACAAGCCCGTCAGCACGTCCCGGATCTTGGCGTTGCCCGCCCACTCGTGGTCCTCCATGTCCCGGATGACCTCGTGCCGGACGGTGGCCTGCGGGTCGAGGGAGTCGTGCTGGGTGAGTACGCCGAGGCGGAGCCCGCCGGAGTGGGTGACCCGCCCGGTGTCGGCGTCCTCCAGCTTGGCCAGCATGCGGATCAAGGTGGTCTTGCCGTCGCCGTTGCGACCGACCACCCCGATCCGGTCGCCTTCGGAGACGCCGAGGGAGACGCCGTCGAGGAGGGCACGAGTGCCGTACACCTTGCTGACGTTCTCGACATTGACCAGGTTGACGGCCATTACGCTCCTGCCCAGGGGGCTGTGTTTCGACATGCGGCTGGGCCGCGGGGGTCAGCCTCCCAGCCTAATGTGCGCCGGTCGATGACCGATCCCGCGGCAGATCACCGCAGGTCAGCGGGAAGCGGCCGCGCGGATCTCGCCGAGCAGGTCGTACATCACCTGGCCGGGGCACTCGGTGGCGAAGTAGTCGCGGTGGCCGCCGATGGTGTTCGTGTCCTTCTTCGCGCCGTTGACGGGGTTCACGTAGGTGACCCTCGCCTGGGGGTCGAGGCCCTTGAACCGGCAGATCACCTTGATCAGCCGGATCAGGGACGCCTTGGCCTCGTCCGTGGGGCCGTTCTCCGTAAGGGTGCCGATGAGGGCGATGCCGAGTGCGCCGGAGTTGTAGCCCACGGAGTGGAAGCCGGTGACGAGGTCGCCGTCCGGGTTGAAGGCGGGGATGCCGTCGTCGCCGGAGTACCGGCCCTCGTAGACGGTGCCGGACTCGTCGATGAGGAAGTGGTAGCCGATGTCGCCCCAGTCGTTGGTGATCGCGTGGAGTTCGTAGATCGCGCGTACCGTCGCGGCGGGGTCGGGGTCGTTGTTCGGCGTGGCGGTGTGGTGGACCGTGATGATCTGCAACGGGTAGTACTTCTCGGGCGAGTTGACCTTGCCGTCCTTGTACCGCTTGGACTCGTCGGCGCCCCACGCCGGGCGGGAGAGGTAGCGCACGCCACGTACGCGTGTCGGCTCGCTGGGTACGTGGAAGGTGCGGCCGGGGCCGTCGGTGACGTCGATCGCCAGCGAGGCCACGTCGGACACTCCGCCCGACGCCTTCACCGCATAGGCGGTGGCGTTCTGGGCCGCCACCAGCGCGCTGCCCCCGTCCTCGAGGGCCGAGCAGCCCGCGGTCACGGTCTGCCAGTCACCGTCCGCGAGGCGGATCGCGGCGCCGTCCTGCGCGCCGGACCAGCGCAGACCGACGTAGGAGGCGGCGAAGGCGGTGGTGGCCTCGCCGGTGCCGGTGGCGGCCTCGGTCCGGGTGGCGGGGAACTTCTCCGGACTCGTACCGGAGGAGCCGGAAGCGGTGCCGTCTCCGTCACCGGAGCCGGAGTCGGTGGCCGCGAAGACCGCCGGGGTCACGGCGGCCGCGCCGGCCACGGCCGCGGCGGCACCGATCACGCCACGACGGGACAGAGAGCGCTTCCTACGATGGGCAGGGGAGGGCGTGGGGGATTCGGACACGTGCGTGACCCTTCGGCTGTGCAGTTCGACCTGGGCGCGCCACACGGGCGCTTGAAAGCTCAACCGACCCTATTGGCCCCACCCGCCCCACCAGTACTGCGATTGCCGTACATCCGCGTGGAAATCCGGCACGTTCGTGTGGAGATGGGGCGAAGATCGCGTACGGCGCCACGGTGTCGCGCGGGGGCCCCCGCCCCTCTGCGTCCTGCTTCGGTGCAGCCCGTCTACCGGCACATGATCGGCGGAGAGCCGGCGGGGGCGGCCCGACGGCCCGACCCCGGCGCCGCACGCCCGCCCGCCCGCCGGGCATACGGGCCCGCATCCGGCGGGTCACACGTCCCATCGGCCGGGTCCCGGACGAGCCTCGATCGGCGGTCAGCCGCCCAGCACCGTCGCACCGGCCGCCGGGCCGGACGCCGTGCGCACTGTGCGGCAGGTGCCCGAACCGCGCAGTGACTCGGCCACTCCGGCCGCCGACTCCGCGTCCCGGGCGAGGAAGGCCGTTGTCGGGCCCGAGCCGGAGACCAGGGCGGCGAGGGCGCCCGCGGTGCGGCCCGCGGCGAGGGTGTCGGCGAGTTCCGGGAAGAGGGAGAGGGCGGCGGGCTGCAGGTCGTTGGAGACGGCCGCGGCGAGCGCGTCCGGGTCGCCCTTCGCGAGGGCGCGCAGGAGCTCCTCGGAGGCGACGGGCTCGGGGATGTCGAGCCCCTCCGCCAGCCGGTCGAACTCGCGGAAGACGGCCGGGGTGGAAAGACCGCGGCCTGCCATCGCGAACACCCAGTGGAAGGTGCCGCCGACCTCCAGCGCACGCAGCTGCTCGCCGCGGCCGGTGCCCAGCGCCGCCCCGCCCACCAGACTGAAGGGCACATCGCTGCCCAACTCGGCGCAGATGGCGAGGAGTTCGGCCCGCGATGCGCCCGCCTGCCACAGCGTGTTGCAGGCCAGCAGCGCGCCCGCGCCGTCCGCGCTGCCGCCCGCCATGCCGCCGGCGACCGGGATGTCCTTGGCGATGTGGATGTGCACGGCCGGTTCGATGCCCCGCCGCCGGGCGAGTTCGAGGGCCGCGCGCGCCGCGAGATTCGTACGGTCCAGGGGCACCTGGTCGGCGTCCGGCCCCTCGCACGTGATGCGCAGCTCGTCGGCGGGCGTCACGGTGACCTCGTCGTAGAGACCGACCGCCAGGAAGACGTTGGCCAGGTCGTGGAAGCCGTCAGGGCGGGGCGCACCCACCGCGAGCTGGACGTTGACCTTGGCGGGGACGCGTACGGTGACGCTCACTTCTGACCCGGCTCCTTGTTTTCTGCGATACGGGCGAACTCCTCGACCGTCAGCGCCTCTCCGCGCGCCTGCGGCGACACCCCGGCGGCGACGAGGGCCGCCTCCGCGGCCGCGGGCGACCCCGCCCATCCGGCGAGCGCGGCCCGCAGTGTCTTGCGCCGCTGGGCGAAGGCCGCGTCCACCACGGCGAACACCTCGCGCCGTGAGGCGGTGGTCTTCAGCGGCTCGGTGCGGCGGACCAGCGAGACGAGGCCGCTGTCGACGTTCGGCGCGGGCCAGAAGACGTTGCGGCCGATGGCGCCGGCCCGCTTGACCTCGGCGTACCAGTTGGCCTTCACGGACGGGACGCCGTACACCTTCGAGCCGGGCGCGGCGGCGAGTCGGTCGGCGACCTCCGACTGGACCATGACCAGGGTGCGTTCGATGCTCGGGAAGGTCTCGAGCATGTGCAGGAGGACGGGGACGGCGACGTTGTAGGGGAGGTTCGCGACGAGTGCGGTGGGGGCGGGGCCCGGCAGCTCGGTCACGTGCATCGCGTCCGAGTGGACGAGCGCGAAACGGTCGGCGCGGTCGGGCATCCGGGCCGCGACGGTGGCGGGCAGCGCCGCGGCCAGTACGTCGTCGATCTCGACGGCGGTGACGCGGTCGGCGACCTCCAGGAGGGCGAGGGTGAGGGAGCCGAGCCCCGGGCCGACCTCGACGACCACGTCGTCCGGGCGGACGTCGGCGGTGCGGACGATACGCCGGACCGTGTTCGCGTCGATCACGAAGTTCTGGCCGCGCTGCTTGGTGGGGCGGACGCCGAGGGCTGCCGCCAGTTCGCGGATGTCGGCGGGGCCCAGGAGGGCGTCGGGGGTGCTGCTCACCCGACAAGGGTACGGGGGGGTGGGTGCGGGGGGTGCCAGGTGCCCTGCGCTGCGGCTGGTGGGGGCGGGTGGGTTCGCTTGCCCGCGCTTGCGGGTGCCGCTCTCTTTGGGTCGGGTGCCGCCCTTAGCGGCACGACTGCCCGCAGCTGGGGCGGCTTGAGGGGCGCGGGGAGCTGCGCGATCAGCCCCCACCGGCCCGCAGCCAAATACGGCCCTCAGCCGTGCAGCCGTGCCCCGCAATGGGGCCAAGGGCTCGCCCCCCGCCGTACGTACAGCTTCTTCGCGCGGGCCGTCTGTTCCGCCGGGGACGCGTCCTGGGGGCGGCCGGTGCCGCCGAGGCTCTGCCAGGTGCGGGATTCCAGCTGGTAGAGGCCGCCGTAGGTTCCCGAGGGGTCGACGGCGTGCGGGCGGCCGCCCGACTCGCAGGCCGCGAGGCCCTTCCAGTTGAGGTCGTCGGCGCCGCGCACGGACGTCGGGAGGGGCTTCGTGCCCACCTTCACGATCTGCGGCTGCGGTTCGCGCACCACCTCGGTGCCGGTCAGGCGCGGCTTCTGCCGGACCCCGTTGACGATCCGCAGGGAGTACGTGATCCGCCGCAGCCCCGGCTGTCCCACCCGGTCGACGACCTCCGTCCCCTTGAACAGCCCGGGGTCCTCCTCCCGCTGCACCGCGAACGGGATCTCCTCCTCGCGGACCTCCTTGGTCCCGGTGACCCTCAGCACGGTGACGGTCTGCCCGTCGCGCGGGAAGCTGTCCGCCGGGACGGAGGTGGTGTCCTCGCCGCGCAGGGTGATCCCGGCCTCCTCGACGACCTCCTGCACGGTCGCCGCGTTCGTGCGGACCGTGCGCGCGTGGCCGTCGGCCATGACCGTGACGGAGCGCTCGGTGCGCACGTCGAGCGAGAGCCCGGCGCGTCCGATGTGCCGGGAGCGCGCAGCCGACAGATACGCGCCCTGCGCCCGCACCCCCATCTCCTCCAGCGCCTCCTGCACGGTGTCCGCCGTCGTCCACACCTCGCGCCGGTGCCCGTCGATGGTGAGCCGCACGGGGCGCCCGTACTGCACCACGATCTCGTCACCGTCGCTGAGCGCCGTGCCGGGGGCGGGCGCGATCACGTCGTGCGCCCCCACGTCGACGCTCTCCTGTGCGAGCAGTTCGGTCACGTCGTCGGCGAAGGTGTGCAGGGTGCGCGGCTTGCCGTCGACGTTCAGCTCGACCGCCTTGTCCTTGGCGACGAACGCGGTGGTGCCGCCGGCCAGGAAGGCGACGACCAGCGCCTGCGGCAGCAGCCGGCGCATCGAGCCGTCCGGGAGCTCGATGGGCCGCGCCCGGCGCCGGCGTGCGGCCCGGCGTCTGCGTCCCGTTCCGGCGCGCGCGGCGGGCGCGGGCAATTCCTCGCCCGCCGCGCTCCCCACCTGCCGCGGAAGCGGCGGCTCGGGTACCAGGGCCGCCTCGTAGGCGGGCCGGTACGTGTCCTCGTACGCCCCGGGCACGCCGTAGGCCAGGGTCTGCGCGCTGTGCACGTCGTAGGCGTACGCCGGCGGATACGCCGGGTCGTACGCCTCATACGTCCCGTACTGCGAGTACTGCCAGTACTGCGAGTTGCTCACGCCGACACGCTCCAGGGGCCGTGGGGTCCAGAGGGGTCCGGATCGGGCACCAGAACCTAGCGGAGCCCGTATCACTCTCCAAAGCGGCGTGATCACTGAGAGTTACGGCTACGACGAAGGCGCGTCCGTTCGGGCCTTATCGTAAGGTTATGGACGACTACTCTCAGTAGTCGAAGGCGCGGGCCGTGTTCGCCGCGAGGGCCGTCGCCAGCGCGTCCTCGTCGATGCCGCGCACGGCGGCCATGGCGCGCACCGTGACCGGAATGAGATACGGCGCATTGGGCCGTCCGCGGTACGGCGCCGGTGTCAGGAAGGGCGCGTCCGTCTCCACCAGGACCAGCTCCAGGGGCGCCACGGCGAGGGCGTCCCGCAGATGCTGGGCGTTCTTGAAGGTGACGTTGCCGGCGAAGGACATGAAGTACCCGGCGCGGGCGCACACCTGAGCCATCTCCGCGTCCCCGGAGTAGCAGTGGAACACCGTCCGCTCCGGAGCGCCCTCCTCCTTGAGGATGCGCAGCACATCGGCGTGGGCGTCGCGGTCGTGGATGACGAGGGCCTTGCCGTGCCGCTTGGCGATCTCGATGTGGGCGCGGAAGGAGGCCTCCTGCGCCTCCTTGCCCTCGGGGCCGGTACGGAAGTAGTCGAGGCCCGTCTCCCCGACGCCCTTGACCTGGGCAAGCCCGGCCAGCGCGTCGATCCGTTCGAGCGCCTCGTCGAGCGCCACCGCGCCCCCCGCCTCGCGCGCCCCCTGCCTCGACCAGCCGTCGGGGTCGCCGTGGACGATGCGCGGCGCCTCGTTGGGGTGCAGGGCGACGGTCGCGTGGACGGCCGCGTACCGTCCCGCCGTCTCGGCGGCCCACTGCGAGCCCCGAACGTCGCAGCCGACCTGCACGACCGTCGTCACGCCCACCGAAGCGGCCTTCGCGAGGCCCTCCTCGACCGTGCCCTTCTGCATGTCGAGGTGGGTGTGGGAGTCGGCGACGGCCACCCGGAGGGGTTCCGGGAGCGGCGGCGCCGCGTTCTTCTCGACGGTCTTCTCGCCGGTGCTGGAGGAGGGCATGCTCCGATCCTACGAAAGGGGCATGCCCGCCCCGCCGCCGGAGCGGTCAGCTCGCCTTGCGGTGGAAGGGGTGCAGGAGATCGGAGAGGTGCCAGTGGTGGTCGCGCTCGCCGGACTCGGCGCCCTCGGCGGCCGCCTCCTGGGCCTCGGTCTGCGGTGTGCGCCGCTGCTGCTTGTGCACCGCGTCGCGCACCGACGAGACCTGCCCGGGTCGCATGATCCGTACGACGTGACTGTCGCAGTTGTGGCAGGTGGGCTTGGACAGCGGAGACGGCACGACCTGCCCCTCGGCCACGTACATCACGAACTCGTGGCCCTCGGCGTCGTTGTGGTGCTCTATCTCGTACGACTGCTCCCAGCCGTGCCCGCAGCGCATGCAGGCGAAGGAGTACGACTCGTGGACGACTGCGGTGGCCGCGCCGCGGAGGCCGGACTGCCCTGAGATCTCGCTCATGCCAGCTCCTCTTGATCTGCTGGACCAAGGGACGGGTGCGTCCCTTCACCCAGTGGACGCTTCTGGCGGAGCGAATGCATCAGCCCTGTCGACTGTTGGAGGCGATTTGGATTTTCCTTGCCATACCCCCCTCGCTCAGGGGGTCTGGGCTTTGCTTTTCACCACCTTGCTTTGCCTGTTTGTGGGGCGCATGCTCAGGCGAGATGCGCCCTGCTCAGAGGGGGTGTGGCCGAGTTCACGAAAGCCTCACGAACCACCGGCCGATTGGGCATTCTTCGCGGCGACAACGGCGTCGAACACTTCCCTTTTCGGCAGCCCGGCCTCTGCCGCAACCGCCGCAATGGCTTCTTTTCGCCGCTCCCCCGCCTCTTCCCGCACCCGCACCCTGCGCACCAGCTCGGCGGCGTCGAGTTCCCCGGGACCCTTCTCCGGCGCGCCCTCGACCACGACGGTGATCTCCCCGCGCACACCCTCGGCGGCCCAGGCGGCCAGCTCGCCGAGCCCGCCCCGCCTGACCTCCTCGTACGTCTTGGTCAGCTCCCGGCAGACGGCGGCGCGCCGCTCGGCCCCGAAGACCTCGGCCATGGCGGCGAGGGTGTCGTCGAGGCGGTGCGGGGCCTCGAAGTAGACGAGGGTCCGGCGCTCCTCGGCGACCTCCTTCAGACGCGTCAGCCGCTCCCCCGCCTTGCGCGGCAGGAACCCCTCGAAGCAGAACCGGTCGACGGGCAGCCCGGACAGCGCGAGCGCGGTGAGCACGGCGGAGGGGCCGGGCACGGCGGTGACCCGGACGTCCTTCTCCACGGCGGCGGCGACCAGCCGGTACCCGGGGTCGGACACGGAGGGCATCCCGGCGTCGGTGACGAGCAGCACATGCGCACCGCCGACGAGTTCCTCGACGAGTTCGGGCGTACGGGCGCTCTCGTTGCCCTCGAAGTACGACACGATCCGCCCCTTGGGCGTGACGCCCAGGGCCTGCGTCAGCCGCCTGAGCCGCCGGGTGTCCTCGGCGGCGACGACATCGGCCCCCGCCAGCTCCTCGGCCAGCCGGGGCGGCGCGTCCGCGATGTCGCCGATGGGGGTGCCTGCGAGTACGAGGGTTCCGGTCACACCCCCATCCTCCCAGGGCCGAGTGGACGGGGACGCATCCGAGCCCTTACCGCCCATGCACGGGACTCACACAGAACGGTTCCCTACGATGGCGCGGTGACCAGTACCGCGTCCTCCCCGGACACCCGGCAAGGCCAGAGCCCGCAGGACCAGCGGCCGTCGTGGCAGCAGCGGCTGCGCCGTTTCGGCTACACGGCCGGGCCGAGAAGCGACGTCCGCGAGCGTCTGGTGCCGCCGTACGTGCAGCCCAGCCCGCGGATGTGGCAGGTCCTCGGGGTGCCGCCGGCGCTCATCGAGCGGATCACGCGCTGGTCGGCCTGGGGCGGCCCGCTGCTGGTCACGCTGATGGCGGGCGTGATGCGCTTCTGGCACCTGGGCAGCCCGAAGGCGGTGATATTCGACGAGACGTACTACGCCAAGGACGCCTGGGCACTCGTCCACCGCGGCTTCGAGGTCAACTGGGACAAGAACGCCAACGACCAGATCCTGGCGCTGAACGGGCACGTCAGGATCCCGACGGACGCGGCGTACGTCGTGCATCCGCCGGTCGGCAAGTACGTCATCGGGCTCGGGGAGCTGCTCTTCGGGTTCAACCCGTTCGGCTGGCGGTTCATGACCGCGCTGCTCGGCACCCTGTCGGTCCTGATGCTGTGCCGCATCGGCCGCCGTATCTTCCGCTCGACCTTCCTCGGCTGCCTCGCGGGCGCGCTGATGGCCGTGGACGGGCTGGCCTTCGTGATGGCCCGCACCTCGCTGCTCGACGGCGTGCTGATGTTCTTCGTGCTGGCCGCGTTCGGCTGCCTGGTCATCGACCGCGACAAGGCGCGCGAGAAACTCGCCGCCGCGCTCCAGCCGGATGCCGACGGCCCCCTCAGCCCCGGCGGACGCCCCGACGCGCACATCGCCGAAACGACCCGCCTCGGGTGGCGCCCGTGGCGCTGGCTGGCGGGCCTGATGCTGGGCCTGGCCATCGGCACCAAGTGGAACGGCCTGTACATCATGGTCGCGTTCTTCCTGATGGCGGTCCTGTGGGACATCGGCGCCCGCAAGGTGGCCGGCGCCGGGAACCCGTACAAGGCGGTGCTCCCGGACGCGGCGATCACGTTCGTGGCCACGGTCCCGGTCGCGATCGTCACCTACCTGGTCTCATGGACCGGCTGGATCCTCTCCGCGACCAACGGCAAGGGCGGCTACTTCCGCAACTGGGCCGCCACCGACGGCAAAGGCGGCAACTGGACCTGGCTGTTCCCCGACTGGTGGCGCAGCCTGTGGCACTACGAGCACGAGGTCTACGAGTTCCACCGCAACCTGCACTCGCCGCACACGTACATGTCCAACCCCTGGAGCTGGATCGTCGACGGCCGCCCGGTCTCGTACTTCTACGAGTCCCCCTCGCCCGGCAAGGACGGCTGCCCCGTCGACGCGGGCCAGAAGTGCGCCCGCGAGGTCCTGGCGATCGGCACCCCGATGCTGTGGTGGGTGGCCTGCTTCGCGGTCCTGTACATCCTGTGGCGCTGGCTGCTGCGCCGCGACTGGCGGGCGGGCGCCATCGCCTGCGGCATCGCGGCCGGTTATCTGCCCTGGTTCCTGTACCAGGAGCGGACGATCTTCTTCTTCTACGCCGTCGTCTTCCTGCCGTTCCTCTGTCTGGCGGTGGCGATGCTGCTGGGCGCGATCATCGGACCACCCGGCTCCAGTGACACCCGCCGGGTGGCGGGCGCGACGGGGGCGGGCGTGCTGGTCCTCCTGATCGCCTGGAACTTCATCTACTTCTGGCCGCTGTACACCGGGACCGCCATCCCGATCGACGACTGGCGTTCACGTATGTGGCTGGATACCTGGGTATAGCGGACCTCCTCAGCCCTTCCTGGGTACCCCTGAGTATCCGAACGGACACAACATGGGTAAACACCCCTCACAGCTCCCCCTCGGGCCACATACAGTGCGAGGGACCAACGGGGAACGGGGAGGGAGCCCTTCATGGGCAAGGGGGTCAAGATCACCGTCATCAGCAGCGTCTTCGCTGTCATGGTGGGCGGCGCCGGATACGGCGCGTACAACATCGTGTCCGCGCTGAACGGCGACGGAGGCTCGGACGGAGCGTCCGTGAAGACCGGTCCGCCGAGCGCCGACGAGATCAAGGAGACCTCGGCGAAGTTCTTCGCGGCCTGGGAGAAGGGCCGGTCGGCCCAGGCGGCGACGTACACGAACAACGACGCCGCGGCCGAACCGCTGCTGGCCTCCTACAGCGACGCCGCGCACATCACCGGCGTGAAGATCACGCCGGGTACGGCGCACGGGGCGACGGTCCCCTACAGCGTCAGCGCGACGGTGTCCTACGCGGGCAGGTCCAAGCCCCTGACCTACAAGAGCGAGCTGACCGTCGTGCGCGGGAAGACCACCGGGCGGGCGCTGGTCGACTGGCAGCCGTCCGTGGTCCATCCGCAGCTGCGGAAGGGCGACACCCTGTTCACCGGTGAGGCGGCGAACCCGCCGATCGAAGCCGTGGACCGGAACGGGGCCGTACTGACGAAGGAGAAGTACCCCTCGCTCGGCCCGGTCCTGGACACCCTGCGGGAGCGGTACGGCGACAAGGCGGGCGGCACCCCCGGCATCGAGCTGGCGATCAAGCACCAGTCCCCGGACGCGGGCGACACCTCGCTGCTCACCCTCGCCAAGGGGAGGGCGGGCCGGCTGCAGACCACGATCAGCGCGAGCGCGCAGGCGGCGGCCGAAACCGCGGTGAAGAGGTTCGCGCAGTCGTCGGTGGTGGCCGTCAAGCCCAGCACCGGCGAGGTCCTCGCGGTCGCCAACCACCGCAGGGACCAGTTCAACGCGGCCTTCCAGGGCGAGGTGGCACCCGGCTCCACCATGAAGATCATCACCGCCGCGATGCTCATCGACAACGGCGTGACCTCGATGAACGGCCCGGCACCCTGCCCGCCGGAGGCCGTGTGGCAGGGGCAGACCTTCAAAAACCTCAAGAACATGGAGCCCAACGAGAAGGCCACCCTCGCAGGCAGCTTCCTGCGCTCCTGCAACACCGCCTTCATCAAGCTCATCGACGAGAAGCCGCTCGACGACTCCTCCCTCACGAGGGAGGCCCAGGACCGGTTCGGGCTCGGCCGGGACAACTGGAAGACCGGCATCGTCTCCTTCGACGGCAAGGTCCCCGCGGTCAGCGGCCCGGACCGGGCGGCGAACGCCATCGGCCAGGGCCAGGTCCAGATGAGCCCGCTGAACATGGCGTCGGTCACCGCGACCGCCATCACCGGCACGTTCCGGCAGCCGTATCTGGTCTCGCCGAAGCTGGACGACCGTCAACTGGCCACCGCGAAGGGTCTGCGCGCGAGCACCGCCGCACAGCTGAAGCAGATGATGCGTCTCACCGCGACCCAGGGCACCGCGATGGAGGCGATGGCCGGGCTGAGCGGGGACATCGGCGCGAAGACCGGTTCCGCGGAGGTCGACGGCCAGGCCGTGTCCAACAGCTGGTTCACGGGCTTCAGGGGTGACCTCGCGGCGGCGGCCATGACCGAGGAGGGCGGCCACGGCGGCACGGCGGCCGGGCCGATTGTCGCAGCTGTGCTACGGACCGCCTCCTGAAGTCACCCGTTGAGGACGGGACTCTAGGCTGTTGCCGTCGTTGGTTGGGATGGATGTGGGCAACGGGGACCCTGGGGATCTCTCGGAGGAACGGGAACAGTGGGCAACAGAAGGCGCGTCGCCGAGCGACGGAAGACCAAACCCGCCGTGGTCGGCGGGATGATCGCCGTGGTGGTCGTCGGCGCCGGCGTCGGCGTCTACGCGCTGACGGGCGGCTCGGCGGCCGACGACCGGACGTCGGCGACTTCCTCGTCCACCGACGACAAGCCCAAGGTCAAGACCGGCCCGCTGTCGGCGACCGAGGTACAGACGACGGCCGAGAAGTTCCTCACGTCCTGGCAGCAGGGCAAGGCGACGCAGGCCGCCGCCGCCACCAACGACCCGACGGCGGCCACCGCCCTGCTCACCGGCTTCACCAAGGACGCCCACATCACGGGCGCCACCCTCACCGAGGGCACCCGCACCGGCGACAAGGTCCCCTTCACCGTCAAGGGCACGGTCTCCTACAAGGGCACCAAGATGCCGCTCTCGTACCAGAGCGCGCTGACGGTCGTCCGCAAGAAGGAGGACGGCAAGCCGTACGTCGACTGGCACTCCTCCGTCGTCCACCCCGACCTGAGGGACGGCGACACCCTGGTGACCGGCGAGGCCGGGACGCCGCCGGTCAAGGCGTACGACCGCCACGGCGGTGAGCTGACGACCGCGAAATACCCCTCGCTCGGCCCGGTCCTGGACGGTCTGCGGGAGAAGTACGGCAAGACCGCCGGCGGCAAGGCGGGCGTCGAGCTGGACGTGGTGCGGGGCAAGGCCTCACAGAAGGCCAAGCTGTCCGACAAGACGCTGCTGACGCTGACCAAGGGCACGCCGGGCAAGGTGAACACGACGCTGAGCCCGGTCTTCCAGGCCGCGGCCGAGAAGCAGGTCGCCGCCAAGGACCGGTCCTCGGTCGTCGTCATGCGCCCGTCGACCGGCGAGATCCTCGCCGTCGCGAACCACAACCCCAGCTTCAACGTGGCGTTCCAGGGCTCCCTGGCCCCCGGCTCCACGATGAAGATCGTGACCTCGACGATGCTGTTCGAGAAGGACCTCGTCCACCCCGACCAGTCGCACCCCTGCCCCAAGACGTACAAGCTCGCGGGCTGGACCTTCCACAACGACGACAACTCCGAGATCAAGCAGGGCTCGTTCAAGCTGGCCTTCGGGGCTTCCTGCAACAACGCCTTCATCGACTTCGCGCCGAAGCTGTCCAACAGCGACCTGACGCAGGAGGCCCAGCAGGTCTACGGCCTCGGAATGAACAACTGGTCCATCGGCGTCCCCACCTTCGACGGCTCCGTCCCCGTGATGAGCGGCGCGCAGATGGGCGCCTCGCTGATCGGGCAGGGCGGGGTGCGGATGAACCCGCTGAACATGGCGTCGGTCTCGTCGACGGTGGCGGACGGCACCTTCCACCAGCCGTACCTGGTCGCCCCGTCGGTGGACCACCGCACCCTGGCGAAGGCCTCCCGCACGATGTCCTCGAAGACCCAGGCCGAACTGAAGGAGGTCATGTCCTACACGGCCTCCTACGGTACGGCGGCCAAGGCGATGGCGGGCATGTCCGGCTGCGGCGCCAAGACGGGCTCGGCCGAGGTCGACGGCCAGAAGAAGCCCAACGGCTGGTTCACCGCCTACTGCGGCGACCTGGCGGCATCAGGCGTGGTCCAGGCAGGCGGCCACGGCGGCGACACGGCGGGCCCGATCGTGGCGGCACTGCTGAAAATGGGCGGCTGAGCGCCCGCGGGCGATCGAACTCATCGGGAGACAGGCGCCGCAGCCATATAGGTGCGGCGCAGAAACCGCAGCAGAGTCTTCGACTCGAACTGCACCACCGAGACACCCTCCGCCGAGTGGAACTCGACGACGGCCTGAACCCGCCCGCAGGGCCACACCCGCACCTCACCGCTGCCGGCAGGCGCCCGCAGCCCCTGTTCCAGCAGGGAACGCGAGAAGCTCCATTCGTCGGCCCCGGGCAACCCGACCCGCACCTCACGCGGGTCGACCTCGGGGTCGTAGCGCAGGACCACCGGCACCGTCTCGTCCTCCGGTACCGCCGCATCCGTGACCAGGTGGGCTCGTGCGTACTGCTCGACTACAGACATCGTGACGGCCCTCTCACGCTGCGTGTCCTGTGTGGAAGTCGTGCGTCCACCCCCTCCTAATGTCCCATATTTTCCCGATGACGCCCCTTGGCGTGGGACGACTCCCGTCACCACCCCCTCGCTCTTGCAAGTTGTTCGCAACAAGGCACTATTATCAAACGGTGCATGTGCCTGACGGATTCATCAACGCCCCCGTCTCCGCCGCGGCCGGAGTCGTCGCCGCGGGCGCCATCGCGGTGAGCCTGCGCGGCGCCCGCCGTGAGCTGGACGAGCGGACGGCGCCGCTGGCCGGGCTGGTCGCGGCGTTCATCTTCGCGGTGCAGATGCTGAACTTCCCCGTCGCGGCGGGGACCAGCGGCCATCTGCTCGGCGGTGCGCTCGCCGCGATCCTCGTCGGCCCCTTCACCGGCGTGCTGTGCGTGTCCGTCGTCCTGCTGATGCAGGGCATCCTCTTCGCGGACGGCGGTCTGACCGCGCTCGGCGTGAACATCACGGACATGGCGATCGTCACGACGGTCGTCGGGTACGCCGTCTTCCGCGGCCTGGTGAAGGTGCTCCCGCGGGGGCGCCGCTCGGTCACCGTGGCCGCCTTCGCCGCCGCGCTCCTCTCCGTCCCGGCCGCGGCGGTCGCCTTCACGCTGATCTACGCCGTCGGTGGCACCACGGACGTCTCCCTCGGCAAGGTCGCCACCGCGATGATCGGCGTGCATGTGCTGATCGGGATCGGCGAGGCGGCGATCACGGGACTGACCGTGGGCGCGGTGATCGCCGTACGCCCGGACCTCGTGTACGGCGCGCGCGGCCTGGAGCAGAAGCTCAAGCTGCGGGTGAACGGCGAACTCGTGGACGCTCCCGCCGCCCGCCCCGCGCCCGTGGCGGCGCGCACCTCCCGCCGCGCGCTGTGGGTCACCGGCCTGGTCACCTCCCTCGTCCTCGCGGGGTTCGTCAGCTTCTACGCCTCCTCGAGCCCCGACGGCCTGGAGAAGGTCGCCCATGACAAGGGCATCGACAGCAGGGCCCGGAAGCACGCCTCCGACGGCTCCCCGCTCGCCGGCTACGGCGTCAAGGACGTCGAGGACGCCCGCCTCTCCGGCGGTCTCGCGGGCGTGATCGGCGTCGGCGTGACCGTCGTCGCGGGCAGCACGGTCTTCTGGGCGGTGCGCAGGCGCCGTACGACCGACGCCTCTCCCGTCAGCACGGGCGTCTGACATGGGCGCCGGGCACGCGCACAGGCTCTACCGGCACGGGCACTCCCCCGTGCACGCCCTGCCGCCGCACACCAAGCTGGCCGCCGCGTTCGCCTTCGTGGTGGTCGTGGTGTCGTCACCGCGGGAGGCGGTGTGGGCCTTCGGTCTGTTCGCCGTGCTGCTCGCGGTCGTCGCGCGGCTCGCGCGTGTGCCCGCCGGGTTCCTGCTCAAGCGGCTGCTGATCGAGGTGCCGTTCGTCGCGTTCGCGGTGCTGATGCCGTTCGTGGCGGAGGGCGAGCGGGTGGACGTCCTCGGGCTGTCCCTGAGCGTGAACGGCCTGTGGGGCGCCTGGAACGTCCTCGCCAAGGGGACGCTGGGCGTCGCCGCCTCCGTCCTGCTGGCCTCCACCACCGAACTGCGTGAACTGCTCCTCGGCCTCCAGCGGTTGAAGCTCCCGCCGCTGCTCGTGCAGATCGCGTCCTTCATGATCCGCTACGGCGACGTCATCACGGACGAGATGCGCCGGATGCGGATCGCGCGCGAGTCCCGGGGCTTCGAGGCCCGGGGCGTGCGGCACTGGGGCGTGCTCGCCAAGTCGGCGGGCGCCCTGTTCATCCGCTCCTACGAGCGCGGGGAGCGCGTCCACCTGGCCATGGTCAGCCGCGGTTACGCAGGCTCGATGCCGGTGATCGACGAGGTGACCGCCTCGCGGGCGCAGTGGTCGTACGCCCTCACGCTCCCCTTCGCCGCCCTCGTCGTCTGCCTGCTGGGATGGACCCTGTGAGTACTGCTTCCCTGGAGGTCTCCGGCCTCGCCTTCGCCTACCCCGACGGCCACCAGGCCCTGTTCGGCGTGGACTTCTCCCTCGCGCGCGGCGAGCGGGTCGCGCTGCTCGGGCCGAACGGTGCCGGCAAGACGACGCTCGTGCTGCACCTCAACGGCATCCTGACCGGCGGTGCGGGCACCGTCACGGTTGCCGGACTGCCCGTCGGCAAGCAGCACATGGCTCAGATCCGCCGCAGGGTCGGCATCGTCTTCCAGGACCCGGACGACCAGTTGTTCATGCCGACGGTCCGCGAGGACGTGGCGTTCGGGCCCGCGGCGGCCGGGCTGAAGGGGCCGGAGCTGGAGGAGCGCGTCGACCGGGCGCTCGCGCGGGTCGGCATGGCGGAGTTCAAGGACCGGCCCCCGCACCACCTCTCCTTCGGGCAGCGGCGCCGGGTGGCCGTGGCGACCGTACTCGCCATGGAGCCGGAGATCCTTGTCCTGGACGAGCCGTCCTCCAACCTCGACCCGGCCTCCCGCCGCGAACTGGCCGACATCCTGCGCTCGTTGGACGTCACCGTCCTCATGGTCACCCACGACCTGCCGTACGCCCTGGAGCTGTGCCCCCGCTCGCTGATCCTCAGCGAGGGCGTGATCGCGGCGGACGGCAAGACGGCCGAGCTGCTCTCGGACGAGGACCTCATGCGCGCCCACCGCCTGGAGCTGCCCTTCGGTTTCGACCCGCGGTCCGTGATGGGGGTGCCCCCGCGCGAGCCGGGCGAAGCCGGTTCGAGCGTGGGGGAGGGCGCGTGACGAACGCGGACGACACTGCGGCCAGGACCGGCTCCGAGGGCTCGCTGCTGCTCGACGACCAGCTGTGCTTCGCGCTGTACGCGGCCCAGCGCGCGGTGACGTCCTCCTACCGCCCGCTCCTCGACGAACTCGGCCTCACCTACCCGCAGTACCTGGTGCTGCTCGTCCTGTGGGAGCGCGGCGAGATCCCGGTCAAGGAACTGGCGACCGCGCTGCGGCTCGACTACGGCACGGTCTCGCCGCTGCTGAAGCGGCTGGAGGCGGCAGGGCTGGTGCGCCGGGAGCGCGCGGCGCACGACGAGCGCTCGGTGCTGGTCGCGTGCACGGGGCGCGGCGAGGAACTGCGGGAGCGCGCGGCCTGCGTACCGGGCGCGCTGCTCGCGGCGACGGGGCTGGACGCGCCGGAGGTCGCACGGCTGCGCGAGGAGCTCTGGCGGCTGGCGGCGCGGGCCGAAGCGGCCGCGCACCCCTGATCTCGGGTTACCCCCGGTTGCCGCCCCCAGGCACCGACTGCTGACCTACCAGCCAGTATCTTGTGCACGATGTACTTGCGCGCACTTGTTATGGGGGGCCAGCCATGAGCGCCATGAGTGACGACCTGAACGACCTCGACGACCTCAACGCCATCGACACCCGACCGACGAAAATCATGTACGTCGCCGAGGCGACCGCACACGGCGGCCGGGACGGCTATGTCACCAGCCAGGACGGGCAGATCGAGGTCAGGGTCGCGATGCCGCCGGAGCTCGGCGGGGACGGCAACGGCACCAATCCCGAGCAGCTGTTCGCGGCCGGCTACAGCTCGTGCTTCCACAACGCGCTGGTGCTGGTGGGCCGCCGGTCCGGCTTCGATCTCACCGGTTCCACGGTCGCCGCGAAGGTCGGCATCGGCCCCAACAAACAGCGCGGTTACGGTCTCGCGGTCGCCCTCAGCGTTTCGCTGCCGGTCCTTGACCAGGACGTCGCGGCGAAGCTGGTGGACGCGGCGCACGAGGTGTGCCCGTACTCGAACGCGACCCGCGGGAACATCGACGTGACGATTCTGCTTGGGTGAGTAGGGAGTACCCACGGGCAGGAGGAGCACGGGCGTGGATGTGAACGGCACAGTGGCCGAGGGCTTCGAGCCGGTCAGGGAAGCGTTCGTACGGAACTTCGAGGCGCTGGGGGAGCGGGGCGCGGCCGTCACCGTCTACCGGGACGGGCGCAAGGTCGTCGACCTGTGGGGCGGTACGAAGGACGTCGACGGCACCGAACCGTGGCAGCGGGGCACCGCCCAGGTCGTGCGCTCGGCGACCAAGGGGGTCGCCGCCGCCGTACTCCTGTTGCTCCAGCAGCGCGGGGAACTGGACCTGGACGCTCCGGTCGGCGAGTACTGGCCGGAGTTCAAGGCGCACGGCAAGGAGCGGCTGCTGGTGCAGCACGTACTGAGCCACCGGGCCGGGCTGCCCGTGCTCGACCATCCGCTCACGCCGTCCGACGCGCTGGACCCGCACCGCGGCCCCGAGGCGGTCGCCGCGCAGGCGCCCGCGTGGGAGCCGGGCACCGATCACGGGTATCACGCGCTGACGTACGGCTGGCTGCTCGACGAACTGGTACGGCGCGTCACGGGCCGGTGGGCCGGGGAGTGGCTCGCGGCGGAGGTCACCGGGCCGCTGGGGCTCGACCTGTGGCTGGGCCTGCCGGAGTCGGAGGCGGGCCGGGTGGGCCGCGTCGGCCGCGTGGAGGCGCCCGAGCCCGTCGGTGGTCTGCACCTGCGCCCGAAGCGCTCGGTCACCGAGGCCTACGAGAACCCGGACTCCCTCACCCGCCGGGCCTTCGCCGCAATCAGCCCCTTCCCGGACCAGAACGACCCCTCCTACCGCGCCGCCGCGCTCCCGGCCACCAACGGCATCGCCACGGCGGAGGGACTCGCGCGTTTCTACGCGTCGCTGATCGGCGAAGTCGACGGCGGCACAAGGCTGTTCACCCCGGAGACCGTGGAGCTGGCCCGCACCGAACGCAGCGCGGGACCGGACCGCGTCCTGGTGGTGGGCACACGGTTCGGCCTCGGCTACATGCTGCACGGAGCGGCGTCCCCGCTCCTGTCCCCCACCTCCTTCGGCCACCCGGGCCGCGGCGGCGCCCTGGGCTTCGCCGACCCGGACTCGGGTATCGCCTTCGGCTATGTCACCAACGGCTTCCGCAAGTCGGTGACGGCGGACCCGCGTGCCCAGGCGCTGGTACGGGCGGTGCGCACCGCGCCCCGATAGGGGCGCGGTGCTGTGTCGATTTGCGGCTCCGCCGCGTGGGCGCGACCAGCCACGAAGGCGCAGCAGACAACCGACGTCAAACGTTGATGGAATGTGACGTCCGCCCAGACGCCGAGTCGATCTCCCCATGCGCCTTGGTGAGCAGCTGCATGGCGAGTTCGTTCAGGGCCCGCGCCCCCGCGATCTCCTCCCCCACCCTCGGCTGATTCGCGTCGGTGTGGTGGCGGCTCGCGTGACCGTGGGCCTTGACCTCGGTCCCGTCGGACAGCCGTACCAGCGCGACCGCACGCGTGTGCGTCTCGTCCTCCTGGAACTCCAGCTCGACGTGCCATCCCACTGCGGTGTGCATCATGACGATCACCTCCGGAAGACCTGCTTCCAGAGTGCTCCTACAGGCCCGCGGATGCACGCAGACCCCGGGCCGGTGTGACGTCGGCCCGGGGTCCGCGGCGCGCTGGGCGGGTGTCAGCCGTCGTTCTCGGCCGACGGCAGATAGGCGCCCGGCACGTCGGCGGGCGCGTACACCTTCTTGTCGCCGGGGTACGGCTTGGTCCAGTTGTGGGTCTGGTACCAGGTGTAGCGGTTCATCTGCTCGTTGTTGGCGTAGTCGGGCACGGCGTGCGGGCCGGTCAGCCGCTGGTGCGAGGCCCAGGTCTTCCACTGAGCGGCGAGCTGCCGCTGGGCCTGCGGCACCGCGGCGGAGGTAGGGGCGAGCGCCGCCTTGGTGTCCTGCGGGGCCGGGGTGTCCGAGCCGCAGGACGGCTGCGGGCTCACGCCGAGGGTCAGCGAGGTCCGGTTGGGCTCGGCCGTGAACGGGGTGTTGTCCGGCTTCAGGGAGAACGCCCCGTACATCGGGGTGGCCGCGCTGTCGAGCTGGTTCATCGGGTGGATCCCGAGGATCTGCTCGATGGTGCGGACCATCGTGATCTGTGAGTAGTAGTGGCTGTCGACGGTGTCGTGCCTGGCCCAGGGGCTGATGATCTGGACCGGCGCGCGGTGGCCGTCGACGTGGTCGAGGCCGTTCTGGGAGTCGTCCTCGACGACGAAGATCGCCGAGTCCTTCCAGTACTTGCTGTGGGAGATCTCGTCGACCATCCGGCCGACCGCGAGGTCGTTGTCGGCGACCTCGGCCGCCGCGTTGGCCGGGCCGCCGGTGTGGTCATTGGAGAACCAAAACATGTTCAGGTTCGCCGGGCCGTTCTTCTCGAAGTCCTGCTTCCAGATCTGTTCCTTGTAGATGTCCGGGACGTCGAGGTCGAACATCGGGAAGCCCTGCACGGACACCTTGTTGAGCGAGGGGATCGCCGAACCCGTCTGGATCGGGTACTGGGTCTGCGCCCCGGTCGCCTCCATGTTCTTGCTGTCGCAGTACAGGTTCTGCCAGGTCGCCCCGGCCGGCTTGGTCTCCAGCGACTGGAACTCGCCGAAGTCCTTGACCGACCTGCCGGCCGCCTGCGCGCCGCTCCAGATGAAGCCGGTCTTCTGGTGGCCGAGGGCGTCGTTCTCGGTGTCGTAGCTGCGCTGGTACTCGCCGGCGGAGGACTCGGTGTACTCCGGGTTGTCCGACTGCATCAGCCAGTTGTGGCCCTCGGCGGAATTCGTGCCGACGTCGTAGAAGTTGTCGTAGAGGCCGAACTGCTCGGCCAGGGCGTGCTGGTTGGGCGTGACGTTCTCGCCGAACGTGGTGAGCGACGGGTTTCCGTCGCCCTGCGGGAGGTCGCCGAAGACCTGGTCGTAGGTCCGGTTCTCCTTGACGAGCAGGAAGACGTGCTTGATCGTCGAGGGGTCGCCGAGCCGCAGCGGGACCGGGAGCGCCTTGCCGGAGGTCTTGCCGCCGGCCGTGGTGACCGAGCCGGGCGTCCAGCCGTTCTGCCTGAAGACCTTGGCGGTCTGGGCCTTGACGGTCTTGTCGTCCGGCAGCGTGAACTGCGTCAGGCTCGACGTCGTGTCGTGGGTGCCGTGGCCGGAGGCGGCGGTGGGGCGGCGGGCGTCGATGCCGCGGGTGTTGGAGACGACGACCGTCTTGCCGACGGTGGCGATCCCGGAGGGGAAGTAGTCGGTCGGGAGCAGGCCGACGTAACGGGCGGGCTCCTGCGGGGACTTGTAGCGGTAGACGGCGACCGCGTTGGCGCGGCCGAGCGTCACCAGCAGCCGGCCGTCGTCGGTGAGCGTCACGGCGTTCGGCTCGTAGCCGACCTTCGCCTCCGGCCAGGGCTGGGTGGCGATGGTCTGTACGACCTTGTCCTTGGCCGTGTCGATGACCGAGACGCTGTTGTCGGCGGTGTTGGTGACGAACACCGCGCCCTTGCCGGCGTACACCGCGGTCGGGTGCAGTCCTACGTCGATGCCGGCGACGGCGGCGGACGGGTCCGCCGTGTCGATGACGCTGACGGTGCCGGTGGTGGTGGCGCCGGTGTCCGGGTTGGCGGGCACCTGGGTGCCGTAGGAGTTGATGGTGGTGTCGCCGTCCTTGGCCGGGCGGCCGCCCTCGTTGCTGACGTACAGCTTGCCGCCGACCAGGGCGATGCCCCGGGGGGCGTTGCCGACGGTCCAGCTCTGCTTGACGGTTCCGGTCGCCGCGTCGATGGCGACGACCCGGTTCTGGCCGTTGACCGCCGAGTACACGGTGGAGCCGTCGGGCGAGAACACCGCGGCACCCACGAGCGCGTGCTTGGTGCCGTCGGCCGGGATCGGGACGGCCACCGGGTTGGAGAGGGTGCCGTCGGCGCCGACCGTGAACCTGGTGTAGCCGTCGGTCTGGCCGAGCCACAGCTGCTTGCCGTCCGGCGAGTACGTCGGGCCCTCCTGGCCGACCGAGCCGCTCTTGATGCGCAGGTCGTCCGCCACGTTGGTGCCGACCTTCTGGATCACCTGACCGGTGCTCAGGTCCGTGATCACCAGCGACGCGTCGCCGTCGGCGACCGAGGCCGCGAGCCGGCTGCCGTCGGGGCTGACCGCCGACGACATGATCTTGCCGTCGTTGATGACGGAGCGGGTGCCGTACGGCTTGATGTACTGGTCGCTGGAGATGACCTGGCCGTTCGCGGTCTCCTCGGCGACCTGCTGGGTGCCGAACTGCCACGTCGAGGCCACCGCGGTGCCCGTGACGCCGAGGGCGACCGCGATGCCCGCCGTGACCAGCACGGCGCGGCGGCCGACACGTCTGCCGAAGAGGTTGACCTGATTCTTCTCGTTGATCCGACGCTGGCGTGTTACCTGCACGGGTTGTCCCTTCAGTGGACCCTTCGCTGGAACCTTCAGTGGGGGGTGAGCAGCTCGACGTTGCCGTCGAACTGCCAAAGCGGATTCGGTGCGTCCCCGGTCGAGGTCCGCAGCAGGAAGTAGCCGTTGACTTCCTTCGGACCGTCGCCGTCGGCCACGAACCGCCCGTCCGAGGTGATGTCGAGCTGGTAGATCGCCGTGCCCGGGACCGGAACCCCGGGCAGATGCCAGGTCACGACGCACCGCCAGTCGTTGCCCGCGCCCTCCTGGTCCGACTGGCCGTCGCTCTTGGTGCACGCCGCCGAGACCCGCAGCTGCGCCTCGGTGACGGCGGGACGGTGCAGCTCCTGCGTCTGCATGCGGTAGAGATGGGCGAACGCCGTGGCCACCGACCGCTGGACCTTGTCCTGATCGATGCCGGATCCCATGGAGGGGGTCGCCACGGCGACCACGCCGACGGTGAGCGCGGTCAGCCCGGCCAGCGGCAGCGCGCCGACGGTGAGCGCCCGGCGCCCGGCACCGTCGTAGGCGAGGTTGGTGAAGTCGCGCCGCAGGAACAGGAGATACGCAAGCGCCGTCGCGAGCACGGCCCACAGCAGGCCGACCGCGATGCCGATCAGGAGCGGGCCGAGCTGGGCGGGGCTGGTGAACAGGCCGTTCCAGGCGATGAAGGCGTAGCCGGGCAGGGCGAGGCGCACGGCGACGGGCAGCGGCAGCATCTGTGCGACCGCCATCGCGAGCGCGACGAGCGGGGGCAGCAGCAGCCCCATCGGGGACCGGCCCAGCGCGACCGACCCGAGCAGTCCGATCGCGGCGAGGGCCAGGGTCGGCGCCAGGGCCGCCGTCCAGGCGAGCAGGACCCGCAGGGCGGCATCCCCCGGTGCCAGCAGATGGCCGTCGAGGCCGACCAGCGGCTGGTTGCCGACCGACACCAGCCC
The DNA here is from genome assembly GCF_040298885.1 of Streptomyces sp. NPDC001137. Taxonomy (NCBI): domain Bacteria; kingdom Bacillati; phylum Actinomycetota; class Actinomycetes; order Kitasatosporales; family Streptomycetaceae; genus Streptomyces; species Streptomyces sp. NPDC001137. The sequence continues at coordinate 68,414 of NZ_JBEPBA010000012.1, forward strand.
GCCGACCGCGCTGGACACGGCGAGACCGGCGACCAGCAGCAGGATGACGGTGAGGCCGGCGAGCGACTTCGCCACGAAGATCCGTCGCGGCGACCGTACGGCGACCAGCAGATGCCGCCAGGTGCCGAGCCGGTCCTCGGCGGCGAACACGTCACCGGCGACCACCGAGGTCAGCAGCGGCAGCGCCCAGGTCCCCGCGAACCCGAGCATGACCAGCGGTCCGGCCCACCCGGTGGCGTGCATCCAGCGCCCGAAGAGGGTGTCGGAGGGCAGCGTGCTCTGCCGGCTCACACCGGCGACGAAGAGGGCGGGAGCGATCCAGCAGGCGAGCACCAGCATCCGGATCCGCCACTGCGAGACCAGCTTGACCAGTTCGAAGCGGTAGCCGCGCGAGACGGGGACCCGGCGGGCCCTGACAACCTTGTCGGCGGTGACGGTCGCGGTCATCGGCCGGCCTCCTGCTGCTGCTCGGTGAGCGCGAGGAACGCGGCCTCCAGCGGCGATACGACGGGCGCGAGTTCGCGCACCGCGACGCCCGCCCGCACGAGGCCCGCCACCAGTCCGTCGAGGGCGGGCACCAGGGCGCGCACGAAGAGCAGTTCGTCGTCCTGCCGTATCCCGGCGTCGTCGACGACCCGGATTCCGGCCGAGGCCTCGGCCAGCCGTCGCGCGGCCCGCGGGTCGGAGGTCCGCACCCGGTAGTCGAGTTCACGGTTCTCGGCGGCCAGCTTGCCGAGCGGGCCGGAGAACACGACCCGTCCGGTGGCGAGGATGGTGACCTCCGAGCACAGGGCTTCGAGGTCGTCCATACGGTGGCTGGACAGCACCACGCTGGTGCCGTCCGCGGCGAGCCGGGTGAGGACGCGGTGCACGTGCCGTTTCCCCGCCGGGTCGAGGCCGTTGGAGGGTTCGTCGAGCACGAGCAGCCGGGGCCTGGTGAGCAGGGCGGCGGCGAGCCCGAGCCGCTGCCGCATACCGAGCGAGAAACCGCGGGCCTTGTCGTCGGCGACGGCGGTGAGCCCGACCTGGTCGAGCACGTCGTCGATGCCCGCGGAGCCCGCGTCGAGCCCGCGGAGCCGGGCCAGCGCGGCGAGGTTCTGCCGGGCGGTGAGCGAGGGATAGAGACCGGGGCCGTCGACGAAGCCAGCGACACCCTCGGGAGCGTCGAACGCCCGCCCCACCGGCGTCCCCAGGACCTCCAGCCGCCCGCTGTCGGCGACGGCGAGCCCCAGCAGCAGACCGAGCAGCGTCGTCTTGCCGGCGCCGTTCGGACCGACCAGACCATGGATCTGACCCTGCGTCACATCCAGGTCGACACCGTCGAGTGCGACGACGTCGCCGAAGCACTTGGTGACCCCGCGAGCCACCACCGTGTGGAGTGTCCCCATGGGCCCCCCTTCTCCCGATGTCCGCAGGGACCATAGGGACAACACACAACCCAGGCACAAACGCCGAGTTGAACTCCGGCAGAACGGATCGTCAAGGCGTAGGCAAATCGCGCGCGCGAACACCGACGTGAATCGGACAAGGGCAACGCAGGGTGCGCGAATGCCGCCGCGACGCGGGCAGCGCCCCGAAGGGGCGCGGGGCTGCATCGATATGCGGCTCCGCCGCGCGGGCGCGACAAGCCACGACGGCGTCGCACACGACCACGGCGGCGGAGCACCCCAAAGGGGCGCGGGGCTGCATCGATATGCGGCTCCGCCGCGCGGGCGCGACAAGCCACAGCGGCGCCGCAGACGACCACGGCGGCGGAGCACCCCAAAGGGGCGCGGGGCTGCATCGGCATGCGGCTCCGCCGCGCGGGCGCGACAAGCCACAGCGGCGCCGCAGACGACCATGGCGCCGCACGCGATACGGCCAAGCCCGGGCGCTCAGCCCGCCCGCAGCATCAGACCGATCCCCGCCACCAACAACACCGCCGCCGCGATCCGCGGCGCCCCGAACCGTTCCTTGAAGAAGACGGCTCCGATGGCCGCCCCCACGATGATCGACGACTCGCGCAGGGCGGCGATCGGGGCCAGTTCGGCCCTGGTCTGGGCCCACAGGACCAGGCCGTACGCGGCGACGGACATGGCGCCGCCCAGCAGGCCCACGCCCGCGAACGGGCGGAGAACGGCGAGGAATTCACCCCGCCAGCGGGTCAGCGCGTACACCGGGATCGCGAACCCCTCCACCGCCATCAGCCAGGCGATGTACCCGAGCGACGAGCCGGAAGCCCGCACTCCCAGCCCGTCGACGACCGTGTACGCGGCGATGGTCAGCCCGGTGGCGAGGGCCGCGCCGATGGCCGCCCAGTTGGGCCGGCTGCCGCGCAGTCCCCACAGGGCGACGCCGGTCAGGCCCGCGCAGGACAGCGCGATCCCGGCGGCCGCCCAGCCGTTCGGCACCTCGTGCGCGAAGAGGGCGGCGAGCACCGTGACGACCAGGGGCGCGGTGCCGCGGGCGATCGGGTAGGCCTGCCCGAAGTCGCCGAGCCGGAAGGACCGCATGAGCAGCACGTAGTACGCGAGGTGGATGACCGCGGAGGCGGCGAGGTACGGCCACGCCCCCGCCGCCGGGAGGGGGACGAACGGCACCATCGCAAGCCCGATCAGCATCCCGCCGCCCGCGATCAGCGTGAACCCGACCAGCTTGTCCGTGATGCGGTGGGCGATCGCGTTCCAGCCGGCGTGGGTGACTGCGGCGCACAGGACGGCCGTGGCGACCAGCGGCGTCACGAGTTGCGCTCGCGCACGTCCACGAGCGTGGCTCCGGCGCGGGTGACGAGCTCCTTGGGCTCCATGGGGAACACGGCGTGCGGATTCCCGGCGGCGGCCCACACGACGTCGTGCTCCAGCAGCGAACGGTCGGCCAGCACCCGGGTCTTCGTACGGTGCCCGAAGGGCGGCACACCCCCGATCGCGTACCCGGTGGTCTCCCTTACGACGTCCGCCTTGGCCCGCGTCACCTGCTCGGCGCCGAGTTCCTCCCGCACCCGCTCGACGTCCACCCGCGAGGCCCCGTCCATCAGCACCAGCACCGGGACCCCGTCCGCCGCGAAGATCAGCGACTTGCAGATCTCGCTCAGTTCGCACCCGATCGCGGCGGCCGCCTCGGCGGCGGTGCGGGTCGCGTCCGGGAAGCGGCGGACACGGCTGTGCAGGTCGTCGAGCCCCAGTTCGGCGAGGGCGGCGGCGAAACGGGGGCTGGCTCCGGAGCTGTCGGTGGCATCGGCGGTCGTCATGCACGGCACGCTAGCGCTGCGTGTACGTGGCACGCGACCGAGTTGTCCCCTGCGTGGGGTCAGTGTGCGGAGACGTGACCGAGGAAGTTCTCCCACGTGGTGGGCGTCACCGTGAGGTGGGCGGTGTCGGGGGTCTTGGAGTCGCGGATGTGGATGGTGGCGGGGGTGGTGGCCACCTCGACGCAGTCGCCGGGCTCGCTGCTGTCGCTGTAGCTGCTCTTGAACCAGCGGAGTTCTGCGCCGCTCATAATCTCCCCAGCACTTGCTCGACGAAGGCTTGCGACTCCCTTGGCGTGAGAGCCTGCGCCCGGATCATCCCATAGCGCAGTTCGAGGATCTGAAGATCACGCGGACTTGAAACCGGACGTCCGTTGAACGCGCCATCGGTTCCAGCGTCACCTGTTCCTGGACAAAGCCGAGCGTCGGCGCAGGGTCCCGGTCGAAGATCGCCTTACGGGACATGCGGGCAGCAGTCTCCCGTTCGACGATGTCGGGCGACAGCGCGGGCTGATGGGTCTCGAACAGCGCCTTCGCGTACTCCGGCGTCTGCAACAGGCCGTGGATGTTGTGGTTGCGGTAAAGGAGCACCTCGATTGCCCGCTCCTCCAAGTCCGCCAGCTCCCGAACCTTCTTGGGATGCCGGGCCTTCCGCATGTCCTCCATGAACGCCTTGAGATGACCGCCCGTGCGCAGCACGTCATCGGCCCTGTCCAGGAACTCCGGCCTGGGAATCCGCTGCCCGCGCTCCGTCTTCCGGATCATGTCCTCGCCGTAGCGCATGACCTCGGCGAAGTCGGCCACCCGCATCCCGGCTGCCTCCCGGCACAGCCTGAGCAGCCGCCCCACGGCCTCCACCAATGGTGCGATCTCGTCCCCCGGCTGAACGTCCCAACCCGCCTCATCCGCAGCCTCGTTCATGCCCCACCTCCACCGCGCTCCCGTACCCGATCAACCCCTGAGACAGCCAAGACAGCACGAGACAAAGCCGAGGCTGTCACGCTACGCACAGGCCACATCACTCACTCAGGGAAGCAGAACCGGCCACGCTGAGTGACATGAGTCAAGAAGCCGCCGAGCTCCGCCCCCACCTCGACAACCCCGTCCGCAACTTCAGCGTCCGCCTGCCCCCCCCACCCCTCGGCGCCCGCCTCGCCCGCCTCCTCGCGGAGGAGCAACTACGCACCTGGGGCCTCCCGTTCGAGAGCGCGACGCACATCGTCGCCGAGCTGGCGGCCAACGCCGCGACACACGGCCGCGTACCGGGGAGGGACTTCCGCCTGACCCTCTACGTCGTCGGGGAAGACCCTCCGTATCGAGGCGGCGGACACCCGTCCCGACCGGCTCCCCCGCCCCGCACCGGCGGACCCCGCGTCCGAGTCGGGCCGCGGCCTGCTCCTGGTGGACGCGCTTGCGGACCGGTGGGGCGTCGCTCCGGGGCCATATCCACGCAAAACAGTCTGGGCGGAGCTGCGCGTGCCGCTCTGATAAAAGTGTCGGATGGCGGTGAGCACGATAAACCCGAGAAAACTGCTGGGCAGGATGCCGGTGACGGCCGTTGCGAGGATCGCGGGGTTCCCGGCCGCGCTGCTCGGGCTGTTCTTGGCCGCGGTGGTGCCCAGCGGCTGGGCGTTCGCCGTGTTCGCGGCCGCGGACTACCTCGCCGAGCCCAAGGCACTGCGCCGGATCGCGGGCTCCATGCAGCCGCTCGGTCAGGTGTGCCTGAGCCTCACGGCGGGGTCGCTGCTGCGGGGCGCGGCGGCGCTCGTGCTGCTGGCACGGCTGGGGGACGCCGAGTCGGGCGCCTTCGTCCTGACCGCCCTCGGCTTCCTGGCGCTGCATGCGCTGCGCGGCGGTTGTGCGGGACTGCTGCTGTTCGCCTGGTGGTGCCGGCGGCTGCCGGTGGTGACCCGGAACGTGGATCTGTCCGCGCTGCGGATCCCCGACGCGCCGCCGCGGCTGCTGATGGACCTCCATCGGGGGCCGCTCGCGCTGGTGGACCTTCCGCTGGTCGTCGGTGTGGCCGTCGCTGCGGAGGCCGGGGCGAAGTGGGCGGCGATCGGCGCCGGGGTCGCGGTGCTCGCCGCCCTGGTCGCGGCCGGGTGGCTGGCCCTGCACGCCTGGCGGGGCCGGCACCTGGCCGCGAAGGGCAAGGTGCTTCAGGCGGTGAACGAGCAGGTGGAGGCGTACCGTCCCGAGGTCGTCGTGTACTTCTCCGGCGCCCTGGAATCGGCATACCAGCTCAACGGCTGGCTGCCGGTCCTCGACCGGCTGCGCCGGCGGGTGGTCGTCGTGCTGCGCGAGCGCGAGATACTCACCCGGCTCGATCCGACGTCCCGGCCCGTGGTGTGCCTGCCGCTCGGCAAGGACCTGACCGCTTTCCGGCTGCCCGAGGCGCACGTGGCGCTGTTCGTGGCCAACGCCGCCAACAACACCCACCTGCTGCGGCTGCCGCAGTTCCGCAGCGTCTACCTCGGTCACGGCGACAGCGACAAGCCCACCAGCTCCAATCCGTTCACCAAGGTGTACGACGAGGTGTGGGTGGCGGGGCCCGCCGGACGCGAGCGTTACGCGCGCTCGGGGTCCGGCGTGGCCGACGCGGACGTCGTCGAGGTCGGCCGCCCGTCGCTGGGGCGGCTGAACGCCACCGGCAGCCCCTCCTCCTCGCCGATGCCGACCGTGCTCTACGCGCCCACCTGGGAGGGCTTCCACGGCGACCCGGGTGCGGCGACGTCACTGACCGGTATGGGACCGCGGCTCGTGAAGACCCTGCTGGAGCACGAGCCGCCGGTCCGCCTGCTGTACCGTCCGCACCCGCTGACCGGCACCCTGGACCCCCGGGCGCGCGCGGCGCACGCCGAGATCCTGGCGCTGATCGACGAGGCGAACACCGCCCGGGACGCCCGCGAGGAGTTCCGGCGGCAGGACACACGGGAACAGGCCGCGCAGGCGGCCAGGCTCCCGGAGCTCGCCCACCGCCTCGACGAGCTGCGCCGGCCCGCACGCGGGGACGAGGCGCAGGCCGCGCGGGACGCCGGGGTGTCCGAAGAGCCGCCGTCGGCCGCCTGGGAGGCGGCACTGGCGGAGTGGAACGAGGCGTACTGGGCGGCCGAGGGCTGGTGGCGCCACCGCGTCACGGGCGGCTCGCGACCGGGCCTGTACGACTGCTTCGACCACGCCGACCTGCTCATCGCCGACGTGTCCGGCGTCGTCACCGACTACCTGGCCAGCGACAAGCCGTACGCCGTCACCAACCCCGCAGACCTCGCCCCCGACACCTTCCGCACCCGCTACCCGGCCGCCCGAGCCGCCCACCTCATCCCCCCGGACCTGACCGGCCTCACCGCCCTCCTCGCTGGCACCGACCCCCTGGCTGACGAGCGGAAACGCCTGCGCACCCACCTGCTGGGCCCGGTCACACCCGACCCCCTGGCCCCCTTCGAACGGGCCCTGGACGATCTCTTGGCCCGAGCCAAACGCGCCCTGTAGACGAAAGATCAGGGCTTCTCGCCGAGAAACACCCGCCGAACCACCCGCTCAGCCGCCCGCCCGTCATCAAACGCGCAGAACCGCCGCCGAAACGCGGCCCGAGCCTCGTCCGCCGCGCCGGAGGCGACCGCACCGGAGCGGAACACCTCGATCAGCTCCTCCTCGCTCTCCGCGACAGCGCCCGGCGGCTCGGCCAGCAGGTCGAACGTCACGCCCCGGGCGGCCCGGTACGTCTCCCAGTCCGGGGCGTAGATGACGATCGGACGGTCGAGGCAGGCGTAGTCGAACATGATCGACGAGTAGTCGGTCACCAGCACATCGGCCGCCAGGCACAGGTCCTCGACGACCGGGTACGACGAGACGTCGACGACCCGCGCGGCGCCCTCGGCCCGCCGCTCGGCCTCCGTCTGCGCGCCTTCGGCGTCGTAGTAGTGGGAGCGCAGCATCAGCACATGATCCGGTCCGAGGGCGGCCGCCAGGCGGGACGGATCCGGCAGCGGACCGTCGCCCCCGTACTCCCGGAACGTCGGGGCGTACAGCACGGCCCTCTGGCCGGGCTCGATGCCCAGGCGGGCCCGGATGGCGGCGATCTCCTCCGGGCCGGTGCGGAAGTAGCGGTCGTTGCGCGGGTAGCCGGTCTCCAGCAGCTCGTAGCTGCCGGGGTAGACGCGCGGCCACACCTCGGAGGAGTGCGGGTTGGCCGACAGCAGGAAGTCCCAGCGGGCGGAGTGCTCGCGCAGCCGCGCGAAGTTCATCCCCTGCGCACCGACCGGATAGCGCTGCTGGTCCAGGCCCATGGCCTTCAGCGGGGTCCCGTGCAGTGTCTGGACATGCACCGAGCCGCGCCGCTTGGACACCGTGTGCGGGAAGTTGACGTTGTTGACCAGGTATTTCGCCCGCGCCAGTACGCGCAGGGAGCGCAGCGAGCCCTCCACGGCATGGTCCACTCCGGGGGGCAGCGAGGCGACCGCGTCCTTGCGTACGATCCACACCCCGTGGATGTCCGGGGCGAGTTCGCGGGCCGCCTCGTAGACGGCGCGGGGGTTGCACGAGTAGCTGCGGTACCAGTACGCCGCGTAGACGGCGAGCCTGTCGTCGACGGGGAGGCGCTTGTACGCCTCGTAGTAGAGGACGGCGGGCAGGGCGCGGGCCCGCCGCGTCGCCGTCCGTGCCGCGCCGACCGCTCCGCGCACGCCCCGACGGGCGTTCAGGCGCAGCCGGTTGACCGGGCGCATCGCGGCGAACAGCCGGTAGTCGCCCCGCTCGACCAGGCGGAACTTCACGCCTCGCGCGCCGGGCGGGTAGGTGTGGTCCGCGGGCCGGAAGCGGGCGAAGTGCTCGGCCATCCGGCGGAAGAACTCCCGCTGCCGGGCCGCCGGGACCCGGCCGGGTTCGTCGATGATGGTCGTGTAGTGCCAGATCGCCCGGTCGAACAGCTGGGCCCGGAACTCCTCGGCCGCCGCGCCCCGCTCGTCCAGGAAGGCGAAGACCTTCTCGTACTGGCCGAACACATCGAAGTGGCGGTCGCTGACGGTGGTGGTGATCGCGCCGGTACGCCGCTCGCGGTACTGGTAGCAGACCCGGTCGAGGAGCGATATTCGCTCGGCGGCCACCAGGATCGGGTAGGTGACCGGCAGGTCCTCGTACAGCCCCTGCCCGAAGCGCACACCCAGACCGGTCAAGAAGTCACGGCGGATCGCCTTGTTCCACGCGGTCATCATCAGCTCGAGCACACTGGGCCGGCTCCGCAGGTCGAACGCCTCGGACGGCAGCGGCTCACGCAGCAGGTGAGAGCGGGGAGCGGGCTCGACCCCGCCCTCGGGGAGCAGTCGGGCGTAGTCGAAGAAGAGCACGTCAGGTCGGGTCGCGGTCAGTCTGTCGGCTATCGCGGCCAGCGATTCCTCGGCTATGAGGTCGTCGCTGTCGACGAACCAGACATACTCCCCGCGGGCATGTTCCAGCCCGGCGTTACGGGCCTCGCCGAGCCCGCCGTTGCGTTCCAGATGCACGACCCGGATCCGCGGATCCCTGCTCGCGTACTCGTCGAGGATGGCCCCGCACCCGTCGGGCGAGGCATCGTCCACGGCGATCACCTCGAAGGAGGTGAACGACTGGCCGAGCATCGAATCCAGACAAGGACGCAGATAGTCCTCCACCGCGTACACCGGGAGAACAAGGCTGATCAGCAACTGAGACGGGTTCACGCCCCACAGAGTAACGTCGCCTTCTCGGGCCCCGCCCTTTCCCCAGCGGTCGTCAGCTCCCGAACTCCACCTGCTTCGCCTCCTTCACCGCCGCCGTCCGCCCCGGTGCCGAGTGGTACTGCCAGTACAGGTTCGTGTGGGCGATGACCTGGTCCGGCGGCGGGGCGCCCCACTTGCTGTTGTCGTTCGTGGTGTGCGCGTCGGCGACCAGCGTCACGTCGTAGCCCCGTACGAACGCGCCGTGGATCGTGGAGCGTATGCAGGCGTCCGTCTCCGCACCCGCCACGACGAGGTGGCCGACGCCGGCCGCGGCGAGGACCTGCTCCAGGTCCGTGCCCTCGAAGGAGTCGCCGTAGTTCTTGTGCACCAGGGCTTCGGCGCCTTGGCGCGCCAGCTCGGGGACGTACTCCCACCCCTCGCTGCCCTTCTCCAGATGAGGGTCGGAGTGCTGCACCCAGACGACCGGCACGTCCGCGGCGCGAGCCTTGTCGACGAGGGCGGCGATGTTGGCGACGACGGCGTCCCGCTCGTGCGCGGACGCCACGACGTCCCGCTGGACGTCGATCACCAGCAGGGCGGTGTGGGGGCGTTCCTGAAGAGTGGTCATGCCGGCCACGTTAGACGGCGCCACTGACAATCGCCCGGCGCCTGCGGCGCCCGGCGACCGGACCGCCCGCCGCACGCAGGCGGACCAGGCCGCACGCCGCCGGCCGGAGGCTCAGGTCCGTACCAGCTCCCGGTCCTCGTCCGGGTCGCTGTCCTTCGCGTCGCCGTCGCCGAGGGTCTTCAGGCCCTCGCCCTCGACGTCCACGTTCGGCACCGCGCGGTCCAGCCACTTCGGCAGCCACCAGGCCTTCTTGCCGAGGAGGCCGAGGACCGCCGGGACGATCGCCATCCGCACCACGAACGCGTCGAAGAAGACGGCGATCGCGAGGCCGAAACCGATCATCTTGATCATGGACTCGCTGGAGGTGATGAAGCCTCCGAAGACCGCGATCATGATGGCCGCTGCGGCCGCCACGACCCGCGCGCTGTGCCGGAAGCCGGTCACCACGGCCTGGCCCGGCGTCTCGCCGTGGACGTACGCCTCGCGCATGCGGGTCACGAGGAACACCTCGTAGTCCATGGCGAGACCGAAGACCACGCCCACCATGAAGATCGGCATCATCGACATGATCGGGCCGGTCTGCTCGACGCCCAGCAGGCCGCCGAGCCAGCCCCACTGGAAGACCGCGACCACGGCACCGAGCGCGGCGAGCACGCTCAGCAGGAAGCCGAGTGCCGCCTTCAGCGGGACCAGGATGGAGCGGAAGACCGCGATCAGGAGCAGGAACGCGAGGCCGACCACCAGGGCCAGGTACGGGATCAGGGCGTCATTGAGCTTCTGCGAGAAGTCGATGTTCATCGCGGTGGTGCCGGTGACCAGCACCTTCGCGCCTGTGTCGGCCTTGATCTCGCCGCCCTGGTCACGGATGGCGTGCACCAGGTCCTCGGTCTGCACCGAGGAGGGCTTGGAGCCGGGGATGACGGTGATCGTGGCGGTGTCGCCGGCCTTGTTGAACACCGCCGGGGTCACCGTGGCGACATCCCCCAGGCCCTTGATCCCGTCGGTCACTCTGTCGGCAGCCGCCTTCGGGGCGTCGCTGTCCTTGGCATCGACCACGATCATCAACGGGCCGTTGAAGCCGGGGCCGAAGCCCTCCGAGAGGAGGTCGTAGGCGCGCCGCTGCGTCGTGGAGGTCGGCTGTGAACCGTCGTCGGGCAGGCCCAGCTCCAGCTGCGTGGCCGGGACGGCGATCGTGCCGAGGCCGACCACGCCGAGCAGCAGCACGGCGGCCGGGCGGCGGATGACGAAGCTGGCCCAGCGGGCGCCCAGACCGGGCTTGTCGGGGGTGCGGGCCGCGCTCCCCCGCCGCTTCTCGCCCGCCGCCCTGACCTTCCCGCCCGCATATCCGAGCAGGGCCGGGACCATGGTCAGCGCGATCAGGACGGCCACGACGACCGTGCCCGCCGCCGCGAGGCCCATCTTGGTCAGCATCGGGACGTTGACGACCGAGAGACCCGCCAGTGCGATCACGACCGTGAGGCCCGCGAAGACCACCGCCGAGCCCGCGGTCCCGGCGGCCCGTCCGACGGCCTCCTCGCGCTCGCGGCCCTCGGCCAGTTCGCCGCGGTAGCGGGAGACGATGAACAGCGCGTAGTCGATGCCGACCGCGAGACCGATCATCAGGGCGAGGGTGGAGGTGGTGTCGCCCAGGTCGAGCGTCTTGGCCAGGACGGTGATGGTGGAGACGCCGATCCCGACGCCGATGATCGCCGTCAGGAGTGGCAGTCCGGCCGCCACCAGTGAGCCCAGGGTGATGACGAGGACGACCGCGGCGATGGCGAGGCCCACGACCTCACCGGCTGCTCCCGGCTCGGCCCCGGCCTGCAGGGCGTCACCGCCGATCTCGACGGTCAGCCCGGCGTGGCGCGCGTCCTGCGCGGCCTCCTTCAGGGCGTCCCGGGAGGCGTCCTTGAGCTCCATGCCGGAGACCTTGTACTTCACGGACGCGTAGGCGACCGTGCCGTTCTTGCTGACGGCGTGCGCCTGGTAGGGGTCGGCGACGGAGACCACCTCGGAGCCGTCGGCCAGCTCCTTCACCGTCTTCTCGACGGTCGCCTTGTTGGCGGGGTCGGTCATCTTCTCGCCCGCGGGCGCCTTGAAGACGACGCGTCCGGTCGCGCCGTCGGCACTCATGCCGGGGAAGCGCTGTTCCAGCAGGTCGAAGGCCTTCTGCGCCTCGGTGCCGGGTATCGAGAAGGAGGTGGAGCCCGCGGCGGGGGCGTTGGCGGCGCCGACTCCCGCGAGGGTCAGCAGCGCCACCCAGAACAGGGCGACGAAGTGCCGTCGCCTGAAGGCGAACCGGCCGAGTTTGTAGAGGAACGTGGCCACGGAGGCGTACTCCCGGTCAGGTCGTGGGGTCAATCAGGGCAGGGGTGATCGCCCGGCGCGGAGGCAGGGGTGATCGTCCCGACGACTTGAGCGGTGACGTCAGGCAGTGGGGAGGGGGTGGGGAGGTGTCAGGCGCGGAGGGCGGGGAGGACCACCGCGTCGATGTACGAGAGGAGGAAGGCCTGGTTCGGCGGCCGCTCGTCGATCAGCGTTCGGGCGGTGAACCCGCCGATCATCATGTGGATCATGTAGTCGACCGCAGGGTTGTCCGCGCGGACCTCGCCCCGGTCGATCGCCCGCTGCACGACACGGCGGAACTCCGCCATCTCCGGCTCGATCAGATGTTCCTTGAACGCCTTCAGGAGATCCGGATTGCTGTGGATCGCCATGGCCAGACCCCGCATCAACGCGGAGTTCTGCTCCATCTCGCAGTCGTCCGACCGCATCGTGAGGGCATGCAGATCGCCCCGGAGGGACCCGGTGTCGATCTCGCCGAGGGCCAGAGCGCCCGGCTTGGTGTGCCGCACCGCCTTCGCGACCAGCTCGGCCTTGCCGCCCCACTGGCGGTAGAGCGTCGCCTTGCTGGACTTGGTGCGGGCCGCCACGGCGTCCATGGTGACCGCGTCGTAGCCCACCTCCCGGAGCAGGTCGAGCACGGCCTCGTACAACTCGGCCTCACGCTCGGGCGTGATCCGACTGCGACGCGCCGTTGCGACCTCAGTCATGCCACTCACCTTCCCGCTCGGGATGCGCCACCTCGGCGCCTGCTTCGTACGTTCACGAAGATACCCTGAACGCCTGCGAAACGAAACCGTTTCGTACGTGCGGTGGCTCACGTAGGTGAAGGACCCGTAAGTTCCCACGAGTTGCCCGGGCCCATCCGGCGGAAAAGCATGGGGAGGTGAGCTATCTGCGCCTGCCCCATCTCAGTGGTGACCTGTTGTGCTTCGTGGCCGAGGACGACCTCTGGCTCTCCCCCCTGGACGGCCCGGGCCGCGCCTGGCGCCTCACCGTCGACCGCACGAAGCTGGGCCACCCCCGCTTCTCGCCGGACGGGAGCACCATCGCGTACACGAGCTGGCGCAGTCTGGTCCCCGAGATCCACACCGTCCCGGTGGACGGGGGCCCGGGCCGGCAGCTCACCTACTGGGGCTCCGCGGACACCCAGGTCTGCGGATGGACACCCTTCCAAGGGGAGAGCGGGGGCACGATTCTCGCCGTCGCCTCCCACGGTGAGCCCTTCTCGTACTTCACCTGGGCCTACAAGGTCTCCCCCGACGGCGACCCCGGTCGCAAGCTGCCCTGGGGCCCGGTCTCCGACATCCAGGTCGCCGACATCGAAGGGGAGCGCAAGACCCTTCTCCTGACCGGGACCCCGCCCCACGAGCCCGCCGCCTGGAAGCGCTACCGCGGCGGCGCCATGGGCCGCCTCTGGCTGCACGGCGAACGCCTCCTTGCCGATCTGGAGGGGCATCTGCACTCCCCGATGTTCGTCGGCGGCCGGATCGCCTTCCTCTCCGACCACGAAGGCATCGGCAACCTCTACTCCTGCGCCTACGACGGCTCCGACCTGCGCCGCCACACCGACCACGACGCCTTCTACGCCCGGCACGCGTCGAGCGACGGCACCCGCGTGGTGTACCAGTGCGCCGGCGACCTGTGGATCGTCGACGACCTGGCCGCCGGCTCCGGGCCGCGCCGCCTGGACGTACGGCTGAGCGGTCCGCGCGCGGGCCGGCGCACCTACCAGGTCCCGGCCGCCCAGCACATCGACGGCATCTCGGTCGACGAGACGGGCCGCGCGAGCGCGGTCGTCGTACGCGGCAGCCTGTACTGGCTCACCCACCGGGACGGCCCGGCCCGCACGATCACCGACACCCCGGGCGTACGGGTCCGCCTCCCGGAGATGCTCGGTTCGACCGGCAGGGTCGCCTATGTGACGGACGCGGAGGGCGAGGACGCGGTCGAGATCGCCCACCTGCCGCGCGCGACCGGCGACCGCGAGCCGCGCCGACTGGCCTCCGGCGCACTGGGCCGCGTACAGGAACTCGTCTCCGACCCGCAGGGCGAGCGCCTCGCCCTCGCCTCGCACGACGGGCGGCTGCTGCTTCTCGATGTGACGGAGGATTCCGGGGACACCTCCCGGACGGAGTCCGGGGGAGGCGAGGTGACCGAGCTGATCCACTCGGTCAACGGCCCGGTGCGTGACCTCGCCTTCTCCCCGGACGGCGCCTGGCTGACCTGGTCCCACCCGGGGATCGGCCGGTCCCTCCGGCAGATCAAGATGGCGCGAATCTCCCCGAAGGGAGAAGGGGCCCGCCTGATCGTCGACGTGACCAACGGCCGCTTCGAGGACGAGAACCCGGTGTTCACGAGGGACGGCCGCTATCTCGCCTTCCTGTCCTGGCGCGGCTTCGACCCGGTGTACGACGTCCACACCGGGGACCTGTCCTTCCCGCTCGGCTGCCGCCCCTACCTGGTCCCGCTGTCCTCCGCTACCCCCTCCCCCTTCGCCCTGACACCGGAGGGCCGGCCGGCCGCCGGGGGCCTGGACCCGGTGGAGGACGAGGAGGAGGGCGGCGACGGCGCGGTCACCGTCGAGATCGAGGGACTGGAGAACCGGGTCACCCCCTTCCCGGTCACCGCCTCCAAGTACTCGGCGCTGTACCCCGTGGCGGGCGGCGGTCTGGTCTGGCTGCGCTGGCCGATCTCGGGGGCGCTCGGCGAGACCTTCGCCAACCCGGACGACACCACCGGCCGCCCGACCCTCGAACACTTCAACATCAGCAAGGCGAAGAAGTCCGAACTCCTGGAGCACCTGGACTGGTTCGCGCTCAGCGGCGACGGCACCCGTCTGGTCGTGGTCGACGAGGGCGACCTGCGGGCCGTCCCCTCCTCCGAGTCCGGCGACGGCGACACGACGGTCTGGATCGACCTGCGCCGCATCCTGCACCAGGTCGACCCGGCCGCCGAGTGGCGCCAGTCGTACGAGGAGGCCGGGCGTCTCATCCGCGCGTACTTCTGGGACCCGGGGATGTGCGGCATCGACTGGGACGCGGTGCTCGACCAGTACCGTCCGCTGGTCGAACGGGTCGCGTCCCCCGACGAGTTCGCGGACCTCCTGCGCGAGGTGCTCGGCGAACTGGGCACCTCCCACGCCTACGTCACCGCCGCCCGCCGCAACGAGGGCCCGCCCCACTACCAGCGCCTCCAGGGCCTGCTCGGCGCCAACCTCGTCCGCAGGCAGGAGGGTTGGGTGGTCAAGCGGATCCTGCCGGGCGAGTCGTCCGACTCCAAGGCCCGCTCACCGCTGGCGGGCACGGGCATCAGGGAGGGCGCCGTACTGACCCATGTCGACGGCCGCCCGGTGGACCCGCTGACCGGGCCGTACCCGCTGCTGGCGGGCGCGGGCGGCACGACCGTCGAGCTCACCTTTACCGCGGCGGAGGGCCAGGCGGGCCGCTCGCGCCGGGTCGCGGTCGTCCCCCTGATCGACGAACGCCCCCTGCGCTACCAGGACTGGGTGGCCAAACGCCGCGCCGTCGTACGGGAGTTGAGCGGCGGCCGCTGCGGCTATCTGCACATCCCGGACATGGGCGGCTCGGGCTGGGCCCAGTTCAACAGGGACCTGCGGATGGAGGTGTCGCGGCCCGCCCTGATCGTCGACGTGCGCGGCAACGCGGGCGGTCACATCAGCGAACTGGTCGTCGAGAAACTGTCCCGCACGATCCTGGGCTGGGACCTCACCCGGGACGCCCAGCCGGTCTCCTACGCCTCCAACGCGCCCCGCGGCCCGGTGGTGGCCCTGGCCGACGAGGCGACCTCCTCCGACGGCGACATGATCACGGCCGCCATCAAGCTCCTCGAGCTGGGCCCCGTCATCGGCCAGCGCACCTGGGGCGGAGTGGTCGGCATGACCGGCCGCCACCGCCTCGGCGACGGCACGATCATCACCGTCCCGATGAACGCGGCCTGGTTCGACGCCTACGGCTGGAGTGTGGAGAACAAGGGCGTCACCCCGGACCTGGAGATCCTCCGCACCCCCCTGGACTGGGCGGAGGGCCGCCACGCCCAACTGGACGACGCGGTCCAACTGGCGGTGCAGCTACTGGAATCCAACCCTCCGGCGACACCGCCGGATTACAGCAATGTCCCGGACCGTTCACGGCCGAAGCTGCCGCCCAGGACGAAGTGAGAAAGGGTGCCCCTCGTCAGGGGCACCCTTTCCATTCAGTGCAGGACGTCGACGTCAGACGTCGTAGTCCTGGTCGAAGCGGTCCTGCTCCTCGCGCTGCAACCGCTCCGTCTCCTCGTCACGCATGCGCTCGCCCGGCTTGCCGCGCTGCGGCTGCTGGCCGCGCTGCTGACCGTGCTCGCGGGCCTGCTGGGCCTTCTGCTTGGCCTGCTCCTGCCACTGCTGCGACTGGTCCTGGAACTTGTCCTTCATACCCATGTGGGTTCACTCCCGTAGTGGGTGGGGGGAAGGCCCTTGACCGGGCCTCGACCAGATTCACACGGCCCACCACGGAACGCATTTCGATCAACTACGGTGCGTAGCGCGGGCTTCCTCGTCGGCCGCCCCACCTGCACCGACGAGCCCCGACCGCATGCCCTCCAACCGTGACCCGAACCGCCGCATCTCCCGCTGCCCCACCGTCCCGATGAGGCCCGGCAGATACCCCCGCACGCCCTGCATCCCGCGCAGCCACCACTGCCCGTAGACATGGCTCGAACGCCGCTCGATCCCGGCGACGATCCGGTCGACGGCAGGACCCAGCGGATACGTCTTGTTGGACGGCCACGGCAGCCGCTGCCGCAGCTCCCGCATCACCTCGTCCTGGTCGGCGCCCCGCACCATGTCGGTGTCGGTCCACGACAGATACCCGACCCCGACCCGGACGCCCTTGTAGCCGACCTCGGCCCGCAGACTGTGGGCGTACGCCTCCACACCGGACTTGGAGGCGCAGTACGCGGTCATCATCGGCGCCGGAGTGATCGCCGCGAGGGACGCGATCTGCAGCAGATAGCCGCGGCTCTCCATCAGAACCGGCAGGAAGGCACGGGCAGTCACCGCGGACCCGATGAGGTTCACCTCGATCACCCGCCGCCAGGCCTCGGGGTCGGAGTCGACGAAGGGACCGCCGGTGGCGACACCGGCGTTCGCCACGACGATGTCGACCTTCCCGAACCGCTCCTTGACCTCCCGCGCCACCCGCGCCATCGCCTCATGGTCCGTCACATCGGCGTACCAGTGGTCGCTGTCGCTGTGCAGCCGCTCGGAGACCTGCTTGAGGGCGTCCGGCTCAAGTCCGACCAGCGCCACCTTGGCGCCCCGGGCCGACAACTTCCGGGCGAGCAGCTCGCCGACACCGCGCGCGGCGCCCGTGACGACGGCGACCTGTCCTTCGAGGCTGACCTTGCTCATGCGCCCTCCTTGATCGTTGCGTACGTCGTCACAAGCTCCCGGATATGGCCGCTGACCAGCTCCGGCGCCTCCACCGGGGTCATATGGCCGAGCCCCGGCAGCTCGGTGCTGCCCACGCAGTTCGGCAGCGCGGCCACCAGCGCCCGCGCCTGCACGGGCGGGGTGAGCCGGTCCGCCGTCCCGACGACGACGGCGGTCGGCACGTTCAACTCCCGTACGCCGTGGTCGAGATCGAGCAGGGTGAGCACCTGCGACCAGGCGTGACGCACCTTGCGCGGGCACGCGTGCACGATCCGTGCGCACGCCTCCACCATGTGCGGTGCCGAAGCGGGGCCCATCGTCCCGTACTTGAGGATCCGGCGCGCGAGAGGCGTGACCGGTCCGAGCGGTGCCCGCGCACCGAGGATGTGCCTGGTGAGCCAGGTCCGCAGCCGCCCGGGCCCGATGGGTACGACGGTCGACTCGGCGACCAGCCGCGAGGAGCCGGTGCTGCACAGCAGTACGGCCGCCGCATGCTCGCGGAAGCTCTTCCTCGTGG
This sequence comes from Streptomyces sp. NPDC001137, assembly GCF_040298885.1. Taxonomy (NCBI): domain Bacteria; kingdom Bacillati; phylum Actinomycetota; class Actinomycetes; order Kitasatosporales; family Streptomycetaceae; genus Streptomyces; species Streptomyces sp. NPDC001137. The sequence continues at coordinate 86,228 of NZ_JBEPBA010000012.1, forward strand.
CCGCCGCCATCACCGTCATACCGCCCATGGAGTGCCCGGCGATCACGGCCTTCTCACCCGGCGCGAGGGTCGCCTCCAGTACGGCTTCGAGGTCGTCGGCGAGGGCGTCCGGACTGCACGCCGGGCTCGCCGGACTGCGTCCGTGGCCGCGCTGGTCGTAGGCGATGACGCGGTGGTCGGCGGCGAGGTCCCGTATCTGCGCGGCCCAGAAGGCGGTGGAGCAGGTCCAGCCGTGGGCGAGGACGACGGCGGGCGCGTTCTCGGGCCCGTGCACCTCCACGTGCAGCCGGGCGCCGTCGGCGGAGACGGCGACGAGTTCGCGGACGGGGGTGGGCGGGGCGTACGGCCCCGACTTGACGTGCATCAGCCGGCTCACGCGTCCACCTCCGTCTTCTGCCGGGCGGGAGCCCGGAGCAGTTCGAACTCGGCGAGGTCCACCTGGCGCGTGGCCCGCCGGAACTCGGTCGTCGTCCCCGGCCAGATGGTGGTGTTGCGGCCGCTCGGGTCGAGGTACCAGCTGGTGCAGCCGCCGGTGTTCCACACCGTGCGCCTCATGCGTTCCTGCACGCGCCGGTTCCAGGCGGCGACGGCGCCCGGCCGGGCGTCGAGGGCGGCACGGCCGCCGAGAACGTCCAACTGCCGCAGGAAATCGGCCATGTAGTTGAGCTGCGACTCGATCATCAGGATCATCGACGAGTTCCCGAGGCCGGTGTTGGGCCCGATGATCGTCATCCAGTTGGGGAATCCGGCGGCACAGGCGCCCCGCAGTGACTCCATCCCGCCCTTCCAGGTCTCGGCGAGGGTCTTGCCCTCCGCCCCGACCACCCGCTCGGCGATCGGCATGTCGGTGACATGGAACCCCGTACCGAAGATGATCGCGTCGACCTCGGCCTCGCTGCCGTCGGCGGCGACGACGGTGGAGCCGCGGATCTCGCTCAGCCCACTCGCCACGACGTCGACATTGGGCCGGGTGAGCGCCGGATAGTAGGTGCTGCTCAGCAGGATCCGCTTGCAGCCGATGCGGTAGTCGGGGGTGAGCTTGGCGCGCAGGGCCGGGTCCTTGATGGCCCGCATCATGTTCCGCTTGGCCAACTGTTCCACGAACCCGAGCTCATTGGGATGTTTGGTGAACGCCTGGACCTGCAGCTCGCGGATCCCCCACAGCAGTCCGCGGCGGGCCTGCGTGGTGAAGGGCAGCGTGCGGTGCAGGGCCCGCTCGGCGCCGCTGATGGCGCGGTCGACACGCGGCATGACCCAGGGCGGGGTGCGCTGGAAGAGGGTGAGCCGGCCGACCTCGGGCTGGATGGCGGGCACGATCTGGATCGCGGAGGCGCCCGTACCGACCATCGCGACACGCTTGCCGCGCAGGTCGTAGTCGTGGTCCCAGCGGGCGGAGTGGAAGACCTTGCCGGGGAAGGAGTCGAGGCCCGGGATGTCGGGCACCTTCGGGTCGGACAGCGGCCCGGTCGCGGACACGACCACGTCCGCGGACAGCGACCCGCTCGTGGTCTCGATCTCCCAGCGCAGCTTCTCGCCGTCCCAGGTCATCATTTTCACTTCGGAGTCGAAGCGGATATGGGGCCTGAGATGGAAGACGTCCGTGACGTGCTCCAGGTAGGCACGGATGTGCTCCTGGCCGGAGAAGGTGCGCGGCCAGTCGGGGTTGGGCGCGAAGGAGAAGGAGTAGAGGTGGGAGGGCACGTCGCAGGCGCACCCCGGGTAACTGTTGTCGCGCCAGGTGCCGCCCACGCTGTCGGCCCGTTCCAGGACGACGAAGTCGGTGACGCCCTCGCGCCGCAGCCGCACGGCGGCCCCGAGCCCGCCGAACCCGGACCCGATCACCGCCACCCGCACGTGCTCCCGCTCAGCCATGCCGTGCCCTTCCTCACGCGACTCCGCCAGTGAACACTGGCGCAATGGGACTGTAGAGCAGCTCCGTACCGATGGGTAGGGGTGGGAGGACAGGAATGTTACTGGCGGTACAACATAGGCTGCGCTCGTGACCGAGAAGCGCGAGTACCGCATGGAGGAACTGGCCCGCCTGGCCGGCATCACCGTACGCACCCTGCGCTTCTACCGAGAACGCAAGCTGATACCGCCACCCCGCCGCGAAGGCCGTATCGCCTGGTACGACGACCACCACCTGGCCCGGCTGCACACGATCGCGGCACTGCTGGAACGCGGCCACACCCTCACCGGCATCGCGGAACTGGCGGAGGCCCTCGACCACGGCCGGGACGTAGCCGACCTCCTGGGCGTCGAGCCGACCGAGGAGGAACCGGTCCGCCTCACCCCCGAGGAGCTCGCCGCCCGCTTCGAGGGCCAGGTCACCCCCGAGAACCTCGCCGCCGCCCTCGACCTCGGCTACCTCGGCACCGACGGTGACGAGATCGTCCACATCAGCCGCCGCCTCCTGGACGTCTCCTCCGCCCTGGTCGGCGAGGGCATCCCGCTCGCGGAGGTCCTGGCGGCGGGCAAACAGGTCCGCGAACACGTGGACGACCTGGCGGAGATGTTCGCCGAACTGGTCCTGCGCCACGTCGGCGAGGAGGACCTGCAACGCCTGCGCCCCCTGGCCCGGAGCGTGGTGGAGGCGGAACTTTCACTGGCGCTCGACCGCCGGCTGCGCAAGCGGGGATAAGGCCCCCTCGGGATCTCACTCGGCATACGACCGCCAGCTATACACACCGCGTATAGACGCCATGTATAGTCGTGCCCATGACGCTCAGCACAGCCATCCATCCGATCCTCGGGCCGGACCGGTGGTGGATATCCGCGCCACTGGCAGGAGTCGGCCTCGGCATTCTCACCAACCTCGCCCAGGGCGTGCTGCCGGGCGCCTCGAACCAGATCGCCAACTCCGGCGCGGTGTGGTGCGTCCCGGCATTCGCCGTCGGCGCACTGGTGGCGGGCGGACATCCGGCGCTGCGCAAGCCGGCGGGTGCCGGCCTGTACACGACGATCGGCCTGGTCGTCGGCTACTACGGCTACGCCGAATTCGGCCGCGGCGGCATGGGCAGTCCGTTCTGGCCGCTGGTGTGGCTGGCGATGGCGCTCCTCAGCGGCCCGCTGTTCGGTGCCGCCGGGGCGTGGTGGCGGCGCGGGCACACGGCACTTCGTCGGGTCGCCGGACTGGCCTCACTGGCGGCCGTGTTCGGCATGGAGGCCGTCCTGTACGTGCGGGTGCTCCATTACGCCGAACAGGCCTGGGCCTGCGCGGCACTCCTCGTCCTCACCCCGCTGCTGATGGGACGCGGGCACAGGGAGCGCGCACTGGCACTGCTCGTGGCACTGCCCCTGTCGGTGATCGCCTACGCCGTCGTCGAACTGCCGTTGCAGCACCTGTCGGCGTGAGACCGCCGCGGCCTCACCTCTCGAAGGTCACCGTCACGGGAGCATGGTCCGACCACCGCTCCTCATGCGTGGCCGCCCGCTCCACGACCGCCTTGACGGCCCGCGCGGCCAGCCCGGGGGTCGCGACGGCGAGGTCGATGCGCCAACCCGAATCGTTGTCGAAGGCCCGCCCCCGGTAGGACCACCAGGTGTACGGCCCCTCCACATCGGGATGCAGGGCGCGCACGACATCGACGTAACCGCCGTCCTCGGCGTCGAAGACCCGGCCGAGCCACTCCCGCTCCTCCGGCAGGAACCCGGAGTTCTTCTGGTTCCCGCGCCAGTTCTTGAGGTCGGCCGGCCGGTGGGCGATGTTCCAGTCGCCGCAGACGACGACTTCACGTCCGCCGGCGGCGGCGCGCTCCCGCAGGGCCTTCAGATAGGCGAGGAACTCGCCCATGAAGCGGATCTTCTCGTCCTGGCGCTCGGTGCCGACCTCGCCGGAGGGGAGGTAGAGGGAGGCGACCGTGACACCCGGCAGGTCGACCTCGACATAGCGGCCGCTGGTCTCGAACTCCGCCGCCCCGAAGCCGACCTGGATACGGTCGGGCTCGCGGCGGGTGTACAGGGAGACGCCGGCGCGGCCCTTGGCGGCGGCAGGGGCATGGACGACATGCCAGCCGTCCGGTGTGCGCACATGCTCCGGCAGCTGCTGCGGCTCGGCGCGCACCTCCTGAAGGCAGAGCACATCGGCACTGGTGCCGGCGAGCCACTCCACGAAGCCCTTCTTCGCGGCGGCGCGCAGTCCATTGACGTTGACGGAGGTCACAGTGAGCACGCGGGAACGATACCGGCACACTGGATCGCGACCGGACCCCCTCGATGCATAGGTGTACGATCCCCAACATGATTATTCGTCGCGTCTCCTTCGACCACCCGGACGCCGTCAAGCTGAACGACGAGGTCCAGGCGGAGTACCACGCGCGCTACGGCGACGGCGGGGACGCCACGGCCCTGGACCCGGCGGACTTCGAGCCCCCGAACGGCGTGTACTTCATCGCGTACGACGAGAACGACACCCCCGTGGCCACAGGCGGCTGGCGCGCCCAGGACACCAACGGCGAGGGCAACCTCGACGGCGACGCCGAGGTCAAGCGGATGTACGTGGTGGAGTCGGCGCGCGGCCTCGGACTCGCCCGGCGCGTCCTGGCCGCCCTGGAGGAGGACGCCCGCGCGGCGGGCCGGCTGCGGATGGTCCTGGAGACGGGCACGAAGCAGCCGGAGGCCATCGCCCTGTACACGTCCAGCGGGTACGAGCCGTGCGAGAAGTTCGGCTACTACCGGCATTACGAGAGCAGCCGGTGCTTCGCGAAGGAGCTGTGACAGGCGTGCCTGACAGGACGTCAGGCACAGCGTCAGGCACAACAAAGATCCCGCCCGATCTTCCGATCGGACGGGATCTCATCAACTGCCTCAGGTTTCCCTGACCAGTTGTTGCGGTGGACCTGAGGGGATTTGAACCCCTGGCCCCCTCGATGCGAACGAGGTGCGCTACCGGACTGCGCCACAGGCCCTTGCAACGAGTGAAACTCTAGCACCCCGATCGGCGTGCTTGGAAATCCGTTCCCGCACCGCCGCCGGGGGCAGCCGCACAGGTCGGGGGGCTACTCGTTGGCGGCGCGCGGCCGCTCGCCGTCCTCGTACTGGTCGAACAGCGGCGTGCGCCCCCGCTCCCGGGCCCGCCGTGCGGAAGCCGCCCGGCGGGCGTCACTGCGCCCGTCGTCGTCCGCCTTGTCCTCCGCGGGGGTGGCCGTGGCCGGTTCCACTGCGTCGGCGGCCGGCGTCTCCTGGCCCCGGGCCACGGAGCCCGACCGCGCCGAGCTCCAGGTGTCCGGCGCCCCGAGGTCGACGTCCGCGGTGGCGCGCGGAGCGACCGGCGCGGTCACATACGTCGGCAACGGCACCGGCACCGGGTCCCAGCTGTCCCCGTGTCCGGGCCGCCGCTGCCGCTCGCGCTGCTGGTCCACCCACTCGGCGTGGTCGGTCTGCTCGACGAGGGCGCGCCGGTCGGCGGCGAGCGCGGACAGCCCGGGGTCGGTGCCCTGGGCCGGTCCCTCGTCCGATTCGTCGGTGTCCGCCTCGGTGGCGGCCGTGCGGCGGCGCGGCTGGCGGGCGCGCTCGCGGAGCCGCTCGGCGGCGTCCTCGGCACGGCGCCGGTCCATCTGGTAGGCGAAACGGCGTCTCTCCTGCGAGCGGAGATACGCGATGTACGCGCTGAGCAGCACCGCGGGCACGCCGGGCGCCCAGAGGAACGCGAGCCCCCCGACCGCGGCGACGATCGCGCCGAGCGTGAACGCGATGAAGAGCATCACGGTGGTGCGCCTGCGCCGCGCGAGTGCCTTCATACGGCGGGCGCGCGCCAGGGCCGCTTCCTCCGAGGGGGACCGCCGCGCCGCGGGCACCCGCTTTCGCGCGGGGGCGGGGGCGGGGGCCGGTGCGGGCGCCGGGGCTTCCGCCTGTTCCCGCGCCGGTTGTGCCCGCCCGGGCGCCTGTGCCTGTGCCGGTACCTCCGCGCGCGCCTGGGGGCGGGTCGGAGGCATGGCGAAGGCCCGGACGTCCACCGAGTCGGTGACGACGTCCGGACGACCGGCGCTGGACTCCCCCTCTTCGGTGGAGCGCGCCTGCAGGTCCTTGGCGTACCGGCGCTCCATTCCCGCCCGTCCGGACAGCAGCCGGATGGCGGTGCTGAAGCGTTCCGTCGGACGGGCCTCGTTCAGCTCGTCCTGCCTACGGAGCCACATCGGCACCAAGTAGGCGGCCCAGGCCCCGACAATGACTGCGTAGATGAGGCCGCTGCTGCTCACGCCTCACACGGTAGAGGGGTTTGCGTGAGGCCATCTGCCAATTGAGCCGGTGTGTCGCACGATCTGGCTGATATTTCGAACTTTTTTTGTGACCGATGCGATCAGCACCCCACCGAGGGCGTGAATTTAGCGCCTTGAGGCGGTCACCGCTCGATCAATTTCGAACACATATTCAATTTTCGGGCTTCCCGGCTTCCTGGGCTTCCGCGCTATGCGGGATTCCCCCGAGTACGTGCCCGCTGCCAGCGGCGTAGCAACCCGTCGGGGACCTCTTCCGCCGTGAGGGCGAAGACGAGGTGGTCGCGCCAGGCTCCGTCGATGTGGAGATAACGCGGCCTGAGGCCCTCCTCGCGGAATCCGAGTTTCTCCACGACCCGGCGGCTCGGCCCGTTCTCCGGGCGAATGCAGACCTCGATGCGGTGCAGTCCGACGGTGCGGAAACAGTGGTCCACGACAAGCGCCACGGCGGTCGGCATCACTCCGCGTCCGGCCACCGACTCGTCCACCCAGTAACCGATGTGGCCCGAGCACATGGAGCCCCAGGTGATTCCGGCGACCGTCAACTGCCCGACCAGACGCCCCTGGTACTCGATGACGAACGGCAGCATCCGGCCGGAGTTCGCTTCGGACCGCAGATGCCGGACCATCTGGCGATAGGTCGGCCGGTGCGCTATCGGCCCGCTCGGAGTGGGCGGCGGAATGGTCGCCTCCCAGGGGCGCAGCCAGTCCCGGTTGCGCCGGTTGACCTCGCGCCAGGCCCGCTGGTCGCGCAGCTTTATCGGCCTCAGGACGATGTCGCCGTCCGTCAGCACGACGGGCCAGGATGGGCTGTTCAGCTCGCACCCCCACTGGTGGAGCCGGGTCTGGGGTGGTCGCCGCCGCGGATCTGGTCGACGGCGTGGACCAGGACGGGTTCCAGGACGGCGAGTCCGTCCTTCACCCCGCCGGTGGAGCCCGGCAGATTGACGATCAGTGTGCTTCCCGCCACTCCGGCCAGGCCCCGGGAGAGCGCGGCGGTGGGCACCTTGTCCCGTCCGAACGCCCTGATGGCCTCGGCGATGCCCGGCACCTCGTGGTCGATGACCGCGCGCGTGGCCTCGGGCGTGCGGTCGGTGGGCGAAAGGCCGGTGCCGCCGGTGGTGACGATCACGTCGTACCCGGCGTCGACGGCGGCGCGCAGGGCGGCCTGCACCGGATCGCCGTCGGGGACGACCTGCGGCCCGTCGACGGCGAAGCCGAAGCCCTTCAGGCCGTGGGCGATCAGCGGGCCGCCCTTGTCCTCGTAGATCCCGGCGGCCGCCCTGTTGGAGGCGGTGACGACCAGAGCGCGGTACGTCATGTCCGGCTCCAGTCGCCCGACTTGCCGCCCGTCTTCTCCTCCACCCGAACGTCCGTGATGACCGCTCCCTTGTCGACCGCCTTGACCATGTCGATCACGGTGAGCGCGGCGACGGAGACGGCGGTGAGGGCCTCCATCTCGACGCCTGTGCGGTCCGTGGTCTTGACAGTGGCCAGGATCTCGACGGCGTCGTCCGCGACCGACAGGTCCAGTTTCACACCGGACACCGACAACGGGTGACAGAGCGGGATCAGGTCCGGGGTGCGCTTGGCGCCCATGATGCCCGCGATGCGCGCGGTGGCGAGGGCGTCGCCCTTGGGGACCCCCTCGCCGCGCAGCAGCTCGACCACTCGGGGCGAGACAAGAACGCGTCCGCTGGCGCGGGCGGTGCGCGCGGTCACGTCCTTGCCGGACACGTCGACCATGCGGGCGGCGCCCGCGTCGTCGATGTGGGTCAGTCGATCGTCCGTACTCATTGGCTGTGTGGCGCTCCCGTCCGGGCCCTCGCGGTGCGGCGCGTGGGTCTGTTGTGCGCGACACGGTATCGCGGGCCGGGAGCACTCAGCCGAGCAGGACGACCTCGACCTCGGAGCCGGGCTCGACGGACTCCACGTCCTCGGGGACGACGATCAGCGCGTCCGCGTGCGCGAGGGCCGCGACCAGGTGGGATCCGGCGCCGCCGACCGGGGTCACCGAGCCCTCGGTGTACGTCCCGCGCAGGAACTGTCTGCGGCCCTTCGGCGAGGTCAGCGCCTTGCCGGCGGTGAGGGTCGCGCGGGTGCGCGGCCGGTGCACGTCGTCGAGTCCCATGAGGGTGCGGATGGCGGGGCGGACGAAGAGCTCGAAGGAGACGTACGACGACACCGGGTTGCCGGGGAGGGCCAGCAGCGGGGTGTGGTCGGGGCCGATGGAACCGAAGCCCTGGGGCTTGCCCGGCTGCATGGCCAGCTTGCGGAACTCGATGCCGCTGCCCGGCTCGTCCTCGTCGCCGACGTACGACAGGGCCTCCTTGACCACGTCGTACGCACCGACGCTCACGCCCCCCGTGGTGACCAGGAGGTCGGCGCGGACGAGCTGGTCCTCGATGGTGGAGCGGAGGGTCTCCGCGTCGTCGGCGACGGCGCCCACCCGGTAGGCGATGGCGCCGGCGTCGCGGGCGGCGGCGGTGAGGGCGAAGCTGTTGGAGTCGTAGATCTGGCCGCTGCCCAGTTTCTCGTCGGGCTGGACGAGTTCGCTGCCGGTGGACATGACGACCACGCGCGGGCGGGGGCGCACGCGTACCGTGCCCCGGCCGATCGCGGCGAGCAGGGCGATCTGCGGCGGCCCGAGGACCGTGCCGGCCTCGAGGGCGCGGTCGCCGGACTTCACGTCGCTGCCCTTCGCGCGAACGTGCGCGCGTGCCTCGGCCGGGCGGTACACGTGCACATGTCCCTCGGCGCCCTCCGGGGCCAGGGAACGGGCGCGCATACCGGTCGCCGGGCCCTCGCCAAGGCCGCCGTCGGTCCACTCGACGGGGACGACGGTCTCCGCGCCGGGCGGCAGCGGAGCGCCGGTCATGATGCGGGCGGCCTGGCCGGGGCCCACATGGAGCAGGTCGGCCTGGCCCGCCGCGACGTCACCGACGACGGCCAGGACGGCGGGGAACTCCGCGCTCGCGCCCGCGACATCCGAGACCCGCACCGCGTACCCGTCCATGGAGCTGTTGTCGAACGGCGGCAGGGAGACGGGCACCGTGACGTCCTCGACCAGGACGCAGCCCTGGGCGTCGAGGATTTGCAGCTCGATGGGTTCCAGGGGGCGGACGGTCGTGAGGATGTCCTCCAGGTGTTCGTCCACCGACCAGAGGTGGTCCCGGCCGGTGGTGCGGGGCGCGGCGCTGCTCAACGTTGCTACATCTCCTCGGCTACGTAACTGCGAAGCCAGGTCCGGAAGTCCGGGCCCAGGTCTTCACGTTCGCATGCGAGTCTGACAATGGCACGCAGGTAGTCCCCGCGGTCGCCGGTGTCATAGCGGCGGCCCTTGAAGACGACGCCGTGCACCGGGCCGCCGACCTTCTCGTCCGCGGCGAGCTGCTGGAGGGCGTCGGTGAGCTGGATCTCGCCGCCGCGGCCGGGCTCGGTCTTGCGCAGTATGTCGAAGATGTGCGGGTCGAGGACGTAGCGGCCGATGATCGCGTAGTTGGACGGGGCGTCGGCGGCGGCCGGCTTCTCGACCAGGTCGTGGACCTTGACCACGTCGGCGTCGTCGGTGGGGTCGACGGCCGCGCAGCCGTAGAGGTGGATCTGCTCGGGTGCGACCTCCATGAGCGCGATGACGCTGCCGCCGCGCTGCTCCTGGACCTCGACCATGCGCGCGAGGAGCGGGTCGCGCGGGTCGATCAGGTCGTCGCCGAGGAGAACGGCGAAGGGCTCGTGGCCGACGTGCGGGGCGGCGCACAGCACCGCGTGGCCGAGGCCCCTGGGGTCGCCCTGCCGCACGTAGTGCATGGTCGCGAGGTCGCTGGACTCCTGGACCTTGGCGAGCCGGCCCGCGTCGCCCTTCTTCTGGAGGGCGGACTCGAGCTCGTAGTTGCGGTCGAAGTGGTCCTCCAGGGGGCGCTTGTTGCGGCCCGTGATCATGAGGACGTCGTCGAGGCCGGCGGACACGGCCTCCTCGACCACGTACTGGATCGCCGGCTTGTCGACTACCGGCAGCATCTCCTTGGGAGTGGCCTTGGTGGCCGGCAGGAACCTGGTACCGAGGCCTGCTGCGGGGATGACAGCCTTGCTGATCCTGGGGTGCGACTGGGTCATGGCGGCAACCTTATCCGGTGCCTTTGCAGGGAATCTGAGGCTCCGGTTAATTGGCTCTCATATGAGCACATATGGAAGGGTACGGGTGCGACCTATGAGTCACATCGGGCGTGCTACCGAGGCTGACAAGCGAATGTTGCGGCGAGAGCTCCTCGCGGTGAGAAACAGATTGACGGCCGATGACGTGCGGGAATCCGCGGCCGCGCTGGCCGGTCGCGCTCTGGAGCTGCCGGAGCTGGCGCATGCGCGCACGGTGGCGGCGTACGTCTCCGTGGGGAGCGAGCCGGGGACGCTCGCGCTCCTGGACGCGCTGCGCGAGCGGGGCGTGCGCGTCCTGCTTCCCGCCCTTCTGGCGGACAACGATCTCGACTGGGGCGCCTACAGCGGGGAGGGCTCCCTCGCGCGCATCCAACACGGCGGGAAAATGGCCCTCTTCGAGCCCGCCGGCGAACGCCTGGGACCGGACGCGGTGACCGGCGCGGACGTCGTGCTGCTGCCCGGTCTCGCCGTCGACGCCCGCGGGATGCGGCTGGGGCGCGGCGGAGGGTCGTACGACCGCGTCCTCACGCGTCTGGAGCGTGCGGACGCCCACCCCGCGCTGGTGGTGCTGCTGTACGACTCGGAGGTCGTCGGGCATGTCCCGGAAGAGGCGCACGACCGGCCGGTGCATGCGGTGGTGACGCCGTCGGGGGTCCGGCGGTTCACATGAGAAGTGCCCTCCACGCGCGCGTGGAGGGCACTTTTCCGTGAGTGGGGCCGGTGGCTCAGGGCTTCAGGACCAGGGTGTCGCTCGTGTTGTCGTCGACGGCCTTTTCCGAGAAGTTCCAGTCGAGCAGTTCGCCCTTGACCCACTTGCTCGTCTGGTCGGTGTAGTGGGCGCTGTAGGCGTGTCCCGAGGCGCCGGTGAGGTTGATCCACTTCGACTTGTCGAGGTCGTCGAGGTTGACCACCATGCGCATCGACGGCACCCAGACGACGCCGTAGCCGCCCGCCGCGTTCCAGCCGGTGGCGTTGACCGTCGCCTCGCCGCCGCTGAGCTTCCAGGGGCCGCGGTTGAGGACGTACTTCACGAAGGCCGGGCCGTCGGTGCCGAGGGTCTGGTTCTTCAGGAACAGGCGGTGCAGCCGGCCCCAGCTCCAGGTGTCGATGTCCTTGCCCAGCTTGGCCGTCAGCTCCCAACGGGCGTCGATCATGGCGCGCTTGAACAGGTCGTCGCGGTTGTCGCTCGCCCCGGGCCGGGTGAGCGACTTGGGCGTGGACCACCAGTCGCTCTTCTGGTCGTCCAGGAGGTTGCGGACGACCTCGAACCAGCGGTCGCCGCCGTCCGGCTGCGCCTGGTCGGCGGCGCGCTCGCCGCACTCGCGCACCTTGTTCGTCTCGTCCGCGGGCCCGGTGCTGTTGACGGGATCGACCCACAGGCACTGGCCCTCGACCCGCAGTTCCTTGGGCAGCTTGTTGCCGAAGGCCAGCTTGAGGATGTTGCGCCAGACCGAGTTGAAGTAGGCGGCCGCCGCCGAGTCGGCGTCCTGGGTGTAGTCCCAGCCCTCCAGGAGGTCCTGCGCCTCACGGACGGCCTTCGCCCCGCGGACGTCCTTGTCCGTGATGTCGATCTTCAGCAGCTTGGGCACGAGCAGCTTGGCGATCTCGCTGCTGTTGTCCAGCTGCATCTGGCGCATGTCGTCGGTGGAGATCTTGCCGCCGCCCCTGATCTTCGACTCGATCAGGTCGGTGATGCGCTGGCTGCGCGTGCCGTAGCCCCAGTCCGTGGTGAGCGTGTAGGGGTACTTGTCCTTGTCGACCACCGCCTGGTTGGCGGTGACGATGTAGCCGCGCTGCGGGTTGAACTCGTAGGGCAGTGCGGCCTTGGGGATGTACCCGGTCCACTTGTAGCCGGAGTCCCAGCCCGGCGCCGGGATCGAACCGTCGTCCTTCTTCGCCCGCGTCGGGATCTTTCCGGGCAGTGTGTAGCCGATGTTGTTCCTGTCGGCGTAGACGAGGTTCTGCGAGGGCACGTCGAACAGGGCGGCCGCCGAGCGGAAGTCGCTCCAGTCCGCCGCCCTGTCCATGGCGAAGACGGCGTCCATGGACGTGCCGGGGTCGAGCGCGGTCCAGCGCAGCGCGATGCCGTAGCCGTCGCCGCGGTCGGGTGCGGCGGTGTTGACGGTGGCCTTCTTGCCGACCGTCACGAGCTCGTCGTCGCGGTCGGAGAGCAGGGGCATCCCGTCGGCGGTCTGGCGCACGACGATCGTCTTGGACTTGCCGCCGGCGACCTTGATGGTCTCCTCGCGGGTCTTGAACGGCCGCACCGTGCCGTCGTAGAGGTAGCCGTCGCCGGAGACCTTCTCCAGGTACAGGTCGGTGACGTCGACACCGGAGTTGGTCATGCCCCAGGCGATGTTCTGGTTGTGGCCGATGACCACGCCGGGCATGCCCGCGAAGGTGTAACCGGTCACGTCGTACTGGCACTTGCTGGAGACCGTGCGGCAGTGCAGGCCCATCTGGTACCAGACGGACGGCAGCGAGGCCGACAGGTGCGGGTCGTTGGCCAGCAGCGGCTTGCCGGTGATGGTGTGGCTCCCGGCGACGACCCAGGAGTTGGAGCCGATGCCCTGGCCGTTCACGCCGACGGCCGTGGGCACGTTGTCCAGGACCTTGTAGAGACCCGACAGCTGGCTCGTCAGGGCCGAGCCGGTCGCGCTGCTCGTGGAGGCACCGGACGTGCCGGACGCACCGCTCGTGGAGGAGCCGCCGTTCTGCTCGAACGTCTTGGTGAGCGCGTTGTACTGGCCCTCCTGGACGATCGCCTTGTTGCGGCTGTACGGGTAGTCCGGGTACAGGTCGGCGATCTGCTTGGGGCCGAGGCGGCTGGTCATCAGGGCGCGGTCGATCTCGTCCTGCATGTTGCCGCGCAGGTCCCAGGCCATCGCCTTCAGCCAGGAGATCGAGTCGACCGGGGTCCACTGCGCCGGCTTGTAGTCGTTGACGAAGCCCAGGGCCGCGTACTCCAGGGAGATGTCCTCGCCGTCCTTGCCCTTCAGGTAGGCGTTGACTCCCTTGGCGTACGCCTGGAGGTACTTCTTGGTGGAGTCCGACAGCTTGGTGTCGTACTCCTTCTTCGCCACCCGGTCCCAGCCCAGGGTGCGCAGGAATTCGTCGTTCTTGACCTGGTCCTTGCCGAACATCTCCGACAGCCGGCCGGAGGTCATGTGGCGGCGCACGTCCATCTCGTAGAACCGGTCCTGCGCCTGGACGTAGCCCTGCGCCATGAACAGATCCTCGTCGGAGGAGGCGTAGATCTGCGGGATGCCGTTGCCGTCGCGCTTCACGTCGACGGGTCCTGACAGGCCGTCGAGCGTGATCGATCCCTTGGTCTGCGGGAACGACGCGCGGACGGTGCTGATGGACCAGTACGCCCCGTAGGCGATGCCTCCGATGATGGCCAGGACCAGTACCAGCACGACCAATCGGGCTTTGCGCCCCTTCTTCCTGCCGGACTTGCCGGGCTTGTCACCCGTTGTGGCGGTGATGTTGGGGGGCATCGCTGTCCTTGCTGTCCTAACGCGAGCGGCAGGCGGGCTGTGACGTTGAATGAGCGCTGGAGCAACCATAGGCGCAGGGCCCCGCGCCCCTTGACGCGGAGTCTGGAACGAGACGGGGCGGGCGTTCGATCTTGCCTCGGCGAGCGTCAAGAAATCGTCAAGAGTTAGGTAAGGTAACGAAGTACTTGGGTGCGGAGTTTCTCGGCTTCGTGTCCTATGTACGTGAGCTCCCGCGCGGGATGCGCGTGAGCCAGGGAAGGGAACGGCCGCTGACTGTCCACCACCTCAACCAGCTTCTGCTCGTCTGCTCGCTCGTCCTGCTCGTCGCCGTGGCAGCGGTCCGGATCTCCTCGCGCAGCGGGCTCCCCAGCCTGCTCGTGTACCTGGGGATCGGGGTCCTCATGGGCCAGGACGGGATCGGCAACATCCACTTCAACAATGCCGAGCTGACCCAGGTCATCGGATACGCGGCCCTCGTCGTGATCCTGGCCGAGGGCGGTCTGGGCACGAAGTGGAAGGAGATCAAGCCGGCCCTGCCGGCCGCCTCCGCGCTGGCACTGGGCGGGGTCGCGGTGAGCGTCGGGGTCACGGCATCGGCCGCGCACTTCCTGATCGGGCTGGAGTGGCGGCAGGCGCTGATCGTCGGGGCGGTGGTCTCCTCCACGGACGCGGCGGCGGTCTTCTCGGTGCTGCGGAAGATCCCCCTGCCCGCGCGCGTGACGGGCACGCTGGAGGCCGAGTCCGGCTTCAACGACGCCCCGGTGGTCATCCTGGTGGTCGCCTTCTCCACGGCCGGCCCGGTCGACCACTGGTATGTGCTGCTGGGCGAGATAGCGCTGGAGCTCGCCATCGGCGCGGCCATCGGTCTCGCGGTGGGCTGGCTCGGCTCCTGGGGGCTTCGGCACGTGGCGCTGCCCGCCTCGGGCCTCTACCCGATCGCGGTGATGGCGATCGCCGTCACCGCGTACGCGGGCGGCGCGCTCGCGCACGGCAGCGGCTTCCTGGGCGTCTATCTCGCCTCGATGCTGATGGGCAACGCGAAACTGCCCCACTGGCCCGCCACCCGCGGTTTCGCCGACGGACTCGGCTGGATCGCCCAGATCGGCATGTTCGTCCTGCTCGGCCTGCTGGTCACCCCGCACGAGCTCGGCGACGACGTGGTGCCCGCGCTCGTCATCGGCCTGGTGCTGACCATGGTGGCGCGCCCGCTGAGCGTGGTGCTGTGCCTGACGCCGTTCCGGGTGCCGTGGCAGGAGCAGACCCTGATGTCCTGGGCCGGGCTGCGCGGCGCGGTCCCCATCATCCTGGCGACGATCCCGATGGTGCAGGGCGTGGACGCCAGCCGTCGCATCTTCAACATCGTCTTCGTGCTGGTCGTGGTGTACACCCTGGTCCAGGGGCCGACGCTGCCCTGGCTCGCCGGCAAGCTGCGGCTGGGCGAGGACGCCGAGGCCGCCGACCTCGGCATCGAGTCCGCCCCTCTGGAGCGGCTGCGCGGGCATCTGCTGTCCGTCGCGATCCCCGAGGGATCGAAGATGCACGGCGTCGAGGTGGCCGAGCTGCGGCTGCCGGCCGGCGCCGCCGTCACCCTGGTCGTCCGCGAAGGAAAATCGTTTGTCCCCCTGCCCACGACGGTGCTGCGGCGCGGCGACGAACTGCTCGTCGTCGCCACGGACCCGGTGCGCGACGCGGCCGAGCGGCGACTGCGCTCGGTCGGCCACGGCGGCAAGCTGGCCGGATGGCTCGGGACGAACGGGGCGGGAGCGGGGTCCGGGCGTTAATGGCGTGTTTCGTACGATTCACACCCTGAGTAATCGCAGGTGAACCTCCCCCATGGTGCTCGTATTCACAGGCACAGCAACCAATGATCCCTGTAGGATGAAGGCGCACCCAGATCGAACCAACTCTGCCTGACGCAGAGCTGGCGCGACCGTATGGCGGCCGCGACGTCCCTAGGCAGTGGACGCCGGTATCTACCGCAGTTCCGCGCAAGAGGACAGCTCTCGGCGCCGCCCGAAAAAAGGGGCCGCGCTACCAGGCGGCAGAAAGGCACGGGCCGTGGCATCCACGGTCACCTCCCGCCCGGGCTACGGACAGCTGCTGCGCACCCGCGGCGCCTGGACGTTCCTGCTCCCCGGCTTCGCGGCACGCCAGCCGTTCGCGATGCTCACCATCTCCATCGTGCTGCTCGTGCAGCACACCACAGGCTCCTACGGCGCGGCGGGCGCCGCGGCGGCCGTCACCGGCGTCTCCATGGCCCTGTTCGCGCCCTACAGCGGCCGTCTCGCGGACCGCTACGGACAGCGCGCCGTGCTGCTCCCCGGCGTGCTGCTGCACGCCCTGTCGGGCCTGACCCTCACCGCGCTGGCGCTGGCCCACGCGCCCCTGTGGGCACTGTTCGCGGCGGCCGTGCCGACCGGCGCCTCGGTGCCCCAGGTAGGCCCCATGGTCCGCGCCCGCTGGGGCGTGAGGCTCCAGGGCTCGCCCCTGATGACCACCGCGGCCGCCTTCGAGTCCGTCACGGACGAGCTGACCTTCGTCTTCGGGCCACTGCTCGCCACCGCCCTGTGCACCGCCGTCACCCCGGCCGCCGGCCTGGTGACCGAGGCCTCGCTGACGCTCGTCGGCGGTCTGCTGTTCGCCGCGCAGAAGAGCACGCAGCCCGAGGTCGGCGCGACCGGGCACGCGCGCGTGGAGCACGCCTCCGCGCTGCGCGTCCCCGGTGTGCGCGTTCTGATCGTGGCCTTCCTGGGCATCGGTTCCGTCTTCGGCGGCATGCAGGTCTCGCTGGCCGCGTTCACCGAGTCGATCGGCGAGCCCGGCCTGAACGGCGTCCTCTACGGCGTCTTCGCGGCGGGCAACATGCTCTCCGGCATCGTCTGCGGCGCGGTCGCCTGGAAGGTGGCCCCGCAGCGGCGGCTCGTCCTCGGGTACGGCGCCCTCGCCCTGGCGGCCTCCGGCCTGTGGGCCGCCCACTCGGTGCTCGTGCTGGCCGGCCTCGGCCTGCTCGTCGGCATGTGCATCGCGCCCGCCCTGATCACCGGCTACACGCTGGTCGAGGGCCTGGTCCCGGCCGGCGCCCGCACGGAGGCCTTCACCTGGCTGACCGGCGCGGTGGCACTCGGCCAGGCGGCGGCCGTCACGGTCGCCGGACAGCTGGAGGACCGCTTCTGGGGCGGGGCCGGATTCCTGGTGCCGATGGCCGGTACCGTACTGGCGCTGACGACCCTCCTGGCCCTTCGGTCACGGCTCGTGGCACGCCCCCGCAGCCTGACCGTCGCACGTGGCGTCGGTCACCGAGTGCCGGTGACGGTGGACTGATCCTCAGGAATACGTCACTATAGACGCTCGTTAGCACTCATTGAGTGAGAGTGCCAGGAGGAAGACAGTGCCCACCTACCAGTACCAGTGCACCGAGTGCGGCGAGGGCCTCGAGGCGGTGCAGAAGTTCACCGACGACGCTCTGACCGAGTGCCCCAACTGCGGTGGCCGCCTGAAGAAGGTGTTCTCCGCGGTCGGCATTGTCTTCAAGGGCTCCGGTTTCTACCGGAACGACAGCCGCGGCTCCTCTTCGAGCAGCTCGCCGGCGTCGAAGTCGTCGACGTCCACCTCGTCGTCGGCCCCGTCCTCGTCGTCCTCGGACTCGAAGCCGTCGAGCACCGGGACGACCTCCAGCAGCAGCTCCGCCGCCTAGGACCCGCTCACGGGACCCTGTCGTCGTCCGACGGCAGGGTTCTCGTCGTCTCCGGATCCCCCTCTCCGCACGCCGTCCGCGCCCGATACTGTGCGGCCATGGCGAACGCAGAGATCGGTGTAATCGGCGGCTCGGGCTTCTACTCGTTCCTCGACGACGTGACCGAGGTCCAGGTGGACACCCCTTACGGGCCGCCCAGCGACTCCCTCTTCCTCGGCGAGATCGCCGGCCGGCGGGTCGCCTTCCTGCCCCGCCACGGACGCGGCCACCATCTGCCGCCGCACCGGATCAACTACCGCGCGAACCTGTGGGCGCTGCGGTCGCTCGGCGTGCGCCAGGTGCTCGGCCCCTGCGCGGTGGGCGGGCTGCGCCCCGAGTACGGGCCGGGGACGCTGCTCGTGCCGGACCAGCTGGTCGACCGTACGAAGTCCCGGGTGGGGACGTACTTCGACGGGCTGCCGCTGCCCGGCGGCACCATCCCCAACGTGGTGCACGTGTCCCTCGCCGACCCCTACTGCCCCGTCGGACGAGCTGCCGCCCTGAAGGCCGCGCGCAGCCGGGACTGGGAGCCGGTGGACGGCGGCACGCTGGTCGTGGTCGAGGGGCCGCGCTTCTCCACCCGCGCAGAATCGTTGTGGCATCAGGCGCAGGGCTGGTCGGTGGTCGGTATGACGGGCCATCCCGAGGCGGCGCTCGCCCGTGAACTGGAGCTGTGCTACTCGACGATGACGCTGGTCACCGACCTCGACGCGGGCGCCGAGACCGGTGAGGGCGTCTCGCACGACGAGGTGCTGCGGGTGTTCGCGGCCAATGTGGACCGGCTGCGGGGCGTGCTGTTCGACGCGGTGGCCGCGCTGCCGTCGGACGAGGACCGGGACTGCCTGTGCACGAGCGCGCTGGGCGGGATGGACCCGGGGTTCGAGCTGCCGTAGCGGGAGCCGGGGGAGCCTCGGGCGGTTCGGGATTTCGGAACTCCCCGTTCCGGTGAGGGAGTTGTCCACAACCCGTCGGTAGTCCACCGGCGTCGGCGGAGATCGCCGCGAGGCCTCATCGTGGGCCTGCAAGGCGATTCCTCGACGACTCCTCGATGCAGGTGGTGATTGGCATGTCCCTCCCTCCCCCGCCGTTCTTCCCCTCCCCTTCCGCCCCGCGCCCGCCCGGCACCGACACCCCTGCCACCTGCGAGGTCCCGCACTTCGCTCCCGTGCGGGTGCGCGGCGGACGGTATCGGCTACGACGGCTCGTACGGCACCGGAGGCGGGCCGTGGCCGCGGGCCTCGCGGTGACCGCGGCCGCGCTGGTGGCGGCGGGGCCACGCACCTCCGGCCCGGCGCGCGGGCATCCGGTGGCGGATCCCCTGCGGAAGCACCGCGCCGTCGAGATGGTGGCCGCACCGGTGCGGATCGCCGACGGAGCCACGGTCCGGCTGCTGCGGCCCGGCGACCGGGTGGACGTCGTCGCCGCCCGGGAGACGGCGACGGGAGGCGACGCCCGCGTGGTCGCGCGCGGGGCGCGGGTGACCAGGGTGCCCGAGCCCGTGGACGAGGGGGCCGACCGCGGGGCGCTGGTCGTGCTCTCGGTTCCCCGTTCCACCGCGGCGCACCTCGCCGGCGCGAGCGCGACGGCGCGGCTGGCGGTGACGGTGTGCTGATCCACCCACCCGGACGGGCAGGGCGGTCCCGCGGTGCCGTAGGTTGCGGAACTGTTTGTTCCCCAACCTGTGCGTGCGAGAAGAGGACCCGAGGTGAGCGAGAAGAAGGAGCCGAGCATCTGGCAGGGCTTCAAGGCCTTCCTGATGCGCGGGAACGTCGTCGATCTGGCGGTGGCGGTGGTGATCGGCGCCGCGTTCACCAACATCGTGAACTCGGTGGTGAAGGGGCTCATCAACCCGCTGGTCGGGGCGATCGGCACCACGAACCTCGACAACTACAAGTCGTGCCTGAGCGAGTCGTGCCCGGGCGACCACGGGATCCAGCTCATGTGGGGCTCGGTCCTCGGCGCCACCCTCAGCTTCGTGATCACGGCGGCCGTCGTCTACTTCCTGATGGTGCTGCCCATGGCGAAGTACCTCGCCCGCGTGGAGGCCCGCCGCAAGGCGCGGGAGGGCACCCACGAGGTGATCGAGGTGACCGAGCTGGAAGTGCTGAAGGAGATCCGCGACGAGCTGGTCGCACAGCGCGGGGCCGGGCGCAACGGGCAGTAGCGGCGGCGGCCCGCGCGGTTCAGAGGTGGTGGGGCGGCTTCTCGTCGAGGAAGCGCTTCAGGTCGGCCGCGGAGTCCCCGTCGGAGCGCGGCCGCTCGCCCCAGCCGCGGTCGGTGTCGTCCGAGGACTGCTGGTCCAGTGGGTCGTCGAAGATCAGCGCGGGCTTCGGAGCGCGCGGCTCGGGGGCGGGGGCGGAGGTCATGCGTCCAGGGTACGGCCCCGGGGGCGCCCGCCGGCCGGGTCGCGTCGGTGGCCCGGCCGGTGTGCGGGCCGTGCGGGGTGAGGGCGGGTACGTGGCTGCCGCCGAGGAATTCCCGCCGGTTATCTGCTGTGCTTGGTCCCATGACGACCAGCTCGACTCCGCCGCCCGCGTCCTCCGGCACGCCGGCGGACCGCCGACCACTGCGCAGGCTCGCGGCCCGGGGCCGCGGGGAGACGCACCGCGTCGCCTCGCCGCTGGAGCTCTTCTTCGACCTGTGTTTCGTCGTGGCCGTCGCCCAGGCAGGCGTCGAGCTGGTGCACGCCCTCGCCACGCGGCACGCGGGCGAGGGGATCCTCAACTACGGGATGGTGTTCTTCGCCATCTGGTGGGCGTGGATGAACTTCACCTGGTTCGCCTCGGCCTACGACAACGACGACGTGCTCTACCGGGTCGTCACCCTGATCCAGATCGCCGGGGTGCTGGTACTGGCGGCAGGGATCTCCCGGGCGTTCGAGAAGCACGAGTTCCTGGTGGTCTGGCTGGGCTATGTGATCATGCGGGCCGCCATGACGACCCAGTGGCTGCGTGCGGCACGGTCGGCCGAGGGCGCCGAGCGGACCATGGGGCTGCGCTATGCCGCGGGTGTGTCGCTGTGCATGGTCGGCTGGCTCGGGCTGGTGGTGCTGCCGGTGGACGCCCGGGTGTGGGTCTTCGTGGTGATGGCGGTCCTGGAGATGTGTGTGCCGCCGTACGCGGAGAAGGACCACCCCACGTCCTGGCATCCGCACCACATCTCCGAGCGGTACGGGCTGTTCACGATCATCGTGCTCGGCGAGACCATCGCGGCGGCCACCGTCGCGGTGAAGTCGGGCATCGACGAGAACGACGCCCTGGGCGATCTGCTGCCCATCGCGACGGGCGGGCTGCTGATCATCTTCGCCGCCTGGTGGATCTACTTCGCGGTGCCGATCCACGGTCATCTGCGCACCAACGGACAGGCGTTCCTGTGGGGGTACGGCCACTACCTGATCTTCGCCTCGGCGGCCGCCGTCGGGGCGGGCCTGGAGGTGGCGGTGGAGCAGGCCGTCGGCACGGCGCACATCTCCACGCTGGAGGCGTCGGCGGCGGTGACCCTCCCGACGGCGCTGTATCTGCTCACCGTGTGGGCGCTGCACTCCCGTTACTACAAGGTGGGCATCGCCCAGCAACTGGTGCTGCCGAGCACGGCGTTGCTCGTCATCGTCTGCACGTTCCTGGGGCACTGGGCGGTGCTCGCGGCGGGCCTGGTGTCGGCGCTGGCGGTGGCGGCCGGGGTGGCGCTGGCGGCGCGCAGGGGCGCCGGGGAGCCCGGGGCGAGCGGAACGAGCGGATCGAGCGGGGAGCACGCGACGAGTCCGGTCGGCTGACGGGGCGCTGTCGTGCCGGGCCGGGCGAGACTGGCTCCATGACAGTTGACGCATTGACGGACGTCACCGGAGTGCGGGTGGGACACGCGACGCGCACCGGCGGCGGCTGGCTCACCGGCACGACGGTCGTCCTCGCCCCGGAAGGCGGCGCCGTCGCCGCCGTGGACGTGCGCGGTGGCGGTCCCGGCACCAAGGAGACCGACGCGCTCGACCCGCGCAACCTCGTGCAGAAGGTCGAGGCGATCGTGCTGACCGGCGGCAGCGCGTACGGGCTCGACGCGGCGTCGGGGGTGATGGCCTGGCTGGAGGAGCGGGGGCGCGGGGTGCGTGTGGGGGTGGATCCCGCGCACGTGGTGCCGGTGGTGCCCGCCGCCTGCGTCTTCGACCTCGGGCGGGGCGGCGACTTCCGGGCCAGGCCCGATGCCGCCACCGGCCGGGCGGCGGTCGAGGCGGCCGCGGCGAGCGAGGCCGGCGCGCGGGTGCGGGAAGGGTGCGTGGGCGCCGGCACCGGGGCGGCCGTGGGGCCGCTGAAGGGCGGGGTCGGCACCGCGAGCACGGTGCTCGGCTCCGGGATCACGGTGGCCGCCCTGGTGGTGGCCAACGCGGCCGGATCGGCGATGGATCCGGAAACGGGGGTTCTGTACGGGGAGTTGTTCCAGGGGCGCGTGAGCCGTCCCGAGCCGCAGGTCCACGAGGCGGCGCGCGGCCGCATCGCCGAGAGCGCCGCGAAGAACGCCCTCCCCCCGCTGAACACCACGCTCGCCGTGGTCGCCACCGACGCGGACCTGTCGAAGGCGCAGGCGCAGAAGCTCGCCGGTACGGCGCACGACGGCATCGCGCGCGCCGTGCGGCCGGTGCACCTGCTCAACGACGGCGACACGGTGTTCGCCCTGGCGACCGGAGCGCGCCCGCTCGACACCGGGCACCCCCTCGCGCTGAACGAGATCCTCGCGGCGGGCGCGGACGTGGTGACACGGGCGATCGTGCGGGCCGTGCGCGCCGCCGAGCCGGTGGACGGGCCCGGCGGGCTGTGGCCCTCGTACGAGGAGTTGTACGGGGGTCGGTAACAACAGGGCTGCGTTCGCACGCGATTGTCCCGGTTCTGTCACGTGATCGCGTTGATCGCGGACGGAGGGAACCCCACCGTCCGTCGAATCCCTCCTTTCACACGCACTGGAGCGGACAACGCACATCACACGAAACTGGAGCAGCCCGTGAGAACGCCGGACATTGCAGCGCGGCGCGTACGCGTACTGGGAGCCTGTGCCGCCCTGATGGTCGGCGCCCTCACCCTGACCGCCTGCGGTGGCGACGCCAACGCCAACTCCTCGGGCTCCTCGGGCGACGGCAAGGGCGGCGAGAGCTCGTCCAGGACGTCGACGGCGAAGATCGTCATCTCGGCGAAGGACGGCTCGACCGACGCGTCGATCAACACGACCGGCGTGAAGGTCAGCGACGGCAGGCTGACCGACGTGAAGATGACGGTGGCCGGGTCGGGGCAGGCGGTTGCGGGGTCGATATCCGCGGACGGCGGGGTCTGGAAGCCCAAGGAGCAGCTGGAGCGCGGGACGAAATACCAGATCTCGGCTACCGCGAAGGACGGCAGCGGCCGTACGGCGGCCGCCAACTCGATCTTCACCACCGTCACTTCGGCCAACAGCTTCATCGGGACGTACACGCCGGACAACGGGACGACGGTCGGCGTGGGCATGCCGGTGTCGTTCAACTTCGACAAGGTGATCAGCGACAAGAAGGCCGTGCAGTCGCACATCACGGTCACGTCGACCAGCGGGCAGAAGGTGGTCGGGCACTGGTTCGGGGCGCAGCGGCTCGACTTCCGGCCCCAGGAGTACTGGAAGGCCGGCTCCAAGGTCACGATGAAGATCGACCTCGACGGCGTCCAGGGCGCGAACGGCGTCTACGGGGTGCAGAAGAAGACCGTCACCTTCACCATCGGGCGTTCGCAGGTCTCCACGGTGGATGTGAACACGCAGACGATGACGGTCGTGCGGGACGGTCAGACCCTCAAGTCGGTGCCGATCTCCTCGGGCAGCCCGGAGCACACGACGTACAACGGGCAGATGGTGATCTCCGAGAAGTTCGTGCAGACGCGTATGAACAGCGAGTCGGTGGACCTGGGCAGCGAGTACGACATCCCGGATGTGCCGCACGCGATGCGTCTGACCCGGTCCGGCACCTTCATCCACGGCAACTACTGGTACAACAGGGGCAATCCGCCCTTCGGTCGCCAGGGCACCAGCCATGGCTGCGTCGGACTGGCGGACGTGCAGGGCGCTCAGGGCGCCACGAACGCCAAGTGGTTCTACGACAACTCGCTGATCGGGGACGTCGTGATCGTCAAGAACTCCCCCGACAAGACGGTCGCCCCCGACAACGGGCTCAACGGCTGGAACGTGCCGTGGAGCGAGTGGGTGGCGGGGAGCGCCGCGTAATCGCCGCCTGATCAGCACTTTCTGACAGATCGTCGGGCCGTGTGGGAACGTCTCACACGGCCCGCGCGTTTTCTGTGCGTACGTTTTCTCGGTTCCCGGACATGATGTCCGACCGAGGGGCTACGGTATGCACCCACAAGGTGACATGCAGCAACGCCGGGAGAAACCTTGAGCGTTCCGTACGAGACGGCAGCGTACGAACCCGCCGAGTCGCCCGAGTCTCCGGAGGAGCATCTCGAGCGACTCCTCGGCCGTGCCCTGAACTCCTTCGAACTGCCGGACGAGACGATACGGCAGCTGGACTGCGCGCTGGCGTACGACAGCTCACTGCACTCCGCGCACCACAGCGCGGGGCTGCACCGCGAGACGTACCGGCACACCTGGCTGCTGGTCGACGGCTCGGCGCTCACGCTGTGGGAGCTCGTGCACAACACCGCGCCGGGCAGCCTCGCGCAGCACGAGGTGTATGTCGACGAGGAGGAGCTGCGTGCGGCCACCGCGCGGCTGCCGCTGCCCGCGGACGCACCGGACTTCGAGCTGCCGGTGACGGTACAGCTGTCGCCGGTCCCGGCGCCGAGGCACGCGTATGTGCCGGACGATTCCGCGGACCATGCGCGCCGGCTGCTGCGCCGCGCGGAGAACCCGGACCGGCCGGGCGCGGAGACGGCCGCGCTGCTCGCGACGGCGTTCGCGCACCAGATCACACAGGCCTTCGGGCGCCCGTGCCGCGCGGGGCGGGCCGGGCTGTGCTTCTCGCTCTACGAGCACGCGTTCCTGCTGCGTGACGGCGTGGAGGTCTCCCTCTGGGAGGTCGAGCACACGGCGACGCCCGACGGACGGCACATGTGCGAGGTGTACGTCAGCGAGGACGCGGCCCGGGATGCGATGGAGCGGCGGGCGGCGCGGGTCTCCTGACCCGCCGGCCGCGGATCAGTGGCCGTCGCTGAGCTGCCGTACCAGGCCCGCGAAGGCGTCCCGCTCCGTCGGCGTCAGTTCGACGTACTCCAGACGGGGAGGGGACTGCCGCTGGTGCGGGAGGGAGCGCAGGGGGGTGCGGCCGGTGTACCAGAGGGTGCGCAAGGCGATCCGCAGGCTGTCGGCACCGGAGCGGCGGCGGCGCACCAGGCCGATCAGGCCGAGCGTCCAGACGACGGCCGCGAAGGCGAGGACGGCCACGCCCAGCGACTGGAGGATCGAGAGGTGCTCATCGGGCATGCGCCCCAGTAGACATCACGGTCCGGGGCTTTGACCCCGGACCGTGACGTATCTCGCAGTCTTCGCAGGCAAGGCACATGCCCCTCAGCCGCACTGATCGACTCACAGTGCACCAAAGGGGCATGCGGGCCTCGATGTCAGGCGGCCACCGGCTGCTTCGCCTGGGCCGTCGACGTCGACGTGTCGTCCGCCGTGCCGGGGCTCACGGCTCCCGGGGCCGGCTTGCGCATGCCCTTCAGGAAGACCACGAGACCAGTGGTGACGCACACGCCGACCGCGATGGCGATCAGGTAGAGGAAGGCGTTGCCGATCAGCGGGACCACGAAGATGCCGCCGTGCGGGGCGCGCAGGGTGGCGCCGAAGGCCATCGACAGGGAGCCGGTGATGGCGCCACCCACCATGGCGGAGGGGATGACCCGCAGCGGGTCGGCCGCGGCGAACGGGATCGCGCCCTCGGAGATGAAGGAGGCACCCAGCACCCAGGCGGCCTTGCCGTTCTCACGCTCGGTCTCGGTGAAGAGCTTCCCGCGGACCGTGGTGGCCAGCGCCATCGCGAGCGGCGGGACCATGCCGGCGGCCATCACCGCGGCCATGATCTTCATCGCGGAGTCGCTCGGGTTGGAGACCGCGATGCCGGCGGTGGCGAAGGTGTACGCGACCTTGTTGACGGGACCACCGAGGTCGAAGCACATCATCAGGCCGAGCAGGGCGCCGAGCAGGATGGCGTTGGAGCCGGAGAGACCGTTCAGCCAGTCGGTCATGCCCTTCTGGGCGGAGGCGATGGGCTTGCCGACCACGACGAACATCAGGAACCCGACGATCGCCGAGGAGATCAGCGGGATCACCACCACCGGCATGATGCCGCGCAGCACCGCCGGGATGTTGATCTTCTGGATCGCCATCACCACACCACCGGCGAGCAGACCGGCGACCAAGCCGCCGAGGAAGCCCGCGTTGATCGTGGAGGCGATCATGCCGCCGACGAAGCCGGGGACCAGGCCCGGCCGGTCCGCCATGCCGTACGCGATGTAGCCGGCCAGGACCGGGACCAGGAAGCCGAAGGCCACGGCGCCGATCTGGAACATCAGCGCGGCCCAGCTGTCGGTCTGCGTCCACACGAAGTGGTCCATCACCGAGGGCGCCGACTTGATCTTGTAGCCGCCGATCGCGAAGCCGAGGGCGATCAGCAGACCGCCGGCAGCGACGAACGGGACCATGTAGCTCACGCCGGACATCAGCCACTTGCGCAGCTTGGTGCCGTAGCCCTCGCCGGACTCACCGGCGCGCTCGACCGGGGTGCCGGGCGCGGCCCCCGCGGTCACCTCACCGCGCTCGGCCTTGCCGCGCACCTCGGTGATCAGCTCGCCGGGGCGGTTGATGCCGGCTTTCACACCGACGTCGACGGTGGGCTTGCCGGCGAAGCGTTCCTTCTCCCGTACGGGCACGTCGTGGGCGAAGATCACGGCGTCCGCCGCGGCGATGACGGCCGGGTCGAGCCGGGTGAAGCCCGCCGAGCCCTGGGTCTCGACGGTGACCTCGACGCCCGCCTCGCGGCCCGCGTTCTCCAGGGACTCGGCCGCCATGTACGTGTGCGCGATACCGGTCGGGCAGGACGTGACGGCGACGATACGGAAGGGGCGCTCGTCAGCGGCGGGGGCGCCCGACGCCGGGGCGGACGCGTCCTCGACGCTCGCACCCGGCGCCGGGGCCGTGCTGCCCGCTGCGGCGTCGGCGGAGGCCGCCCCCGACGCCGCAGCGGAGTCTTCGGAGCCGGCCGCGGCCGGCTCGTCCCCGCGGATCAGTGCGGCCGCGGCCGCCGCGTCGCCCGCCGACCGCAGCGCGTCGGTGAACTCGGCGTTCATCAGCTGCCGGGCCAGCGACGAAAGGATCGTCAGGTGGGCGTCGTCGGCGCCGGCGGGGGCCGCGATCAGGAAGATCAGGTCGGCGGGGCCGTCCGCCGCGCCGAAGTCGATACCGGCGGCGCTGCGCCCGAAGGCCAGCGTCGGCTCGGTGACGTGCTCGCTGCGGCAGTGCGGGATGCCGATGCCGCCGTCGAGGCCGGTGGGCATCTGTGCCTCACGGGCGGCCACGTCGGCGAGGAAGCCGTCCAGGTCGGTCACCCGGCCCAGGGCCACCATGCGCTCGGCGAGGGCACGCGCCGCCGCTTCCTTCGTATCGGCGGACAGGTCGAGGTCGACCAGGTCCGCGGTGATCATGTCGCTCATCGCGGGCTCCTTCGCACGCGTATCGCCCGGGGGGTGGGGTGGGCGGGGGTGGGGACGGGGGTGCTGCGGGGGGTGGGATCGGTGGGGGTGGAGACGGGGCCGGGGAAACCCCGCCTCCACGGGGCGGCAGGGCGGCTCGGGGGGCCCTGCCGCCGGTTGGCCGTGGCGAGTAACGGGGAGCCTCGCCGCTTCGGAGCCGGTCCGCAGGGCCTGGGTCCGTACACGGGACACGTCATGACACCGGCTCCTTCAGCACACGATCCACCGGCACGTCGGCCGTCACCGTCACCGCCGCCGGATCCAGGTCACGCGGGGTCGGCATCACGCTGCCGGGCAGCTGGACGGCCGCCGCGCCGTGTGCGACCGCCGAGGCGAGGGCCTCCGGGCCGCTGCCTCCGGCGATCAGGAAACCGGCCAGCGAGGAGTCGCCGGCACCCACATTGCTGCGTACGACGTCCACGTGCGCGCTGCCGAACCAGGCGCCCGAGGCGTCCACGAGCAGCTGTCCGTCGGCGCCCAGGCTGGCGAGGACGGCGCGCGCGCCCATCTCGCGCAGCTCCTCGGCCGCCTTCACCGCGTCGCCCACGGTGAACAGGGGGCGCCCGACGGCCTCCGCGAGCTCCTCGGCGTTCGGCTTCACCACGTCGGGCCGCTCGCGCAGCGCCTCGAGCAGGGCGGGCCCGGAGGTGTCCAGGGCGATCCGCGCGCCCCCGGCGTGCACCCGGGCCACGACATCGGCGTACCACGCCGGCGCGAGCCCCCGCGGCAGGCTCCCGCAGCAGGCGATCCAGTCCGCGTCGGGCGACTGCCGGTGCACGGTGTTCAGCAGCAGCTCCTGCTCCTGGGCCGAGAGCTCGGGACCGGGCGCGTTGATCTTCGTGAGCACCCCGTCCGCCTCGGCGAGCGCGATGTTCGAGCGGGTGGCCCCGGCGACCGGGACCGGCGCGACCTCGATGCCCTGCGCGTCGAGCAGCTCGGCGACGAGCGCGCCCGGCGCGCCACCGAGGGGCAGCACCGCGACCGTGCGCCGCCCGGCGGCCGCGACCGCACGCGAGACGTTCACACCCTTGCCACCCGGGTCCATGCGCTCACCGGTGGCTCGGATGACCTCGCCCCGGTCGAGCGAGGGGACCTCGTACGTACGGTCCAGGGACGGGTTCGGGGTGACGGTGAGGATCATGCGCACTCGTTTTCTAGACACACAGCACTTCCGTGCCGCCGCGCTCGATGGCGGTGGCGTCTTCCGGGCTCAGCCCGCTGTCGGTGATCAGCAGGTCCACGTCGCTCAGGTCGCCGAAGCGGGCGAAGTGCTCCTGGCCGTGCTTGGACGAGTCGGCGAGCAGCACCACCCGGCGGGCCGCGGCCACCGCCGCGCGCTTGACCGCGGCCTCGGCGAGGTCGGGGGTGGTCAGACCGTGGTCGGCGGAAAAGCCGTTCGCCGCCACAAAAAGTACATCAGCCCGGATTTCGCTGTAGGCCCGCAGCGCCCAGGCGTCCACGGCGGCGCGCGTACGGTTCCGTACCCGCCCCCCGACGAGGTGGAGCTGGATGCCGGGGTGGTCCGCGAGGCGGGCCGCGATCGGCAGGCTGTGCGTGACGACGGTGAGCGACGCCTCCAGGGGCAGCGCGGCGGCGAGCCTCGCCACCGTCGTACCGGCGTCGAGGATCATCGTGCCCTCGGTGGGCAGCTCCGTGAGGGCCGCCTTGGCGATGCGGTCCTTCTCGTCGGTGGAGGTGCCCTCGCGCTCGGCGAGGTCGGGCTCGAAGTCGAGCCGCCCGGCCGGTATGGCACCGCCGTGCACCCGCCGGACGAGGCCCGCGCGGTCGAGGGCCTTCAGGTCCCGGCGGATCGTCTCCGCCGTCACCTGGAACTCCTCGGCCAGCGACACCACGTCCACCCGCCCGCCGTCCCGGGCAAGCCGGAGGATCTCCTGCTGCCGCTCCGGTGCGTACATGTCCGTTCACCTCCGACCATGCCCGAACTTGTGGTTTCACTCGGAGGCTACGCCCGGATTTCTGGAAAGTAAACAGGTTCGGGCGCCACTCGGACACAAACGGGCATCGATGGCAGATGCACGAGATCGGCGCCGAGATCCGTGCCGAGAAGTGAGCAGACGGCTGCGGAAGCCCTGACGGGCAGTCACCCCGTCCGTATCCTGGACTCCGGGACGCAACTTCTTCGGGGGGTGTTGTGGACACGGACGACCCCAACCCGCACGCCCGGGCGGACGGCGGTCGCAACTGGCCCATCAATGTGGTCCAGGCGCTGCTCGCCTCGCCCAAGCTGGCGGACGGTCTGACCCGGGCACTGCTGTTCGAGCTGGTCGGGGCGGAGCTGGCACAGCCGCTGGAGGCGGCGGACCAGCCGAGCCTGATGCGCGAGTTCCTGGACCTGGTGCGGCACTGCGAGGGCCAGCAGGGTGGTCTGATGGCGTTGGCGCACGCGGTGGAGCGGATCGAGGGCCCGAGCTGGACCTCCCATGTGGTGGGCGAGCTGGTGCGGCAGCGGCTGGCCCGGGCGCCGTCGGCCGGGGTCAACGGGGTCGCGGTCGCGGCGAACCGGCCGATCGACGACCGCCGGGACTTCTTCGTCTCGTACACCGCCGCGGACCGCAGATGGGCCGTGTGGATCTCGTGGCAGCTGGAGAAGGCGGGCTACAGCGTCCTGGTGCAGGAATGGGACTTCGTCCCGGGCAGCAACTGGCTGTTCGGCATGGACGGGGGCGTGACACAGTGCGAACGCACCATCGCGGTCCTCTCCCCGGCGTATCTGGACTCCGTCTACGGCCGGCTGGAGTGGCAGGCGGTCCAGCACGGCGACCCGTCCGGGCTGCTGCGCAGTCTCGTGCCGGTGATGGTGGACCGGTGTGCTCCGCAGGGCCTGCTGGGCTCGGTCGTGTACATCGATCTGTCCTCGCCGGAACTGGACGTCGAGGCAGCCCAGGAACGTCTGCTGGCAGGCGTCGGCGGCGCGCGCACCGGCCGCTCCAAACCCACCGTGGCGCCCCCCTTCCCCCGCTCGGAGGAGCCGCGTTGACGGAGGCGGGCGGCGAGGACCGCAACGCCTCCCGGATACGCGCCCGGATCGGCGGACGGACGGCGCACACGCTGCTCGACATGCGGGCGCTGGGCACGGCCGAGGGGCGCGCCGAGCTGGTCGCCGCGGTGGGCCGGGAGACCGGACGTCCGCTCGCCACGCGGGACGAGGACACCGCGGCCGAACAGTTCCTGGATGTGGTCCGGCACTGCTCCGTGGACCCGGACGGGCTGTCGGTGCTGGCTGACGTGCTGCACGGCATGGATCCGTACTGTCCGCAGGTGTTCGCCGTGCGGCGGCTCGCCGACGAGTGGACCGCGGTGGGCTCGCTGGAGGGGCTGGCGGTCCTCGGGTCCTGGGGGTTTCTCGCCGAGGCGCTGCGCCCGCTCCAGCCGCTGCCGTACCCGTACAAGATGCGGTCCGCGCTGATGTGGCTCGCCACCGGGAAACGGCTGAGCGAACCGCCGCCGCACGCCGAGAACCCGTGGCACGACTTCCTCTATCTCGCCGGGCAGAACACGGCACCCGGTGAGCTGCCCCCGTGGATGCTCCACCTGGATGTGTGCGCCCCGTACATGAGCCGGGAGCTCAGTGAGGAGGTGATGGCCCGCAACCGGCACTGGTCGCTGGGCCTCGGCCTGTCGGAGCTGCTGGACGAGGAGCGCAACAGGGCGCGCGGGTCGTCGGTGTCCGGGGTGGCCCGGCAGCTGAGACGGTATCTGGCCATCCGTATCGAGACGGACCCGCTGAACAACACCCAGTACAACGTGTTCCCTTCGCACATGTCGGACGGGCCCGGCCGCGGCTGGGTGCAGGGGCAGCCGCGGCACCAGGTGCCGGTCGAGCAGCTGGAGGACGTGGTCGGCTCGATCGTCCGGCAGAACGAGCGGCACCGTCCGGCGGGGCCGGCCGGTGCGGCCGAACCGGCACCGCTCTTCCTGGAGTTCGTGCTGCCCTTCGAGCTGCTGAACCTGCCCGTGGAGTGGTGGCCGCACGACTGGGACTGGGCCTCGCAGGTGACGTCGGCGAGCGAGTTCTCGGTGGTCATCCGCAGCCTGGACCGCCTGCAGAACCGGGAGTGGCACGAGTTCTGGAACACCCGCTGGCGGCAGCTCGGCGCGGACGAACCGCCGTCGCGCTCGGTCTGCTACGCGGCCGACACCCGGGCACGTTCCGGTGCGTACGCCCTGGAGCAGCGCCTCGACGAGGACGAGCACCTGGTCGCCCTGGTGCTGAGCGAACCGCCGCTGACCGGCACCGGGCAGGGCAGCCAGGAGCTGCAGACCGCCTTGCGCATGGGGCTGCCCGTGGTGATCTGGAACCGGTCGGACCGGGCCACGTCGGGGTTGCGGGAGGTCCTGGACGAGTTGCTCCGCGGCGGCCTGAAGCGGTTCCCGGCCAGGGTCGACGCATATCGCCGGGAGGCCGCCGGCCAGAACGGCCAAGCCGCCACCGCCGGCCGCGCCGGCCACATCGGCCGCCATCTGACGGTCCTGTGGGACGACGCCGAACGCAACCCGATGGATCCGGACCCGGCCTGACGGGTCTTCGGGGGGTCGGGGCACGTGCACAGCCGTACGACCGGACCGCGCAGTGCGGCCGGCAACCGGAGAGGACACCGCTGATGTCGCCGACCGCCGAGCCCTGGGGCGTCTACCGAGGAACCGGCCTGCCCGGCTCAGCGGCCGCCGGCCCCTGGCCGGAGCCGCCACCCTGGCGCCGGTACCCCACCGTCCCCTGTCTGCCCCCGCCCCCCGACGACCCGTACGCGTCGTCCGTGCTCGGCGAGGCGACGAAGCCGCTGCCGGCCGCCCCCGGCGAGGTCGAGCGGGTCAACGCGGCGCTGGCGCTGTGCCGTCCCCTGCTGGTGACCGGCGAGCCCGGCACCGGCAGGTCGGCGCTCGCGTACCGGATCAGCCGCGAGCTCGGCCTCGGCAGGGTGCTGCGCTGGCGCCTCACCAGCTTGTCCACCCTCCAGGAGGGCCTCTACGACGGGGCCGGCCGGCTCGGCCCGCTGGGCACCGCCTTCCTGCCGTACCGCAGACCGCGGGTCCTGCTCCTCGACCGGCTGGACCGGGCGGAGATCGCGCTGCCGGAGGACCTGTGCACGGTGCTGGAGGCGGGCGGCTTCACGGTGCCCGGGGCTCCCGCGCACGTGGCGACCGACGACGACGCGGAGGCCGCGGTGGCGCTGCGCGGCGGCGCCGTCCAGTGCCACGCCTTCCCCCTCGTGGTGATCACCACCGGCGGCGACCGCGACCTGTCGCCTGCGCTGGCCGAGCAGTGCGTGCCGTTGCCGCTGGCGCGGCCGGACCGGGCGGCGCTGGAGGCCATCGCGACGGCGCGCTTCCCGCAGGGCCTCGCGGAAGACGTCCTGACCGCGTTCCTGGACCGCGCCGAGGCGGCCCAGGGGTCGGTGGTGCGGCGGCTCCTCGATGCACTGCACCTGGCGGCCCAGGGCGCACTGACCTCCCTGGCCGAAGGGCGCAGCTGGCAGGAGGCACTGGACACGGTCTGGGCGTGGACGGAGGCGGAACAGCCGTGAGCAGCGCTCCGCTGGAGAGAGCGCGTTGTGCCGTCTGTCAACTGCGGCGCAGTCGTGGCTGGTCGCTCCCCCACTCTCGGCTTCGCTCGAGCGGGGGGACCCCCATCGCGGCGCAGCCGCAGATCGCTACAGCCCCGCGCCCCTTCGGGGCGCGACCTGCCGGCCCCACCCCCAGCACGGGAGCGGAGGCCGACACCCCATGACCCCGCCCCCCGCCTGGCCCCCACTGCCACCCGAGTTGCCCGAAGCACTACGCCGCACCGGCACCGCCCTACGGCGGCCCGCCGGGTACCCGGCGGGCACCCACTGGGACGTCGCCGTCGTCGCCGACTCCGGCCCCACCATGGGGATCTGGGAGCCGACGGTGCGGGCGTTCGCGCGCGAACTGCACCGCACCGGGTCCTTCGCAAGGATCACCGTGCACCGGCTGCCGTACGGGCGCGGAAGGGCCCCGGCGACCCTGCCGCGGCACGGTGCGGCGGGCAGGCTGACTCTGCTGCTCACCGACGGTGCCGGGCCGCACTGGCGTGACCACGGGGTGGAGCCCTTGCTGCGGCGCTGGGCGCAGGCCGGGCCGACCTGTCTGATCCATCTCCTGCCGCACCCGGTGTGGCCGGTGACGGGTCTGCGCGGCTGGCAGGTGCAGCTGCGCTCCCCCGCTCCGGGAGCGCCCAACAGCCGGTTGCGCCGGCGGGCCCGCGGGCTGGGCCCCGACCCGTACGACCTGCCGCCGGCGCCGGGGCGGCCGGACGTACCGGTCCCCGTCCTCGAGCTGTCCGCGCGCTGGCTGGACGCCTGGTCGAGCCTGCTGGGCGGGGCGCCCCCGCGCTGGCTGCCGCTCACCGTGACCTTCCCCCGCGCCCATGTGCCCGCCTCTCCCGGACCGGACCCGCTGCCGCAGGACGCCCCCGCGATGGTGGCCCGGCTGCGGTCGGCCGCGCCCCAGCAGGTGTTCACGCTGGCCACCATGCTCGCCGCGATCCCCCTCACCGACCCGCTGGTCCGGCAGGTCCAGGACACGCTGCTGCCGGGCAGCTCGCTCACGGACTTCGCGCTGCTGCTCGCCCAGGGGATCGTCCGCCCGGCCGACCGCGCGTTTCCCGCCTACGAGTTCGCGCCCGGCGTGCGCGAGGAGCTGCTGGCCGCCGGACGCCGTACCGACCTGGTCCGGGTTGTCGAACTGGTGGGGGATCGTCGGGGGCTCGGGGGGGAACACTTGTGGCGACTGCCCCGGCTGCTGCGCGGCGAGTCCGTGTCCCAAGTCCCTTCCGTGGACGCGGAGTCCGGTCCGTGGCTGCTGGCGGAAAGCGCCGTGCTCCACGCCCTGTCCGGGCCGTTCCTGAAACCGGCCGGAGAGGTGGACGAGGCGGTCGCGGACCTCCGTGAGGAGCCTGCGCACCGGCACTCGTCCCGCACCAGCACCACCGCACCGTTCACACTCAGCGACCCCGTCGCCCGCACCCCGGGCGACGCCGACCACCCGACGCATCAGGGGAACAGGAGGCCGGTGATGCCAGAGCAGGCCCCGGCGCACACGGCGGGTACCGAGCGCACCAGGAACACCCCGACGGTCTGGGGGAACATCCCGCCGCGCAACCCGAACTTCACCGGCCGCAAGGATCTCCTGGAGGCCCTCCACCAGCGGCTGTTGCAGGAGAAGACGACAGCCGTCCTGCCCCACGCCCTGCACGGCATGGGTGGCGTCGGCAAGAGCCTGCTGGCGGTGGAGTACCTGTATCGCCGGATGTCCGAGTACGACGTGGTGTGGTGGATCTCCGCCGAGCGCACCGCGCAGATCTCCCTGTCCCTGGTGGAGCTCGCCCCGCGCCTCGGCATCACCGCCGGCAGCGACGCCTCCTCGACGGTCGCGGCCGTCCTGGAGGCGCTGCGCATCGGACGGCCTTACGCCAACTGGCTGTTGGTGTTCGACAACGCCGAGAGCCCGGAGGCGGTACGGGCGTTCTTCCCGGCGGGCGGCCCCGGCAACATCCTCATTACTTCCCGCAACCCCCAATGGGCGTCCATCGCCCGCCCGTTGGAGGTCGACGTCTTCCTCCGCGAGGAGAGCAAGCAGCTGCTGCGGCTGCGCGGTCCTGAGATCAGCGACGAGGACGCCGATCGGCTGGCCCAGGCGCTGGGCGACCTGCCGCTGGCCATCGAGCAGGCGGCCGCCTGGCACGCGGAGACCGGCATGCTGGTCGACGAATACCTGCGCCTGCTCACCGAGAAACGCGTGGACCTGCTGCGCGGCACCGCACCGCTGGACAACCAGCACCCGGTCATCGCCGCCTGGAACATCTCCCTGGACCAGCTGGAGACCAAGAACCCGGCCGCCTACCAGCTCCTCCAGGTCTGCTCCTTCTACGCCCCCGAGCCCATCGCCCGCTCCCTCTTCGCCCGTATGCCGCGCGGCTCGATCGCCCCCGAACTGGACCTGGCGCTGGAGGACCCGATCCGCCTCGGTCAGGTCATCCGGGAGATCGGCCGCTACTCACTGGCCCGCTTCAACCACCGCAACAACTCCCTCCAGATGCACCGCCTGGTCCAGGCCGCCCTGCTGTACCGGATGACGGAGGAGGACCGGTCGACGATGCGGCGGGGAGCGCATCTGCTGCTGGCGGCGAGCGACCCCAACGACCCGGACAACGTGCTGCGCTGGGACCGGTACGGCGCGCTCTACCCGCATGTGCTGGTCTCCGAGGCAGCCCAGTCCGACGAGGGCTGGGTGCGCAACCTCGTCGTCAACGAGGTCATCTACCTGCTGCGGTTCGGCGACTACCAGCCCTGTCTGGAACTCGCCCGCACCGCGCACGAGACCTGGTCGGCAAAGCTCGGCCAGGACCACCCCCAGACCCTCCAGGTGGCCCGCTGGCTGGGCTTCCTGCTCTTCAGCCTGGGCCGCTACCGGGAGGCCGCCGAACTCAACTCGGCCACTCTGGAGGCCTACCGGCGCACCGTCGGCCCCGACGCCCAGGACACCGCCGACGCGCTGGGCAACGTCGCCATCGACCACCGGGTACGCGGCGCCTTCAGCGAGGCTCTCACCCTCTCGGAATCCGTCCACCAGCAGTACTTACGGCTGCTGGGCCCCGACGACCCCGAAACCCTGCGCGCCGCCCACAACCTCGGCGTCAGCCTCCGCCTCGTCGGCGACTTCGCCCGTGCCCGCGACCTCGACCAGCAGACCTGGAACGGCTACACCGAGATCTACGGCCAGGACCATGTGCTCTCGCTGCTCAGCTGGCTCGGTTTCATCCTCGACACCCGGGAACTGGGCGAGTACGCCGTCGCGCTGACGTACCACCGAGAGCTGGTCGACCGGTCCAACTCCCTGCTGGGCAGCACCAATCCCCTCAGTCTCTCCTGCTACCGGCACCTCGCGGTGGCCCTGCGCAAGGCGGGCGAGCACCGGGAGGCGATGGAGACCGCCGAGCAGGCCCGCACGGACCTCATCCACCGGTACGGCACCGACAACCCCGAATCCATGGCCGCCACCCTGGAGTTGTCGGTGCATCTGCGGCACAGCGGCGACCTTCCGGAAGCGCTGCGGCTGGGCACCGACATCTGCGAGCAGTACGAGAAGACGTACGGCAAACACCATCCGCACGCCCTGTCGGCGGCGCTGAACCTGGCGATCACCTACCGGCTGCTGGGCAACGCGGCGGCCTCCCAGTACATCAACTCACTGGTGCTGGAGGAGTTCACGGCGACCCTGGGCGAGATGCATCCGTCGACCCTGGTGTGCCGCACCAACCTCGCCAGCGACCACTACGCCCTGGGCGACCCGGCCACCGCCCACGAACTGGACACCGAGACCCTGCGCCGCTCCCGCGAGGTCTTCGACGACGATCACCCCTCCACCCTCGCCTGTGCCGCCAACCTCGCCATGGACCTGCGCGCCCTCGGCCACACCGAGGAGGCGGCCACGCTCCACACCGACACCCATGAACGTCTCAGCCGCAAGCTGGGCAGCAGCCACCCTGCGGTACGGCTGGCCGCCGACTGGGAACACCGGGCTGACTGTGACATCGACCCCATGCCGTTGTGACAGTGCTCATGGCCGTCGGTCGTCCGCTGCGCCATCGTGGCTCGTCGCGCCCACGCGGCGGTAGCCGCATGTTCAACACAGCCCCGCGCCCCTATCGGGGCGCCAGCCAATGTGCCAGCGCCACCGGGTCCGGCGGCTCAGGCAGCAATCGGCTTACGGCTACGGCCAGTTCGGGGCTGTTGGTCAGGGCGGCCCCGGCAGCCTCCTCGCCCGTCTCGGTGAGCGCCAGGCCCAGGCCTGCCCAGGCTGCGGGTCTGGCTCCGGGGAGCGCCAGTTCCTCGGCGTAGAGCTCGACCGCGGTCTTCGCGTCGCCCGCCACCAGGGCCAGGTCGGCCGCGGCGGCGCCGGGGACCTGGGCGGCGGGATCGTCGTCGGCGAGCAGTCGCGCGTACTCCGCGGGGTCGACGAGGCTGAGGCGGGACAGCAACGCCAGGGTGTCCAGCCGGCAGGCGCCGGGGTCCGTGTGCAGTTCGGGCTCCGGCGCCGGCCCCAGCGGGGTGCCCGTGACGTCGACGGGCTCCCGGTGGCCGTGCTGCCATGCCTGCGCCACCGCCTGCGCATAGGCCTTGGGTGTGTGCAGGTGGTGGGCGCGCCAGGTCGCGTGGTGGTGGGCGGACGCCAGCCGGGCGAGGTTGTGCTCGTGCTCGCCCACCGGCTCCGCGCGCCAGGGCTCGGTCTGTTCCGTGAGCGCCTCGCAGAGCCGGCGCCCGAGCGGGGTCAGCAGGGGGTGGTCCCGCAGGGTGGTGAGCACCTGGTCCAGGGCGTCCCGCAACAGCGCGAACTCGAAGCCCGCGAGCCCCTCCTCCCCGCGCGCACGCCAGTACCGCGCCACCCCCGAAAAGGCGTACGCCCCGTGCACCAGCCCGCCGAGCGGGCGCGGGTCGTCCCGCCAGGGTGCGTAGAACAGGTCGCCGCAGTCCTCGAAGAGCGGGGTGAGGAAGATGAGGCCGTTGAGCAGGGTGTGCCGGAACTCATGGATGAGGGCCACACCGAGCTGGGCCGGCAGCACCGCCGTGTCCTCGTCGGGTTCCGTCAGCAGGACGCAGCCGAAGGCGTCGCTGGACGAGGCCGTGCGCCCGCGCAGGCGTTCCCGGTGGGGCAGCGGGACGAGGGACAGCAGCCCGGCGGAGAGCGCGCGGGCGTCGGCCCGGTGGTCGGCCACGAGAAGGGGCCACATGGCGGAGATCCAGCGCTGCCAGTCGGCGAACTGCTCGGGTGTCAGCCGCCGGGAGGCGGCCAGTCCGGTCACCGCCGGGTACGGGCCGAGGTCGTCGATCGCGAGCGTGAGGGTGAGGTCTTCTGCCGTGGCGCGCAGCCGACGCAGGCCCTGCCAGCCGGGAGCGTCGCGTTCGGGATCCTCCGGCAGCATCACCGTCGTACCGTCGCCGACGATGCTCACCACGCCGTCCTGCGCCCGGACCTCGGCGGTCCCCCAGCGCTCGGAGGTGTCCAGGTGCGCACGCCCCAGGCACGGCAGGAAAACAGTTCCCTCCCGCACCGGGACCCGCATCCGGAAGGGGGTGCCCGCCATGATCGACACGGTGGTCGCGAACTGGGCGAGGAAACCCAGCTCCACCCAGAGCGGCATCTCCTCCGCGCTCTCGTCCGGCTCGGCCCGGGACAGCCGCCGGAACAGGGCGGCCGCCCACAGGCCGACCTGCGGATCGAGCAGTACCGCGCGAACGGCCTCGGGTGCCTGTTTATCCACGCTCTCCAGCAACCGCCACGCCTCCCCGACCCGGGCGGTCTCGGCCTCGGGGGTGCCGGCGCAGGAATCCAGAATCCCCCGCATGAGCAGCAGCCGACGGCTGTACTCCACGTCCAGGAGCACGGCGACCGCCGTGTCGTCCTCGGTGGTGGCCAGCAGGGACCGCAGGACGGACACGGAGAGCTGGTGATGGTGCATCAGCACGATTTCCTCGTTCCCGGCCGGGAGAGTGACGTGCCGTGAAATTTAACCGGTCCCGGGGACCGTCCGGCAACTAGCTGCCGCTGCTGCCACCGATGGTGGAAAGCGGTTGGTTGACGCAGCGCCTCAGATGCTTGACGGAGGATTCCAGAACCACGCTGTCCAGGCTGCTGAGCTCTCCGAGGGAAAGCCCCGAGAGGTCGGGAAGCCAGCTGGACATGGCCGTTTCCGACGCTGCCGCCTCGGATGGAGTGGCCTGATTCCTCGATGCCATGACGTCCCGCCGCTTGTCCG
Source organism: Streptomyces sp. NPDC001137 (assembly GCF_040298885.1). Taxonomy (NCBI): domain Bacteria; kingdom Bacillati; phylum Actinomycetota; class Actinomycetes; order Kitasatosporales; family Streptomycetaceae; genus Streptomyces; species Streptomyces sp. NPDC001137. The sequence goes on from NZ_JBEPBA010000012.1 coordinate 125,326, forward strand.
GATAAACACGTGTCGAGGACACCCTGCTACACGGCACCCTGCCCCCGCAAAACAACACCCTGCCCCCGCAAAGACTAGGGACAGGGTGCCAAGTGCGCTACCTGACCGAAGCCAGGTTCTCCTGGTGAGCGGGGGCGTCCTGAATACCCCCGGCGGGCAGGACGGCGGTCTCGCGCTCCTTCGCGGGCTCTTCCGCCTCCCCGGCCCGCTTCGGCAGGGCGAACATCAATACGAAGATGGCCCCCATCACCGCGGCGACCCACCCCAGCGCATGCTGGAAGGCGTTCACGAACGCCGGGCCCACCTCGGACCGCGTCAGCCGGTCGCCGATCTCCCCGAAGAACACCACCGAGACCAGCCCGAGCCCCAGCGCGTTCCCCATCTGCTGCACGGTGTTGATGAGCCCCGACGCCGAGCCGGCGTGCTCGCGCGGCACGTCCGAGAGCACCGCGTCCGTCAGCGGGGCGACGATCAGGCCCATGCCGACGCCCATCACGATCAGGGGCAGCGCCATCTGCCAGGAGGCGATGGCGAGGCCGTAGCGGCCGGACTCCCAGATGTAGAGCAGGACGCCCGCGGCCATGAGCAGCGCGCCCGTCTGGAGCACCTTGCGGCCGAAGCGCGGCACCAGCTTCTGCACGGACAGGCCGGCCGCGGTGGAGACGGAGATCGAGAACGGCACCCCGGTCAGCCCCGCCCGCAGCGGGCTCCAGCCCAGGCCGGTCTGCATGTACAGCGTCCACACGAGGAAGAACACCCCGAGCGCGAGCCCGAAGACGGTCTGCACGGCGATACCGGCAGCGAAGCTCTTCACCCGGAACAGCGACAGCTCCACCAGCGGAGACCCGTCCCGTACGGCCTTGCGCCTCTCGTACGCCACCAGCACCGCGAAGACGAGGAGCGCGCCGGCCATCGAGACGTGCCCCCACAGCGGCCAGCCCAGCTCACGGCCGCGGGTCAGCGGGTAGAGCAGCATCGTCAGACCGAGGGTGACGAGCGCTACTCCGACCAGGTCCAGCTTCAGCGCCCGCGGTGCCTTCGACTCGGTGATGAAGCGGCTGCCGAGGACCAGGCCCGCGATGCCGACCGGGAGGTTGATGAGGAAGATCGGCCGCCATTCCAGACCCCACAGGTTCCACTCCGTGAGCAGCGCGCCGAGCAGTGGGCCCGAGACGGCCCCGAGCCCCACGATCGCGCCGAACAGACCGAACACCTTGCCCCGCTCGTGCGCCGGGAAGGTGGCGTGCACGATCGACAGGACCTGCGGCACCATCATCGCCGCCATCCCGCCCTGCAGGATCCGGGAGGCGACCAGCATCTCCGGGTTCGCTGCGAAGCCGCACAGCGCGGAGGCGAGGGTGAACCCGCCGATGCCGACGAGGAACAGCCGCTTGCGGCCGTGGATGTCGCCGAGGCGTCCGCCGGTGATCAGCCCCGCGGCGAAGGCGAGCGCGTAGCCCGCGGTGATCCACTGGATCTGGCTGACGGAGGCGCCTGCGTCCCGCTGGATCGACGGGATGGCGATGTTGACGATCGTGACGTCGACGAGGTCCATGAAGGCCGCGGTCATCACGATGGCGAGGGCGAACCAGCGCCTGCGGTCGCCCGCGGCGGGCGGGGCACCCTGGGTGCCCATGGAAACGGAAGGGATCTCGGTGGAGGTCATACCCCGAAGCTAGACCCCCATTAGGTCAGATCGTGTCCTACTTCTGCGGCATGCTCTCACCATGACGACGGACACCCCGGCCCGACTCCTCCAACTCCTCTCGCTCCTCCAGACTCCCCGCGAATGGCCCGGCGGCGAGCTCGCCGAGCGGCTGGGCGTGTCGCGGCGCACGGTGCGGCGGGACATCGACCGGCTGCGCGAGCTCGGCTATCCGGTGCAGGCGACCCTGGGCGCCGAGGGCGGTTACCGCCTGGTCGCGGGCAAGGCGATGCCGCCGCTGGTGCTCGACGACGAGGAGGCCGTGGCGATCGCGGTCGGGCTGCGGGCGGGCGCCGGGCACGCCCTGGAGGGCGTGGACGAGGCCTCCGTACGGGCCCTCGCCAAGCTGGAACAGGTGCTGCCCTCCCGCCTGCGCCACCGCGTCTCCACGCTCCAGGCCGCGACCACGCCGCTGACCAGCGGGGACGGGGCGAGCATCGCGCCCGAGACTCTGACCGTCATGGCGTCCACGGTGGCCGGGCACGAGCGCCTGCGCTTCGCCTACCGCGCCGGCGACGGCACGGAGTCACGACGCCTGACGGAGCCGTACCGTCTCGTCTCGACCGGCCGCCGCTGGTACCTCGTCGCCTACGACCTCGACCGCGCCGACTGGCGCACGTTCCGCGTCGACCGCGTGAGCGACCCCTTCGCAACCGGCGCCCGGTTCGCCCCGCGGGAGCTGCCGACGGGAAGCGCGGCGGAGTACCTGCGCCGCTCGATGCAACGACACCAGGAGTCGTACGACTTCGAGGTCACCTTCGCGGCCCCCGCGGAAACCGTCGCGACCCGCATCCCGTCCTGGCTGGGCACGCCGGAACCGATCGACGACCACTCCTGCCGCCTACGGGCCCGGACCGGCGACGCGGCGGACTGGCTCGCGGTCCGACTGGCCCTGCTGGGCTACGAGTTCACGGTACGGGAACCGGCCGAACTGGTGGAGAGCGTAAGGGAGTTGGGCGGACGGCTGGTGCGGGCCGGGGGTGGGTGACGCAGCTCGACGGGGCGAGGAGGGACCGTCTCGCCTTCGGCACGTTAGCGAAACGTGACGATCATATGGCAGAGTGTCACGCGCAATCGGGTCGCACGGCCCGTTTGACCAGCGCCCGGAGGGCGTGTGGCACACGTGACGGCGGGCCACCCCAGTGTTCAGGTCTGGGGTGACCCGCCGTCATGTGTGTTCCTGCGAGATCCCGGACCGCCCGAAAGAGAGCCGGGCCCCGGCGCCCGGGGGGAGGGGCGCCGAAGCCCGGCTCAGGAAAGTCCCGCCGCCGGGGGGGATGTGCGTCGGGACGTGGTCCGGTGGTTGCAGTGGTCCGGTCGCTCAGGGGGTGGGATGATGCCGCCGAACTGCTGTGCCCTGAAGTCTTGTTCCCTGCTTCTGACGGTTGAAGCGGCGTTGTACCGCCATGTTTGCGCGGTCTTTCGCCACCCGGCGTGCGCGGCCGGCGGCGCGTACGCCACCCGGCGCTCACCGGGTGCCGTACGCGCCCCCGTGACCGAGCCTCAGGCCGCCGCCTCGAAGCCCGTGTCGCGTGCCAGCTTCTTCAGCTCCAGCAGGGCGTGCTTCTCGATCTGCCGGATCCGCTCGCGGGTCAGACCGTGCTCCTTGCCGACCTCCGTCAGGGTGCGCTCGCGGCCGTCCTCGATGCCGTAGCGCATCTTGATGATGGACGCCGTGCGTGGGTCGAGGCGGCCGATGAGGTGGTCGAGTTCCTCGCTGCGCAGCAGGGTGAGGACGGACTGCTCGGGGGAGACCGCCGAGGTGTCCTCGAGCAGGTCGCCGAACTGGGTGTCGCCGTCGTCGTCCACCGACATGTTCAGCGAGACCGGGTCGCGGGCCCAGTCCAGGACGTCGATCACACGGTCCGCGTTCGAGCCGAGCTCGGCGGCGATCTCCGCGGGCTCCGGGTCGCGGCCGTGCTCGCGGTTGAACTCCCGCTGCACACGGCGGATCCGGCCCAGCTCCTCCACCAGGTGGACGGGCAGGCGGATGGTGCGCGACTGGTCCGCTATCGAGCGGGTGATCGCCTGACGGATCCACCAGGTGGCGTACGTCGAGAACTTGAAGCCCTTGCGGTAGTCGAACTTCTCGACCGCGCGCACCAGGCCGGCGTTGCCCTCCTGGATCAGGTCGAGCAGGGGCAGACCGCTACGGGGGTAACGGCGCGCCACGGCCACGACCAGGCGGAGGTTGGAGCGGATGAAGATGTCCTTGGCGCGCTCGGCGTCGGCCACCAGGGCCTCGAGCTCCTCGCGCGTGGCGTCGGCCTTGGACTCCTCGTACCCGTCGAGAACCTGTCGCGCGAACACACCCGCCTCGATGATCTGGGACAGCTCGACCTCCTTGGCGGCGTCGAGCAGCGGTGTGCGCGCGATCTCGTCGAGGTACATGCCGACCAGGTCACGGTCGGCGATCTCGCCGGCGTGGGCGCGAACACTGCTTGCCGCGTCGGCCGTCTCGCCGGTGGCGGACTTACGACGGGCGACGGCACGGGTTGCCATGCGTGCTCCCTTGCGATGGTGGGCTGACGGGTGGTCTCTCAGACGCCGGGCACTCGCCTTCGAGTGCCGCTGAGCACTTTGGTCGGGTGCCCTGCATCCGATGGAAACAACGACTGGAATCCGGACAGAATTCCCAACCCGCCCCCCGATTTTTCTGATCATGCAGTACCCTGTCCGGCCACAGAGGGAGGCCTGATGGCGTCGGAGCGTACAGAGGTGCAGGTCAGGCCGGGAGTCGAGGAGGACCTCGACGCTCTCACCGACCTCTACAACCACTATGTACGTGAGACGCCCATCACATTCGATACCGCCGTCTTCACTCCGGAAGAGCGGCGTCCTTGGCTGCTCTCCCACCCTGTAGACGGGCCGCACCGGCTGATGGTTGCCACGGATGCGGACACACAGGAAATTCTGGGCTACGCCACATCCAGCCCTTACCGCATGAAACCGGCCTACGAGACGTCGGTCGAGGTCACGGTGTACGTGGCCCCGCACGCGGGCCGCCGCGGCATCGGCACGCTCCTGTACAAGGCGCTCTTCGAGGCCCTCGCGGACGAGGACCTGCACCGCGCCTACGCGGGCATCGCACAGCCCAACGAAGCGTCCACGCGGCTGCATGAACGCTTCGGGTTCCGGTACGTCGGCACCTATTGGGAGGTGGGCCGGAAGTTCGGCAGGTACTGGGACGTCGCCTGGTACGAGAAGGAGCTGTAGGCCCGCAGGGGCCTCGAGGTCTCAGCCGAACTGCACCGACCGCTTCGCCATCCCCATCCAGAAGCCGTCGATCACGGACTTCTGCGCGTCCAGCTCGCCGGTGACGTCCGCCGCGCCCATGGTCACGAACAGCGGGGCGAAGTGCTCGGTGCGCGGGTGGGCGTAGCGGCCGGCCGGGGCCTTGTGGAGGAAGTCCAGCAGGCCGTCCCAGTCCCGGGCCTCCAGTGCCTTGCGGCCCCAGTCGTCGAACTCCGAGGACCAGGTCGGCACTCCCCCGCCCGTGTGACGCAGCGCGGCCAGGTTGTGGGTGAAGAAGCCGGAGCCGACGATCAGCACGCCCTCGTCGCGCAGCGGTGCCAGCTTGCGGCCGATCTCCATCAGCTTCACCGGGTCGAGCGTGGGCATCGAGATCTGCAGGACCGGGATGTCGGCGGCCGGGAACATCTCGACGAGGGGGACATAGGCGCCGTGGTCGAGGCCGCGGTCCGGGATGTCCTGCACGGGTATGCCGGGGGCGCGCAGCAACTTCCGCACGGACTCGGCGAGTTCGGGTGCGCCCGGGGCCTCGTACGTCACCTGGTAGTAGTGCTCGGGGAAGCCCCAGAAGTCGTAGACGAGCGGGACCGTCCGCACCGCGCCCAGCGCGAGCGGGGCCTCCTCCCAGTGGGCGGAGACCATGAGGATCGCCTTGGGGCGCGGCAGGTCGGCGGACCAGGCGGCGAGTTCACCGGGCCAGATCGGGTCGTCCGCGAGCGGCGGCGCACCGTGACTGAGATAGAGGGCGGGCATGCGCTCCTGAGTGGCGGCGGACATGGCGGCGACTCCCAATGCTTGAACTCTCAAACTCCCTGTTCCAGAGCATACGCCGCGGTTGTTTAATTTTCAAGGAGAGCTCTCGTACGATGGATACATGAATACGGCACCCACATCCGCCGACGAAGCCTCCGCAGCGGCGAAACCCGCCGAGCAGACTCGCTGGCTCACCGCCGACGAGCAGCGCATCTGGCGCTCCTACCTGCATGCCACCATGCTTCTCGAGGATCACCTCGACCGCCAGCTGCAGCGGGACGCGGGCATGCCGCACATCTACTACGGGCTGCTGGTCGGCCTCGCCGAGGCCCCGCACCGGCGGCTGCGGATGACCGAACTGGCCATGAAGTCGAAGATCACCCGCTCCCGTCTCTCGCATGCGATCGCGCGGCTGGAGAAGAACGGCTGGGTGCGGCGCGAGGACTGCCCCTCCGACAAGCGCGGGCAGTTCGCGGTGCTGACGGACGCGGGCGCCGAGGTGCTGGAGCGGACCGCGCCGGGCCATGTGGCGGCTGTACGGCAGGCCGTGTTCGAGCGGCTCACCCCGCAGCAGCAGGAGGCCCTCGGCGAGATCATGGAGATCGTCGCCGAGGGCCTGCAGCCCAGCGATGCGGGCGCGGACCTGCCCTGGCTCCGCTGAGCCGCTCACTCAGCAAGCCAGGGCAGGTCCCGGGGTCGTACGCGGGAGGCGTCCCCTTCCTCTCGCGTACGGATGGTTCCGAAGGGGGTACCGCCGGACGGCCGCCGTCAGTGGGCGACCACCGGGACGGCCAGCTCGTCCTCGACGCCGTCCTCGGAGGACGACACCGTCGTCGAACCCGGGCGGCCGGCGTTCACCAAGGTCCCGACGATCGCGGCGGCGAGCACCAGCATGCCGACGGCGAACCAGATCGCGTTGGTGTAGCCGTGCACCGCACCCTGCATCTGGACCAGCTGCGCCTGCGACTTGGAGGTCGCACCCGCGATGTGGTCCTTGATGTACGAGGTCGTCGCGGAGGCGGCGATCGTGTTCAGCAGGGCCGTACCGATCGCGCCGCCCACTTGCTGCGAGGTGTTGACCATCGCGGAGGCGACACCGGCGTCACGGGGCTCGACGCCCAGGGTGGCCAGGGACATGGCGGGCATGAACGCGGTACCCATGCCGAGGCCGAGCAGCAGCATCGACGGCAGCACCACCGAGGCGTACGACGAGCCGATCTCCAGCTGGGTCAGGAAGAGCATGCCGCCCGCCGCGACCAGGAAGCCGGGGCCCATCAGCAGCCGGGCCGGGACCCGGGTCATCAGCCGGGTGCCGATCTGGGTCGAGCCGATCATCATGCCCGCGATCATCGGCAGGAAGGCGAAGCCCGTCTTGATGGGCGAGTAGCCCTTGATGACCTGCAGGTAGTAGGTCAGGAAGAGGAACGTGCCGAACATCGCGATGATGGCGATGCCGAGCGAGAGGTAGATGCCGCCGCGGTTGCGGTCGGTGACCACGCGCAGGGGCAGCAGCGGGGCCTTGACCTTGGCCTCGGTGACGACGAACGCGATCAGCAGGACGGCCGACGCCACGAACAGGGAGACGGTCGTGGTGTCGCCCCAGCCGTCGGACTCGGCGCGGGTGAAGCCGTAGACCAGCGAGACCAGGCCGGCGGTGGAGAGCAGCACGCCCGGGATGTCGAGCGGGTTGCGGTTGCGGCCGCCCTCCGGCTCACGGATGACGAAGTACGCGCCGAGCGCGGCCACGATGGCGAACGGGATGTTCACGAAGAACGTCCAGCGCCAGTCCATGTACTCGGTGAGCACGCCACCGAGGATGAAGCCGACGGCGCCACCGCCACCGGCGATCGCACCGTAGATGCCGAACGCCTTGGCGCGCTCCTTGGCGTCCGTGAACATCACGGCGAGCAGGGACAGCGCGGCGGGCGCGAGCATGGCGCCGAAGACGCCCTGGAGGGCGCGGGCGCCGAACATCATGGCGCCGGTGGTGGCCGCTCCGCCGAGGGCGGAGGCGGCGGCGAAGCCGGCCAGACCGATGACGAAGGCGCGCTTGCGGCCCCACAGGTCGGCGATCCGGCCGCCGAACAGGAGGAGACCGCCGAAGGCGAGGGCGTAGGCCGTGACGACCCACTGCCGGTTGCCGTCCGAGATGCCCAGGTCGGTCTGGGCGGACGGCAGGGCGATGTTCACGATGGTCGCGTCCAGCACGACCATCAGCTGGGCGAGCGCTATGAAGACGAGCGCTTTCCAGCGGTTGGCGTCGCCGGTGTTCTCGACGGCGCCTGGAGCCTTTGAGGCTGTTGCAGACATGGGGGTACCCACTTCGGGACTTCGTGACGGAAAAAGGCGTCTTACGGGGACGGCTCGTCTACGGGCTTCCGGCGACGGCCGGTGATTCGGTAAGTCGGTGCTCGGTGTCGGGTGTTCGGTGTAGTGACCGGCTTGGGGTGCGGAACTAATCGCAGGGCCGGCGCAGATCCTCCACGGTCACGGGTGTGCCCGGCAGGACCGAGCGGGCCGGGGCCCGCAGTCCGTCCAGGAACAGCTGCAGATGGCGGTGTACGAAGCGGTCGTTGACGAAGCAGTCGGTGCCGGCCGGGGGCCGGCTGAGCTGCGCCACCACGATCATGAGGTCCCCGACGGCGACGTCGGGGCGGAGCTGGCCGGCCTCCTTGGCGCGGTCCATCAGCTCGTTGACGGTCTGCTCGACCCGCCGACGGGCCGCTTCGAGATCGGGATGGTTCTGGTCGAAGGTGCTCTGGACCATCGGGCACAGCGCGCTGATCCGCTCGTCGGCGGCGGTGTGCACAAAGCGCTCGAGCGCCTCGAAGGCGTCCCCGGTCTCGGCGAGCGCGAGCTCGGCCGCCTCCGACGTCCGGTCCATGACGGAGCAGACGACCTCGCGGACGAGTGCGTCGCGGTCGGGGAAGTTGCGGTACACCGTGGCGTTGCCCACGCCGGCCCGGCGGGCGATCTCGTCGAGCGGCACCTCGGGGCCGAACTCGGTGAACATCTCGCGGGCGGCGGCGACGATCCGCTCCCGGTTGCGCAGGGCGTCGGCGCGCGGCCGGGTCACCTTGCGCTGCGGGGCCTTCGCGGTCGTCGTGGCGGTCACGGTGTGCTCCTCGGTGAGTGGTGCTGCGAGCAGTGGGTGCTGCTGCGGGTGGTCGGTGGTGCCGCGATCCGGGGAAGCATTCCCCGTTTCGCTCGGACACCTGACTAAACGGGGAGACGCTCCCCGCTTATTTCAGGTTGACAGAGAGATTTAATGTGACCTGAGTCACACCGCCCTCTCATCGAAACCCCACGTTCGGGCTCCTCCAGCGCGCGCCCGCGCGGCCCCCCGATCAGGGTGATCGAAAGGGCGCAGTCCGATGCCGCCGGCTGCCATGGACGAAGGACGCGTGCATGCAGGTCTGCCGTCGGATACGTCCACGCCGTGCGGCCGTCCTCGCGTCCGTGACCGTCCTGACCTTCGCGTTCAGCACCTCGGCCGGCACCGGACATCTGACGGCGCCCTCCACGACGGCCGGGGCCGGCCCGATCGCGCCTGCCCGCAGCGCGGTACTCAGCCCCTGCATGATCAGAGGCGGTCACGCCATCCAGCTGTCGGAGGGCGTCCCCACCGGCACCGGCTACTCCCGCTCCACGGGCACCGTCCACGCCCTGACCCTGATGGTCGACTTCTCCGACGCACCCGGCCCCGGCAACGCCCTCGACCGCTTCCGCGAGTTCTTCCCGAAGACCCGCCAGTGGTTCCGCACCGCCTCCTACGGCCGCCTGGACTACCGCCCCGAGACCCCGATCCCGCACTGGCTGCGCATGCCGAAGCCGTTCAAGGCCTACGGCATAGAGCGCGGCGCCCCCTTCGACTCCGGCTACCGCGAGCTCGTCCAGGACATCGTCAGCGCCGCCGACCCCAAGGTGAACTTCCAGGAGTACGACTTCCTGAACGTGCTGGTGACCCCGAACGCCGGCCCGTCCGCCCTGGACACGGTCCTGTCCGTGACCTTCGCCGGCAACACCGAGGCACCGGTCGCCGACGGCGTCCCCGTCGCCAACGCCTCCTTCGTCTACTCCCGCCAGGACGACGGCTCCGGCTCCTACGGCAGGACCGGCTACCGGGTGCTGCCGCACGAGAACGGCCATGTCTTCGGCCTGCCCGACCTCTACACCCAGGCGGGCGGCGGCGCCGTCGGCCACTGGGACATCATGAGCGAGGACTGGGGGGCCAACAACGACCTGCTCGGCTGGCACAAGTGGAAGCTGGGCTGGCTGGACCCGTCCCAGGTCAGCTGCGCCTCGCGGCACGGCACCACGGAGCACACGCTGACGCCGCTGGAGCGCGCGGGCGGCCCGAAGCTGGTCTTCGTGCCGCTCAGCAGCCGCACCGGGTACGCCTTGGAGGTGCGCGTCCGCGCGGGCAACGACGAGGCCGTGTGCCGCCCTGGCGTACTGATCTACAAGGTCGACGCGGACGTCGACACCGGCATGGGACCGGTGAAGGTCTACGACTCCCGGCGCGACAGCGGCGGTTGCACGCGCAGCCCCAACGTCCACGCGGAACTCTCGGACGCGCCCTTCACCCCCGGCGAGGTCTTCAAGGACCCGAAGCGCGGGATCCGGATCACGGTGGCGGGGACGGACCGCTCCGCAAGCGCGCGCTACCGGGTGCTGGTGACGCGGCCGTGAGCGGCTCGCGGGGAACCGGTGGGACGCCGGTGGGACGGCCGCCGTCGAGGTGACGGTTCTCCGCATTACGGTAGGCATGCCCCGACCGCCGTACCGGAGACCCGATGCCCGCGAAGCCAACGATGGACGCCGACGCCGCTTCTCCCGCCGTACGGGCCGCGTCGTCCGGCGTACCGGCCGCTGCCGCCGCCATGCCGGACGGCTCGTCCGGCGTACCGGCCGAGGCGGTCGCACCGCTCGTCCGTGGGGTCGCCGTGCTGCGGCGGCTGACCGAGGCCGGCGGGGCCCTGAGCCCGAGCGCCCTTGAACGGGCCACGGGCCTCGCCCGCTCCACGGTCGACCGGATCACCGCCACCCTCGCCCGGATGGGATACGTCCGCCTCGACGGCCGGGACGTGATCCTGACCCCCCGCCTGATGGAACTGGGCAACGCCTACCTCTCCGCCCTGCGCCTGCCCGCCCTGCTGGACGCATGCGCCGACGCCCTCGCCGACGAACTGGACGAATCCGTGTCCCTGGCCGTCGCCGACCGCGACGGCATCCGCTTCATCCACCAGGCCACCCGCCGCCGCGCGATGTCCCTGAGCTTCCGCATCGGCGACCTGCTGCCGGCGGAACGCACCGCGCCGGGCCCCCTGTTCGCGACGGAGTGGACGCAGAACGACTGGCGGGAATGGCGGCAGCGCAGGGCGGCGGACCGGGAGGGGACGCTCTTCCCGGCCGTACCCCCACCCCAACACCCGGCCACCGACGAGGACTTCGAGCAGCGGGTGGCCCGATCGGCCGCGAACGGCTGGGCCTTGGACGACCAGTTGATCGAACCGGGCCTGGTCGCCGTGTCCGTCCCCGTACGGGACCCGCACACCGGCCGTATCGCCTGCGCGGCCAACGTGGTGAGCCACACCAGCCGGCACACCGCCGCGGACCTGCGCGACACCCTGCTCCCCCGGCTGCGGGCGGCGGTACGGGCGATGGAGGACGACCTGCGCGAGGTACCGCCACCCCAGCCGTCCGCCGCGCCCTCCGGCCTCGCGACCTGGACCGGCGCCTCGAAACAGGAACTCGGCCGGGAGTTCGTCGAATCCCTGGCCCGCGGCCTGACGGTCCTGACGGCCTTCGGAGAGGGCCGCGCCGCCCTGACCCTGACGGAGGTGGCCAAGGCAACGGGCCTGGCCCGCGCGACGGCCCGCCGAGCCCTGATCACCCACGAACACCTGGGCCTGGTCCAGGCACAGGCCCGTACCTTCACCCTGACCCCGCGCGTCCTGTCCCTCGGCTTCCCGCCCCTCTCCCGCACGTCCCTCCCCGAGATCGCGGCCCCGCACATGGCCGAACTCGCCCAGCGGGTCCACGAGTCGACGTCCCTGGCCGTGCTGTCGGGCGCCGACATCCAGTACACGGCCCGCGTCGCCACGAGCCGCATCATGAGCGTGAACATCACAGTGGGCACCCGGCTACCGGCCTACGCGACGTCCATGGGCCGCGTCCTCCTGTCGGACCTCCCCCCGTCCGACCGCCCTCTCCCCCTCCCCCTCCGCCCCTTGACCCCCCACACCCTGACCGACCCGGAGACCCTGACCCGCCTCCTCTCCGAGATCCGCGCCCAGGGCCACGCCCTGGTGGACGAAGAACTCGAAGAGGGCCTCCGCTCCATCGCGGTCCCGGTCCGCGACCGCACGGGCCGAGCGGTCGCCGCCCTGAACGTGGCCATGCACGCGGCCCGCCACACGCCCGAGGAGTGCGAGCGCGACATCCTGCCCCACCTCCGCGCCACGGCGGCCCGCATCGAGCAGGATCTCCACGTGGCAGGCCGCTTCACCCGGGTCCCGACGACCTGACCCCCACACCCCGCCCGAACAGATCCGGTACGCTGACGCCAGTGGCCTCCACGGCCACGACTCGCCTTCGTGGGGCTTGCAGAAAACTCCGTCGCCGCAGGTCAGCGAGTGGCCAGGAGATAGCTCCGGAACGCACGCCCGTCGATTCGGAAACGATCAGCTGATCGCTGCAGGTCAGGGCGCGTTCTCGGGAACATGCCAGTCGGCCTTCTGGAAGTGACCCGTAGAGGCGTGAAGCCTTGCACGTTCTTGTCGGCTCGAAGGCTTCCTCGCACACTCAATGCTTCACCCGGAAGACGGTGAACGATGGTGTCGTACGTGGATCCAGACTGGCAGTCAAGCCACGGCCCTTTCCCGTCGCAACGGGATCGCAGCCGGGACCGGCACAGCCTCACGGGCCGAGAACGGCCCCGGTCCAACGACTCTGCTTGTACCTCGCAGCGCAAAAGGCAAGACCGCCGAGGAAGCGCACCATGCTCTTCGTCGGCAATCTCGCTACTTGCGCGGGCGGCGGAGAATTAGACCAGAACTGGTTGCCCACGGAGTGCGCACCCAGGAGATCGGGTACCCACGTTGATTCGCGAGGCTGGCTCCTATTCCACTTCCCTCGTGGCTCCGGCTTCACTGGCCAGGACAAGTTGGGTGATGGTGTGGCCGTCAATGGTGCGAACGGTGACGCGGTACAAGCCCGGAATATTCACGGTGGTCCTGGCCTTGATCTGCCCGTCACCCCAGCCTGCTTTGATGACCTGCGGGTTCTGACCGGCAACGTCGGCTATTTCGCAACGGAGACCAGCCAAGGAATCCACGCCGCTGAGCGTGATACTCCAAGCGGTTCCGACTTCTACCAGATCGGGAACGTCCAGTCCGCAGCCGGGGGCGCCCTGAGGCGGGCCCAAGTGTTCGTCGTCCCGCAGTATTTCCGCTACGGCCTTGAGCGCGACGCGATCGGAGGCGACGGCTCCATGCTGTAGCGGAAGTGGTGTGACAGCGGGTCCGACGGCTGCGGAATCCTTGTATACGGTGCCGTCGCCCTTGACGTCATAGAACCTCAGGCCGCCGCGCGAGTCGCGGATGAAGTCACCACTGGTGTGCTGGCGAGCTCCGTGCTGATGCGGGTAAACCACGCCGTCGCGGATCGTGAGACTTTGCATGGTGGCCTGATTTGTGCCGGCCACCGCCCAGTGCCCGGGCAACCTGACGTTCGCCTGCTTTTCTTGGAACTCGACTGCTGCCTGGGCGAGTTCGGCATTACCTCCGATGCCTGTCACATCGCTGGGGGTGAGGCGACGGACATCGTTCCCGTCGATGAGGCAGGCGTACTGCGGAAGAAGGTCATGAAGGCCTGGCATGGTGGCTGAGATGGATTGCAGTTGCCGGTGCGGGAGCGGGACTGGGGCACCGCGCCCTGTGTTGAGGATCGCGGCTGCCTTCACCGCACCGTAGAAGGGCGTACCAAGGGTGAGTACGGCGCGCGTGTCGTCGGCCAGAGCGCCGTCGTACGGGGCATCGAGGGCGGCCCGGGTGACGAGGCCTCCCATGGAATGAGCGACGAAGACGAGGCGTGCCGGACGTTCGTCCACACGGTTGCGCCGAGCGGCGTCGTGGGCAGGATGCAATCGCCAGGCGGTCAGGTGGCGGCGGGCGGCCTCGGCCAACAGGTGGCCGTTGACGGCGACAGGCAGGCGCCAGTCGTAGGCGAACTCCAGGACGGCGGCCGAATCGGCGACGCAGCCTTGGACCGCATTGATCAGGTTGGTGTAGGGCTCGAACCCCTGGAGGTAGGGAGTCCAGGATGAGTGGCGCATCAGCTGAGTGGGCTTGATCCGGGTGGTCTTGCCTTCCAGTTCCTCCGGAGTCAGGCGCAGCGGCTCGAGGCCCTTGGGCCGTGTCCATGCCTTCAAGAGCCACGACACGCCGGATAAGCCCCAGATGGTCTTCTGAGTGACGGTGTCGTAGAGCTCACTGCCCATGATGCCCGGGACGATGACAACGGCGTCCTGGGTGATGTCGGCGGTCACATCCGATGTGGCGGAGGAGTTCGCAGGTTCTGGCCCGTGGCGATTCATGGCTGTGAACAATAGAGAACATGCAGGGGGAGCACGGGGAGATTGGCTTAGTCGGGCAGGCCAATCCGTCAAAGAGTGAAGAGGGCGCAGGGCCGGCCGCGGGCTCACTGGTCATCGTGACTGTGGAGGACGGGGACCCTGAGTTCGCCAAGGCGATCGAGGAACAGCTGTCGGTCGTGACTGCGTGGTGGAAGGCAGGACCGGAACCGGGCGAAGGGTTTGTACAGACCATTCTGCGTGCGCCGGAGGAACGTCACGATGTGGAACGTTTCTTGCACAGCTCCGGCATCCGGGACGCGGCAGAAGACGAGGCGCTGGTCCTCTACATCACGTCACACGGCGCTGTCGGCACATCCACCAGACACTTCCTGCTCCTGCCAAGCACGGACACTGATCGGCTGCTGGCGACGGGCATGCCGACGAACGAGGTTGTCATCGCGGCTCTCGACTCGCAGGCCTGCCATGTACTCGTGATCGTCAACGCCTGTGAGGCGGAAGGCATCGATGTAGAGCTCAGGGACCTGGCCCGCGACCTTGTCCGGCCAGAGTCCCCGGGGAGGGCGCTGAACGTCGTGGCGACAACGGGGGCCCGTTCCCCGGTGCTGGGCCGCGAGTTCGCCGTCGTCCTGCGCATGGCCTTCGAGTGGTTTCAGGACGCGGCCGGTATCGCCCGTCCGTACCTGTCGATCTCCGAATTCATGCAGGCTCTCGAGCAGGCCACCGACCGACTCAACGAAGAACGGGATCTTTCACTCGCGGGTCCCCGAACGGTCCTCCAGGGCAAGCTCGGCGCCCCGACCCCTACCCTGCCCAACCCTGGCTACCGGCCCAAACCGCAGGTGGTCACAGAAGCCAGAGAGGAAGTCGCAGCCACGCCCGAGGAACTGGAGTACTGGCTGGACCGCGCCAGCGGCCGCGCCAGCCGCGACGATCCCGGCTGGTACTTCTCCGGCCGCCAGGAACTCAACCGCCGACTGACGAGCTTCGTCAAAGGTCCCGCGGGCGTCCTCATCGTGACCGGCACCGCCGCCAGTGGGAAATCCGCGGTACTGGCCCGGGCAGTGACGCTCAGCGATTCCGCCTTCCGGGCGTCACCTCGCTACGCAGAGGCAGTGAGCAAGTCTCCCGCGAACACCGTCCCGGACGAGGGATCGATCCACGTGGCGGTTTCAGCCCGCAACCGCGGGCCGCTGAGCCTGATCGAAGCCATCGGTACCAGACTGGGCGGTGAGCGGGACCGCACACAACCTGCGGCAGATGCTCTGCGGCAATGGCAGGAAGGGCTGCGCACATTCTTCACGTCCCGTCAGAAGGACACGGTCACGGTGGTCGTCGACGGCCTGGACGAATCCCCGGAGGCTGGTGCCTGCATCCGAGATGTTCTCGTGCCTCTCGCCGGCTATGCCGGCGGGCTGCCCGGTATGGCGGACAGAATCTCGATCCCCGCCCAGGCTGCCGACTCCACGTCGGCCGAACCGTCCTCCGGCCACAGTGGCCTGCGTCTCCTCATCGGGGTCCGCAGCACCAGCCCGGGTACCCCGGTGGCGTCGGCCGCCACCGGGGTACCCGGGCTGGTGCAGGAACTCCGGCTTGTCTTCCCGGCAGCGCAGGTGGTGCGCACGGACGGAGAGGGGGTGCAGGCGGATATCGCCGCCTACGTGACTGCTCTGTTGGCCGGGGCTCCCTGGGGCACCGACCCGAAGGTGATCGCCTCGGCAGCGGAGCGAGTGGCGCGTCATGCAGGTCGGTCTTTCCTGGACGCCCGCTTGGCCGCCGAACAGTTGCGTCGGGGCGACGGAGTCGCACTGCTCCGCGACCAGCTGTGGCTCTCACGGCTCGACCGGGGCACCGTGGGGCTGTTCGAGCAAGATCTCAACCAGGTCGGCGATGACGGCCTGAACCGGGAGGAGGCGCTCGCCCTGCTGCGCGCCACCGCGTTCGGGCTGGGGCGCGGAATGCCGTGGGCCCAGGTGTGGCCGGCCGTGGCTTCAGCGCTGCTGCAGGCCCGTATCGATCACGCCGACGAGAAGATCCGACGGCTCCTCGAAGGCCGACTTGCCGGATACCTCACACATGACATCGAGGATGACCACGTTGTGTACCGACCCGCCCACGAGCAACTCGGGGTGATGCTGCGCCAGTGGCCTCA
Organism: Streptomyces sp. NPDC001137; assembly: GCF_040298885.1. Lineage (NCBI taxonomy): Bacteria > Bacillati > Actinomycetota > Actinomycetes > Kitasatosporales > Streptomycetaceae > Streptomyces > Streptomyces sp. NPDC001137. The sequence goes on from NZ_JBEPBA010000012.1 coordinate 141,784, forward strand.
GCCGCCGCACGAGATGAGGAGGGCCTTGGATGAACCCGGATGAGCGGCAGAGGAGCGCCGACACCGGTGAGCAGCAGGCCCATGCACGCATCGCAGCCGCACTGGCGCGTTTGGTCAAGCCTGATGCAGTGACCGTGCCGCACCCCTATCTGACCCGGCACCTGGCTCACCATGCCGCGCTCGGCGAGGCTCTGGATGACAGCCACGTGCCGCCTGGCCTGCTGCCGTGGGTCTCCGGCGACGGAGTCCGGGGACGTCTCGGCCTCCCACACGCACGCCGTGCGAACCGGGAATGGCTCACGGCATGGGCTGCCATCGAGCCCTACGTCCAGGACACGGATCTCCCCTCCCGCTGCTCCAGTCTGCATCTGGCCTACACAGCCTTGCGGTTTCCCGGTGTTCCCCGGCAAGACCTGCCTCAGGAGGCCGCAGAATTCCCGGGCTCCCGCCTGTGTGTCCTCTGGTCACAATGGGCGCCGCCCTCCAACGTGCTCGCGACGCTGAACCGTCGCAGTCTGTCGCTGGCCACGGCCGAAGGTCCCGGTGGTGCGCAACTGCTGGTTGTAGGCAGTGAGTTGGGCGGCATCGAGCTCATCGACACGGCTACCGGTACACCTGTCGGGGACCGGATTCCCGCGCACGACGGCGACGTGCGATGCCTGTTCTTCGTGGCGCACTCCACCGGCGATGGAGCGCTTGTGTCTGGCAGCACCGACGGCACGGTACGCGTCTGGGACACGGTCCGGGGGATCCTGCTTGACCATATGACGTTCGGGGGGCGTACCTGGACCGCTGCTGTCACCGGATACCGCGACGACGCAGGGACGTTGACTGTGGCAGCGGTCAACGGTGACGGCGCGGTGAAACTCTGGCGCGAGCACTCGGAGGAACTCCACCTGGCCGACATGAGCGCTCATCCGTCGGAACAGGCCGCATTCGCACTGGGCCTCGCCATCGGCCCCGGCGGACGGCAGCTGCTGGTCGGTGCCGGCCGCACGCTGAAAGTGTGGGACACCGCGGATCATCGATTGCTGCATGAGTACTCTGTGGGCGCTCCGGTCAGGTGCCTGACTGAAACGACCATGCCGGGCTGGGTCGCAACCGGCCACAGCGACGGCTCCATCACCCTGTGGGATACGGCTTCAGGCCTCCAAGCTATCTTCCGAGGAGAGGAAGAGCCTGTCACCGCGCTGGCGGCACTGCGCATCGACGGCTCGGACCTAATCGCCGCGGCCGGCTCCGGATCAACGATCGATCTGTGGGACATGGACACCAGGCATAGGACCGGTCAGCTCACCGGACACACGGACGCCGTGACAGCCCTGCGCACGATCTCGGCCGACGACTGCGACCGGCTCGCCTCCACCGCTCGGGACAACACGGTCCGGCTTTGGGACACGCATTCCATCCGTCACGCGATTCGGGGCACCGCCACAGCCCCCGCCGCCGTAGCTGCGGCAATCACTCCGGAGTCCGTTGCCGCACCGCTCCTGGCCGTCAATTACAGCACCGCGCAAACCCAGGTCTGGGACACCCTCACCGGGACGGTCACCGGCTCGTTCGGCAGGGATTCGAAGCATGCCTCGTCTGCCCTCAACTGGGCACCGGAGCACGAAGGCCGGCGCTTACTCCTCTGGGCGGCATCCGACCACAGCATCCGGTCCTGGGACCCCGTACGCGGTGCTGCTGCCGGCGTCCTTCTCAAGGGGCACTCCCGTCCCATACACGTCCTCGCCTCGACTGCAGCCTGCGATGGACGGCGGTTGGCCATCAGCGGCGACGATTTCACAGTCCGGCTCTGGGACCTGGACAGAGGACGACCGCTACAGCAGTGGCGGCATCCCTACACGGTCCGAACCGTAGCGGCGGCATCCGACGGAGTCAGCGCGGACTGGTTCGCTTCTGGCAGTGCTGACGGGACGGTGCGCCTTTGGGCGGGCACAGACCATGCGCCCAAAAAGGTCCTCTACTGTCGACAGGGGATCATCAATGCCGTGGCCATCAACACGGGCACCTCCCCGTTGCCGCCTTTCCTCGCCAGCGGTGGAGATGACCACACGGTGCGCCTATGGGACTTGCGCACCCTCGAACCCATCGGCGAGCCTCTTCGAGGCCACACAGCCGCCGTCGAGGCCATCGCTACCTGGACAACGTCCGCTGATATCGCTCGCTCCTACGTCGCCAGCTCCTCTCGGGACGGCACGATCCGGGTCTGGGATGCGACAACGTCTTACTGCGTCCTGCAGCTGGCCACGGGAACTCCTGTGCACACGCTGTCCGTGCGCCCCTCCGGCGAATCCGTCTACAAGGTCGTCCTCGCCATGGCGGGAGAGGCCGGAGTCGCCGTTCTCGAGTTGGACCTGGAGGACCCGTCGCCTACGAAATAGGCCGTGCGCCCCCTCAAATCCTTCGTGCGCCCCTCATGGGATCGGCAGGACCAGTCGCCCTTGTCTGTCCAGCAGCAGAAAATGATCGTTCGGCTGTGTTCAGACGCCCGGGCATCCGGCAGTGCGTGCCGACACCCGTCCCTGCCGCGCACACGGCGAGCAACGAGCCAGACCCGAGAACCGACACGTGCAAGTTCGTACCTGAGTGAGGAGCGGCCCATGAGCGAGGGCACACCGTTAGAGGCAAGTCTCATACCGGCACCGGAACGCGGGGTGTGGCGCCTGGGGAAGGCGGAGAACCCACGCAAGTACAACAAGATCAGCCGGGAAGACGACAGCCGCTCGGGGGGCAACCGGTGGAGCCTGGTGAGCTACGGCACCTTGTACTGCGCCTCCGATCTTGACGGGTGCTTCGCCGAGGCGCTGGCTCCTTTCCGTGTGGATCCCGAACTGCGTGAATTCATCGGCGACGACTGGAACGAGCCCTACTTCATGAGGCCCGGGCACCTTCCCCAGGACTGGCGCACCCGGCACACGCTGGTGCGGTTACAGCCGGCCAAGGAGGCGCGCTTCTTAGACGTCGACAACGAGCAGACGCAGCGCACGTTGTCGAGAGAGCTCAAGGAAGAGCTGGCGCAGTTCGACATCACCGACCTGACCGCCGAACACGTCCAAGGCACGAACCGCAGGGTGACGCGCCAGATCGCCGCCTGGGCAATCGCACAGCGCGACCCACAACAGGGCCGGCTGATCCACGGGATCGCCTACCGCTCCCGCTTCGGGATGCGCCAGTGCTGGGCTATCTTCAGCGATGTCGATCTGGAAGAGGTGGAGAGGCAGCCGATCTGGCCGGAGACCGAGGGGCTGGGGAGAGTCGCCGAAGAGTACGGACTCACCATCCGCTGACGCCGCGACACCACACTCGCTATCCCCCGCTCGCATCCACCTTGAAACCTCCATCAGCCGCGTAGCCCGAACGAAGGAAAACGTCAGTGACCACCTGACACCATCAGGCGACAGGATCGAGCGAAGCTGCACGTCAGATCCCCAACCTCGCTTCGATGAACCGATCTTGATAGGTCTTCAGGCGGCAGAAGTTAGCGCAAAAACGGTGGAGTTAGAGGTGGATTCTGGGTAGCCTTAACTCATGAACTATTGGGGAGGGACCATGAACACACTCAGCCACCAGTTACCAGCAGCCGCCATCGCCGCACCTGCGATCGCGCTGATACCTCCTGACGGCGCTCCGCAGGCCAGCCAGCCGAGCAACTGGCGTCGCAACAAGCTCCTGCACAGCCTGCACCCCCTCAGTCAGCCCAGCACCGGATCTGCCTCCGAGACCGGCATGCAGCGATGCTGACCACAGGCGTCTAGCGCCGTCATGATCCGCAGAGGTCACGCTTCCCCGCGGATCCACCTTTCAGAAGCGTCACATCAGTCAGCGGCGCCGAGCCCGCATCTGCACTCCATCGGACGTGCGGCAGGCCGAGTTGTCCGCAATCAAGTCCTGCACCCGTTGCCTGACACGCGACCAGTCGGCCACCGGCCAGGCGTGCAGTCAGAACACGAGGGAGGAAATGCCATGGCCACCACAGCCAACAACCCCGCAGCCGCCAAGAGTGCAGCAAGCGCCGAGCGAGCCCACGCCACCACGGTACGCATGTCCATCGCGGACATCGCCCGATTTCTGCAGGACAACCTCGGCCAGCGCCTGACCGCTCGCATCACCAACATCAACGATCCCCGGCAGGTCGGCAAGTGGGCTTCGGGCGATTCAGCACCACGCCAGGATGCCGAAGACCGACTCCGCGCGGCCCTGCAGGTGTTCCAACTCATCCAGGACGCTGAGAGCCTCTACACAGCACGTGCGTGGATGATCGGGATGAACCCCCAACTCGAGGACGAAGCCCCTCTTACGGTGATCGCTGAGGGGCGCTTCAAGGACGTCATGGTCGCCGCACGTGCTTACGTCGACGGCGGCTGACTCACTGCAGTTGGACACAAAGGCCAGCGCAAACTTTCGTGCCGCCTCGCAGACAAGGCCGCGGGGCGGCACAGCCACGCCCCACGGGGAAGGCGCAGATCCTCGGTGCCCGGCCGCTCATCGGCTCCCCGGCGGCTTCGGCCAAGATGCTCCTACGGCAGCCGCATCCAGCAGATCACCGAGGCGCAGCCAGGCGGTCGGCCCGGAGTAAGTGGCCGGGCAGGCCGCAAACCGGTCCCACGCATCCTGATCGGCGCTCAGGGCCTCACGTACTACCGAAACCACAGCCGGATGTGCGCTTCCGTAACGATCACCCCGCGCACGTAGCACCGACCAGGCTGGCAGGGCACGTACCAGTTCCGACGTGATGTCCCGCCTGGCCAGGACCAGACGGGTCCAGGCCTCGCGCCACGGCGGACCGCCACCGAGATTCCCACGCAGGCCCTCGGTGAGACGGAGCAGCACCGTGTCCGGGGAGCCGTGCCGGCGCAGTACGTCCTCGAAGTCGTCGTCGGACCGGTGCCCGCTCGCGGCACACGCGAGGAGAGCCTTCTCCACGAGGGAGTCGTCGCCGGGATGCCGGTCCAGGTACTCGCTCAGGGCCTGTGCCGGGACAGCGGCCAGTTCGCGCACTGTCACCTCGCCAGGGGCGCCGAGTGCGCTCCGGCGGCGATCCGCGCCGACGGCGGGCGGCGGATCGGCAAGGACGCGCTCGATCGTGTCGAGGATCTCCTCGAGCTCGCGACGCCGGTCGTAACGCGGCTGAAGGCCGCGCTGGTGGGGGCTCAACCGTTTCCGCGCATGCCGGACGATCGGGCGGACCCCGGCCTTGACCTCCTCGGTGACCGTCGGAAGGTGCAGCATCATGTCGCGTACCCAGGCCACCTCGTCCGGGTCGATGGCCGAGTAACGGTCCTCGGCCTCCCAGAAGGGAAGGGCACGGGCTGCCGTCTCGGCGAACCTTGCAGCGAGGTCTGCGAGCGTAGTCGCGGGAGCCCGCCAGTGCACCGGCCGGTAGCCGTCCTTGGCCTGCCCCGGGTTGAGCAGGTGACGCCAGGTTCCGGATGCGGCGTGCCGCACCCAGGTGACGGGGGCCTCGCACCCTATCTCGAGCAGCGTGGTGCTCTCACGGCTCAGGAAATGGCGGAGGCGGACCTGCTCCTCGTCCGGCAGGGCGGACAGTTCCGCGGCGAAGCAATCCAGTACCTGCTGCTTGTCCAACCCATCGCGGCGCATGCGGGAGGCCTGGGCCAGCAGCAGTTCGTAAGGGAAGCGCCCAAGGTCGGCCCCGGCAAGCTCGGTCAGTAGCGCAGGCTCGACCGACCAGGGAAGACTGCCCAGCAACTCGTCGCGGACCGTCCGCTCGGCGTCAGTGTGCTTGGACCACTCCACGAACTCCCGGTGGCGGTCCGGGTTTCGTTCAAGTATCCGGCGCCACATGCTCGCCCATGCCTCATACGCCCGTGTGTGACGCTCCAGCCAGTCGTCGGCGTCCTCTCCCTCGCCCAGCTTGCCGGGGTCGGGGGCCGTGGGAAGCGTGTCGCGAGCTGCCGCGAACACCAGGTCGTGCAGCGGGCCTTGCCGTAGCACGATCTGGGCCTGGGTTGGGGCCTCCAGTAGTCGGGGAGCCATCGGCGGCGGTGTACCGCCCCGGGCACGCACTTCCTCGGCAACCGCACTGACCAGCCACTCAGCGGCGCGTGGGCTACCGAGCTGAGCCAACTGCTCAGCAGTGCAGCGCTTCAGCGTCTGGTCCCGCAGGGATGCCGGACACGATGGGTGCCCAAGGGCGAGCGCAACCAGGGTCGGTCGACGATCGAAGTGGGGCAATTCCTTCTCGGCTTCCAGGTCCGCCGCCACGGCTGCCTCCAGAAGCCATGGGGGCGCCTCCTCGGCATGGGGACCCAACAGCAGAGCCTCGGCGAGGGCGGAGCGGTCGTATCGGGGCTGATCCGACCGGACTTGCTGCGCCGCCAGCCGTACCACGGGGTCCTCCGGGCCGCAGTCGGCCATCGCCGTGAGAAGGAATTCGGAGGGCAGCACAGCGTCGAGGTCCTGGCCGGTCACGAGAGGTTCTCCATCAGGATCGTTGGTGCACTTGCTCGGCATGCTGAAAGGTCCTGCACGAGGTTCACTGCGGCCCCTGAACGATGAGAAGGGCATCCAGTGTCAACGGCCATTTCGTTCTCCCCGTAGGCGGCCAGGAGTTCGCCCCGCTGGCGGCCGTCGAGATGTCCCCGGTGGCGGCCAGATAATTCCCCGCCCTCGGGTCGGTCGGGTCAGCTGAAGGGCTTCACTCCCTGTCCGCTGGTGGCCTGGGTGAGCCGGTAGCTGTCACCCTGGGTGACGACGATGTGAGCGTGGTGCATGAGCCGGTCGACCGTCGCCGTGGCCAGGGTCTTGGGCATGATCTCGTCGAATCCGGAGGGGTGGAGGTTGCTGCTGACGGCGACCGAGCGTCGTTCGTAGGCGGCGTCGACCAGGCGGTAGAAGCCTTCGGCGGCGTCCGGCGAGACCGGCAGCAGGCCGATGTCGTCGACGGTGATCAGATCCGAGCGGATGATCTTCGCGAGGGCTCGGGCGATGGAGTCGTCCGCGCGGTGCCGGCGGACCAGGACTCCGAGGTCCTCGATGGTGAACCAGGAGACGGTCAGCCCGGCCTCGACCGCGGTCTGGCCAAGTGCCTCGGTGAAGTGGCTTTTGCCCGTGCCCGAGGGCCCGCAGATGCAGAAGTTCTCCCGCCGCCCGACCCATTCCAGGGACTTGAGGGCGTCCTGGGTGGGGCGGGGAATGGCGGACTTGGTCTCGTCCCAGTCGCCGAAGGTCTTGCCGGTGGGGAAACCGGCCCGCTTGCGGCGGGTGTGGAGGTTGGCCCGGTCCCGGCCGGCGGCTTCCTCGGCCAGCAGGACGCGGACGACCTCGGCCGGGTCCCAGCGTTGTGCCTTGGCGGTGGGGATCAGGTCGGCCAACACCCGCCGCAGGTGCGGGAGTTTGAGCCGCCTGGTCAGCTCGATGGCCTCGGCGAGCGGGTCGCCGTTGGTGCCGGGAACGGTGCGAAGTGGGGTGGCCATCAGGCGAGATCGCTTTCGTCGTGCTCGGAGACGTCCGAGGTCGTGGTGGGCAGGCCGAAGGAGGACCAGGCGGAGGTGCCGGGCTGCAGGGAGTGTTCCTCGCTGCGGCGGACAGGCTCGGTGTGCTCGCGTGTGGCCTGGTAGTCGACGATGGACAGCAAGTCCTTGTCCGCGAAGCGTGCGGTGACCGCGGCGGTGCCCAGGGCCCGGTCGACCTCGGCCACCGAGTAGAGCTTGGACAGGGCGACGGCCTCGGCCATCTTCGCCTTGACGCGTCGGACCCCGGCCGCCCCTGCTTCGACCAGCCAGGACGCCGCCCCCGGACCGAGCGCGAGGAAGGCGGCTTCCTCTGCCGAAGTGGCCTTCGGGGTGCGGTCGTTGTCCTTGTTCTCCCGCGGCGGGTAGTGGGCGTCGTCCAGGACCGGAGTGCCCGGCTGGCCGCGTCGGTGACGGGCGGCCTCGCGGGCCGAGCCGTCCTCACCGACCGCGGTGACGATCAGCTCGTCGCCGTGGAACCGGGCCCAGACCCGGTTGTCGATCAGCTCGTGCGGAACGGAGTAACGGACCCCCTCGACCGAGATCGTGGACTCCCAGTTCACCCTCCGGGTGGTGCCGAACGCAGCGGTGAACGGCCTCCTCGGCAGCGGGTGCAGCCGCTGCCGTTCCTCGGCGAGCCGCTCGACCGGCTTGCGCCGAGTCGCCCGGTGGGTGCGGGAGTTGACCTCGTCGCAGAACACGCGGCAGGCCGCCTCCAGCTCGCCGAAGGTCTTGTAGTGCTCGCGCAGGTTGACGTCCTTCGGCACCAGGTCGGCCTTCGCGATCCGGACCGTCGCCTCGGAACCGCCCTTCGTCTCCGGGTCCGCGGGCAGACACGTGCGTATGGTCGTGCCGTAGTGCCGGGCGACCTCGACGATCTCCGGGTTGCGGACCGCGATCCCGGCGACGTGATCGGTGGTGACCGTCTTCTCGTTGTCCGTCAGGACGTAGGCCGGCACCCCGCCGATCCGGCGGAACGTCGCATCCAGACACGAGGTGACCGTCGGCAGCGTCTTGTCCCAGATCGGGATCACGATCCGGAACCGGGACCAGGCCAGCCAGGCGCACCACAAGATGGTCCTGCGGCCGGCGATGGTCGGCCCGTCGCCGAAGTCGTACTGAATCCACAGCCCCGGCTCGGTCACCCACGGCCGATAGACCCGCCGCCGACCAGCCCTGAACTGGGCTTTCGCCTCGGCAACCGTGCGGCGGGTGGTGCGTTCCCCGCCGGTGAAGCCCATAGCAACGATCCTCTTGTGCACCACGTCCGCACGGATCTTGCCCTGCGAACGGACCACCAGTTCCTCGATCTTCGGCAGATAGTCGTCGATCGCGCGGGCCCGGTGACGGCGCTGGTCCGGGTGCTGGCCGGCGGCCCGCATCTTCACATACCGGGCCACCGTGTGGTGGTCGACGCCGGTCAGCTCGGCCGCGGCGCGGTAACTGCCCGTGAGGTCGTACGCCTCAAGGATCTCCATGATCTCCCTGCTGTTCTTCACCCGCCCGAGCCTCGCCGAGCGGGATGCGTCCAATGCGAGCGGGGAGATATCTGGCCGTACGTGGGGAATCCCGTGGCCATCAGTGGGGCGGTAAGTGGCCGCCTATGGGGAGCTTGTCATGGCCGCCGTCAATCCAGCGGGCGGGTTCGCGTGGGGTGAGGGATCTCGAGCCAGCCGTCGCCCTCGGCAAGACAGCGTGGGATGGCCCCGTAGCGGCGCTACTGCCAGTTGATCCACCATCGTGGCTCGTTGGGCTGTCCTGCACGCCGTGCAGAGGTCGGCAGCAGTTCGCCGGCGAGTTCGATGTCCTCAAGCGGCGCCCCAAGACTCCGCACGTGCTCGAGGGCGGAAAGCGCAGCTCGGCGCAGGGGGCTGTCGAAGTTCCAGCGCTCGTCGATGGCCATGACCGTCTGGCGTCCTGGGGGCACGGCGTCGGTGTCGGGAAGGGTGAGACGGGAGATCGTGATCAGTCCGGCGTCACGCCATTGCACCAGGTCGTGACGGACTGGCCGAGGAATGTGCCGGTCAAGACCTTCGAACTCTTCGATCATGTCGTCACGCGGCGCCCGCCCGGCGTTGGGGTCCTCTTTAATGCCGTGAAGCACGGCGAGTGCCTGCTCTAGCGTGTCCCCCCGGCGCCAGAGGGGAAGCATGGCAACGCCCTCGCGTTCCAGCTCCTTCCGCTCGGAAGCCTCCCACTGGAACTGGATGCCACGGCGACGCCCGATCAGAGCCTGGCGCAGATCGATCCGGGGATCCCGTGCGGAGGAAACCAGGTAGGCCACGACACGCGCGTGCATCTGCTCATCGCGGTGGAAGTCCACCGCAATGTCCACGTCGTGCGGGTCCAGGGCGCCGCGCGCGTACGAGCCGAACAGGTACACGGCGTCGACCAACTCCAGCGGCCACCCTGCATCCTCGTCCAGACGCTGCAGCAGCTCCGTCACCAGTGCGGTGGCCCGCTCGCGTTTCACCTCGCCCCCATCCCCCTGACCCCTTTGTCTCCGTGCGATCGTAAGCTCGATGCCCCACGCGAGGGGGCGGTTCAGCACAGTCCGTCCCAGTTGTTCAGGGGTTGCTTGCAGTCGCTCTCGCCGTCTGTTCGGTGTCTTACTTCAGCGATTCGCCTGATCGTTGTTGGCATCATTCGCATGCAACTCAGCAGAGGTGCGGGCACCGGTTCTGACGGACGCTCAACACATGAGAAAAGCACTCCGAAAGAAATCTCCCTCCACCGCGTTGGCCGTGATTGACTGCCAAGATCGCGTGTTGCTGTGCCGCACTCACGGCGAGTCCTCCTGGTGCCCGACCCCTTCAAGAGTAATCCGCATCCTGCCGTCAAAGTTCTCCGTAATTCACACTCTGGACCCGCTCTTCTCGCACTGGTTCGTTGCCCGCACGCCAGTAGTTGGCATATTTGATCCCACGACAGAGCAAGGCGTCCCAGCTGCATCGATGCGTATCTTCGTCGTCCATCACAACAGAATGAGGTCGCTCAGCCTTCGGGCTCGCATGCGTTCCCGCGCGGACGCCGACTACGTCTGGCATCCACTGTCAGATGTCGAGGGCGAGGATTTTGACGTGCATCCACACGAACTCGGCCCCTTTCTACGCGGATATCTGGAGGGGTGGATTCCCGACGGCGTCATCACTCTCGTCGAATGACCGTTCATTCCTCTCCAAGGAGCGTGCTCTGTGCCAAGTGCTCACTATCGACGCCGGTCTCCGGCTCGCGGTCCGTTGGCCCTGGAAATCCGGACCCTTCTGGCAGCCGCAGGACTACCAGAAGCGGAAAGCGATGACCGCGACCGAGCTCACGGCATGGTGGTGACGGATCGCGGTGAGTCGGTCGGCGTGGAGTGGTTCGTCTCGCGCAGCCTGCGTCGGGTCGCAGCCGATGAACAACTGCGAGGGTGGCCCATGGGCGCTGCGGACCGTGCGCACGAGGCCGCTCGACGTCATCTGCACGCGGCGCTGTTCGGCATCCTGTCGGAAGTGGGTTACTTGGTCGAGGCTGATCCGGCTGACACTCCGGGTGCCCTGTCCGTTCGAGCCGGCAGGGTTGCCATACCCGCGACGTTGGCCGCGGACATCAGGCGGATCCTTGCGGTCCTCCATGGGGTGACGGGCAGCTCTGATGACCCCGGCACGGCCCCGTGAGGCACAATCCGTGCGTGGACCCGCAGTTCAATTCCTCCGCTTCCGTAGCTGAGCTGCTGCGTGCCAGGTACGCGCGCCGTTTGCCGAGCTCGCTCATGGAGCTTGCCGGTCCCGTGCATGGTCGGGTCGAGCTGCCGCTGCACGTCGCATGGTCGGGCCTGCGTGCCTACGACCTCGACCGCCCCCGGCAATGCATGAGCCTTTATCGCACCGTTCTGGCGGAAGGACAGCGCGACGACCTCGTCGCCTTCCTCAATCGCGACCTGCTGCTCGCCCAGTGGCCTGACCTACGCACGCTGATCAGCAGACACATTCGTGCCGTCTGGGAAGAGGCCTTCCCCGAGCTCGTTTAACGCATCGAGCCCGGCCTGACCTGACCAGCGGCGCACTGGTCACTTCCGTGGGCACGATCGTCGAGGCTGAACACCCCAGGTCGGTCGCGCCGATCGCTGCGCTTCGAGCTCATCGATCAAGGACATGCACCAAGAGGTCGTCGACGGCACGCTGGACTCGTAGCGGCCATCGGCCTGCCGCAAGGGCACGAGCTGCGCGGGCCCTTGCAGCAGCCGGGTGCTGTCCCGTGACGGTGACGGGTACGTCGTCGCCGAGCGCTCGTAGCATGCCGTCGTAGGGGCAACCCGTCTCGCATCCTTCCAAGCGTTGGTCCATGGTTCCGGTGGTCAGGTGGTGCAGGTGGGCTCCGGTGTCGGCGATGCCGCTCGGCGCTGTGACCATGGTGAGGAACTGGTTGAGCTGCGCGGCGGCCGCGCTCGTGGAGAAGATGAAGACGTTCTCCTTCCGGCGCAGCGGATGATCGGCCGAGAGGCCCTTGATGTAGGAGGGGTCGTCGAGAAGCCCGTCGCGTTCCACGGGAACGTGGGCAGGGTCGTACTGGCCCAGGCATTCCAGGCACGCACGGCCGGGGGCGGCGACGTGGGCGCGCCATTCGGCGCCCTTCAGGCGCCCGCCGCGGGCATCGACCGAGATACCGCCGTCCACGACGGGGATGAGGTGGGCGTAGGCGAGGAGGTTGAGGGCGGCGCGGGGCCAGGGTCTGTCGACGCAGGAGAAGAGCAGGTCGCAGTCCGCGACGGCGGCGAAGCCATCCGGCTCTACGACGCTCAACTCGTGCGTCGCGACACGGATGTCCGTGCCGGTGGCCGATCGCCGGGCTGCACGTGCGGCGATGTCTACCTTGGCCCGGTGCAGTCGCACGTCGCGGTCGGTGGCGTGGAGGAGTCGGTCGAGGTTGACGGACTCGACGGTGTCGAAGTCGAAGAAGCTCAGGTGTTGGAGACCGGTGCGGGCCAGGGCCTCGACGATGAGCATGCCAACCGATCCGGTGCCGACGATGCCGACGTGGAGCCGCGCCAGGTCGTTCTGGGCTTCCTGTCCCCAGGCGGAGATGGTGCGCACCTGCCGGTTCGTGGCTTCGGGCGCGGGAATCAGGGTGTCGTTGAAGGTGACCGTGAAGCGGTCGCCGATGACACGTACGTTCTCCGCCTCGGTCGGGCAATAGGTGCGTGGCGCGTGCCGCTGCCAGACACGAGCGCCGTATCGGGCGTCCGCGCCGGCGAAGGTCATACCGACCAGCGGCAGTCCGGTGAGGGTGATGGTCTGGGCGGCGAAGGATGCCTCGGCCGCGTGGTCGACGTCGTTCAGGCGCTGCCATTGGCGGCCGCGGGGATGGGCATGGATGAACCCCAGTCCGCAACCGTGCTCGGCAGCTGTCCCGGCGGCCCGCAGGAAGTACTCGCTGGTGAAGTCCACAGTGCCGTGCACGATCCGATCACCGTCCTCGGGGAGTACGAGGTCGACGATCAGAGCGGTCGTACGGCGGGAGCCGGTACTCGGCCGCCACAGGACAAACGTGCAGTCCTCTTGGCCGTCCGCGCGGCGCAGATGTCCGGTGAGGCGCTGCGCCACGGCGGTCGTCATGGCGACCGAGAAACGGGTGATCATGCGGGGGGCTCCAGTTGCGAGAACAGGGTGCGCAGGTGCCGCAGGTAGCCCCGGACGGTGCGGTCGGCCGGCCAGTTGGAGGCCGGGCGGCTCCAGTACTCCCATTCCTCTCCGCGTGTCGTGAGCGGGGAAGCATGTACGGCTCCGTGGGGGTGGCCCAGGCGCGGGGTGACATGGGGGCCGGGCGGCGGAGACAACGGCCAGTCCTGCACGAGCGCCAGGCCGATCTTGACGGTCTCCCCGGCCCTGGGGCCGACCTCGATGGTGTAGTCGAAGACGGCGAACTCTCCGCGTTGCTCCACGGCGTAGCCGGCCGCGGCCAAGCCCGCGAGCATGCCCGCGGGCCCGGCTTCCGGCAGGGTCGTTGTCACGAGACCGGGGTGGGGCCGGTGAACACCGACACGAACTTCTCCCGCTCGTAGGCGGTGATGTCCTTGTCGCCCTCGTCCTTGAACGACTCCCGGTGCCGGCCGTTGACCCGCTCCAGGTAGTGCGTGGCCGGATCGATCCCGGCCAGCTGCAGGATCTCGTTCGGGGCCGTGTGCTGGGGCACTCCCGAGACCTGCTCTTCGTCGAGGATGACCGTCACCGTCTTGTGTGCGGCGCCTCCGTGCCGCGTCTCCGTTGTCGCCATGACGACCGTCTCCCTTCTCCTGCCCGCCGCAGCGGGCCGGGATATGTGAAAGGCGGGCCCGGAAGCCCGCCTACCTGCTCTTCTTCGAGCTGCGCGACGCGCGCTCGTTCACCGTCGTCGATGGATGCCTGCGCACCGTGGCCTGCCTCACGAACCGGCCCGTGATCGCACTTCGCCCGCGCTTGCCGCCCGACCCGCTTGCCTTGATCGACTACCCCGGCTGGTTCACCTCCTGCCTCAGAGACCCCGGTGGCCTCCGTGCACTACCTGAAGTGCAGCACGAACCAACCTCGGAGGCAACATTTTTCGAGTGACAGTTTCACTGTCATGCACCAGCACAAGAGAGGCCGCCCCGACGGCGGGCGGCCTCTCGACAGGACGACGGAGCCCTACGGTGCCAGTGTGGGGTCCGCGATGATGCCGAGGTTGATGAGCCGGTAGTTCATGGCCATCTCGCTCATATCAAAGTGCTTGGCCATGAGGGGCACCAGTTGCTTGGCCGTGCGGAATTCGGCCTCACGTGCCGCGCGGCGCACCATGGCCTCCGGGGCCAGCAGGGCAGCCGCGAAGCGGTTGGCCTCCATCTCCTCACGATCCGTGGCCATGCTCGACACCGTGTCGCGGAAGTTGACACGGGTATCGGTGTCCAGGATCAGTGGGCGGCCGCGGTGCAGCTTCAGATGCCCGAGTTCATGGGCCACCGTGAAACGCTGCCGGTTCTTGTGGTGCTTCTGGTTCACGCCGATGACTTGCTCGTCTCCCCGGCGCATCAGCATCCCGGAGACGTCGTCCGGCATGTCCTGCGGTACGACCAGCACGCCCAGCTTTTCCGCGATCAGCCACGGGTCGATGGGCGCCTCGTCGATGCCGAACTGCGTCAACAGCGTCCTAGCCGCCGCGTCAGACCTGGCCATCGTGCGCCCTCTGTTCAACCGCCGACGTCCAGGAAGCCACGGTGTCTGCGAGATAGTCCGGCAGCTCGTCCTCATGGCCGGGCTCCTGCAGCGTCGGCAGGAGGTCGGCCGGCTTCACCCCCAGTGCTGAGGCGAGGCGCACCAGCCGATACGGCGGAGGGGCCTGTGCACCGGACTCCATGTTCGTGATCGACCCGCGCGTCAGCCCCGCCTTGCGGGCCAGCAACTCCTGCGTCAGCTTCGCTTTCACCCTCGCTACGCGCACTCGCCGACCGATCTCGGCATTGAAAGCCCGCTCAACATCGTCCACGCCGCTCCCCGAAATGACAGCCACACTGACATCCCAACTTAGTCCACCCTCACCAAGACCACCACAGCGGCTCCCCGAGAACCGGGACGCCAGGCCTGAGAACGACTTCTGGGTGAACGTGAGAGACCGGCAGCCCGGGCCTTTGCGTGTGTCTCACCTGGGCGGCGGGGGAAGGCCGATCTCGGCTACCTCTTCCTGCCGCGGGCGGGGGGGACTCTGGTACGCCGCCGAGGCGTGCGCGACAGCACTCGGCTCGGTCGCCGGCGCGCTTCCTAGTGAGCCTGCGGTGCTCACCACTCAGAAGCAGTCGGTTCAGCCAGCAGAGGGGTGGTGCGCGATCAGGACCCGCGTGAGATGGCTGCCAACCTCCTCGGCTGTGCGCATGGGAGGGTTCACGGCATCGCCGCAGGAGCCCCGGTGCCGTGGCAGAAAGGAGTTGGTAGAGGGATGTGTGGTTAGTTCTGCGGTGTGGCGAGGGTCTGTGTGCTGTTCGCCCAGGCGGTGTCGAACTGTTGGAGCGCAATCGTGTAGAAGAGGCCGGGCGCCCGTGCGTACAGGCAGGGAGAATTCCTGCCGTGAGCGTTGTCGCTGTAGAAGGTGAGGTAGGCGACCTCGTCAGTGGCTATGACGCGGCAGGTGTGGGGGAGGTCGTAGCCGCGCAGCTGGATATTGCGTTGCGTGCGGGCGGCTTGGGCGAGGTAGTCGGTGTTGGCTTGGACCTGGCTTCTGAGCAGGCCAGGGGTGAAGCCTGGGTCGAAGCGGGAGACGTCCTGGGAGCGGCGGTCGAGCCAGGAGCCGGGTGGTGTGTGGAGGTCGGGCAGCAGGATCTGGACAGAGGCCGGTGAGAGGTCGCCGGACCACAGGGGAGCGAAGGCTTCGCGGGTGAGTATGTTGCCGCGTCCTGCCATGACCTTGATCCAGCGGGCGCGGCCGAGGTCGCTTGCCATGTTCCGCTCTGCGGAGGATTGGCGGTGGTAGGCCCGGCGTAATCCTGTACCGGTGAACCAGGAGCAGGCGGCCGTGAGCCACCACAGGGGACGCGAGGCGCGCAGGAGGCTGAGGGCGAGCAGGACGGCGCTGGTTGCGAGGGAGCTGAGTATGCCGAGGAGGAAGGCGTTCATGTGAGGGCTCCGGTTGGGGAGTTGTTCTCCTTGGGCTGTGCCGGCGGCGCTCAGGGCTGGGTCAGCAGAGGTAAGGGAGCAGTTGGCGGAGGACGTGGGCGGCGTGTCGTGCTGCGATTTCATGGTGACTGTGGCCCTTTTCCTCGTCGGCGTTGTCGGATACGCCACGGATGACGATCCAGCCGGGGTTGGCTGTGCCGTGGACCATGGAGCAGCTCGGTGCCTACGCAGACCCCGGACGGGACCCACGGGGCAGAGTCGTGACCGTTGCCTACCTCGCACTGGGACAAGACCTGCCCGCTCCCATTGGCGGCACCGATGCCGCACGTGCATTCTGGGCCCCCGTGACGCGCCTGGAGGACGGCGGGCTCGACTTGGCGTTCGACCATCAGGCAATCCTGACCGAGGCCCTGGAAGAAGTCCGCAGGAAACTCGAGTACACCTCTGTGGCCACAGCATTCTGCGGGCAGACGTTCACACTCAGAGATCTGCGCACGGTCTACCAAGCGATCTGGGGCCAGCAGTTGGACCCCAGCAACTTCCGCCGCAAGGTGCTCAACAGCACGGGATTCGTGCAGCCGACGGGAGAGCAGTGGCTGCCTCCTACCGGACGTCCCGCTGCCCTCTACCGCCGTGGACAGGCATGGCTGCTCAGCCCGCCCCTGCTGCGCGCCGCAACGTCCGGGCAGCGAGTCTGAGTAACTGTGCCGCCTTCCGGGAGCACATGCACGTCCAGGCCTCAGGATCACGCAAAGTTATAACCACTCCCGGATCATCAACCAGCGGCCCTTGCATCCGGGGACGCGGCCGACCGCACCGCGACTGGCCCCGGCCAGAGCTGGTGGTCTAGGGCGTCTTCCAGGCGTGTGAGAGTGCCGATGTCGGGAAGCACGTCACCGTTGACCACGCGGGCGACGGTGGAATGGGCGACGCAGGCGACGTCAGCGAGTCCCCGCAGGGATAGACCGCGTGTCCGCATCGTCCGGCGCAGGTCTCGGGCCAGCAACAGGCCGCAGTGAGCGCTGAGCGGAGCATCCGAGGCGAGGGTCACCTCAGGCCAGGTGCCGTCCGCCACATAGAACAGAGGGGGTTTGTCGTTGTTGCTGCGTGGCATGGCCCGATCGTGCCACGCACGGCACCGCCCCGGAGCTGGCTCCGTGAGCTCTGCAGCCTCTCTCAGCGCGGTCGGGGCCGGGATGCTACGGGCGACCAGCGTCGCTCACTATCCCGCATCCCGACCTCTGCGGGCTTGCGCATCACGACCGAGCAATTGCGCCTGGTTCCTCCGACACCTGTCGGCACCACTCTCACAGAACCCGGCAACCACCCTCAAAAATAGGCGCGTTGCCGTCACGAGCCGCTGATCCCATACACCAACTTGCGTGACCTTGCGGCAGGTTGAGCCAAGACTCCACGTATTAAGAGACCTCAGATCACCACGAAACCACCCGCCCAGCCAGAGCAGACGGACCATCAGATACGTTTTGCTCACGGAGCATTTGGCTACTTGCTGCGGTTAGCTTCGAGGACAGGTAGGGTGATCCACAAGTCGCTCCAGAGGCAGCTGAGGAGAGTGTGGTGAGCAACGCAACGAGCACACATGCTCAGCCGCTCATCACTCGTCTCCGGGAGCTGGCCGAGGTCGAGCGCACTCGCCGCGAAGCAGCCGATCTGGCTGTGGTCGAAGCCGAGCGGGCACTACAGGAAACCCAATGCGCTCAGCGTGTCGCGGCCGAGCGCCATGCCGCTGTGCAGGCGACCGTCGAAGCCGCCGAAGCGTACGCGCGGCAGCAGAAGCAAAGTGCGTCGGACACGCATTCCCGCGCCGAACAAACGGAGCAGGCGGCCGCGGGCAAGCCTGCCTCTCCGAGCACTCCAGGGCGCTCCTTGAAGCGCCTGATCGTGGACGCACTCAACATGGGAGAGATCACTCCACTGACGCTGATCTACGAGCGCGTACGAGAGGTCCGACCGGACGCGGCTGAAAAGTCGATCCGCGGCGCACTTGCGAACCTGCACACGAGGGGCACGGTGGAAATCGTCCATCGGGGTGCCTACCGGCTAGTGGTGATTCCGGAGGACTACCGCACGGACACCTAGAGAGAACAACCTCGCACCCAGCAACGTGCGCGTGGCGCCGCCAGAGAGTACTTGGCGGTTCTCCTCCAGCGGCGCCGGTGACACGTCAGCTGAGGGCCCACGCATCGAACACCACCCTAGGGCATAGCCCGTGTTCCGCGTCGGGTCCCGATCAGAAATCCCTGTAGTAGGACACGAACTGAGGGCCCGTTATGCCATTTCTGGCGACTTACATCAGCAAATGTCGCTCATCCGCAGTCCCTGTGACGCACTCCGTCCTGCGCGCAGGAGGCGAGTGATGACATTTTCCGGTTCTTCGCGATCTCGCATGCTCCCGAACGAGCGCCTCACCCCGCGTCGGAACCTTGAAATCATCGACGTCATGGCTGAACTCGGCGGCCCACAGCGGGATGACGTCAGCGCCATGACCATCGGCGAGCGGCTCAAGATCTCTCCGAAGTCCGTCGCCTCGGCGGCCGGATTCCTCACCCAGGCCGGGATCTTCCAACCCGGCCGCGGCTCCTGGGCACTGACCGAGACCGGTTTTGCCTTTGCGCAGTTGAGAAGCACCGATTCAGCACGAGCCCGGCTCCTGCTGCGCGACCACTGGCAGGGCCAGTGGTTCCACGTATCCGCCCAACAGCACCTGTCGACTGGGGCCTTGGAGGAGGCCGAGCTGGCTCGGCGCCTTCAGGCCAGCACCCCCGGCCCTGCCGAGCGCGGCCTTTATCTCACGGAGTGGATGGCGTACGCCCTACTGGTCGACCGCGACGACCAGGGGCGGCTCACGCTCCCCTCCGCCCAGGAGCCTCCCACGGTCTCCACTCCCAGGAAGCCGGAGCCGTTGGGAGTCCTGGATCCTCTGATGAGCGCCACTGCCACCCAGATCTCCGCGCTGCCCGATGACCAGTTCATCGCGCTGATGGGCGCCTACCAGACCGTATTCGCCGCACTGGCTCCACAGATTCCACAGCAGACCAAGGGCTGACCGAGCCCCCTTCTCGGGCGCTGCGCGGCTTCCCAGTCGCGACGCCTCTTCACCAGCCTGCACCGCACCTGAGCCAGGCGGGTCACCGGCCGCGCCACTACGGCGCCGCCATGTCGGCATCGCGCTTGAGCGTGTCTGCGCCCCCGCTCGGCCGCTGTGCCCGTCACCCCTTTTGCCTCCTCCTGTTGCCGCGGAGATCATCCATGCCCATGGTGTCGCATGTATGGAACACCACGTTTTCAACCGATTCGCCCTCTCAGTCCACGCATCCTGCGGCTCGTGGGGCGCGGCCGGTTGTGCTGGTGCCACCCCGGCGAAGGGCTCTCACCGTGGGAAGCGACCTATCCCTCACGCTCGCGCTCGACCGTGTCCAGGACATGTGGCAGACCATGGCTGCCCGCGGCGAGTTCACCGAACAGACGCTGGACAAGTTCGGCCTGCTCCTCAGGCGCTTCGGGCGCTACTCGCAGCTGCGCGGCGCGGTCGTCCTGGACGACATCACGCCGGACTTGGCGGAGGACTTCGTCACGGCTCGCGGTCGCAGCCGTCACGGGCGCGTCGCTGACTCCGCCGTGGCCACCATGCTGTTGCGCCGCTCAGTGCTGCGCATCGCATACCGCACCCTGCGCGAGCTGAGCCTCAGCGACGGCGACCCCACCCGGGACATCGTTCTGCCGCGCCGCACGACCGGTGATGTACGGCCGCTGGACGAGGACGAGGTCATCGACCTGCGCCACCGAGCGTCCTTCGTCACCCGTCCAAGCCGCCACGGTGCCGTGGCCGCTCTCGCCCTTGCCGGCGGCCACAGCGGCGAGATCGGTCACATCCGTGTCCAGGACCTCGATCCGCAACGGCGCCGCGTGTGGATGCACGGCTCCACCAAGACCGACCCCCGCTGGTGTCCCCTGGACGACTGGAGCCTCAACGTCCTGGTCAACCGGGCCGAGTTCGTCGCCGCTCGCCAGCTCCGTCCCGACTCCGCACCCCGCGCTCGCCTGGCTGTCTCCGAC
Organism: Streptomyces sp. NPDC001137; assembly: GCF_040298885.1. Taxonomy (NCBI): domain Bacteria; kingdom Bacillati; phylum Actinomycetota; class Actinomycetes; order Kitasatosporales; family Streptomycetaceae; genus Streptomyces; species Streptomyces sp. NPDC001137. Next base: position 161,939 of record NZ_JBEPBA010000012.1, read on the forward strand.
CGCCATGCCTCCGACGCCGCCTTGCAGGCCCGCGTCTGCGTCGCTCTGCGCGACTTGCTCATCCGCATCGGTCTGAGTAGCGAGGACGACGTCAAACCGGCTTCCGTCACCGCCTGGGCGGGCCTCGAAGCATTCGAGCGGACAGGACGCATCGAGGACGCCGCCCGCCGCCTCGGCCTGCGCTCACTCGACCGAGCCGCCGCGGTGATCGGACACACCTGGCGCACCCCCAGCACCAGAAACAGCGACAACGACGCGGAGGTGGTCGGTGGCTGACGACATCTTCGGTGATCCGCTTCCCCAGGAGCTGAGAACCAGCCGAAAGCGCCAGCTGGGCGACGGGGAACAGCGCACTCAGCCGCAGCGGATCGCGGACTGCCTCGACGAGCCCCTCATCTACGAGATGGCCGAGCAACTGCCCGCGCCGGCCAGCAGAGGCTGCCCCCGCCAATACCCGGCCGTCGTGTACCTCCTGCTCGCCACCTTGATGACAGTCACCGGCTCCAAACGCTCCGCCGTCGGCACCCTGGCCAGTACACCGTGGCGTGCCGTCCGTGCTTCCGTACGACGGAACGCCGGACGTACAGCAGCCGCCTTGCTGCCGCCCAGCGCACCGAGCCGCTTCCAGTACCAGTACGCCGAAGCAAACCTCTTGGCCCCCAGCATCGAACTCCTCCAGGAGCTTTTCGAGCGGCACGCAGTCCGACAGGCCCTGGACCAGGGTCTGTTTCCGGAGGATGCCGCGCGTAACTGGGTGAGGCCGGCGCGTCGTCAGCTCCTTGTCGGCGACGCCACTGTTCCCAAAGCGCCTTCCAAAGCGGAACATCCCTTTACCGTCGACACCGCCACCGGCGAGATGCGCAGGCACCGGGTGGATTCCGCAGCCCGCCTCTACTACGAGAACGGCGAGAAGGAGAAGCGCCTGGCACGGGGCACGAAGTGGTTCTTCGCGTCAGCTCGCGACGACGGCTACTGGCAGCGCGTCATCCTGGCGGTGCGGCACGTCGCGGGCGGTGACTACGAGGACGAAGCCGCTGTCGCCGTACGCTCCTTCACCCAGCTCAGCCGTCTGCTTCCCGGCTGCATGGGCGTCATCTACGACGGCGCCTTCCGCGGTGTCCACCGCGACACCCTCGCCCGCCTCGGCCTGCTGGTCATCAACAAGCAGCACGGCTCGGTCAAACCACGCGCCTACGAACTCCTGCGCTTCGGGCGCTGCCGCCACGACCTGTGGTGCGAACAGGGTCGCATCGCCGAGCGAGTCCTCCTCGACGACGGTACGAGCACCCTGATACCGGTCCCTGTTAGCCGCCTCGAACGCCGGCAGGGCCGTACGAAGTCACGCTGGTACCACCTGCTCCTCATCCCATGCCGCCGTGGGGCCCACCCGTACCGGGTCCAGGTCGGGATCACCACAACCCCCGCTGACCGCATGGGCACGGATCCAGCTACCGGCCGCAGACTCAAGAGCGACACCGAACGCGACTTCCACCGCGCCGAATACCTTCAGCAGATACCTGAGTCCACCCTCACCCACCAGCAGCTCTACCCCTACCGCAGCGACTCCGAGTCCGTCCACAACCAGTTCGACCAGAGCCTGTGGAACGACCGCATGATCTCCTACGGCCTCGATCGCCAGAAGGTCTTCGCCCTCGGCTTCGCCATCGCCCAGAACGCCACCAGCAGACGTGTCTTCCTGGAGCGATCCAAGGTCATGCAGGCGGTGGGCGCGGGGTGGAAGCCCGCGTAGTACTGCTGAGAAGACCAGCCGCTGGCTCGCCGCCGCTGTCCTCTTCATCTCCTGAATGGGCGCCGAGCCACTGTTTGAAGAGACCGACCGATTCGTGAATGGCTGGGCATCACCCCGCCCGACGGCGTGGGCGGCACCTCGGCCGGGAACGCCGGGGCCGCCCGACCCCTCGTCTACGGCGATGGCCCGTCCGCCGTGGGTCGAGGTCGACGGGCTCACCGTCCACCTCGACCCAAGAGTGGGCGAGGAAGGGGACAACGCGCACACCGGAACCCGAATCACCACATGAAGGCTATTCCCATTGTTTCCGCGCGCTGCTCGTTGGCGAGCCGGTATGCCTCCGCCGCCTGACCTGCGGGGAACCGGTGACTGATTAGACCTGCGCAATTGAACTTCTTTTGCGCCATGAGGTCGAGAATGCGGTGGTGCAGGGCTGGACTTGTCCCGCCGTGCCGTTCGTGATCGTCATGCACCGCGGTGATGGTGAGGCCCTTGGTCATCACGTCGGACGTCAGATGTTGTTTCTCGGGATACCCGGTTTCCCCCAGCAGGAGGACGGTCGCATGGTCACCAGCGAGACCCAGAAGATGGGCGAACACATCGGCGCTTCCGGTGGTGTCGACAACGAGCGAAGGACGAGTTCCCAGAACGTCCTCGAGCCGGTCATGGCCGAGGCGAGCGCGAATCAGTGCCGTGGCGCCACCTGCCCGGGCGTGCTCCAGCCGTATGTTGGACGGGCACACCACCGTGATCTCTCTGCAGCCAGCCGTGGCGGCCCAGCGCACCGTCATCTGGCCAATGGGCCCCCCACCCACGATCACCACGTCCTGGGCGAGGGCGAAGGGGGCTGCGATCGCGGCACGCAGAGCGATCTTGGCGATACCCGTCCACACGGCTTCCTCGTCGCTGACCTCTTCGGGGATGCGGGTGACGCGTGACCGGGGAAGTGTGAAGCGGCTCCCGTGACCTTCCCGGTGGAACACCCGGGTGCCCACCTGTACATCCGTCACCTCTGCCCCGACGCTGTCCACCACACCGACCGTGACATAACCGGGTGAGAACGGCAGGGCGCCGTACTCGGCGAAAACGCTGGTCGGAGAGAACGCGCCAGTGAAGACCGTGTTCTCGGTCCCGGTGGACATGAGGCTCAGCGTGGTGGTGACCCGGACCTCGTCTGGTTTGGGATCGTGGGCATGATGCGGCTGCAACGTAACGACGCCCCGCTCGGGGAATATCAACCTGCTGTCCATCGACCTCTGTTTCCCTTCATGCGTGAGCGGCCGTATTGGCCATGGAACGGGGACGCTCGCACCGGCTGGCGATCTGGGTGACCGCAGCCGATCGCTCGCTCGTCTCGATGGCGAGGAGGACTTCCAACACGTGATAGACGAAATCGGGACCAGTGCTGTGGGGCACTCCGGTTCGGATTGCGGTCGCGAGGTCTGCGACGCCGAGCCCACGTCGGAACTGATCGCCTGAGCCATGGGCGGCCTGCGGCGGCATGACTGGCGAAACTGGGTCCCAAGAGGTGCCCTCCTTCATTTTGATGAGGACGTCCCCGTCGTACCCATTCGGATCCGCGAGCGACATGGCCCCTTTCGTCCCGTAGATCTCGACGAAGGGCAGGTGGGCATCCCAGACATCGAAACTCAGCTGAACGACGCAGACGGCTCCGGAGACGAAGCGAAGCAAGGCAGCCGAGTGCGTTGCGACCTCGGCCTCCACAACCTCCACGCGGCGGTTCGGTGCCGTGACGACGCGGCGCTTCTGGCCGGTGTGACTCATGCTCGCAACCTCGGCGACCGGCCCGAGGCAGCTCACCAGCAAGCTGATGTAGTAAGGCCCCAGGTCGAGAACGGGGCCGCCACCCGGCTTGAACAGATGTGTGGGATCTGGGTGCCAGGATTCCGCACGATGATGTACGAAGAAGGCGGTCGCGGCCACAGGGGCGCCGATCCGTCCCTCGTCCAGTACCGCGCGGGCGGTCTGCGCGGCGCCGCCCAGGAAGGTGTCGGGAGCCGCACCGAGCCGGCGGCCGGTCGTCCCTGCAAGGGCGATGGCCTTCCGCACGCTGTCGAGGTCCAGGGCGAGTGGTTTCTCGCTGTAGACGTGTTTGCCCGCCTTTAGGGCCGCCTCGGTAACCTCCATGTGAACGGTGGGCGGGGTGAGGTTGACGACCACCTCGACGCCGGGATCCTGGAGCAACTCGTCGACTGTTCCGTGAGCTGGAATGTTGTGGCGGCCGGCCGCCTCACGAGCTCGGGCGAGATCGATGTCGGCGCACCGCACCACGCGTACATGAGAGTCGGATATAAGTCCTCGCATGTATATGTCGAAAACGTTCCCGCAGCCGACGATGCCGATTCCTACTGATTTCAAATCGGGCCCCTTCTTGAAGACGCGCCTGCCCTATTCCTAATGGGTGGTCTCCTGCTGCAAAGGTGGGTGGGCGACACCGAGTTGTAGATGCCGCTCGTCAACTGCCGTCCCTGGTGTCGGAGAGCTCGAGAGCGGTAAAGGTAACGTCATCGAAAATTGCCCGGCATCCCGCACCGTTCGGCGACTGTGCGAGGAAGCCCACCTCGACCGGTTCGTCGATCGGCACCCCGAGGGTGCACACGCGCACCAGCTGCCATGTCCGGCCGTCGGCCGAGCTGTGCAGGGCGAACGCGTGCCTCATTCGGGAGACGCGCAGGTAGACAGTTTCGCCGACCACGTCCCACGAGTTCGCGTCATCGGACACGCTGCGCGTCACGACTGAGACGACGCTTCCCCGGCCCCCTGGCGAGAACTCGAAACAGAGCTTGAGCCACGTCGTCTCGTTGACCCACACCACCAGGACACCCGCATCGAACCGGTTCTTGAAGTCGACGGTGACCCGCGCGCTCAGCTGGAAGGGCCCCGTCACCGCCCCAGTCAGCCTGGTCAGGTCGGCTGATGCTTGGCCGGGCGCAGCGGTCGGGTCGATGAACAAGTCGCTCTTTTCCGCCGAGACCATCTCAACCGTCGTCCCGTCGGTACTCCACCGCGCTCCAGCCGGCCCCCCGGCGGTCAGCTCGAAGGGCAGCGACGACACGCTGACAGATTCCATGGTCTTACCTCACGCTTCGATCGGTTTGAATATCAACAGGTCGTCAAGGTCGCACAGAGCCAGAGAGTCGAGACGTAGGTCCGCGGCACCGAAGTCGTGCGACCGCGTCAGGATGTGTGGCACTGCTACACAGAACGCACCGGCCGCTTTCGCGGCCTGGACCCCGCGGCTGGAGTCCTCGAAGGCCACCATTCGCGCCGGCGCCGTCCCGAGCCGGCGCGCCGCGAGCAGGTAGAGGTCGGGCGCAGGCTTGGTCCGGGCGGCGTCCTCAGCAGTGACGACCGTGTCGAAAAAGTTGAGCAACCCGAACCGGTGGAGGTGGGGAATCACGGAGGCCGCTCGGGAACTCGATGCGACGGCGAGCGCCAGGCCGCGCCGCTTCGCCGCGATTACCAGCCGCCGGACCCCCGGCAGCGGAGCCTCGTACTCCATCCAGGTATGGAACAGTTGCTCGCCCCGGTCCTCTAGCTCCGCTGCTCCGATCGTCCCGCACTTGGCGGCCAGGTTCTCGAACGGATTGAAGTCGTGGAGCGTGCCGCCGATGGACTCCACATACCTGTCGCGCGGCAGCTCCTGGGAGAACGACCTGTAGAGCTCCGTGAGCACCGCCAGCCACAGCACCTCGGTGTCGGCGATCAACCCGTCGAAGTCGAACACCAGCGCCCGGTCCTGGCCACTCACGGCGTTGCCACCGCGTCCGGTCGGCCACGCTGCGAAATGAGCCGGGCGTCCGCTTGGTAGGTCATGTGCTTGCCGAGGGTGCATATCGCGGCGACCGCGTAGAGCGAGGCGATCGCACCGAACAAGAGAAGCGGTCGGCTTTCAAAGATCACCGCTGCCAGATATCCGGTCGGGATGGACACCACGGCGGTGAAGGTCTGCACAGCCGCGAAGAAAGTGGCCCGCTCGTCCGGGTGGACGCAGCCCACCACGATGGCGTCGCGGTAGGACTCCACGAGGAACGGGCCCGCCGAGGTGAACACGGTGCAGACGAGGAGTAGAGGGAGGTTCCCCGGTCCGAGCTCCAGGAACAAGAGCCAGCCGAGACAACTGGTGACAAGTGACCACCGCGCCATCGCGCCCGCGGAGAACCGATCGGATGCCCATGGCATGACGACGGCGTAGGAGAACAGCGCGGTGATCGCGCCGACCGCCGGCACCGTGCCCACAACTAGGGCGCTGTATTCCAGGCTCTTCGTCAGGTACACGGCCAGGAAGATGTTGAGCTGAAAGGCGACGAAGCTCAACATGTACATGAAAATCAGGCGGCGCAGTACCGCATGCCGCCCGGCCGCCCAGAGCAGCTTCCCGCTGTCGAGCACGCTCCGCAGCATGCGCGTGTCGGCATGGCGTTCCATGGCCTCGACGCCTGCCTGTGTCTCCACGGTGTACCGGTGGCGCAGGCAGTTGTGCAGCAGCATGGCCAGCCCGCCGACGAAGAACAGCACGCGCAGCGTCGGGACCGTGCCATAGCGGTCCATGAAGAACCCGACGATCGGCACCAGCAAGCCCGCGAACATGATCACCACCTTGATGGCGGCGAAGATGCGTGGCCGGGCCTTTTCCGGGCTGTCCTCCGTCGCGAGCAACCAGAACGACACGTTGACGATCTTGGACGACGCGTTGAGGAGGTAGCCCAGGAGGAACATCCAGACGTTGTTGCTGAACGCCCACACGAACATGGGAATGACCCAGGAGGTGACATCGAACCAGAAGGTGGCCCGGCGCCTGCCCATCCGGTCGGTCACCGCGCCCGCCACAAGCTGAAATATGAACGCGACGTACAGGTTGGCCGAAACGATGGCGCCAATGGCCACCGTGCTCAGGCCGACGCTCTGCATGTACAGCGTTGAGTAGTAGAGCGCTGCCGTGCCGAAGATTGCCCAGAACGGTTCGGTGTAGATGCAGTACCGGGCATTGCGGTGGAGGTTCGCCACGAAGCTCCTGCGCTTCATGAGCGGATCACGGCCTTGACAGCCTTGATGTCGACCTTCTGCCCGCTCGCCAGGTCGACGCCCATGGTCGCCTCGAAGGCGTCGCGGAAGTTGGCCATGTCGACTTCGGTGGTCACCATTTGCGCCAGTTCCGGCATGTCGGAGGCGAAGTCGATGGCCGGGCCGATGGCATCGTGCAGCGGGACGGCTGCGATGATGCTCAGCCCGTCGTCGATGAGCTTGGTGGGCTCCACTTCGACCCGGTAGGTGTCGTCGTAGCCCATTGGCACGACCCGGCCGCCCTTGGCGACGACGTCTATAGCGGTGGCGAGCTGGTTACCGACCGCGTCGATCACCACGTCGAACTTCTTGCCGTCCGTGAGGTCTGACACGGTCTCCGGAGTGAGCTCGTCGGGGTGCAGTGCGTAGTTGGCCACGGATGCAGCAAAGTCGCGGCGGTACGCGTTCGGCTCGGTGGCCACGGTGAGCCGGCTCAGCCTGCGAGCGATGCTCTGGCACAGCAGGCCGATGGCACCGGAGCCGATCACCAGGATGGACTCGTGCGGCTGCAGGCCCGACTTAAGGACGCTGTTCAGCGAGCAGCCCAGCGGCTCGATCAGGCTCGCGACCTGCCAGCTCATCCCTTCGGGAATCGGGTAGAGATACTGCGCGCTGCCGACGTAGTACTCGGCAAAGGTGCCCGCAAGGGTGAAGCCCACTTGGTGGTCGTCGAAGTTAAAGCAATAGCAGTACGCACCCAGCCGGCAGTTGCGGCAGTTGCCGCACGATTGCGTGGGGTTGATGATGACACGGTCGCCGACCGCCAGGTGTGTCACTCCGTTGCCGACCTCGACAACCGTGCCGACACCCTCGTGCCCCAGCACGGTGCCCTCCTCAGCCACCGCCAGCTTGCCCGCCAGGATCTTGTGGTCTGTACCGCAGATGCCCGTCATGGCGATCTGCACCTTCACGTCGTTGGGGGTCCGCAGGACAGGCTCCTGGACCTCGACGAGGTCCATCCGCCCCTTACCTGCATAGACGAGTGCTCGCATTTCCGGCCTCCGTTTGTTCGTGGGGTCAGTAGCTGGTCAGGGCGGCGTCGATGGCCCGCTCGACTGCGTCGAGCTGGGCTGGCGTGTGCCGGTCCGAGAAGACGAAGTAGCCCTTGGTGAAGATCTGCCGTTCCGCGAGGGTCGCCAGCACGTGTGCGCGGAACGGATCGGTCCAGAAGTCCGCCACCCTGGGTGTTCCGAGGGAGAAGCTCGAGTGGTCCCCCCGTACCTCGACTCGCCCACCCAGCCCAAGCTCGGCAATTCGCGAACGCAGGGCGGCCATCATGGTCGTGGTCCTCGCGCGCCATGAGGGCCATATGGGCGCAGCGTCCATCAGGTCCTCGCAAGCCAAGGCGGCAGCCAGGGCCAGGGACTCGCTGGAATGGGCGTTGCTCATGCGTACGTCCTCGCCGCGCAGCACCAGCCGTCGGTCACCGAGGACCGCCGCGAGCGGCAGGCCGTTGGCCATGCCCTTCGAGATGCAAAGCAGGTCCGGCCAGACGTCAACCTCACCACAGGTCGCCCGTCGGCCCATGCGTATACCGGAGGTGACCTCGTCGAACACCACCACCAGGCCGTGGCGCCGCGCTTCCTCCACGACGGTGCGCAAGTGGTCGGCCGACCAGCGATTTGGGCACAGCACCGCTGCGGCGATCGACGCGGAGTGCCCCCGCACAAGGTCGAGGAAGCGCTGCGGGTCGTCCGGCGGGGACGTAAGGGTCAGAGCTGCCACGGCCTGCGGGATGCCGAGTTCGCCAGGCTGCACCGAGTAGTGCGACGGCGCAGCCCAGTCGTGCCATCCGTGGTACTCGGTCGCCAGCACGAGATCCCGTCCGGTCACCGCGCGGGCGATGCGGACCGCACCGCTCACAGCGTCGGCGCCGCTCTTGGCGAACTTCACCGACTCGTAGACGCCGAACCGTGCCAGCAGGCGCTGCGCGAGCGTCAGTTCGAGCGGATCGGGAACCGAAAAGGACGTCCCGCTCCGCAATCTCGCAACCACCGCTTCCTCGACCTCGGGACGCGCGTGGCCCCAGGTGACGGTGCCCATGGCCATCTCGCAGTCCAGCCAGGCACGGCCGTCAAGGTCGGTGAATTCGGCATCCTTGGCGTGCAGCGCCGCGATCGCGCCACGCCCCGGAAGCAGTCGATACGGTGTCTTCGCCAAGGTGCTGCAACCGGCCGGGATGACCTTTTCCACCTCGGCGAGCCAGGCAAGGCTCGGCGTGTCGGAGGCGGAAGTCGTCGGGTTGTTCGTCACCGGACTTTGACTCCCGGCCAGCAGCTCGCGTACAGGTCCGCGAGGCCCATGCTGTTTCCATGCAGGTCGATGACGATGTCTGCCGACCCGGTTGCCAGGCGCTGGGCGAGCCACATCCGGTTGTCCAGCAGGCGGACGAAGTTTTCGACGAGGATCAACAGCGGCCGGGTTCCGGTGATCAGTTCGGTCGGCAGGACCAGCGGTAGAGGGATCGGCTGCTCGCCCTCGACCTTTGACGAGTAGTCGAGCACGGAGTTCCGGTCGATCATCGACGCGCCGGCCAGCGCCTGCCAGAAGTCGGCCGCGTCCGTACGCGTCTCCGCCATGTCCAGCGGTAGGTAGTGGTGGATGTCCTCCGTACGGGCTCGCAGCGAGTCGAGCAATCGTGGCGTGATGTCGTTCTCGATGTACGCGCCCCAGGACCTCCAGAAGCGCGCCAGGTTGGTCTTGCGGTTGCCTGCCCGGTGCACGCCGTTGCGCCGCTCCCAGTGGTACGAGGTCACCTTCGGGTCGATCACTGTGCGGTAGCCGAGCATTCTCGCCCGCATCTGGTAGTCGAAGTCCTCGTATCCGTTGAAGTACCGCTCGTCCAGCTGCCCCACCGCGTCCCTGACCTGCCGGGTCATGGCGAACAACGCGAAAGCGGCCAGCGGGACCGCATACGGGGAGTCCGGCAGATCAGTGACTCTGGCGTTGAGGTAGAGGTGTCTGCCGAGTGTTTCGCCAAAGGAGATGCCACAGTGCTGCACACCGCCGGTCTGGGGGTAGAGCAGAACCCCCGCGGTCATTCCCGCCTCGGGATTTTCACTTAGGGTCCGCAGCATTCCGGCCTGCCAACCTGGTTCCAGAATCAGGTCCGAGTCGACGAAGAAGATGTTGTCGCCCTCGGTGATGGCGAGGCCTTGGTTGAGCGCTTGGCCGCATCCACGGGGATTCTGGTTGTGCACGGTCGTCACCGTGACCGCGCCAGCCTGCTCTGCTTTGATCGTACGGGCGAACTCCTCGATCAGTTCGCCCACTTCTGTTCCGGAACCATCGTTGACCATGATCAATTGCGTGTCCGGCTCGATGGTCCGGCGCATCGACTCCAGGAACAGCGATAGGACCGATCTGGACTGGAATATGGGCACGATGACACTGCTACGCACGAAATCCCCCTAACGACGGGTAATGAATGGCAAACCTTGTCGCCGAAACTCTGAATCGGCCACAGCCGAATGGCGACGCCGTGCTCGATTCACTCCTCGGGCACGCTCAGCACCTGTTTACGGAGCTGTGAAATCTCCTCCCACAGAGTCCTGGGCGTCCGGAACGCGTCGAGGAGGACCACCTCGTCGGGGATGGTGATGTCGTAGGCGTTCTCGAGGGACACCAACAGACGCACCATGGCCAGTGAGGTGAGTCCCGCATCGGAAAGCGGCAGATCGGGTGTCACGGCCGTCGCGGAGGGATCGGAGTACACCGAGGACAAGGCCTCCTGGATCAGCTCCTCGAACTGCTCGTCCCACGGTGTGCCCGGTACTGCGGTCACGTCCTCGACGGGCTCCGGTTCGGGGAGTCGGTCTAGGGCGACGCCCCCGCAGGCTGCCAACGGCCAGCCCTCCACCTTCACCAGCGTCTCCGGGATCAAGTGCCGCGGCATTCCTCGTTCTGCCAGGCTCCTGCTTAGCTCGTCGGCGGCGAACCGGGCCCCCGGGGCGACGCGGACGTAGCCGATGGTCCGGGGCCGCCCCAGCTCGGAGTCGGGCCGCAGCAGTACCCGGCTGTCCCGCACCGAGGGCAGGGCATCGAGCAGGTCCCGGGTGCGGTACACCTCGGCTGGTGTCTCGTCGTGGTGCGTCGACCGCTCGATCGGCCCCACATACTCCAACGTCCCGTCGGCTGCGAACCGCGCGAGCAGCCCCGTGCGGAATAGCCTCGCCCCGGGAGTGCCGAAGGGGTCCGGGATGAAGGCCTCGGCCGTTCCGGCTGGATCACCGAAGAGAGCGTCCGCGAGCCCCGCACCTCCCACACAGAGCTCGCCGACGACCCCGAGGGGCACAGGGCGCAACCGGGTGTCGAGGACGCGCAGCGTGCGTCCGGGGAGCGGCCTGCCGTGCAATGTCAGCCATCCGGGCAGCGTGTCGACCGAGTCGGCCGGGATCAGCCGTACGCTCAGGCTGGACGAGGCGGTCCTCCGCCCGTCGTCCTGCCCGTCTCCGTCGCAGAGACTGTCCGCGAGTGCGGTGACCCCGGCGGCAGCAGATCCGTCGGGAAAGACGTGCTCCGCCGCGAGCGTCGTCGTCCGCATATGTGTCACGGTCCCGGCGGTGACGAGATCCCTGATCTCGGCGACCGCGTCCGGCAGAGACGAGGCGGTGAGGACCGCCGAGCCCGCACACATGATCGGCAGCAGCAGTTCGTTCAGCGCGCACCAGGCCGGCAATGCCGTCATGGACAGCCATGCGGACCCGGCCAGTGCCGATATGCCCCGCGCTTCCAGTCCGGCCCGTGCGCTCGACAGCCCGTGCGCCAGTGCCTGGTGAGAGAACACCGCCCAGCCCGCGTCGGCGTTTCCGGCGGTACGCACCACACAGGCCGTGTCCACCGACAGGCGCGGGGCTTCGCGCCCTGCGGTGTGCGGCAGTGTTCCCAGTGGGTCCTCCCCGCCGAGGCCCTCCTTGCCGTCCCTCGATACGAGCACTGGCACGCGGCCGAGTGCGGCGCCTTCGGCGTCCCCTGCCGACGGCACGATCACCGCCGACAGCGCCGAGGACCAGCCCGGTCCGGGCATGTCGTCGCCGCCCCCTGCCGGCTCCCAGGGGGCAAAGGCGGCGCCTGCCTTCCAGACGGCCAGCAGCGCGGCGAGCGTTCCGGTGTCGTGCCGGGGAACCACCGCGACCAAGTCACCCGCCGCGACTCCGGACTGCCGCAGCCGCCCGGCGATCCGTTCTGCCCACGCGTCGAGCTGCGCGTAGGTCAACGACTCCGCACCGCGGAGTACTGCGACGGCGTCCGGATGCTCGCGGACCAGGGCGGCGAACGCCTCGGGCACCGTCCGCTCGACGCCGCCTCGATCACGGGCGGCGACGGCCAGGGAGTGCGCTCGACCCGTTTCCAGGGGCGGACGGCAGACCCAGTCGGTGTCGCCCTCCGGCCCACGGGCCATCTCCTCCAGCACGCTCCGGTAGAGGGCGGCCAGCCTCTGGCCCGCCTCTCTGCCGAGGGAGTGACTGGTGGTGTTAAGTCTCAGGTGCCCACTGATCGTGTAGACGTGTAGGGCGAACTCGTTCTCGCTGTCGTTGAAGGTCTGCGCCCAGTCAACGAGGTTCTTGTCCACCTGATGGAAGTCCAGGTAGTTGAAGAACACCTCCAGCAAACGGCTGCCCTGGCCGCACTCACGCTGGATGATGTGGATCGGTAGGCCCCGGTGCGGCCAGAGGTCGGTCAGCCCGTGGTACACCGCCGTAACGAGGGCACCCCATGTGCGGGCGCCGACGGGCATGGCGAAGGGCACGGTGTTGAGGTAGTTCCCGAGTACTCGGTTCGCACCGGGCACTTCCGGGCGTGTGTCACAGACGAGCCCAGTGAAGAACCTCTCCTCGCCGGCGATCATGCTCATGATCTTCATATGGGCGGCCAACAGGACCGCCTTCATCGATGTGCGCGTCTCCGAGGCGAGTCGACGGAGATCGGCCTCCAGATCCTGGAAGTCGAGCGTGGTGAAGTAGCGCTCGCGTGGAGACTCCGCTCTGTCCTGCCACGCCGTCGGCAGAGCGACGTCGGAAAGGCCTTCGACCGCCGCGCGCCAGTAGGCGCGGTGCTCGGTCGAGCGCACTGTCGCGAGTTCGGCCGCCACGTAGTCGGCGAACCGGAACGGCGCCGCCTCCGGCTCCGCGGCCACGCGTCCGGCCCGGATGTCCTCGTAGGCGACGAGGATCTCCATCAGCATGCTGTGGAAGCTCCACCCTTCGAGGATCGGGTGGCACTCCGCGATCGTCAGCCACCAGTCGGCTGAGTCCTTGGCGGTGTGGGCATGCAGCCGAATCAGCGGTGCAGTCGAGATGTCCATGAGGAACTGGCGCTCCACGACGGCGTGGGCACGCACGCGGGGATCCCAGCCCTCCGCTCCTAGGAGGCCGTGTTCGGTCAGCCCCACGGTGATCGGCGCTTCCGCGTGCACCAGCTGTAGAGGAACGGAGTAGCTGTTCAGGTCGAAACTGGTCCGGAGGACTTCGTGGCGGTCGACCACCAGTTGGGCAGCCTGCTGCAGCGCCGCCGCATCGAAGTCTCCGTTGGCGCGCACCCGGTAGGAAGTCGTGTCCTGATATGTGTTCACGTCCGGCCGGGACCGCATTTCCGCGAGCATGCCCAGTTGCATCGCGGTCATGGGGTAGGCGTCCACCAGCCCCGGCGGCAGCGCGTCACGATCCTCGCGGCTCAGCAGGGCATACGGTTCGACGGGCGAGGGAGGCGCCGCCTCCGCCAGGTCCGCGTGGCCCGCGCGGGCGGCCGCGCACAGGTCGGCCAGCTCTTCGATGGTCTGATGGGCGAAGACGTCGGCGGACGAGACGTCCAGGCCCTCAGCCTGCAACCGGCCGGCCATTTCGATGGCGCGCAGTGAGTGGCCGCCGACGTCGAAGAAGTTGTCCCGGTCGTCCGCGCCTTCGAGGCCCAGCACGTCGCACCACACATGGCGGATCCGATCGAGGAGAAGAGCCCGGGCGTCGTCGGAGACCAAGGTGGGTGCCATGGCGCGGCTCGCGGTGTCCACGCCGTCCTGCGCGGGCCGGCACCACCGCTCCCGGAGCCGGTCGTGCAGTTTCGCCAGCGACTCTTGCGGGTCACGGACGACCGCCTCCAGCAATTCCCCGAAGTACCCGGCCCATCCCCGTGCCGTGTCCTCGTCGATCACCTCGGTGGCAAACTCGAATTGTGTGAACAGCCTTCGGTCGGCCGCCTCCTGGACATGAAGGGTGAGATCGAACTTGGCCGGCCTCGTGCCGGTGAGGGGCAGCGGCTCGACGACCAGGCCCGGAAGGCGGAGCGTGTCCTCTGCCGAGGCGTTGACGTTGAAGCAGACCTGGAACAGCGGATTGCGGGTGGTGCCGCGCACCACGTCCGCCTCGTCGACCACCCACTTGAACGGCGCGGCGCGATGGTCGAAGGCGTCCAGGAAACGCTCCCTCACCTGGGCCAGCAGTTGCGCGAAGGTGTCGCCCTCGTGGTGTTGTGCCCGAACGACGATGCTGTTGATCGTGTAGCCGATCAGCTCGTCCAGTTCCGGCCGCGTCCGGGCGCTGACCGGTAGCCCGACCGCCACGTCCTCGGCCTGTGAGATGCCCGCGAGCAAGGCCTGGTAAGCCGCCAGCAGCACCATGGCGAGAGACGCCCGGTGCGCGGACGCCAGGGCGCGGACCCCGTCGGCCGCGTCGGCCTCGAACACGACGTCGACGGTCCCGCCGCGCCAGTCCGCGAGCGCCTGCCGGGGCCGGTCCAGCGGCAGGGGCAATTCCTGGAGGCCGCTCAGAGTGCGGCTCCAGTACTCCAGATGCGGGCGCAGTGATCCGTCCTGCGAGCCAGCCAGCTCCCAGGCGGCGTAATCGGCGTACTGGACGGTAACGTCGGGCAGCCCGGGGGGCCGGTGGTCGACCCGTGCCGTGTAGACCGTGCCGAGCTCTGCCGCGAGATGCTGGTAGGACAGGGCGTCACCAGCGATGTGATGCAGGTGGATCACCAGTACGTGCAGGTCAGCGGCGAGTGCGATGAGGGTGACGCGAAGGGAGTGTTCCGTTGTCAGGTCGAACGGTCTGCGCGCCTCCCACTCGGCGATCTGCCGAACCCTTTCCTCATGGGCCGAGAGCGGTACGTGGCCGAGGTCGACGAAGTGTAGTGCGAAGGGTTTCGGCGGGTCGATGATCTGCACCGGCTCGTCCCCGACCTGGGCGTAGCGCGTACGCAGGATCTCATGGCGTTCCACCACCTGTTCCCAGGCCTGTCGCAGCGCCTCTGTATCCAGCGATCCGGACAACCGCAGCGCCCATGTCATGACATACGCCGGGCTCGCGGGGTCGAGCTGGTGCAGGACCCACATCTGCTGCTGACCGGCGGAGAGCCGGATCGGCCGTGTGCGATCCGCCCGGCCGATGGCCCGCTGAACCGGGCGTGACCGCCGTGTGATCGTCTGTGGCCGCTCCCTCTCCGCTGCGCCGCCGAGCGGTGCGACCGACTGCTCCGCCATCAGGCGTCCTCCTTCATCGAGCCGTCGTGGTGCTGGGAACCGTCGGCCTCGTGCGGCACGAACCGCTCGACGGCATACGCGAGTCCGGCGGCTGTGGGCCGGTCGAAGAACTCACGCATCGGGACCTCGACGCCGTAGCTGTCCTGCACGTGCCACAGCAGGCGTGCTGCCTTGAGCGAATTGCCGCCGTGCGCCATAAAGTCGTCCTCGTACCCGACGTCGTCCCGTCCGAGCAGCTCACGCACCAGGCGTAGGATCTCCTCCAGATGGGACGAGGGCTCGAACGGCAGATCGATGTCCACGGTGTTCCTTCTCCTCCGCTTGGTCCGCGCCGATGCGCAGTTCGGGATCAGTGGCGAATCGCTCGGCGAGTGTGCGCAGTTCCGTCACCAGGTCCGTCGCCTCGGCTTCGTCGTACAGCGCCGACGCGTATTCCAGGGCCCCGCCGTACCGGCCGTCGTCGTAGGGCCACAGGGTGAGGGCCAGGTCGGTCCGGGCCGTGGACCACACCCGTCGGAGCCGAGGCAGGTCCTCTTCGCGCATGCGCTGGCCAACCGTGTCGTCACCAACGGTGACCATGGTCTGGAACAGCGGCGTCCGGGATAGGTCCCGTTCGGGCGCCGTGGCTTCGGCGACGGCCTCGAATGGCACAGCGCTACGGACGAAGCCCTCCCGGCAGACTCGCTCGACCGCGGCCAGCGCTTCCATGAAAGTCATGTGCGGTGTCAGCCGCGAGCGGATGACGACGACGTTGATGAAGAGCCCCACGATGTCGTGCAGTTCGGGCCGAGATCGGCGGGCGTGCGGCGCTCCAACTCCGAAGTCCCACTGGTCATGAGTACGGGCCACCACTGCGGTCCACAGAGTCAGGAAGACCACGAAGGGTGTAGCACCGGCGCGACGGCCGGTCTCCAGTAGCGCGGAGACGACTTCGGCGGGCAGGCAGAAGTCGACCGCCGCCCCTTCGGAGCTGCGCAGTCGCCCCCGAGTGCGGCCCGGTGGTTCGAGGGCCGGCAGCCCGGCGAGCGTCTCGCTCCAGTAGCCCAGCTCCTCGAACCACGCCTCGTCGGTCAGCTCCGCCCTCTGCCACGCCACCGCGTCGGCGTATGACAGCGGGAGAGACGGCAGCCTCGGCGTACGGCCCGATCCGATCGCGTCGACGAACTCCGCTAGGTCCCTCTCCAGCAGTCCGGCCGACCATCCGTCGCAGACGATGTGGTGGAGCATCAGAAGAAGCAGTTGCTCCTGCCCTGCGCCACGTACGAGGGTGGCCCGGCAAAGAGGAGCCACCCCCAGGTCGAAACCTAGCGCGAGTTCCGCCGCGAGGATCTCGTCGATCTCGTCGGAGGGCGTCTCCAGGACGTTCAGCAGCAGGGAGACCGCAGGCTCCACCACGGCTGACAGCCCTTCGGCGTCCATCACGCAGCGGGTGCGCAGCGCCTCGTGGCGCGCCACGAGGCAGGCGAGAGCCTGTTCGACCGTTGCCGAAGGCACGTCCACCGGCAACCGGATGAGCAACGGCAGCAGGTACTCCCGGCTGCCGGGGTTCATCCGGTCGAGCACCCAGAAGCGCTCCTGCCCGTACGACAGGGGCAGGCGGGCTCCCTCGGGCAGCCTCGGGATCGGTCGCTCCCGTGCCGCGTTGGACAGCAGTCGGGCCTGCTCGCGTGCGGTGGCGGCATAGAGCAGGTCGCGGAACTCAAGTGTGAGCCCCGACGTCTCGGCGAGGAGCGCGGCGAGACGGGTCATCATCAAGGAGTGTCCGCCGAGCCGGAAGAAGTCGTCGTCGAGCCCGACCTCGTCCACGCCCAGCAGCTCGCGCCAGGTGCTGAGGACGATGCGTTCCTCGACAGTGAGCCGAGTCCCCGGCGCGTCCGGCTCGGCCCCCGCCGCCCAGTCCGGCTCGGGCAGCCTGGCGTAGTCGGTCTTGCCACTGCTGGTGCGGGGAAGGGCCTCAGTGCCAGTGACGATCGCCGGGACGAGCGCGGGCGGCAGGGTGTCGCGCAGTCCGGGAACCAGCTCGTCGAGGGCGCCAGCGCGGACGACCACCACCCACGCGGCGAGCTTCTTAACGCCCTGTGGGTCGGTGACGGTCCGTACTGCGGCCTCGACCACGTCCTGATGGGCCTCGAGGGCCGCCTCGACCTCACCGGGCTCGATCCGAATACCGTTGATCTTGGTCTGGGCGTCAACCCGGCCGACGAACTCCAGGGCTCCGTCCGCCCGTTCTCGCACGAGGTCCCCCGTGCGGTACACCCGCGCTCCAGGCGGTCCCAAGGGATCCGGCAGAAACCGCTGTGCCGTTCGCACCGGGTCGCCGTAATACCCCCGACCGACCCCCGGCCCGCGGACGTACAGCTCGTGTACCGCTTCGTGCTCCCCTCCGCCATCGGCCGGGGGAGTCAGTAGATATCCGGAGTCGGCGATGGGTCTTCCGATGGGCACGGGGCCGTCGTGCTGCGCGGGGTCGAAGCGCGTGGCCATGACCTCGATAGAGCACTCGGTCGGTCCGTATGTGTTCCAGATCTCCACATCGAGGCACAGTCGGACGCGTTGGCAGAGTTCCGCCCGGAGCTGCTCTCCCCCGGAGCTGATCACGCGAAGGCTCGTGCATGCGGCGAGGTCCGGCTCGGCCGTAAGCAACCGCAACATCGTCGGCACGACCTGGACGACGGTGGCCCTCCGCTCACGGACCGACTGGACGAGCGCGCGGGCGTCCCGGCCGGCCTCCGGCCTTCCGAAGGCCACCGATGCCCCGCAGACCAGCGGAGCGAAGATCTCCCATTGCGCCGCGTCGAAGGTCAGCGGAGTCTTCTGCAGCACCCGGTCCGCGGGGGACAACTCCAAGGCGCCGACGCGCCAGAGCACGGTGTTCGCAAGACCTTGGTGCTCGATGACCACGCCCTTAGGCGTGCCCGTGGATCCGGAGGTGAAGATCATGTACGCGGCCTGACGGGGCTGCGACGGCATGTGGGCCGGCTCCGCAAAGTCGCCCGCGGTGAGCTCTGCCACGCGGCAGAGGGGTATGTCCCGACCCGGGTCGGCCCGCCGCGGCGACCACCGCTCGTCCGCGATGACGAGTGCGGCGTCGGCCAGCGCGAGGACCTGGTCGAGGCGCTTCGCCGGCGCCAGCGGGTCGAGCGGCAGGTAGCATCCGCCGGCCAACCAGACACCGAGGAGCGCGGCGACCAGATCGGGACCGGGGGCGATGAGCACGCCGACGATCGACTCCCTGCCCACACCACGGGCAGCCAGGGCCCCAGCGATCCGGCGTGCCGACCTCGCCAGCTCACCGTAGGTCACCACTTCGTGTTCCGAGATCACCGCCGGCGCGTCCGGGCACCTTCGTGCCTGCTCCAGGAACAGCCTGGAGAGCGGCGAGGTCATGGAGCGTCCTGGCCGGTCGCCGTCGACATCACATCGGTGCGCGCACTCAGGGGCCGCAGATCCGTCCACACCTCGGCGATGTGGGACAGGCAGCGCTCCTTGCTTCCGCGGAATCCCTCCGCGCGCCAGCCGTCCGGCAGCACGCGCCCGGTCTCCCAGATCGAGTACTGCTCCTCATGGTTGACCACGACCTGGTAAGCCTGGCCCTCGGCCGTCTCACTCACCGGTTCCACCTTTCTGTCCTTTCGAGCTTCCGTATGCCCGGCCCTCACCGCTCCGCCATGTCCGGGGGCGGGCTGTCCTGGTTTCGGCCGATGCCGACTTCGGCACCATGCGGGTCGGTGGGATCACACGGTCGGCGCCACCGCCGCGCGCCTCACACCATGTCCGCCAGCAGGCGGATGTCGACCTTTCCGTTGGTGGTCAGGGGTACGTCGTCGATGGCGACGATGTCCGACGGGATCATGTATGAGGGCAGTTCCTCCGCCAGGGCTGAGCGCAGGCGGCGTGCGTCAAGGACCCGCCCGGGGACCGTGACGACGAACGCCGCGAGACGTGTCGGCCGGGGCGGCCGCTCATACGACACCACCACTGCCTCAGCGACGTCGGGGTGCCGCCGAAGGGTCTCCCTGACCTCGCCTGGCTCCACCCGATGCCCCCGGATCTTGACCTGGTGATCCACGCGGCCGAGGAACTCCAACTCACCCGAACGCCAGCGCGCGCGGTCCCCGGTGCGGTATAGGCGTGCACCGGCAGGACCCCACGGGTCCGGGAGGAAACGCTCCGCGGTCAGTGCGGAATCGCCCAGGTACCCGCAGGACACGCCGGCCCCGCCGACATAGACCTCGCCGGGGACGCCTTCCGGAACCGGCTCCAGACGCTCCGTCAGCACATACATCGAGGTGTTGGGGATGGGCGCCCCGAGTGGAGTGAGCCCCGCGACGTCCGGGTCGACGATCCGCTGCCCCGAGTTCCCGACCGTTATCTCAGTGGGCCCGTACTCTGTCGCTACGGGCGTGCCGTCCGGCCCCGCGAGATCGTTCCAACGCTGGGCTAGCGCTCCGGGGAACGCGTCGCCCGCGGCGATGACGAGTCCGGCGAGATCACGTGCCTGCGAGGCGTCGAGATCCACACTGAGCAGATTCAGATGGCCCGGAGTCAGCTTGACGAAGCTGTAGGGGGCCCTAGCCGACAGAGCAGCGCCGAAGTCCTCGGTCGGCAGCGGATCGGGGAGCAGAACTACCGGCTGGCCAGTCAGGAGCGGGGCGAACAGACTCGGGATGCCGAGGTCAAAGGAGATCGAGGTGAAGTACGGCGAGCCGCCCTCTCCTCGTGCTGCGTACTCCTCCGCGGCCCACAGCAGGTAGTTGGCGAGTCCGCCGTGATGGACCATCACCCCCTTGGGCATCCCTGTGGAACCAGAGGTGTACATGACGTAGGCCGGATGGGTCGGGCCGGTCCGGAGAGGTATCGGCGTCGCGGGCAACGCGTCGATCTCCTCCCGCTGTTCGTCCAGCAGAACGAGCTCGTCGGAGGCGCCGAGGAGGGGCGCGTGCTCCGAACTCGTGACCACCATGCGGCATTGGGAGATGTCGATCTGCCTACGCAGCCGCTCCACGGGCAAGTCCGCGTCCAGGGGAAGATACGGTGCGCCCGCCCTCCACACGCCGAGCAGAGCTGGCAGCAGGTCGGCCGAGCGTCTCAGGCACACGCCCACGGGGGCCTGCCGCCCGGCGCCGAGCCCGATCAGGTGACGGGCGATCCGCAGCGACCGCCGGTCGAGCTCGCGATAGGTCAGGCACTTCCCGGACACTCGGACAGCCGTCGCATCCGGCGTCCTGGCGACCTGGTCCTGGAAGAGGTCGACGACAGTGACCGACCCACGGTCGATCACGGGACCGGTGCTCCACTCGCTCACTCGGCGCAGTTCGGCCTCCGGCAGGTATGCGCCCCGTGCGTCCCCGTCGGCTCCTGCCGCCATCTCCTCCAGCACACGGCGGTACATCGACGCGAGCCGTTCAAGGCGGTGGGCCGTCATCGCGGCACCGTCCGCGCGCAGAACCAGGTTGTCGTCTCGCACGGTCACGAGCAGTCCATAGGGCCCGGCCGCGAAGCGCTCGGTGGCGTACCGCGACGCATCGGCATCGACGGCGAAGAGCACACGCTCGGGGTGAAGGACCCCGCGACTCACGCTGTCATCGGACGCAGCCGTACCACGCGAGGCTCGCGACACCTGGGCGGTCAGCTCCCGCCAGGTGGCCGAGGCGCTCGGGTCCACGCGGAGGTCGTCCACGGACGACGGGGACCGGACGACCTCGGTGCGCAGCACCCGTTCCTCGGTGAGTGTGCTCAGCACCTTGACGTGGGCGGCCGACAGCACGGCGTAGAGTCGTGTGCCGACAAGGGCGGCGCACGCGTCGAGCGCCCCGAGCAGGTCGCCGTACGGAAGCACTGTCTCGCTGCCAGTCGAGGGCGAGCCCCCGCGCGACCGCCATGCTGTGGGCAGTGTGACGTAAGGGGTGTCGTTCACGGTCGTGTCCCCCCTTCCATAAGGCCACGCACGATGTCCGCGACGAGCTGACCGGCGTCGTTCAGGATGTAGTGGCCGGCGTCGAGCAGATGTAGCGAGAACTCCTTTGTGGTCTCGGTGGCCCAGGCCGCCATGGCCGCATGACTCACGAACCTGTCGTGGCGTCCGCCGACGACGGTGATGGGCACGTCCAGCGGTGGCCCCGAGGAGTACTCGAGCAGCTCGACCACCTGGTAGTCGGCCCGCAGGATGCGCTCGAACATCGTCATGAGGTCCGGGTCGTCGAGGATCTGCTGGGCTGTGCCACCGAACTCGACCACCCGGGTTAGCAGTTCCCGGGTCGGCAGCAGATGCAGTGGGTCGTCGATCCTGCGCAACGCCGGCCCCTCCGTCGAGGACAGGACGAGCATGGTCGGCGTGGGGCTCTCCGCCGCCTGCAGGCGGCGCGCGAGTTCGTAAGCCAGGACGCTGCCGGAGCAGTGGCCCACCAGGACGAACGGCAGGTCGAGCAGAGGAGCCACCGCCTGCTCAATGTCCGCGAGGAGCGTTCGCCAGTCGTGGCACAGCGGTTCGGTCATGCGGTTCTCTCGACCGGGTAGGCGCACGGCGCACAACTCGACGTCGTCCGGAAGTCGGTCTAGCCAGCCGTTGAAGGCCGCTCCCCCGGCTCCCACATGGGGGAAACAGATCATCCGCAGCCTCGGGTCCGCAGGCCTTCGAGGGCGGGCGAGCCAACGGTTCGAAACCGGCCGTCCCTGAGGCGGTGCTGTTCGTATCTCGCTCATGTGATAAGTGCCTCTCGCAACTCCTGCGCCAGGCACGGGTCTCGCAGGACGGCCCGAGGTGACGCGATGCCGTGGTCGAGCGGGAGTATGCGCAGGTCCTTCACGGCGTGCCGCCAGGTCTGTTCCGTCGCCGACAAGTGCATGGCGTCCTGGACGAGGAGCACCGGGCCGGCGTAGTCGGTCGGTTCGTAGTCGAATAGGGCGTGCGCGAGTTCTGCCCAGGCGAGCTGCAAGCGGGGCAAGTCCCGCGGTTCCGCCTGGTTGTCGTACCATCCAGCCTCGCGCATGCCCGCATGGGCCGCCTCAAGGCTCTCGGCACCATTGAGACCGAAGCGCCGTGCGAGCAGGGACAGGCGTTCCGTCAGCAACTCGTCGAGACCCCGGGGCCGTCCGGCGGCGGACCCGACTGGTGGTGGGTCGATCATGGCCAGGAACTCAACGACGTCGCCACCGGTTCGAAGGCGGCACGCCGTTTCGAACGCTACGACCGCGCCCTGGCCGAACCCCACGAGCCGGTACGCGCCGGCCCTCTGGTCTTCTCGCAGAGCCGTGACAAAGCGGTCAGCGATATCGCCGATGCCGTCGTACGGCGGTATCCGACCTCGTCCGCCCGGCAATGTCAGGGCCCGCACCGGGCGCGGGCTTTCCCAACCCGCCACCACTTCCCTCTCTAGCTGGACGTGATTGTCGGAGTGCACGATGTAAAGGGGTTCGGCGCTGCCGCCGACGACCGGCACCGGCCGGGAGTCCGCCGGGGTCCAGGCGGGGGCGTGCGGGAGCGCACCGTTCGCCGTGGTCGGCAGGAGGGCTGGAAGCCCGCTCGGGGTGGGGCTCCACAAGGCATCGCGGCCGATGGTCAGGCTTTCCGCGAGACGGGCCGGCGTTGCGTGGTGCAACGCCACCGAGCTGCGCAACGGAATTCCACGCCCTCGCGCGGCAACCACGATATCGACAATCGTGAGGGAATCTCCGCCTAGGTCGTAATAGTCGTCATCAGGGGAAACAGGGCAGCCTAAATAATCACTCCAAATCTCGCACATCAGGCGCTCGATCGTATGACAGGAAAGCCTGGTGGCGTCGGTCATCGTTTCCAGGGCGTCCCGCTCGGTCATTCCACCTCGCAGCCAGGTATGGGGCATGGTAGGCAGCCAGGACCGTATCTCTGGTCACGCTCGACGGTCTGCTGGAGATCCTGGCGTTTTCCCCCGCCGGAAACCAGGCAGCCGGACCGGCAACTGCCTCTGCCCGGAATTGCCGATTCGGATTCCTGGAACACCATGGGGCTCCTGTGATGATCTATAAGAAATCAAAGGGATGCAAAAACTCCTGCTTGCCTGTTTCATCACCACGCATGACATGAGATTCCTGGGAAGGAGTGGCGCACTTGACCGCCGCCTTGGACTCCACGCTGCCCCGCAGTCCCGGCCGAAGTCTCGGCGTGCAGCTCACCGATGACGATCGATCCGCCGTGGAGGCGCTCGCACAAGGCTTCGTACACAACGGGGCCGCACCGTTGGACAGCCCTGAATGGCAGGAACAGGCGCGCCTGGCGAGTTGTCAGCTACCCGCCCGGCTGACCCAGGCGATCAGGCGCTACCGGCACGACGCGGGAAGCGCTGGCACCCTGTCGGTCACCAATCTGCCCATCGTGACGAATGTTCTGCCCCCCACACCGCATGCGCCCGATTCGGTGGAACGCGCGGCCACGACGCCCGCGACGGTCGCCGTGCTGCTCGCCCAACAACTCGGTGAGGTCATCGCATACCGCGACGAGAAGCAGGGTGCCCTGGTGCAGAATGTGGTACCCATCCGGTCCCTGTCCCGGTCGCAGAGCAACGGCGGATCCGTGCCTCTCGAATTCCACACCGAGAACGCGTTCCACCCCAATCGGCCTGACTTTGTGGGTCTCTTGTGCCTACGCCCCGCGCATGAGGGAGGAGTCGGCACATACGTGGCTTCCATCCGCCAAGCCCTTCCGCTGCTGGAGGACAAGGACCGGGCTATCCTGCGCGAGTCTCGTTTCGTGACCGCCGCGCCCCCTTCGTTCCGGTCGGCGGACCGCACGGCTCCGCATCCGCTGCTGAGCGGCGATGCGGACGACCCAGACATTTGCGTAGACTTCTACGCCACCACTGCTCTGGACGAGACGGCGGCCGTGTCGATGGAGCGGCTGCGCGTGGCACTCATGAGCGTCCGTACGGGTCTCGTGCTGCGGCCCGGGGACATGGTGTTCCTGGACAACCGTCTCGTCGTTCACGGACGCGGCGCCTTCACACCGCGTTATGACGGGACCGATCGCTGGCTGCATCGGGTGTTCGTCCACTTGGACAACCGCCGTAGCCGGCCCCGTCGGACGGGTGGCGGCGCGGTGCTGGTGTGAACGTCGACGCGTGCTGACACGCGGTGCGGGGTTTCCGGCCCTCCCCGGGAGCCCCGCACCGCGCGCCTGTGCAGTGCCGAAGCCCCGCGTGTCCGCGTCGGCGCTTCGGCACCGTGCCGGCGCGACGGCGCGTCACGCACCTGGCGGGATAGACCAGGGAACGTCAGTGCGGACCGGCACGGTGTAGTCGACCCCTGGTATACCGAACCCGAACAGCCGCTCGACCTCGGCTCGGAACCAGTCGAGGTCGGCGAGGTCCGCGAGGTTGTCCGTGGTGACGGAGGCCCAGCGTTCCTCGACGGCGCGCTGTACCTCGGTGTCCAGCTCCCACGCGTCGACACGCACCCGGCCCTCGCTGTCGACCTCGAGCGGCCGTCCACCGGTCATCCGCTCCCACAGGTGTGACATCTGACCGATGGGCGGCACCATGGCCTCGCCCAGCACACCGCGCAGCAGCAACAGGTAGAGAGCAATACCGGGAATCGCGTTGGAGGACTGAGTAACGGCCACACCGTTTACCGTGGCGAAGGCTCGGCCGCCCACCAGCTTCTCCAGGCGTTCGTTCAACCGCGTCGCCGTGTTCTCCACATGGATCTTCGCGGCTCCGATGGTTCCCTGCCTGTAGACGGGCGCAGTGACGGGCGAGCCGACATACGAGAGCGCAGTGGTGGTGAAGCCGTCGGCCAACAGCCTCCGGTCGAGGAGGTGAGTGACCCAGCGTTCCCAGTCCACACCACCCATGATTGCAACCGTCCGCTCTGTCTCACCGCTCTCGGCCCGCTCCAAGGTCGTCTTCCTGACCTCGAACAGCCCATCCGCCGCGAAATGCAGTGTCTTCGTGGTGTGGGGTGCACCGATCGGCTTGAGCACCGATGCCTCCGTGCTCCCGGTCACCGGGTCGGTCCGTCTGGGCGCGGCCACCGAGTGGATGAGGTAGTCCAGTCGACCGCCGAATCGCTCGTCGAGCAGATCGGCGACCCGCTCCTTGAGGGCGTCGCCGAACCCATCACCGTTGAGGAAGACCATGTCCCGGCCGTGGCGGCGGGCCAGTTCGGCGACGGCTGCGGTGCGGTACCAGCCGGCCGACGCGGTTCTCCGGTCGGTCGCAG
Source organism: Streptomyces sp. NPDC001137 (assembly GCF_040298885.1). NCBI lineage: Bacteria > Bacillati > Actinomycetota > Actinomycetes > Kitasatosporales > Streptomycetaceae > Streptomyces > Streptomyces sp. NPDC001137. The sequence goes on from NZ_JBEPBA010000012.1 coordinate 187,438, forward strand.
CTCGCTCCGAGCAGACACCGATGCCGCGGATCCCAGCCCGGGCGAGCCCCGCGACGGTGGCGGCCAGGCCGTATCCCGCGGACGAGCCGATGACCAGCGCCACGGCTCCCTCCTCCCGTCCGTGAACGGGAGGGACAGGGGCGGCGGCTCGCCAGAGGTCGTCCACGGCCCGGGCGCAGCCCGTCGGGTGGGAGTCGAGGCAGAGAAAGCCTCGTCTAACGGGGGCAATGACACGTTCACTCACTCGGGGCTCCTCCTTGTCGGAGCGCAAGGGGCGTCGGTGGGCTCCGGGACACCGGTCCGTCACCCAGCGGATGCGCGGCTCGTTCTCCGCACGGCGGAAAGCCACCAGTGCGGGGCAGATCGTTCTTGTGAACAGCCTTCGACGCGGCGCGTCTCAGGCCGGGCGTCTCCGTGAAAGGCAGATTGAGAGCGGTACGGGGTGCCATCGACCCACTTTGGGTTCCGCAGTCCCGCAGCAGCATAAGCACGCCTCGGAGATCGGTACAGGCAACTCGGCGGCAGCTCGATCGGAGCAGTCTGACAGGCAAAGACAGGCAACACAGTTGCCGGTCCCATTCCTGGAGATTCCCAAGCCACGCTGGCCTACTGATGTCGATGGCTCGCACGGGAGAAATGAACGGAATGGTGATGAAGCTGCCAGCGGACCAACGAAGCATCGCACCGCCCCACGGCCATCCAATCACTACGGGGCAGGAGGCAATGTGGTTTCTGCAACAGGTAAGACCGGATAGCGGTTCATACAATGTAGCGGGCGCTTTTAATCTGCATTTCCCAGCGGACATCACCATTCTGACATCGGCGATCGAGGCCATTGTAGCCCGCCATGAAATCTTCCGTTCCGTGTTCCGAACCCTCGGCGGATCCGTGCGCCGATTTCCGCTCCCAGCATTGCGGCCGACCGGTGCGCTGGATGTCCTGAACGTCCCCGACATGAGTGAAGAGGCACTGCGCAACTTCGCCCGGGAGCTGGCAGAAAGGCCATTCGATCTCGTCCACGAAACGCCTCTGCGGGCCACCCTCCTGCGCAGAGGATCCAGCGCCCCGGACATCTTGCTCATAGTCGCGCACCACATAGCAACAGACGATGTCACACAGCGACTGGTATTTCGGGACGTCCTGACGGCATACTCCGCCCGACTGTCCGACGCCGACTGCGCCGACGCGGCGGGCGGCAATGACTTCGAGGCGCTCGTGGGACGAGAGCGGACGTATCTTGCCTCTTCTGAAGCGGCGGCTGCGCGCACATACTGGCAGCGCGAGCTAGACGGCATCGATACGGGAGTGGACCTTCTGACGGATCTGCCCCGTCCCGCCGTTTACGAGTACCGAGGCTCAGAAATTCCCTTCACGCTTCCCACCGAACTGGCCGCCCGGCTCAAAGAGGATACCAAGGGGCGAGGTGTCACGGAGTTCACCTACTTCATGTGCGTGTTCCAAGCGCTGCTGTATAGGCACGGGGGCCAGACAGATTTCGTGATCGGTTATCCGGTGAGCCTGCGGACCAGCCGAGCCTTCAGAGAATCTTTTGGATGTCTCATCAACACCCTCCCTTTTCGAGTCTCCATTGATCCGAATGACTCGTTCGAAACGGTACTTCACCGCACGTCCGACAAGCTGTGGCGCGCACTGAGGCATCGCGAATACCCACTCGCACTTATTTCACGTGACCTCCGCCTCAGGCCCGACCCGGCCCGGACGGGCCTTCTCCAGGCTCTGATCACGACGAACACGTCGAACCAGACGGACTCTTTCTACTCCGCGTCCCTGAGCGATATGCGCTTCGTACATGCCGGCCTGGAGGTGTCTGTGTTCTACGTTTCGCAACAGCTCGGGCAGGACGATCTCACGCTGGAGGTCTTCCGACACGAAGACATAGTCACCGGAAAACTCAAGTACAACTCCGCGTTGTTCTCCACGGACACGGCCAGGCGCCTCGCAAACGACTATCTGGGGCTGCTGGACATGGCCGCCACCCACGCCTGGCCACGCACGATGCGTGAACTCCGCGGCGCGTCTGACAGCCCCGACGAACCGAAGGAGGCGTAGATGAGCGAGACCAAGGGCACCGCTATTGTCACGGGGGGATCCCGCGGCATCGGCCGGGCCGTCGCCGTCGCCCTGGCACAGGACGGCTACGACATCGGGTTCTGCTATCGCAGTGCCGGGTCCGAGGCCGAGAAGACCGCCCAACTGATCGAGGCCGAGGGACGTAGTGTCTACAGTGAGGCTGTCGATGTCGCCGACCACGACTCCGTCCGCGACTTCGTGGCGGCTGCCCAGGAAGCCCTCGGGCCGCCGACAGCCGCCGTGGCATGCGCGGGAGTAACCCAGGATCGTAGCGTGGCGCTGATGCGGCCCGACGAATGGTCCACGGTTCTGCGTACGAACCTCGACGGCGCGTTCCATCTGGCACGCGGCGTCATCACACCGATGATGAAGAACCGAAGAGGATCGATCGTGCTCATGTCTTCGGTTTCCGCCTTCAGCGGCAACCGCGGGCAGGCCAATTATGCCGCCTCGAAATCCGGTCTGCACGGGCTCGCTCTGTCCCTCAGCAAAGAGGCCGGGCCCTATGGCGTCCGGGTCAATGTGGTCGCTCCCGGCCTCATCGAGACGGACATGACATCAACGCTCCCCGCCACGGCCCGCAAAGCGGCGTCGGAGCGTATCTCGCTCGGTCGATTCGGCACTGCGCATCATGTGGCCGAGGCGGTCTGCTTCCTCTGCTCCCAGCGCGCCTCGTATATCACTGGCTCCATTCTGCGCGTCGACGGGGGCCTCGCCCTCTGACGGCAACTCCCGATCACCTCGTCACCGGGAAGACATCGTTCACCAGAAAAGGATGGAATCCATGACAGAGATCGTCAGCGACGAGACCGCGCTGCGAATCGCCACGATCCGGGACATCGCTGCGGATGTCTTCTCCGTGGAACCGGAAGACGTCGAACGCGCCGGCTCCTTCATCACCGACCTAGAAGCGGACTCGCTTCTCGCCATCGAGCTCGTGAGCCAGCTCGAAATGCGCTTCGACATCGCCATCGACGAGTCGCAAATGCCTCGACTGATGACCAGCCTGCAGACCGCCTACGAGGCCGTCGCCGAGAGCGCCGGTTGGTGACCTGATGCGCCGCCGAGTCGTCATAACAGGCATGGGCCCCGTGTCGAACATCGGCATCGGGATAGGGGAGTTCAGCTCGTCGGTCCGCCACGGCAAGTGCGGAACATCCCCGGTCAAGAGCTTCGACACCACCGGATTCCACCATATCCACGGGGGTGAGATAGCTGATTTCGAGCCGTCGCGTCATCTTCGACGGCTGCGACCGGACGACGGCCACTGGGGCCGTACCTCGTTGTTGGCCGCAACTGCCGTGCGCCTGGCCGTCGACGACGCCGAGCTGGACGTGGCGGACACGGAGACCGCTGTCGTCGTCGGAACGACCTTCGGTGAGATCCCTGCCCTCGTAGACATGACAGAGAACTGGCTCCACAACGGCTGGGGGCCGCCCGACCCGCTGACCGCCGCACAGGCACCGGCGTCGAAGCTCGCACTGGCGGCAGCGCGAGAGCTGGGCACGCGAGGCGAGGCGATGACCATCGGCACCGCCTGCGCCGCGAGCAATTACGCGCTCGGCTATGCCTACGACATGCTGAGCATGGGCCAAGCAGACGTGGCGGTGGCCGGGGGCGCCGATTCGGTCAACCGCTTCACCCACGCGGGATTCCACAGGCTCGGGGCCGTGGCCGCAGAGGTGTGCCGTCCGTTCGACAGGGACCGGGACGGCATGCTGCCCGGCGAGGGCGGAGCCGCGCTAGTCCTGGAGTCCTTCGAGCACGCGGAGGCACGTGGCGCACGCGTCTACGCCGAAGTCCTGGGCTATGCCATGACCTGCGACGCGAAGCATCCTACGGCTCCGGACGGAGACAGCATCGCCCGGTGCATGCGTGAGGCCCATCGTCGAGCGGGCGTGGCACCGGAGCAGATCGACTACATCTGTGCGCACGGCACCGGCACTGTGACCAATGACCTGGTGGAATCTCAGGCGGTGTTCGACGTCTTCGGCGAGAACCCGCCACCGATCAGTTCCATCAAGTCCATGTTGGGCCACACGATGGGGGCGGCCAGCGGCTTCGGAGCCATCGCCAGCGCGCTGAGTGTCTCCATGGGATTTCTGCCACCCACCATCAACCACGCCGTCACCGACCCACGCCTGGCGAAGCTGGACCTGGTGCCTAACGCGAGCAGGTCAGCCCCCGTGCGTGTCGCGCAGAACAACGGTTTCGCATTCGGCGGCAACAACGCGGTAAGCCTTTTCGGGAGCGCCCCATGACGCACATAGTCATCACAGGAATGGCCACGATCGCTCCGGAGGAGGCCGCCAGCGACGGTGCCGTCGATGGCCACCCTTCTCACCGCGTGTCGTCGTTTGACCCGGAAGCCTTGTTCGGCCGACGCGCGATCCGTTTCAGCCATCGTTCCACGCTCCTGGCGATGGCAGCTTGCGAGGCGGCCGCCGCTGATGCCGGCCTGAGCATCACTGAGGAGAACCGGAACGCCGTCGGCATCACTGTCGGTACGACGCTGGGAAGTCTCTCCGGGGTCTACGACTTCGGCGTGCCCACCTTCGACCGTAGGCGACCCGATCTGGTAAACGCGGCGTGCACACCCAACATCGCCCTGAACACCGCCGCCGGGGCCCTTGCCATCCGCATGGGCGCGCGGGGTGCCAACTCCACCGTGGCTGGCGGACCACTCTCCAGTGTCGCCGCGCTCCGCCACGCCGAGGTGACGCTGCGTGCGGAACACGCTGACACAGTGCTGGTCGGGGCGTCCGACGAACTGTCCGAGCCGATGATGTGGTGGGCGGCCTCCGCGCTGGCCACCGTCTCGCCCGGCGAGGGAGCGGCGATGTTCGTAGTGGAGCGCGAGGAGACGGCCCAAGCGGCCGGACGCGCGCCCCTCGCACGGCTCGGTGCCATCGTGGTCCGTGCGGTGGACCCCACGCATGCCGACGCGTTGGCGGAGGTGGTCCATACGGCACTGCGGTCTGCCGGGACCCGTCCTGAGCACGTGGTGCTCGCCGCGATACGCGAGACGGGTGTCCCCGCGGTGGACGAGGCCCAGCGCGATGTGCTGCGGTCGCTGCCCGGTGCCCGTCAACTGTGCAGTGAAGGCCGCATCGGCGACTGCTACAGCGCGCACGGCAGCCTCCAACTGGCGGAGCTGGTCGAGATGATGAGGGCGCAGGACAGCGGAGCAGAGTCGGCCGGCCTAGTCATGGCTGTGGATCCGGACGGGGCTGTGGGAGTCGCAGTGGTGACGCCCGCGACCGCGTTCAAACCGGCGGCAGCGGCGGGCTAAGACTTGTCCCGCAAACGATCACGAAGGACAGCGTCGCAGCCGGGTGTCGACCGGCTGCGGAATCAATCGAGGCAGGTTGCCCATGCCGTCAGCGTGACGAAGTCGTCGATGGCAAGGCCGCGTCGCGGGTCGACCCGGTGCAAGAGGGCGGGACCGTCGTGGTGTTGCTTCACCCAGGTACGATCCGCCTCTGTGATCTCGTCGTCGACCCAGGCGAACGCACGGCCCTTCGCCCAGGCGACGATCTCAGGCGTCTTCCAGAACACACCGCCCCCGGGCTCGGGTCTCGGCGAGGGCCAGGCAATGTAGGGCAGTTCGGGCAATCCCAGGACTGGCGCGACGAAGGCGTTGGCTTCTTCCTCCCACGTTGTCGCCCACACCAGGTCGAAGGGAAGCGTGTCCAGCGCCGGGCCGTGATCCGGGTTGAGCCACACCCGCAGCGGCTTCACGGGCTTGTTCGACAGCCCCCACTCAGTCAGTCGGCGGCGCTCAGCGGCCTCCCAGCGAGGAGTCAGCAGGCGGTGTGTCTGATAGCCCTCGGGCCGACGGTGCGGCTTCGCGGCATACGGGTTCAGTGGTCCGTCCACATCCACCAACAGCACTGGGCGCACGAGCTCATCCCCCTTGGTCCTGCGTCGCACGGTACCGGCCGGTGACGAGACCGCCCAACAGAATTCTGGCAAGTACTGATCTTCGTAACGCTGGGCTCTGGGGTAGTGGGACTATCTTGACCTGGGAGCAGTGATCACGGCGTCACAGCCGTCCTGGATAGGCCCGTTCACCGGGCTGAGCCCGCGCTGCTTCGGCAAGCTGGTGACCGCCCTGCGCCGTGAGGGAGCGGACGCGGTCCGTCGAGGCCGGCCGTGGAGCCTGCCCCTGGAGGACCGCGTCCTGCTGGTCGCGGCGTACTGGCGCACGAACTTGACGCTGCGCCAGCTCGCGCCGTTGTTCGGCATCTCGAAGTCTGCGGCCGACCGCATCATCGACCGCCTCGCACCGCTGCTCGCGTTGCGGCCGCGCCTCCGGTTCCGCAAGGGCACCGTGCTCATCGTGGACGGCACCTTGGTGCCCACGCGTGACCATGCGGTGGCCGAGCAGTCGAAGAACTATCGGTACTCCACCAACCACCAGGTCGTCATCGACGCTGATACACGGCTGGTCGTCGCGGTTGGCCGCCCACTGCCTGGCAACCGCAACGACTGCAGGGCATGGGAGTTGTCCGGAGCGAAGGCCGCCGTCGGCAACGCCACGGTGATCGCCGACGGGGGTTACCGCGGCACTGGCCTGGTGATCCCGCACCGCCGCGAACCCGGCCAGGCCGAACTCCCGGCCTGGAAAGAGGAGCACAACCGCTCACACCGCAAGGTCCGCGCCCGCATCGAGCACGCCTTCGCCCGCATGAAGAGCTGGAAGATCCTCCGCGACTGCCGATTGAAGGGAGACGGTGTTCATCACGCCATGCTTGGCATTGCCCGCCTGCACAACCTCGCGCTCGCCGGATAGACCGGCCCGAGGGGGCCGTCCCCGATGCTGACCGTCTCGACTCAATTGATCATTGCGGGACAGTCTTTAGCGGGCTCAGTGAGGCTGCGTCCAATCCAGCTTATGCAGAACAGGTAAACGGCTGACCCCAAGGTGAGGCGTGACAGAGCCCCTCGTCGTCGGCGCGGTGACCTCACTCATCGCACCGGCGGCCGAGGGGCTCTGTCGTGCCGGATGACTCACACGTCGGGCTCACATGCCGCCGATCAGAGGCCGCGTGGCCGCGCCGTGGACATAAACAGCCGATCGCGCCATGCAGCATCCTCGAGTAGGGGCTGAAGCAATCCGACCAGGTCGCCGGCTCGCCCGGATACGATCGCGGAATACACGTTTCGCAGTTCCTGAGGAATCCCAGCGAACAGCTGCGTAGGAAAATCATCCAACAGTTCGGCCGCTCGCTTCACGAACTCGCAGCGGTAATCCTCGTCCTCTTCCACGAACTCATCGAAGAACAGCGGGACCTCCTCCTGTAGGAGGTTCCTGTCATAAGATAGGAGCATTCCGTCTGCCGTGGCGGTACCACTCTTCAAGAATGTTCGAACGAGATCGATCGCGGTGAATCTGTCCGCCATTCCGGAGACGGTTCTCTGCTGAGTTATGGACGGAGCACCCCCCTCTCTGATGCGCCAGAGATAGACGACTTCATTGACGATGTCCACCGATTCGGCCAAGCAGTAGAGGGGGACGACAAATGGTGCGTCCTCGTAGAGCAGACCTTCCCGGAAGAAGAGCCTCTGCTTCTCCCAGAAGGTACGGCGATAGACCTTGTTCCATACCGTTCGGTCCATGAAGAGGCCAGGGGTCTCGAATATGTTGGTCCGCACCTTGAGATCACCGAAGTCGTGGATGTGCTTCTCGAACTGATAGCTCCCAAAGGAATCGAAACGATGAACGTTTCCAGCCGCCATGTCGGAGTTGCTGGACTCGATGGAAGCCAGCAAAGCAGAATAGGCATTCCGCGGCAGGACGTCATCGGAGTCGACGAAGGAAAAATAGTCCACACTGTCCGAAATCTGCCTCAGTCCGATATTTCGAGCAGCCCCCGGACCTTTTCTGCTCGACTGCACAAAGAGCCGAAATCGCTTGTCCTCGGCAACAAATCTACGAGCAATAGGTACACTTTCGTCCGTGGATCCGTCATCGACCAGGATGACATCCAGATCGGAGAAGTGCTGATCCGCGACAGACCTCAGACATTCCTCGAGGTATGGTTTTGCGTTGTATATCGGAATCACAACTGCGAGCTTGGGACGCACGGCAACTCCCAGGGAATAGGATGGGGCAAGTCAGACAGAGCGAGGAAACGCTGACCAGTCGGCGCCCGACGCCATCCAGTAGACGGAACCGGATATCAGCTTCAGGAGCCTCTCCTCCTGAGCGAACACCCCTGAATCGGCTCTGCTCTGTAGCTGCACTTCCGATGCGTCGCCACTCGAACGCACCCTCAACATCAGAGAGGGCCCGCGCAGGATTTCGTCATCGCCGACCACGATGCGGTCGTTCTCGCCAACAGAGCAGGACGGGGCGTCGGCCTTCGACGACTCAAGAAGTGAGTCGTGTTCGGTGTAGTTGAACAGCGCGCCGCAGACTGCCGTGGACGACGCCTCTGGAAGCACTTCCTCGATGACTTCGTCCAAGCCGTGGGGGGGCGCGTATCCCACGGACATGGACTTCAGCCGTTGAGCGTGTGTACGTCGCACCAAAGTCTCGGCGCTGTTCGTCCGCGGCGCCGAGATCGCCACCGGAGCTCCGGTGTAACGCAAGGACACAGACCGCAATTCAGGCTCGAAGAACCGGTTGCAGTGCAGGCCCACCACACCCATGACCTCCGAGTCGTGCATCAGGGAAAGTGCCCACCCGAACGCACACAGGAATACCGACTCTTTTGACACTTTGAAGCGGGTGGCGGCTTTCACGGCCGCGCTATGGAGTTGCGTCGAATGCAATTCATGCCGTCGGCATTTCCCGACAGGTGGCGATGACTGCGCACGCCCACTCAAAGAAATATAGTCACTGATTTCCTGAAATGTTTCGCGCCAGTATTGCACGGCTCGTCGGCCGCGCTTGATACCGGATGGCGAATCCTCCCATTGGGTCATGTCCAGGGGCTGAGTAACTGCTAGGCCGGTATCGAGCAATGGGTGCACTCCGACATCAAGCCCCCACAGAATGTCACGGGAGAGAACTTGGAGCCCCCATTCATCCGCCGCGGAGTGGTCGATGAGGATGTAGACCTCGTGCGCGTACCCGCCGTCGTGTCCAACCACGAAACGGACGGGCCATTCTCTGCGGATATCGAGGGCCGGAGCCTGGCGCAGTTCCGCGAGCCGGCGACTGACATCGATGGGAAGCAGCTCGACCACATGCTCGATATCTGCCGGGGAATGCGGAGCTTCCTGGACCGATTGCATGCCGACACCCGCCTGGTCATACGTCACCACGGTGCGCAGCGATTCATGTCTTGCCACGACCGCGGCCAGCACATCCAAGAGGTCGCGAATCCTAACCCGAGTCAGCGGCAGCCGGTTGACGAGGGTGTTCGCATGAGCGGACTCCGGATCATCTGGTTCCCCTCTCAGCCAATTCTGTTGCAGCCAGTTCAGGCGTCCGAACCGCCACACGGAGGGTTCGATCTTTCCGTCAATTGCCATTCTGCTTCGTATCTCCATGTGTACGAAAGGAAGCAGAGACCCCTCGGCCCTAAGGGCTGTCTCGTAACTGCTGGCCACAGGTGAAAATGCTCTTGCTGTGGCTGGTGTCATAACGGCGTCGGAAGCGTCCTGGTCGGCCAGTTCACCGGGCTGAGCCGGGCCAGTTCGACAAGCTGATCCCGCGTTGCGACGGGAGAGCGCAGATCCCGCCGCGACGCGCGGCAGCGGGCCGCCAGCGGTCGGCCTTGGAACGCGCCCCTGAAGGACCGGGTGCTGCTGGCCTCCGCGCCCCGCGATCCCCGCGCCGGGTCAGCGAGGGGATCAATCGAGGGACGCCCGTCGGGCGTCCCTGGAGCCCGCACCGCGGGGCCGTCTGTGGCGGCATGCGTCCATCACACTCCTTCGGCGAACGGGGCAGCGGCTCTGCGACTAGTAGGGCAGGACGGCCCCTTAGGATCCAGGAAGTCGGTAGGCAACTCTTTCTGCCGGTGTCATTCCGGTGCTTCCGGGCTCAGTACGAAGGCGGACCAGCCGATCGCGGTCTTGCCCTGCAGCCCGAAGTGCGTTGGCACACTCGACAGATACCCGCGCCTGCGACGACCGTTTTACTGCCCTCCGCTGTCGGGACATAGCGCTCGGCCTTACAGGTGCCTGATGACTGGCATCCCCAGGGAGCCGGGTGCCGTGTGGGCGCGATCGGCGACTGTCACCGGCGTTGGACGTCCGGAAGAACCGGAAGGAAACCGGCAGGAAAGCTTCCTCCGGGCTTCCTGGATCCTATGGAGCCTTCCTGCCGTACTTGTTTCGAGAGGTTGCCCTGCTCACCGGAGGAATGTGATGACACGTATGACGCCGCAGTCGGCGATGCCACGCGAAGCTGGAGACGCGGGAGCGGACCCGCTGGGAAAGCGTGGTGACGGGACCTGGCTACTGCCATCGGCAGTGCCCGGACTGACCTCTTTCACTGCGCGATTCGAAAGAGTCATGGCAGGGTTGCAATCAACGCTGACGTCGATCGATCCGGCCGGCTCGCCGGGACCGTCCTGGCAGCCTCCGGTTGTGCCGCAAGCAGTGATCGAACGCGCCGAGTACGCCGAGTCGTTCCCCCATCTCCTCGGCACCGTGCATGCGCTGGAGGCGGAAACCTCGGAGAAAGACGCGCTCGACGAAGGGAACCGAGGACCGACCGACGTCGTTCTGGCGCCGGCGGTCTGCTATGGCGTCTACGCGCACCTCGCCGACCGGCACCTTGCGGAAGCCCGTCAGTTCGACGTCGCGGGCCACTGCTACCGCCATGAGGCCACCAGCGAACTCGGTCGCTTCCGCTCCTTCCGTATGAGGGAATTCGTCATGGTCGCCGACGACACCGCGCTACTGGAATGGCGGCAGAAGTGGATGGAACGTTGCGAAGAACTGTTCGCGCGTCTCGGGCTGAAGGTCTCGGTTCAGGTGGCGAGTGACCCGTTCTTCGGCCCGGGCAGCCGATTCATCAGGTCCAGTCAGGTGGAGCAACACTTGAAGTACGAATTCGTGGCGCCGCTGTTCGATGACGATCCAGGAACGGCCATCGCCTCCGCTAACAACCACAAGGATCACCTTGGCCGCCGTTTCGGCATCGATTTCCTCGACCAAGGTCCGGCGCACAGCTCCTGCACCGCCTTCGGCCTCGAACGCATCGTCCTGGCCTTGATCCATGCTCACGGGGACGACCTTGCCGATTGGCCCCTCCCGGTGTGAGAGCAGCTGGACCTCGCTCCGGGGTCGGCCTGGGCGGAGACCCGTGGATGCCCTGTGATCTGTTCGGGACTCCGCTCCGAAGCTACGAGAGTCCGCCGTCTCCAGTGGGGACGAGAGCAACGTCAGTGGTTATCTTGTGTTGATGCCCGATTCTTCGCCTCGAGAACTGAGCGACATCGGTTCGCTCAAAGCTCTGGCCCACCCACTCCGCCAGCAGATGTTCGCCTGGCTCCAGCGCTCCGGACCAGCCACGTCCGCGGAGCTGGCCGCCGAATTCGGCGCGGACCGTGGTGCCACCAGCTACCACTTGCGCCAGTTGGCGCGCTACGGCTTCATCGAGGAGGACACTTCCCGGTCGACGGGACGTCGCCGGTACTGGCGGGCTCCCCCGCAAGACCTCCGCATCCCCAGGCGAACGGCGGACTCGAAGACCGCGGGCGCCGTCAAGGAGGTTTTTCTCGCCTGGCTCGAGCAGGCGGACGACGCGTTGCGGAACTTTCTGGCGGCCTCGGATTCCTTCGGGGAGTTCGCAGAAGCCTCCCAGCACTCGCTCGCCGCTGTCACACTCACCGCCGAGGAACTCGTCCAGTTCGGCGAGGATTACATGGCTCTGCTCAAACGATGGCAGCTGGACGAGGGGGAACAACCGCTGCCTGGCGCCAGACACATCACCGTTCTGTTCCACGCGTTTCCCACCATTGACGAGAAGTGAGCGGCTCGTCGCGGCAGGCGTTCTCATCAGGTGCACGATTCCGGTACTCCGGCGAGCAACGGCTCCGCGGCGACGTCGGCGGTGTCCGTGGATACCGGCTCTGTAGTCACGAACTCAGCGTGCTGTATCCCGTGCGCGCCTTGCGGAGGCACAGGGTGTCGACGTACACGTGAACGTGCATAGCCGCGTTCCGACCTGGGCCGCGGCGTCAGGACCAGAACCAGCTCCGTGGAGCGTCGCCCCGGACTGGTGCTGGGGCCTCAGCCTTAGGCCCGTACCTTCAACGCGTTTTCCCTTCCCCGTCGCCGAGGGGCTGAGTGGTGCCTGCGCAGGCCATGGCATCCGGTCATCTGCTGTCGGCCGCTGTCAGTCCTTTGCCTGCAGTGCTCATGGTCACCGTGCCGCCCCACCCATCTCCAGGGTCGCGTCGGCCAACGTCGGTACACCTGGCGTCTCCGCCACGAAAGAACGGGCCCCGGGTACGGCCCGCCTGATCGCCGGCATGCCGGACGATGTGCGCCTCCGGACCAGAGGGTTCGACGCTTCGCTCACGGTTTCGTGATGATCAGCCGGTTCCTCTTCCGATGGCCTGATCACCTCTCTGACATAGGGGGCCAACCGGTACTCGCACGGCTCGGCAGAGTCGGCCACGACAAGGGACAAGTCGAGTAGGTCGGAAAGCAGCACAAGCTGCGTCGCTCCTCCGACCGCCGTCGCCCGCGCCCCGAATTCCGCCGCCACGTCGTCCACAGTGAACCGGGGAGTTCTAAGGGTGGCCAAACGAGTTAGCAATCGGCGGTGATTGTCCGTGAGCAGGTCCAAGTCCCAGCTGATGCTGGCGGCGACGGAGCGCTGATGGGACGAGAGGGCGTGGTCCCGAGTCCAGAGCATCTGCATGATGAGCCCGTTGGTCAGCAACAGCTCGATCGGCACGGTCCGTAGACGCTCCGCCGCGAACTCGAGGTAGCGAGGCAGACCGCCCACCCGGCGGCATAGTTCGGCCAGGCGTGAGGCATCCCGGACGAGGTCGACGGCCGCTGGAGAGCCCGACTCGACGTGCCACAGCAGGAGTTCTACCGCCGGTGCGGAGGAGACAGTGCAGCCAGGCCGGTGGTCGACCGACAGGGGGAGGATCTCACGGTTAACGCCGAGCCGCTCCGTGAGCCGGCGGCGCGCCGTGATCAGGACATGGATTCGAGCGAATCTGCTGAGTAGTTCTCTGGCCGCCGCGATAGTCCCTGCCGGAACGTGCTCGGCGTTGTCGAGAACAAGCAGCAGGTGGTCGTCTCGTTCGTTGTCCGCCCTGCCGTCTATCCGCTTCGAATCGGCGGCGTCCGGCGGACTGCCCCCAGGGCGTGGGGCTCGACTGAGTCGCTCTGAGACGCGCCGCAGCACAGTGGTTGTTTGATGGTTGCCGAAGGGGTGCTCCCTCGGGATGTCTCCGAGCTCCACGAAGACGACGCCGTCCCGGAATGTCGAGGACAGCTCTTCGGCCACAGCGAGAGCGAGTCGGGTCTTCCCGACGCCGCCGGGCCCGTGAAAAGTCGTCAGCCGATTGGCGCGCACGGTGCGCACCAGCTGCTCGAAGTCCGAACCGAGACCGGTGAGGGGCGCGTTCGGCGACTGCGGGCCGCGCCAGCGCTCCGCCGCCAGGGCGTCGTCCGCCCGCCGCACTGCCTCCGCGGACACGCCGAGCGCCTCCATCAAAAGGTCGATCGAGGACTGACGGGGGTTCTGCACCCGCCCCAGTTCGACGTTCCTGATCGTGCGGACGCTGAGCCCTGAGTACTCGGCCAGCTCTTCCTGCGTCCAGCCTCTCTGCTTCCTCATCAGTGCTATTTCTCTTGCCAGTTCCATGAATTCCCCGTTAGCTCCTGGAAACAGTCCAACTCCGAGACTCCGGGCACCCCAAAGGGGCCGCCATTTCTGGTGTTCGGAAACGCCATTGAGCATGGCAGAGTCGGAGATGCAATGCGGCGTGCGCCCTGATTCATCCGGCCGTCCGCCCATAGTTTCGGCGGTTACGTTGCCTTAAGGAGGCAACTCCTCAATGAAGACCGGTTCGTGGTTCGGTGCACGTGGACACCGACTGTGAGCGGTGCCTCATTTGAGCGCGGCAGGGCTGTCCCCAGCTAACGGGCCGTTCATTCGCTTCGCCGCCCTTCGCTGGTCCGGCATGCTCGGGATCCCAAACGAATCTAGAAGGACGGCAAGACGGAACTTCCGCCACATAGAACTCTCCCTCGCTCGGGCAGACCACCCTCGAGGCATCCCGGCAGTGTATGACTTGGTGGTCAACACTGGCTTAATGAGATCCCCGTGGCCCCGTGTCCGCTACATGTGAACGCTCTCATTGGCTTAATTAGAGGTCAAGGGGAGGCCGCGAACCACTTGGAAACGTGCGTATATTTCAAGCCACACCAGCCATCGCCGCCACGGCTCGGAATCCCTCGACGTGGAGGTCCAAGGCCGGGTACCTTTCGCCACCGCCGTCGGTTGAAGCTCGACAGCATGGGGGGATTTTTGCTGGTAGACGAACCGCTTTCGAGGTGCGGTCCATCCGCGTCAAGCCCTCGCACACCTTGGGCGGTTCGAGATTCCGACAGACGATGCGTCAGAAAACGCTTTCATATGGCCGAAATCATGCCACGCCTTTATCGATACTCCATCGAATCGCCTACACCCGCCACATCGCCCCTTTTTACCGATCTGTGATCAGTCGAGTATATTCGCCGAACCCTGAGGTTCGCTTGATCGATCGAGTAAATAGCCCACCACGCAACAGCGGACTCTAAACCTGTGTGAACTCTATGTAGAGGCTGATGACCTATTCAGTGCCACAGGTCGAAACTTGCTGCTCTCTCCACTCCAACCTGCGGTCGCATGACAGAGACGTGCATTTCGATAGCATGGCGGATTCGCTCGCCGACACACACAGGGAGCGGCCCGAAAATAATCAAGCAAAGAAACTAAAAATGCGGCCTGCCATGCACTTGGGTTCTGAAGAACTGACCCCATCGCCGCCGCAGGCTCACCCTCTTCGGGCTCGAGGATGAGGCCGACGCCTTCAACGAGCGGGAAGTAGAGGATCAGTCGACTACAGCGTCCTTCGCAGCCAAAAGACCACCGGCCACTGGGTTTTCTTGAAGCACTCCTAGTGAGAGCAGTTCAATCAGATGCTGTCGACTGTTCCCCCATCCAATAAGGAGCCGATCGGCCGGTGCGAAAACGACTTCGCTGCGCACGCCGAACTCGGTCCCGGTAGGAGTCAGAGGTTCAAGCTTGCGTCGACTCCTTGCGTTCAGGGAGTGATGGGGCACGCCGGACTGCCGGGCTGGCGGTGGCGCTGATCGCTGCAACGAGTGTCACCGCGGTGAGGACGAATATGGAGCTCACGGGTCCAAGGAGGGTGAGCATATAGCCAGCGCCAAGAGAGGCTAGGGGCATGACCCCCCAGGAGAGGGTCATAGCCGCGCTAGTCACGCGCCCCCGCAGTTCGTCGGGGACCAGGACAGTCATGTAGGTGATCATCACGACGTTCCACAACGGTCCGATGAAGGCGCAGACAGCACCGATGGAACCAATCGCCAGGGGATTGGAGGGCAGCGCGAACAGGGGTAGGAGCGCGGCCCATATCCAGTTGACTCCGATGATGACGACCTTGGGCGTGAAGTGGTCATGTAGCTTGCTCGCGGCGAGGGCACCGACCAGGCCGCCGCCGCTGTAAATGCCGAGCATGATGCCGACAGTGCTGGATGAGGCGCCGCGTTCCTCGGCGAGGACGACCAGAATCAGTGTCAGGGCCTGGAAGACCAGGTTGCTCATGGCGATGAGCAAGATCGCGGCACGTATGAGCGGCCGGCGCCAGACCCAGCGCAGACCCGCGGTGGTCGCCTGCCACAGGGTCTCTGACGGTGGCTTCGCCTCGTTCTGCAGGTCGCTTCGGATGAATAGCAGTCCGATGGAGGCGACGACGTAGGAGATCGCGTCGGCCAGAAAGGGCACGGCTCGGTTGATGCCGAAGAGCATGCCGCCCAAGGGAGGACCGGCCAAGGCTGCACCACGGCTTCTGGCCTCGTTGTGGGCGACAGCGGTGGGTAAAAGCCCGACCGGCACGATGTTCGGGAGGGCGGCCCGCTCGGCCAGCCCGAAGAAGACGAAGCAGACTCCCTGCACGAAGGCGACGACGGCCAAGTATCCGACCGTGAGCAGGTCCGACCACATGGCGAATGGGACGGTCAAGAGTGCCAGTCCGGCAACGAGTTCGCTGATCAGCAGGATTCTGCGCCGGTTCCACCGGTCTACCAACGCTCCGGCCGGCAGGTGAGCGATGAGGTGGGGAAGCGTGCCAGCGGCCCCAACCAGCCCGGCGTCGGAGGGTGATCCGGTCGTCGCGAGCACAAGTAGCGGCATTGCCGTCCCGCTGATCTGAGCACCCAGTGTCGACACGACCTGCCCAGTCCACAGGATGACGAACTCACGGTTGCGCCACAGCGAGGGCGGCCGAGCCGCTCCCTGTACAGGCGGCGCAGTCACGAGGCGGCCTCGCAGTCCGTGAGTGGGAAGGTGCGTGAGGCAGCGGAGACGCGTCGGCTGCGGGGAGACGACGGGCAAGATTCTCGGTGTTGAGGAAAGGGCAGGTCGATGCGTCCTCCACCGGCCTGGGCGACCTCACAAACCTCGTCGGTCGCACGGACCTCGGTGGCCGAGGCAGCAGGCATGGCTAGGACGTGAGACTCACGCCAGGTCGGCTCCTGCCGCCGCAGCCGTCGAGCCAGGTCGGCGGGTGCAGGAAGGTCAGGCAGCGAACATGATCGTGATTCCGGCATGATGAGAAGATATCTGTGCAAACATTTCTTCTCAAGGGGCGAGCCGCTCAAACTCATGCCAGAGGCGAACCGACCAAGCCACCGAGCTCGGCCCCAACGCCCAGGCCTCACATTCCACGGGACGGCTACGGCGATCGTGGATCTGCGGCCGCTGGGGACGGCGATCCTCTTGAAGGAGGCGTCCGGTTGGGACGGCGGGAACATGTTGTCCGGGCGCAAGCCGCACCTGACCGTGGACTGCCTCGGCCTGCTCCTAGCGGTGATGTGGCGGGCAAGACTCGTCGAATGGACGGCCGAAACGGCAACGGAGCCTGACCCGGTCAGGGAAGCAGTCTGCGGCCCGCCCGGGATCTGGTCCGGCCGCACCTTCACAGGCGTCGCATCCGACATGTTGTGGGGCGGATCGGGTACGCACTGGACAACGCCGCCGCGGAGGCGCTCAACAGGATGCTAAAGGTCGAGTTCGCTCACCGGCAGTACTTCACCACCCGGGCCGAGGCACGCATCAAGATCTCGACCTGGATAGCGGACTTCTACAACACCCGCCGGAGACACGGCGCCGACGACGGGCTCACTTGATCCCGTTCGAACGTCGCATGGCAGAAGCGCGGAGACCATCAACGGCCCAGTCGGCGGCGCCGCGCAGTGAGGCGTGCGTCCTCTTCACGGGCAGGCCGTGGGAGTGCCCCACCTTGAGGACCGAGCGGTGTGACTCCACAGCGTCGTCCGGTGTTGGCCTTGCTTGCTCCGTGCCGCGCAGAGCCTCTGCCCCACACAGGGGACGATCTGTCGTCCCAGACGACGTGCGGCGGAACCAAGAAGCCCCACAAGCTGGCGTAGGGAAGCAGAACGGTCCAACCGGCCTCGGCCTCTGCACCCTAACCATCCATCAATCATCCGCCGAGAACAGCTGAAGCGGCAGGTCAGAGGCATGCTCACTCACCACCCCACCCACCTGCCCTCATACGGAGGACGCTCGCTGGCGCGCATCCGCTACCCTGTCCTTGGTCGGACATTGGTGCGCCATGTTGTCTCCCAGGTTTCCCTGGTGGAGAACGTCGCGCCATGTCTGACCAGCGGGCTTGTGCTCCTGGTTGAAGATCCGCTGTCTGGATTTTCAGCAAGGTTTTCTACAAGCCCCCGCCTTCGTAGCTCAGGGGATAGAGCACCGCTCTCCTAAAGCGGGTGTCGCAGGTTCGAATCCTGCCGGGGGCACAACGCGTTACGCCGCTGACCTGGGGTTTCTTCCCCTGGGAAGCGCTCTGTTCGGCCTCGGGCTCCCCGTCCGGGGCCGTTTGCGTGAGCGGTGCGGGCGGGCAACCGTTCAGGCCGGGAAGCCGGCTCTTGCGACCGGGTCAGCACAAGCCTCGCTGAGCTTCGAAGATTGTCAGGGCCTCGGTCCGACGTCCCTGGGTGATGAGGGTTCGGGTGCCGTCGTCGAGGAGCCCACGCCACAGCCATGCGCGGGCCTCACCCTTTCCTGTGAGGCCCGCCGGCACCGCGACATCCCCGAACCAGTGGCGGGGCCCGCCTCGACGGACTGGTACAGGTCGAGCAGTCCCCGACGGTCCTCATCCGCGTGGCCGGCGCGTACTCCGGCCACGGGTGGGAGAAGAGTGGCAGTGCCGTGGCGGGCGTCGTGCCGGCGTATCACGCAGGGGCCGTGCTGCTACTTGAGCTCGTCGGCGGTGAAGTAGCCGTCGGTGAGCAGAAGTTCGTAGTTGGTCCTGTCGATGTCGACCGGCTGCAGCAAGCGGGCGGGCACGTCCTTGACGCCGTTGTTGTAATCACTTCTGTTGTCCACCCACGGCGCCCTGTCGCTGAGTATGTCGTCGGCCATGTCTGCGGCGGCTCTTGCGAGGTCGCGGACGTCCTTGAAGACGGTCTGGGACTGCTGGCCCGCGATGATGGACTTCACCGAGGGCAGCTCGGCGTCCTGACCAGTGATGACCGGGAGGGGCTTGCCGGCGGAGCCGTAGCCGTCCTGCTTCAGTGCGGACAGGACGCCCCTGGAGATGCCGTCGTACGGCGAGAGGACCGCGTCGACCTTCCTGCTGCCGTACCACTTGGTGAGGAGGCCGCTCATGCGCTTTTGCGCGGTGGGCCCGTCCCAGCGCAGGGTGGTGATCTTGCTGAGTTCGGTCTGGCCGGACGGGACGTCCAACTGCTTGCTGTCCAGAAACGGCTGCAGGAGCGTCATCGAACCGTTGAAGAAGTATTTGGTGTTGTTGTCGTCGGGGGAGCCGGCGAACAGCTCGATGTTGAACGGACCCTTGCCGTCCTCCAGGCCGAGCTTCTTGATGATGTGGTGGGCCTGGATCAGGCCGACCATCTCGTTGTCGAAGCTGACGTAGTAGTCGACGTTCTTGGTGCCGAGGATGAGCCGGTCGTAGCAGATCACCGGAATCTGCGCATCGGCGGCCTGTTGAAGCACGCCGTTCAGCGACCTGGCGTCGATGGCCGCGATGATCAGTGCGTCGACGCCCTGCTTGATCAGGTTCTCGATCTGTGAGACCTGGGCCTTCGGGTCGTCGTCGCCGTAGACCAGCTTGGTCTTGTACCCACTGCCCTTCAGGTCCTCGACGAGGCTCTTGCCGTCGGTGAGCCAGCGCTCGGAGGCCCGCGTCGGCATGGCGAGGCCGACGGTGCCGCGCCCGGACCTGCGCACGGAGCTGCTCTCGCTGTTCTGGTCACAGGCGGACAAGGCGAGGGCGAGGCCGGCGGCTCCAGCGAGGGCGGATCTTCGGTTGAGCATGGTGATCGTTCCTTGTTCTTCTCGTCGTTGAGGAGGATGACGGCCAGGCGTCGACGGGGGCGGTGGAGCCGGCGGGCGGCATGCAGGCGAGTCGCGAGCGAGTCGGACGCGCCGTACGCACTCCCGGGGTGCCGGAGTCAGGTCCCGCAGAGGGGTGCCGTACGGGTGGATCCCCGGGCGCCCTGGACGGACCGAACTTCAGACAGCGCGGTGCGCTGGGGCGGACCAGCTCGGCGCCCTCGTGGATCCGCATGCAGCCGCCGATGTCGTCGGGGGCCTTGGTGCACAAGTTCCAAGGCGAGTGAACAACCGGCGGGCTCGCTCGTGTGGTTGAGGCCAAGTTGGCCCGGCACGCTGCACGAGTCGGTACTCATGCGCCTCGATGTCCCGCAGATCACCGATCCCGTCGCCGGTGTGTCCCTGTACGTACACCGGGCTTCGCCACGGCGTTCCGGCCACGTGCGTGCTGGTTCCGGGGATGCACAGGACAATCGCCTTTCGAATGTTCGAAATCTCGACACATGTTCGGAATGCTGGCGTGACGTTAGGGGCGGGTGTGCGGGGTGTCAACGGGGCGAACTGGAACGGTTACAGAAAGAGGTGGGAGATCGCGCTGATCGGATGCCGACCGACGGGAAGGGAGCGTGAAGCGAGATCAGCGTGCCGGAAGGACGGCAGACAGTACGCTGAATCCAGGCGGGATCGGGCCCGCAGCACAGTGTCCGGGAGGTGCTTCATGACATCCGAGATGGTGGCCCCGGCATGGATGCATGAGCTGATCACGGCGGAGGAGTACGACTCCTGGTCCGAGGAGCAGTGCGCCGGTATCGAGGTCGTGGACGGGATGGTCGTCGTGAGTCCGAGCGCGTCCAAGCGGCACAACCGGCTCGCTCGGATTCTGGCGAACGCCCTGGATGCCGCCGCGGGCCCGGAGTGGAACGCGGACACGCACTTCGACGTCCGGCTTCAGGACGTCCCGCTCACCAATCGCCGCCCGGACGTCGTCGTGTACCGCGCGGACACGATCGACATCACCCCCACTCGCCCTGAGCACGTGCTGCTGGTCGCGGAGGTGGTGTCGCCGGGCTCGGAGACCACCGACCGGATCGTGAAGGTCGACCAGTACGCCAAGGCAGGCATCGGCTTCTACTGGCGGATCGAGCAGGCCGTGACAGGCGTTCCTCTCGTGTACACCTACGTTCTCGACCCCGCGACGAAGGCCTACCGCGACGGAGACGTCTTCACCGGCGTCCTCAAGGTCGCGGCCCCCTTCCCGGTGGAGGTCGACCTCGGCCAGGTCTGACCAGGCGCTGCCTGGCAGTCGGCGACGCGTGAGCGATGCGTGAGCGGACTGCCCGATACAGGGCGGCAAAGCGGGTGTCGCAGGTTCGCATCCTGCCGGTGCACAGAGAAGCACCAGGTCAGGGGCCCTTCCGTCCAGCGGACGGAAGGGCTCCTGCGCTTGCAGTGCGGGCGGGCAGGGTCCGGACCAGGGATCTCCAGAAGGCGGGGCGGTAGTCCGTGATCAGCGGTCGCCGGGCGTCCTTCGGCCAGCTGAAGACGATGCCCGGGTTGTGCAGGCCGGTGCCGTCGGGAAGGAAGAAGTGCGGGCTGCCGGTCACCTCGGGGGCCTTCGATTCCTCCCACTGGTCGAAAATGGCGATGCGGCACGTTCCGCGGCGCAGCGCCGTGTCGAGGTGGCCGGTGTCGACCAGGGGGCAGTCGTCGGCGATCGCGAGTATCTCGGAGTGGACGCTGATACAACGCGACTCGGCGTAGAAGGCGTGACGGAGGGCCGCGTCGAGCTGGTCGGAGGCGGCCAGGCCCGCCTCGGGGGGTCCGGGCTGGGCCTTCACCGCCTGGACCGCCTCCATGGCCGGCAGCATGGTCACCGGGTATCCGGACTCCGGCCCCTGCCATCCTGTCCAGCCGAGAGCGGGTTCGCGTTCGGCCACGGCGGCGATCTCCGGGTCGAGGATCCACTTGGGCGTGGGACGGGAGTTGAAGAGTTCCAGGGGGAACGCCCGGTGGTCGATGGTGAGCCGGACGCCTTCCTCGGCGGCTGCCCGCCGCAGGTTGAACAGCCCCAGCGAGGCCCACGGGCAGCCGATGTCGGAGTACACGATCACGGTGTTCATGGCAGGGTCTCCTCCTCGGGCCGCGGCCCACGAGAGCGCGGGGCGCAGCCCGGGCGGCGCGGCCGGGCTGCCGACGTCGCAGATGTGCTGCGCGTGCCGGAAGATCACCGGACCTCCGGCGAGACACCGGCGCGCTGGTAGAGCACCGGGTCGAACGGGGTGGGACCACCGCAGGTGGCGAAGCGGGGTGCGGTGGGATCCTCGTCGGGGTGGCGGGTGCCGTGCGGCACACCGGGCGGGGCGAACAGCACGTCGCCGGGTTCGGCGTCGTACCACTGACCGTCCAGGTGGAGCTGGCCCTTGCCCTCGAAGGCGATGAAGGCCTCCTCGCTGTCGGGGTGGACGTGGACGTTGAAGTACTCGCCGGGCTCCATGAAGCCGCAGTGCAGACACAGTTGGGGCGAACCGGTGCCCGGCCAGAACAGGAAGTTCATGGTGGCGGTCCTGGCCGAGGCTTCGCTCTGCCCGGTGCCGGTGAAGCCCTTCAGCTGGGTCTCCTCGTTCCACAGGCGCGAGAACCGGCGGGGATCGGTGCCGGGAGCACGGTCCGGGCGCAGCGTGGTGTTCCACACGTACGCCGTGAGGTCCACGCCGGCGTCGGCGCTCAGCTCGTAGGGGTCACCGGTCGGCGCGTACACCGTGTCGGCACGGCCGAGGCGTCCGCGGGCGGTGCCGGAGGCGCCGGAGCCGGAGCCCTCGAAGACGACCACGACGTTCTCCTCGCCTGCCGAGGACGGGGGCCGCCATACCGCTGCGGCGGGGACCTTCACCACGTCGAGCCGGACGATCCGCGCACCGAGGTGGGGGCCGACCGCAGTGGCGACCCGGCACCCGTCAAGCAGACGGAACTCCATCTCGTCCGCCTTGACGACACAGCCCTGGGCGGTCCTGGTGCTCATGTTCTCCCTTTCGGTGGAGTCGTGCGGTGGCAGAGGGGGGCAACTGGGCGAAGACGATTCCGGCCAGCACGGCGGCGGCTCCGACCACTTGGAGAGGGGTCATGTGCTGTCCGAGCACGATCAGGCCGAGCAGGGCGGCGACGACCGGGCTGAACAGGCCCAGGAAGGACACCGCCACGGCCGGCAGCCGTTCGACGCCGCGGAACCAGACGGCGTAGGCGACGACGGCACCGACCAGGCACAGGTAGCCGTACCCCATGAGGTTGGTGGTCGTGACGCGACCGGGAAGCCCCTCGAACAGCAGGGTGAGCGGCAGCAGGAACAGCCCGC
Source organism: Streptomyces sp. NPDC001137 (assembly GCF_040298885.1). Lineage (NCBI taxonomy): Bacteria > Bacillati > Actinomycetota > Actinomycetes > Kitasatosporales > Streptomycetaceae > Streptomyces > Streptomyces sp. NPDC001137. The sequence continues at coordinate 210,414 of NZ_JBEPBA010000012.1, forward strand.
CCATGGTGAGCTGCCAGCCGGTGAAGGCCATCAGGCCGACCCGCGGCGGGCGGCCCCAGCGTTTGGTGAGGACGATGCCCAGGGCCATGCAGCAGGCCCCGCCCAGCGCGGCGGCGACCCCCACGGGGTCGAGGGTGGTGGCGGACGCCGAGACCAGCAGGCCCACGCCCGCCGTGCCGAGCAGACAGGCCACCAGGTGCCGGCCCTGGACCCGGTCGCGCAGCAGCACGGCGGCCAGCCCCAGGACGATCAGCGGCTGGAGCGAGCCGATCAGCGCGGCGATACCGCCGGGGAGGTGGTACGCGGCGACGAAGAGCAGAGCGAAGAACGCGCCGATGTTGCACACGCCCAGCACGGCGGACCGCCAGATCCACGTCCCCCGCGGCAGGCGGCGGGCCGCGAGGACCAGCAGCAGCCCGGACGGCAGGGCACGGATCGTGGCAGCGAGCAACGGGCGGTCCGCGGGCAGGAATTCGGTGGTGACCAGGTAGGTGCTCCCCCAGACCAACGGTGCGAGCGCGGCCAGCGCGGCGTCCGTGAGGTACGTCTTCACCGGGCACCGCCCGGCAGGAGCACGGCGGGCGCCCCGGTGGAGCCGTCCTCGGGTGCGGGGCGCGTCGGCACGGCCTCGAGCAGGTGCGCCACCACGTCCGGGAACGTGTCGCACACCGTCGTCCCCGGGACCGCCGCCAACGCGTCACGGCTGCCCACCCCGTAGGTGACCGCCACCGGGCGCATGCCGGCCGCTACGGCCATCCGCATGTCGCCCACGGTGTCGCCGACGTACGCGCAGCCGTCCGGCGGGACGCCGAGGGCGTGCGCCGCCGCCAGACCCGACTCCGGGTGGGGTTTGCCCCGGCTCACCATGTCGTGGCCGATGACCACGGGGAAGTACGCGCCGATGTGCAGGGCGTCCAGGAGCGCGTGGGCGCTGCGGGACACCTTGGCGGTGGCGACGGCCAGCGCGATGCCCGCCTTGCGCAACCGGGCCAGGCCCTCGGGGACTCCGGCGTGGAGCAGGCGTGTGCCCGTTCCGAGCACCTCGGCGTCGAACAGCTCCCGGTACCGCGCCACGGCGCGGCCGGTCCGCGGGTCGTCGGGTGCCGTGCCGAGCAGCCGGCCGAACGCCTGCTCCAGCGGGATGCCCACGGTGGGCGCAGCCTCCTCGGGTGCGACCGTCCGGCCGTGCTCGGCGCAGACCCGGACGAGCAGCCGGCGGATGGCCGCCGGGGTGTCGGCAAGGGTGCCGTCCAGGTCGAACACGACGGCCCGCAGTGGCCCGTTCACCGGTCCGCCCCCATGACGTCGCCGCGTGCGCGGCGCGCGTCGGCGAGAGCGACGGCGAGTTCGCCGGCCCGTCGGGCGGTGCTGATCAGCACCGCGCGGTTGGCCTCGGCGGTGCGGCCCCCGGTGGCACGGGAGAGTGCCTTCATCAGGTACGGGGTGGTCCTCGGCCCGCTCACCCCCTCGCGTTCGGCGTCCGCGAGCGCCTGGTGCAGCACCCGCTCGATCTCGTCGGGGTCGAGCGCGTGTTCCTCGTCGATCGGCGTGGTGACCAGGGCTCCGCCCGGCAGCCCGAGGCTCCAGTGCGCCTCCAGGGCCCGGGCGACGGCGGCCATGTCGTCCAGGCGCTGCGGGTTGCGCAGGCCGCTCGAACGGCAGTAGAAGGCCGGGAAGTCGTCGCAGCGGTAGCCGATGACGGGGACGCCCAGGGTCTCCAGGTACTCCAGGGTCAGCTTCAGGCACAGGATGCTCTTCGCCCCGGCGCAGACGACCGCCACCTTGCTGCGGGTGAACTGGACCAGGTCCGCGGAGATGTCGAAGGTCTCGGGGGCACCGCGGTGCACGCCGCCGATTCCCGCGGTGGAGAAGACGGGGATGCCGGCGAGGTCGGCGGCGACCAGGGCGGAGGCGACGGTGGTCGCGCCGTAGCCGCCGCCGGCGATCGCAGGCCCGATGTCCCGGCTGCTCACCTTCGCGACCTGACGCTCCGTCGCGAAGCGTTCGATCTCCTCGCGGTCCATTCCGACCGAGAAGCGGCCGCCGGCGATCCCGATGGTGGCGGGAACGGCGCCCGCCTCGCGCACGGCCTTCTCGATGGCGAGGGCGGTCTCGACATTGCCCGGGTAGGGAAGGCCGTGTGCGATGACGGCGGACTCGAGGGCGACCACCGGCAGCCCTTCGTGCAGGGCTTCACGTACCTCGCTGTGCATATCGACCAGGGGATGCACCTGGTCCCTCCTCTCGTCGCGGTGTCGGTGACGAGGATGCGCGGACCTGCTCCCGTGTCCGTCCCGATCGGATCCCGCACGGTTCCCCTCGGACGCCGGTCCCGACCGGCATCGAAGGACAGGGTGGGGAACGCCCGGCCGGAACGGTGTTCCGGCAGGTACGGCACCGGGAACGGATCGGGAACGGGCGCTCCTAGCCTGGCCGGGAAGCCTCAGGTGAAGGAGAAGTCACTGCCATGACCGAGATCGTCCTCATGTCCGGCAGCATTCGCGACGGCTCGTACAACTCCGCGGTCGTCGCCACGCTGCGCCGTCTCGTCGACGCGCGCTTCGACGGGGTCCGTACCACCGTCGTCCATCCGGCGGAACTGCCCTTCTACGACCAGGACATGGACGCGGCCAACGGTTCCGAGGCCGTGCTGCGGATGCGCAACCGGGTGGCCGCCGCGGACGTCCTGGTGATCAGCACCCCGTCGTACAACGGCGCCGCGCCGGGCGTTCTCAAGAACGCGCTGGACTGGCTGTCGCGGCCGTACGGCGAGAGCTGCCTGGACGGGCGGATCGTGGCCGTCACCAGTGCCTCGCCCGGTCCGCGCGGGGCCGTGGACGCGCAGCCGGGGCTCGTGGAGGTCCTGGGGCACGCCGGAGCGCTGGTGGTGGACCACCCGCCCGTCGCGGTGGCCAACGCAGAGGAACTGCTCACCGAGGGCGGGGAGTTCGAGGACCCCGCGACTCTCGACGCGCTGGAAGGCCTGCTGAGGGCCGCGCTGGCCGCCGCCCGTGAGGCCGAGCCCTCCCTCGCCGCCTGACCTTCCACGTGCCCTCGGCGCCACCCCCGCACCCCCGCGAGAGCCATGCGTCCAGCCCTGGGCCGCCACCCTCCGCATTGCTCGTACCGCACCCTTGGGACACGATCGTGGTAGCGGTTCACGGCCGGGCCCGGACGGCGAATCCGTCGTCCGGGCCCGGCCGTTCCGTCGTTGCCGCCGCTCTTGTCGTTCCCCTGCTCCGCCCGACACCCTTCCGCCGAAAGCCCTCCTCCGAAGGCCTTGACCGCCATGAACACTCCACCAAGTCACTGCCGGATCCTGATCGCCGGCCCGTCCGTCCCGCTCGTGCGGGCGGCCGCATCGGCCGGATTCCAGGTCTGGTCCCTGTGTGACGTCCGCGGATGTCCCCCCGAGGAACTCACCGTCCTCTCCGAGCGGTTACTGGTCGCCGACTTCCGCGACGAGGCCGCGCTCAAGGACGCCCTCGACACGGCCGCCCAGGCCGGCGTGTACGTCAACCCGACCATCGCCGTACGGCAGTTGGCGGATCCGGACGCCCTCCGGCGACTGGTGCGCGACAACGGCCTGTGCCCCCCGGGAGCCGCCGAGGACCCGGCCGGGGACCGGTACCTGGTCGACACGCTCAGCGTGCACGGCATGCACCACACGGTCGGCATCACCGCCGAGACGTCGTACGGCCTGCTGCATCCCGCGCCGTTGGCCGGGGACACCGCCGCCACGCTGCGGTCGGTCGTCACCTCGCTGCTCGACCTGGCCGACTACCAGTACGGGCCCGCGCACACCCTCGTCGTCCTCACCCCGCGCGGGCCGGTGACCACCGGCTGCTGGGCCGTCGTCGCCGAGGAACCGGTTCCACGCCTGGTGCTGACGGCCACGGAACGCGACCTGGTGGCCGACTCCTTCGAGGTGCTCGCCGGGCGGGATGTCGCGGCGGTACGGGCACTGCGGTTCGCGGCCTCCGTCGGGCTCCCGGACCCCGGGCGGGAAAAGGTGCGCACGTTGCCGTATGTACGTCACGTCGTCGCGGGCGAGGGCGGGCGGGGCGGTCATGTCGTCCTGGACGCCGACTCGCCGCAGGAAGCCCACGAACGCGCCCGCCACGTCCAGCGGTTGGCCGGCTGATCCGCCGCGAGAACGCCGAATGCCCCGGAGACCGGTCACCGGGGCATTCGGCTTATGGCGGGCGAAGAGGGTCAGGACGCGAAGGCGCGCTGGTGCCACACGAGGCCGCCACGGGAACCCTCGCAGGCGTCGACCTCGATGACCCTGCCGATGAGGATGGAGTGGTCGCCACCGTCACGGACCGCGTACCGCTCGCAGGTCAGGCGCACTCCGGCCGCCAGCGCGGGCGCCGGAGCCGGGTCCGGCAGCAGGGGCGTGTGCGTGAACCGGCGGTCCGCGGGGCCCGCGAACCGCATCGCGAGGTCCTCGTCACCGGGGCCCAGGACGTGCACGCAGAAGAACGGCGCGGACACCAGGGCGTCGTGCGAGCCGGCGCGGTGGTCCAGGCAGACGAGGAACAGCGGCGGGTCCAGGGACAGCGAGCAGGCCGCGCTGACGGTCATCCCGCGTGGGACGCCGAGGTCGTCGTAGCAGGTCACCACCGTTACCGGGGCCGCCAGAGCGGCCATCGCGGAGCGGAAGACCGCCGGGTCGACGGACTCCCGGACGGCCGGGCGCGGTGTCAGCAGACGGGTGCTCATCGAAGCGCCTCCAGGCGTCGGGCGGTCGGCAGCCAGCGGCCGTCCGCAGGGGTGTGCAGACCGGTGCGGACGTCCCAGGCGATCCGGCCCGCCCGTACCGTCGTGATCACCCGGCCGGTGAAGGTCCAGCCCTCGTACGCGGACCAGCCGCATTTGGAGCGCACGTCGGCGGCGGACATCTGCCACCGCTCGGCCGGGTCGAAGACCACCAGGTCGGCGTCGGCGCCGGGCTCCAGGCGGCCCTTGCCGGGCAGCTCGAAGAGGGCCGCCGGGCCGCTGCCCATGAGTCGCGCGAGATGGCGGGCCGCCTCGTCGGCGGGTACGCCGCGGGCGCGCAGCCCCGTCCAGATCGCCACCGCCAGCTCCTGCACGCCGGGCAGTCCGGGCGGGGCGTCGGCCGGCGGACGGTTCTTCTCCTCGATCGTGTGCGGGGCGTGGTCGCTTCCGGCGGTGGCCGCCTCGCCGCTCAGGACGGCCTGCCACAGGCGTTCCCGGTCGGCCTCGCCCCGGATCGCGGGCGACAGCCGGGTGCGCGGGCCCCGGCGGCTGGTGTCGGCATGGGTGAAGGAGAGGTGGTGGCCGGTGACCTCGAAGGTGACCGGCAGTCCTTCGCGGGCGGCGGCCACCAGCAGGTCGATCTCCTCCGCCGACGAGGTGTGCAGCACATGGGCGGCGGTGCCGTGGCGGCGGACCAGCTCCACGACCTGGGCCACCGCCACGATGGCGCCCGAGCGGGGCCGGTGCGGCTCGTACTCGGCGTAGGAGTGCGGGTCACCGCGCCAGGAGTCGAGCAGGTCGAAGACGTGCTGGTCCTCGGCGTGCAGGACCAGCCGCACGCCGCCGCGGGCAGCGGCCGCGAAGGCGGCGTCCAGCTGCGCGCGGTCCCGGAAGACGACCGGGGCCGTGTGGTGGCCCGCCATGAACACCTTGGCGGACGTGGCCACTTCGGGATCCAGGGTGGCCAGCAGGCCCGGGTGGGCCGGGTCGGCGCCGATGTGGAAGCGATGGTCCACCCCCGCGTGGCCCGCCACCAGCTCCGCCTTGGCCCGCAGGGCGTCCTCGTCCAGGCCTGGCGGGCGCGTGTTCGGCATGTCCATCACCGTCGTGACGCCCCCCGCCAGCGCCGCGGCGCTCCCGTGCTCCCAGTCCTCCTTGTACTCCAGGCCCGGCGTGCGGAAGTGCACGTGGGAGTCGATCAGGCCCGGCAGGACGTACCGGCCCGTGGCGTCCAGGCGCGGTCCTTCGGGCAGCGGCGCGTCCGGCCCGAGCAGGGCGGCGACCTTGCCGTCGCGGACGACGACCGTGCCCGCGCGTACGCCTTCAGGGGTGACCAGGCGGCCGCCCTCGACGATCAGCTGTTCCATGACATGCTCACCAGTTCCCTGCACAGATCGTTGGTCGGTCCCATGAGGGCCACGGCACGGGCGTCGCGGCCGTGGCGGTTGACGGGGTGGGTCTCGATGAAGCCGGCGGAGCCCAGCATCCGCGCGGCCTCCGCGCACACCTCCTCGGCGCAGACCGAGGCGAAGAGCTTGGAGTGCAGCGTCGCCATGCCGGGGTCGGGCGCGTCCCGGCGCCCGGCGCGCTCCACCACCGCACGGGCCGCCTCGACTCGGGTGGCGAGGTCGACCAGCCGGTGCCGTACCGACTGCTGGGCCAGCAGCCCGCGGCGGGCGGCCTGGTCACTGGCGGCGTCCAGGGCCGCCTGGGCGAGGCCGACCGCGACCGCGCCGAGCGTGGCACCGCTCTCCCGCACCCGCGCGATGATCGAGGCGGCGGCGCCGACCGGGCCGAGCCGGTCGGTGTCCGGCACCCGGCAGTCGTGCAGCGAGACGAACCCGGTGGCCGAGCCGCGCATCCCGGTCAGCCGCAGCGAGGTGTCCGGCCTGATGCCCGGGTTGCCGGCGCGGACGAGGTAGAAGGTCTGGCCTGCCGCGCCGTATCCGGTGTCGGCGGTGGCGGGGTCCTCGGGGTCGCCGGTCTGGGCGAGGACGAGGTACACGTCGGCGATGCCGGCGCTGGTGGTGAAGGACTTCGCGCCGTCCAGCAGCCAGTCGCCGTCGGGCAGACGACGGGCCCTGGTGGACAGGTTCTTCTTGTTGGCGCCGGCACCGGTCTCGCTCCACGCGGACGCGGCCAGCCACTCGCCGGAGGCGAGCTTCGCGAGCAGCTCGCCGTGCTGGGACTCGGTGCCCTGCTCCACGATGCGGCTGGTGACGGCGTAGTGCTGGAACAGCATGATCGCGGCGGAGGCGTTGACCTCGGCCACCTGGGCCACCCGCCGGTTGAGTTCCACCGCGTCGGCGCCCGCCCCGCCGAACCGGCGGGGTACGGCAAGGCCGAGCAGCCCGGTGCGGCGCAGCACCGCCACCGCGGCGTGATCGGGCTCGCCGGTGCGGTCGGCCTCCTCGGCGGAGCGCGCCAGTTCGGCGAGGCCGTCGGTGAGGTCGGCGGAGAGCGGCCGGGCGGCCGCGGCCGGGTCTACAGGGGCAGTGACAGGCATGACGTGTCCTTGGAGGGTGAAGGGGCGGGGGTGCTGAGGGAGTCGAGAGGGGACGCCACGGTGGTCTCGTAGCTGACGTACTTGTCGGCGACCGAGACCCAGCCGAGGCGGGGCGTGTCGGCCGGGCCGGTGATCCTGGCCCGTACGCGCAGCGGGCCGCCCGGGGTGCGCAGCCGGACCAGTCCGGCCTCGTGTCCGGCGGCCCGGGCCAGCTGCCAGGGCAGGGTGCCCTCGATGCCCACCGCGGTGCCGAGGCAGATCGCGCCGGTCAGGGCGAGGGTGGGGTGCCAGGAGGGCACGGACACCGCGCGGACCGCGAGTTCGCCGTCCGGGGCGGGCAGCAGGGCGGCGATCTTGGGGAACGCGCCCGAGGGGTCCCAGCCCATGCGGTCGCACACCGCCAGCCGGACCCTGCCCAGCAGGCCGAACAGTTCGTCCCCGGCGGCGAACAGCTCCCGCACATCGCGCACGCCGAGGTCGCCGGCGCCGACGAAGACGTACGGATTGCCCATGTCGACCAGCGACACCGGGACCTGCCGGCCGTCGACCCGGGCGGTGGTCACCGGATCGCCGGTGATCAGCAGGTCACCGACCGGGCGGGCCGGGGTGCACAGGAAGTGGGCGGTGAACCGGGTGCGGCCCGGGGCGGTCTCGTCGACCTCGCAGACCACGTGGTCACCGTTGTTGAGCACGTTGACCCGGATGCGCCGGCCGGGCTCCAGGGGCGGGACCATCCCGTCCCGGGCAGCGGCCTCGACGGCGGCGAGGATCGAGTGGCCGCAGGATCCGCGGGTGTCGAAGCGCTCGGGGGAGCCGGGAAGCGTCTGTACGAAGTAGTAGTCGAGGTCGAACAGCGGGTGGGCGGAGGGACGGACGACGGCGTTCTTCAGTACGGTCCGCCGGGTCTCGGTGTCGAGCCCGCCGCGTGTGCGCGCCAGGCCCTCCAGCAACCCGTCCTCGCTGTCCGGGAGTCGTCCGGCGTCGACGACCAGAGTGGGGCACGGCGCGCCCTCGGCGCGCACCAGGTGGGCCGTGCGGGCTCGGGTGATCGTGGCGTTCACCGTGCCTCCTGCGCTGCCGGGGCGGATATGGGGGAGCCGCCGAAGAACTGGTTCCGCCACATCTGGTGGGTCATCAGGGACCACAGGGCGAGGGAGGCCTGGTCGGACGGGTGGGCCGCCTGCTCGGCGAACAGGCCCTCGACCGCTTCCGGCCGCAGCCGGCCGTCGGCGCGCAGACCGGCGGGCGCGAGGGTGTCGCGGGCCAGGTCCCACAGGGCGGAGCCGGGCTGGAGCATGGCGGTGATCGGCAGGGTGAAGGGCTGCTTGGGCCGGTTCAGCACGCTGTCGGGGACCAGGCCACCGGCCGCCGCGTACAGGGCGCGCTTGACTCCGCCGCGGGTGATGCGGTGCTCGTCGGCCAGGGTGGTGGCGTAGCGCACGACCGAGGGCTGGCAGAACGGCAGCCGTACCTCCACCGAGCTGGCCATGCTGAGGTGGTCGACCCGGCGCAGGTGGTAGGCGGGCAGCCGGTAGCGCTGCTCGACCGCGCACAGCCGCTGCAGCCGGGTGCCGGGGCCGTGCCGGAGGGTGGTGAGCAGGTCGTCCGGGAGCGCGGGGCCCCGGTCGGCGACGGCGGTGGCATAGGCGTCGGTGTAGAGCCGGGCACGCAGCGCGGCGGGGACAGCGGCGAGGTGGTCGAGGTAGGTGCCGACCCAGTCGGGGCCGCAGGGCGCGGTGACCGCCTGGGTCATGCGGGCGTAGCCGCCGAAGAGTTCGTCGGCCGCGTCGCCGGTCAGGGCCACCTTGAAGCCCGCGTCGCGCACGGCGCGGAACAGGGAGAAGGTGCTCAGCGTGATCGGGTCGGCGTTGGGCTGGCCGAGGTGCCAGACGACGTCCGACAGCAGCTCCGGGAATCTTGCCGGGTCGATCTCCACCTGGTGGTGGATGGTCCCCGCGGCTCGGGCGACCTCGGCGGCGTAGGCCCGCTCGTCGAAGGGCCAGTCGCCGGCGTAGGCGATGTTGAAGCTGTGCAGTCCGGTGTGGGCGCGGGCGGCCAGGGCGGTGACCAGGCTGGAGTCCAGGCCGCCGGAGGTGATCGCGGCCACCGGGGCGTCGGCGACCAGCAGCCGGGAGACCTCGCGGGTGAGCAGGGCACGGAGTTCGGCACCGGTCTCGTCGAGGGTGCGGTCGTGCGGTTCGGCGGGCCGGGAGGCGGTACGGACGTGCAGCCGGGGTCCCTGCTCGCGGGTGACGACGAGCGTCGCGGCGGGCGGCAGCACGTCGATGCCCTCGAACATGGTCCGCTCGCCGAACGGCGTCTTCAGCGTCAGGTAGGCGTCCAGGCCGAAGGGGTCCTCGTGGGCGGTGACGTCGGCGAAGGCGAGCAGTGCGGGGATCTCGGAGGCGAACCGGAAGCGCCCGGTGGCCGCGTCCCAGGTGTGGTACAGCGGCTTCATGCCCGACTCGTCGGTGGCGATGACCAGTCTGGGCTCGTCGCGCAGGTCCATGACGGCGACGGAGTACATGCCGTCCAGGTGCTCGGGGAAGCGGTCGCCGTAGAGGTGGTAGAGGGCGGGCAGGACGGAGCCGTCGCAGCGGTCGGTGAAGGTGAACCCGTGCCGGGTGAGACGGTCGCGTAGTTCGTCGTGGTTGTACAGCTCGCCGTTGAAGACGACGGTGACGCCGTCGAGGTGGTACGGCTGGTCGCCGCCCTCGGGGTCCATGATGGACAGCCGGTTGTTCCCGAGGGCCCACTCGGGGTGGGTGGCCCGGGTGCCGGCCCTGAACGACTGGGCGTCGGGGCCGCCATGGTGCAGCAGGGCGGCCACCGTGCGCAGTTCACGGTGCGCGGTACGGGCGTTGAAGGTTCCGTAGATACGGCACATGACGTCAGATCACCTCACTGGGGACGCCGGCGGCGTCGTAAGGGGCGGGATCGAAGGGAGGGGGCCACCGCAGGTGACGACCGGCGGGCTGCGGGGCCGGTGTGCGGGGTGCGGGCGCCGCACGTCGCCGGCGGCGACGTCGGCCCGGCGGTCGACGCGGTACGTCCGGCCGATGCCCTCGAAGGCGGTGAAGGCGAACGCCTGGTCGGAGTCCGGGTGCAGACGAACGTGGAACGTCTCGCCGGGATGCTGGACGCCGCCGTGCAGGCACCTCGGCAACCGCCGGAGCCGGGCCGGATACGACGAGGTTCAACGTGACCCGGCGGCCCTCGGGGGGCGACCCGTCCGGTGCCGGCGAAGCCCCGCGGTCGGGTTGTCTCGACACAGGCTCTGAGGGCCGGGGCGCCCGGCCGGTCGGCGCATACGCGGCCGAGGCGGGCCGGGCGGGCGGCTCACGCCGTCCACGATGAGCCTGCCCGAGCCCGCGAAGACGACCGCGGTGTTCTCCTCCTGCACGGTGTGGGGCGGGCTCCAGGTCTCGCCGGTGCGGACGATCCGGGCGCCGCCCAGGTACGTCGTCGTCCGCGTTGTTGTCATGGGTGGCTCCTGGCTCGTACTCACATGCGGGTCGCATGTCGTGTTCGTGACGAGCGTGGTGGGAGTCCGTACCCGTGATGTCCCAACCCGCTCCCGCCACAGGGCGGTCGGCCGGTACCGGCCGGGAACCTACCGGGACCGGTTCGGGAAGACGGGGCGGCACCTTCGGGGTGTCGCCGGAAGACGGCGGCAGGGACGAACCCGCGAGAGGAGGAACAGCCATGATCCGCAAGCCGGTTCGCCGGGGCGTCAGCTCCCGCAAGGCCGTGTCCGCCTGACGGCCCCACTCCCCCGCCGCGACAACCCCCGGAAAGGAGGAACAGCCATGATCCGCAAGCCGGTTCGCCGGGGAGTCAGCTCCCGCAAGGCCGTGCTCTCGTAAGCAAGGCCCCTTCTCTGTGGCGGGCACAGCCTCTGCGCGGTGCCCGCCACCGCCCTTTTCCGCACACCCCCCTCAGGAGCCTGAAATGGAGTTGACCGACCGCGTCGTACGCATCGCGCACGTACCGGAAGCCGGGCTGCTGGCCGCCGACGTCACGGGCCGCATCCACCTGCTCGACGAGGACCTGCACGTCATCAGGTCCTCCGCCGCCCCGACGGGCAGTGTCGCCGCGGGCCACGCCCCGGTGTACACGGTGACCGCGGCCGGCGACTGGGTGGTGGGCCGCGACAAGCGCGGCACCCTGCTGCGCTGGCGTCTGGACACCCTCGAACTGGTCGACGTGCTGGACGCCGACCACACCGCGAACCGCACCGAACTGCTCGAGGGCGAGGAGCCCTCACCGGTGATGAGCCGCGGCATCACCGTGCACAAGGGCAAGGTCTACGTGAACAACGGCTACCGCCAGATGGCCGTCCTGGACCTCGAGACCTTCGCCGTCGAGCGGATCGAGCCGAACTTCGCGGGGCACGTCCCGCTGGAGTGGTTCTGCCAGGACCACCCGGAGGTCGACGCGGCCTCCGACAAGGCCGGCCGGGTCTTCCTCGGCGACCTGGAGACGCTGGACTTCCCGACCGTCGTCCAGGCCGACGGCGGCAACATCCACCGAATCCTCTACGACCCGCTGCACGACCGGTTCTGGGCCACCCAGGACGACGGCGTCGACGAGAACAACAACATCGCCAACGGCGTGCTGACGCTGGACGCCCGCGGCAAGGTCACCGGCCAGCTGCTGCTCGCCCGCGACGACGTGGAGTTCCTGGCCTTCTCCCCGGACCACCGCACCGTGTACGTCGGCGGCTTCGACGGCGTGCTGCACCTGCTGGACAACAGCACCCCGGAGCTGAAGGTGGCGTCCACCGTCAGCGGCTTCTCCCACCAGCTGACCGACTTCGCCGTCGGCGACGACGGCACGATCTACACCCTCACCCAGGACGGCGACATCCGCCGGCTGACCGCCGACGGCACCCGGACCCTGGCCCGCGCCCCCTTCCGGCGCCAGTGCGTGTGGGACATCCAGCCCTCCGTGGACGACCCGGACGAGCTGTACGCGGCCACCGACGACGGTGTCGCGGTCCTCTCCGTCGTCGCCGACGGCCTCGGCGAGCCGCTTCTCGACCTGCGCGCCCACCACACCCACGGCATGGGCTTCACCCGACGCGTGGTGCCGCTGCCGGGCGGCTGGGCCGGTGTCACCCGCGACCAGTGGGTGTTCCGCGCCGACCGGGACGGCACGGTGCTGTGGCGCCACCGCCTCGACGCCCTGGCGCACACCGTCGCCGGCTCCCCGGACCACACCCGCCTGCTCGCCTGCCACAACGACGGCGTCGACGAACTCGACGCGGAGACCGGCGAGTTGATCGCACGGCTGGACATCGGCCGGGCCTCCGCCTGGGCGGGCTGCTACCTGCCGACCGGCGAGCGGGTCATCGCCTCCAGCACCGGACTGGTCAGGGTCTACGCGGCCGAGGGCGACGAGGTGCTGAGGGAGTTCGACACCGAGGAGTACCCCAAGCGGATGTGGGCCGACGGCCCCGGCTCCCTGGTCATCAGCGGTGAGAACGGCGTCAAGCGCCTCACCGTGGCCGACGGCGAGGTCACCCACCGCTGGACCGAACTCCTCGACAACACCGTGGAGAACGGCGTCCTGCTGGCCGACACCGTCTACGCGGTCTCCTACGGCGCCCAACTGGCCGCGTACGACCGTGAGTCCACCGAGATCACCGCTCTCGTCGAGGACCTGCCCGACTTCGCCAAGGCGCTCGCCGCCGTGCCCTTCGGCGACGAGTACGTGCTGCTCGCCGGCGGCCGGGGCGGCTGGATCCGACTCTTCCGTCCGGCCGGCGAGGACCGCAAGGCGACGCTGACCCGGGTACGCGACCTGCTCCTGCCCCGACAGAGGACCACGCCGTGAGCACCCCCGCCGCCGCGCAGTCCGAGCCGGCGCCCTGGCGGGACCGGAGGTTCCGGATCTTCGCCGCCGGCAATGTCGTCAACAACATCGGCGAGGCCGTCTACACCGTCGCGCTCCCGCTGTTCGTGTACGAACGCACCGGTTCGCTCACCGTCATGTCACTGCTGGCCGTCCTCACCCCGGCCACGCTGCTGCTGGCACCGGTGCTCGGGGCGATCGTCGACCGGCACGGCGCGCGAGTCCTGGTGGTACCGGGGCTGTTCGTGCAGGCCGCGGCGGCGATCGCGCTGAACCTGACCGGACTCGCCGCCCACGCCCCGGTGTGGCCGCTCTTCGTCTTCGGCGCCCTGGTGCAGATCGGCGGCGCCGCCTACCGGATGGGCTGGATGACCGGGGTGGCGCACATGTTCCCGGACAACCCGGTGCGCTCCCGGGCCAGCCTCGGCAGCCTCTACACCGTCACCAACGTGGTCGGCCCGCTGCTCGTCAGCTCCGCGCTGCTGTGGGTCGGTTACACCGGGCTGCTGTGGTTCAACGTCGTCACCTTCTTCGCTCCGATCGCCGTGTGGCTGATGGGCATCCACCCGCCCCGGCAGCAGCCCGCCGAGGCCGGCGGCGGGGTGGTGCGGGGACTGGCGGAGGGTCTGCGCGTGGTGTGGGCGACGCCCGTGCTGCTGCACGCCATGCTGGTCTTCGTGCCGATGCTGCTGGTCGGCACGACCGGCACGATGACCCTGTCGCTGTTCCGGCTCCAGCACGACTGGGACCTCTCGCCGCGCACGGTGGGCCTGGTCCTGGTGGCCGTACGGATCTCCGGCGTCCTCGGCACCGTCCTGGTCTCCGAGCGCAGGACCTTCCCGTTCCGCGCGATCGTCCTCACCGGCACCGTCGGCATGGGCGTGGCGCTGCTGACGATGGCGTCCGGCTCGGTGCAGGTGTTCGTGACCGCGATGGTCGTGATGTTCGGCTTCCAGTCCGCGCTGGGTGTGGCGAGCGACCTGATGGTCTTCAAGTTCGTGCCCGCCGACGCGCTGGGGCGGGTCGGCGGCATCGTCGACCTGGCCCTCGGCCTGCCGATCCTCGCCGGGCCGCTCGTCGTCCCCGCCCTCGCCGACGTGCTCGGCGCGGCCGCCACCTTCCTCGCCTTCGGCTGCCTTCAGCTCGCCGGCCTGCTGTGGCTGTGGCGGACCTGGCAGCAGTGGGCGCCTTCCGCACCGCACACCTCGTCCCGAGAGGAGACCGTCTCGGCATGAACGACGGCAGCAACGACAGTAACGACCTGGGCCGGACGGCCATCCGCGCCCGCGTCCCGGTCACCTTGCAGCGGGCCGGGCACCGCCGCGCCGACCTGGTCACCTTCACCGGTCTGCCGGACCGCGAGGAGCACATGGCCGTGGTCGTCCCCGCCCCCCGCGGCGAGGTGCCCCTGGTCCGGCTGCACAGCGAGTGCCTGACCGGCGACGTGTTCGGCTCCGCGCGCTGCGACTGCGGCCCCCAGCTGGAAGAGGCGCTCAGGCGGATCGCCCGCGAGGGCGGGGCCGTGCTGTACCTGCGCCAGGAGGGGCGCGGCATCGGTCTGTACAACAAGCTCGACGCGTACGTCCTGCAGGACCGCGGCAGCGACACCTTCGAGGCCAACCGGCTGCTGGGCCGCGGCGAGGACGAGCGCGACTACACGGCGGCCGCCGAGATGCTGCGCGCCCTCGGCCTGACCCGTATCCGACTGCTGACCAACAACCCTGAGAAGGCCGCGCAGTTGGCGAGCCTCGGCATCGAGGTGGCCGCGATGGTGCCGACAGGGGTCTACCTGACCGACGAGAACGGCCGCTACCTCGACGCGAAGGTCCGGCACGGCGGCCACACCCTGCTCGTCCCGGACGCCCTGTCCACCGCGTCCGCACCCCGTACCGACGACCTGGAGGTGTCTGTCCTGTGATCCGCCACAACGGTCCCATCAGCGGAGTCGCGGCCCACGACGGCAGGTTCGTGGCCACCGCCGGCTACGACAACCAGCTCGTCCTGTGGGACGTACGCACTCGCCGGGCGCTCGCCCGAGCCGTCCACGACCATCTCGCCAACCAGGTGTCCTTCAGCCCCGACGGCCGCCATCTGGTCTCCTCCTCCAGCGACTACACCGCCCGCCTGTGGTCGGTGCCCGACCTCAAGCTCCTGGCCGTGCTGTCCGACCAGGACGACGACGTGGAGATGTCGGCCTTCCACCCGTCCAAGCCCCTCATCGCCACCGCCTCCCGTGACCACCGGGTACGGGTGTACGACTTCTCCGGCACGCTGCTGCACACCTTCAGCGGTCACACCGCCGACGTCATCTCCGTCGAGTGGGCGGCGGACAGCGACGAGTTGGTCTCCTCCAGCGACGACGGCACCATCAAGCGCTGGTCCATCGTCACCGGCGGCCTGGTCTCGGACACCGACCTCGGCGGCGTCGAGACCGACACCATCGCCGTCACCCCCGAGGGCACGGTGTACGCGGGCAACGACGAGGGCGAGATCGTCGTCCTCGCCGCCGAGGGCACCTCCGTCCACCGCGCGCACGAGGCGGGCATCAAGCGGCTGGTCCTGGACTGTGCCCAGGGCAGGCTGGTGAGCCTCAGCTATGACCGCACGCTGCGGGTGTGGGACGTGACCGACGGGCTGCGGCCGGTCGCCTCGTCCGCCTTCCCGGCCGATGTGTGGCCTCGCTCGTGCGCCTTCCTCGACGCCGACACCCTGGTGTTCGCCACGTTCGGGTCGTCGTACGCGATCCACCGCATCGCCGACGGCACCTGGGACCTGGACCACGTCGAGCCCACTTTCGGCGTGAACGCCGTCGCCGTGCACGAGGGGCGGCGGTTGACCATCGGCGACGCCGGGATCCTGTGGGCCGACGGCGTGCCGTCCGCGGAGACCGGCAGCCTGTGCAACTTCCTCACCCCGGCCGGCGGGCGGGTCTTCAGCGGCGGCCAGATGGGCACCGTCTTCGACGCGCTCACCGGCGAGGTGCTGTACCAGCACCGCTCGCCGCTCAACTGCGGTGCCGCCTTCGAGCGTGCCGGTGTGCCGCACGTGGTGGTCGGCGCCTACACCGGTGAGGGCCTGGTCTTCTCCGTCCAGCCCGACGGCGCCGTCAAGCACGAGGTGACGCTGCCGCTGCACACCGGCGCGGTCAAGGGCGTGGCGGTCTCCGACGGCCTGGTCTTCGCGGTGTGCGCGGACGCGGCGGCCTCCTGGTTCTCCACCGAGGACTTCACCGAGGTGGCGCGGGTCGACGCCGCCCACGACCGGATCGCCAACGGCTGCGCGGCGCTGCCCGGCGGGCGTTTCGCGAGCGTCAGCCGGGACCGGGTGCTGCGCCTGTGGGACGGCTCCACGGCAAGCGCCCACGCCACCCCGCACGACCACTCCGTGAAGTGCGTCGCCGCCTCACCGGACGGCCGGTACATCGCCACCGGCTCCTACAGCGGCCTGGTCGCCGTCTTCGACACCGTGTCCGGGACCTGGCCGGTGGTGATGCGCCCGACCACGGCCGGCATCTCCTCGCTGTGCCACGACCCGCGGCACGACGTCTTCCTCGCCGGGTCCTACGACGGGCAGGTGTACGAGATCCCGGGGGGCGACCGGTGAACCCGAACCTGGTCGGCGACCGCGCGGCAATGGGGCTGCCCGAATCCTTCGTGCAGCGCAGCTCCGGCGAGGTCATAGGTCCGCACCGCGACCTGCTGACCGCTTCCCCCGAAACCCTGATCGCGGTCGCCACCGCGCCGCACGAGCCGTGCCGGCGGCGGCACGCGGCCGGCACCGTGCTGAGCCTGATCGGTGACCCGCGTATCCGCGTTCTCGACCCCGAGATGATCGACGTGCCGGCCGCCCGGGTCGGCGTGGGCCTGGCGCCGGAGCGGGTGGCCGAGGTCACCGACCGGTGGCGGCACGTCGGCGTGGTGGAGGAGTGGATCGCGAAGGAGTGCCCGGTCCACGAGGTCGACATCGCCGCCTTCCGCATCGCCCGCTACCCGGTGACGAACAGCGAGTACCGCGCGTTCCTGGAGGACACGCACGAGACATGGCTGCCGAAGTCGTGGCCGTTCGGCGTCTACCCCCGGGAGCAGGCCAACCACCCGGTGTGGGGTGTCCCGGCCGAGGCCGCCGACGCGTACGCGGCCTGGCTGTCACGGCGCACCGGCCGCCGCTTCCGGCTGCCCTCGGAGGCCGAGTGGGAGTACGCGGCCTCCGGCGGTGACGGCCGGGAGTACCCGTGGGGCGAGTCGTTCCGGCCCGAGTGCGCGAACACGGTGGAGGCCGGCCCGCTCACCACCACTCCGGTCGGCGTCTATCCCGCCGGTCGCAGCCCGTTCGGCCTGGACGACGTCGCCGGGAACGTCGAGGAGTTCGTCGCCGACGACTACCGGCCCTACCCCGGCGGTGACCCCGAGCCCGACGACCTGCTGCTGACGCAGGGGTCGTACCGGGTGGCGCGGGGCGGGAGCTTCACCCGCTTCGGCGATCTCACCCGATGCCGCAGGCGGCACGGCTGGTACGACAAACCCATCTACGCGATCGGCTTCCGACTGGCCGAGACCCCGTGAGCCCGCACCGCGAAGGCCGGCGCCAGACCGTCGCCGGCCTTCCGCCACGTCTTCGGCGTCCGTCCGCCGCCGGTTGCGCGGAGCCTGTGTGTCCTGTTTCACATCCCGGACACGTCACCGCTCCCTGACCTAGGATGACTCCGATCTTCTCCAATCAGGGCGGAATACGGGGGAGGGAGAAGGATCCGTGATGTCGGGGGAGCCGAATCGTTCCGTCAGGTTCAACATCCTGGGATCGCTGGAGGGTTGGCACGGCGAGCAGCGACTGAAACTGGGCAGCCCCACGCAGGAGCGTGTGCTGGTCACCCTGCTGCTGGAACCGGGCCGGATGGTCCCGGTGTCCCGACTGGTGACCGCCGCCTGGGACGACGAGCCGCCGCAGACCGCCGCGCACCAGGTCCGCAAGGCGGTGGCGACACTGCGCAACCGGATCCCCCAGGGCTCCGAGCTGATCGTCACCGACGGCACCGGCTACCGGATCGTCCTGGACGAGGACCAGCTCGACCTGCACCTGTTCAACCTGCACGCGCGGCTCGCCCGGGAGGCGGTGGCCGCCGGGCGGATCGCCGAAGCGGCCGATGAACTGCGCGCCGCCCTCGACCTGTGGCGCGGGCCGATCCTCGCGGGCGCCGGCGGCCCGTTGATAGCCGCTGCCTCCGCCGCCCTGGAGGAGCGGCACATGGCGGTCGCCGAGCAGTACTACGGGCTGCGTCTCGAACTCGGCGAGGCAGCAGAACTCGTGGGCCCGTTACGCGAGTTGGTCACCTCGCACCCTCTGCGCGAGACCCTGCGGGGCCAGCTGATGCTCGCCTTGTACCGCTCGGGCCGGCAGGCGGAGGCCCTCGAGGAGTTCGGCCGGGTCCGTGACCTGCTCGTCGAGGAGCTCGGCATCGATCCGGGCGCCGAACTCACCCGGCTGTACGAGGCGATTCTGCGCGACAGCCCGGAAGTCGCCCCCCGGCCACCGCAGTCGGTGGCCCCCCGGGGGATTCCCGCGCCCGCCGCCCAGGACGACCTGCTGCCCAAGCTGGAGCAGCCGCCCCGCACCCTGCCGTACGACCTGCCGGACTTCACCGGGCGGGAGGCGGAACTGCAGCGGATCGTCGCCGCCGGCCGGACTCCGGCGCGGGGGGCCGCCCGCATCATCGGCATCGACGGCATGGGGGGCAGCGGCAAGACCGCGCTCGCCGTGCACGCCGCGCACCGGCTGGCCGAGGACTACCCGGACGGGCAACTCTTCGTCGATCTGCGGGGATTCAGCCCCGGGGAGAAGCCGCAGGAGGCCGGCGCGGTGATCGACTCCCTGCTGCGCAACCTCGGTGTGTCCGACGACCGGATGCCCGACGGGCTGGAGCGCCGGATCACCCTCTGGCTCAACATCTGCGCACAGCGCCGGCTGCTGCTGGTCTTCGACAACGCGGTGGACGCCGCCCAGGTCCGGCCGCTGCTGCCGGCCTCCGAGAGCTGTCTGGTGCTGATCACCAGCCGGATCCGCATGCTCGACCTCGACGGCGCCGAGTGGCTCTCCCTGGAGCTGCTCTCCGGGGACGACAGCGCCGCGCTGCTGGCCCGCACGCTCGGGCAGGAACGCACCGCCTCCGAGCCCGAAGCCGCGGCCCAGCTGGTCCAGCTCTGCGGAGGACTGCCGCTGGCCCTGCGGATCACCGCCGCTCGTCTGCGCAACAGGCCTCGCTGGACCATCCAGTACCTCGTGGACCGGCTCGCCGACGAGACCCGCCGCCTGCACGAACTCAGCGCGGGAGAACGCAGCGTGGAGGCCACGCTGCGGCTGTCGTACCAGGCGATGGAGGAAGACCGGCGCGCCGCCTTCCGGCTGCTGGCCGAGCATCCCGGCGGCGCCCTCGACGTGCACTCCGCCGCCGCGCTGCTCGGCGAGGGGGTGCGTGAGGCCGAGGACGCCCTGGAACACCTCCTCGACATCCATTTGCTGGAACAGCCGGAGATGGGCCTCTACAGCTTCCACGACCTGGTGCGCACCTACGCGATGGCGCTGGGCGGCGACGAGGACGCGTGCCGGCAGGCCGTTCAGCGCCTGGTGTCGTACTACGTCACGGCCAGCGAGGCCGCCTGTGACGTGCTCTTCCCGGGACGGGCCCGCTACGACGCCGGTGCCGGCCACCGGCCGTGGCAGCTGCCGCGGATGGGCACCAACGAGCAGGCGCTGCGCTGGTTCGGCCGTGAGTACGACGCGCTGCGCGCCGTGGTGGAGCGGGCGGGCGCCTATGGGCTGCACCGCGACGCGGTCGTCCTCACCCGCAATTTCATGTTCTACCTCAACCTGCGGGGCCATCACGAGGAGTTCCGGGCGATCAGCCAGCTGGCGGTCGCCTCCGCGCGGGTGCTCGGCGATCCGCTGCTGCTGCCGGTGAGCCTCGGCAACCTGGGGATAGCCCACTGGTGGCTCGGCGCCTTCCAGGACGGCATCGAGGTGACCGAGGAGGCGTTGCGCCTGGCCTCGACTGCCGAGCACCGGCCCACGGAGGCCTTCTGCCTCGATGTGCTGGGCCTCCTGCACAGCGCCCTGGGCAACTTCGAGCGGGCCTGCGCCTATCTCGAACAGGGCATCGCCCTGCACCGCGAGATCGGCGTCGCGCGCATGGAGGCGGAGGCGCTGGCCAACCTCAGTTCGGTGCTGACCTGGACCGGCCGGTACGCCGACGCCGTCCGGCACGCCGCCCGGGCGACCGAACTCAACCGGCGGCTCGGCGAGCGCGGCAATGAGATCACCTCGCTCACCTGGCTCGCGCTCGCCCACCGCGGACTCGGCGAGGACGAGCGGGCACGGGCCTGCCTGGCCCAGGCCCTCGAACTGTGCGACGAGACCCTCCAGCCCGGCAACGTGGCCTTCGTCCACGCGCACTGGGCGCAGCTGTGCCAGCGACTCGGCCAGGACCAGACCGCCGTCGAGTACGCGGACCACGCCTTGGAACTGGTCGCGGCCCGGGGCACGCCCCTGCGTCAGGCGGCGGTCGCCAATGTCGTGGCGTTGGTCCATCTGCGCCGGGGCGACCCGGGCCGGGCCATGGAACTGCACCGTCACGCCCACCGCCTGGCCTCGACCCTGGGCTACCGCATCGAGACGGCGCGGGCGCTGCGCGGAATGTCCGAGGCGGCCGAGGCCCTGGGCGATGACGAGGAGGCCCTGGCGCACCGCCGGGAGGCCGAGGAACTGTACGACGCGATGGGCGTGACGGAGGCGGGCCGCGCCATGTGACGGCCCGCCGTGCCGGGCTTGCGGAAGCTGGTGCAACCGGGTTGTCAGACCCCCGCGTTGCCCGGGCCGCGGTCGTCGGCCGGGACCGCCACGACGACGACCCCCGGGCCGCGGCCCTGCGCCATGACCGTCCGGGTCAGGATTCCGGGGCCGCGGCCCTCCGCCACGATCGTCGTGGGCACGATTCCGGGGCCGCGGTCGTCCGCCTGGGCATGCCGGGTGATGTGGTCCGTGGTGGTCGCGCCGAGGGTGAGGACCACCAGGCCCGTCACCGTCACCGCAGCCGCCCGCGTCCGCAGCATCATCGTGCGCATTCTCATCCCCCTGTGTCTTCGGTGATGTCCCGGCCCTCGGGACGTCACCGATGCTCGTGGGGAGCGTTCCCCGCGCCTTCCCGAGTCGTTCCCACGGGAGGGAAGGCGACGGGTAACGACTCGGTCGGTGAAAGCTGATCGGGGTCCGGCTGTGATGTGAAGAGCCACGGTCCTTGGAGGCGTCCCCTTTCGCTCAAGTCACGTGTCATCTAGGTATGTTCAGGTGATTACCTCTGGCGCGGGCCCGGAGGGCGAGGGGAAGCATGAACACGGCAAGGGTCATCGCGCGGCTCGACGAGGCTCGTGCAGCGGGTTCCAGAACGCGCGCCCGCATCTGCGACGAGACGGCCGCGGAGCTGCTGGCGGCAGGGATCACACCATTCTTCGAGATATCTTCTGCCGACCTTCGCACCGACCCCTACTTCATGTGTGCCGACCGCTATTGGCGTGGCCGCTTCCAGGAGCAGCCGACGGCCAGGACGGCCTTTGAGTGTGCGCGTTGGATGTCGGATCACGTGAGGGACGAGAGCTGGGGCGTCGTCGCCGAGCAGTGGGCACTCGGCAACGGGTTCCTCAACCGGGCCGGCATGGAGGCCGAGGATGCATTCGCGGAGGCGGTGCGAGAGATCGGGCCGGACACCGTGACGGAGCGCATCGCCTATTTCTTCACCCTGTTCCACGCAGGCAAATTGCGGGCGAACTTCTGCTTCGACGAGTTGCATGCCTTCCTGACATTTTCGCCCTCGTCCGTGGCTGCCGGTTCCCTCCGCAAGGAACCCGTCTTCGTGGCACTTCAGTCGTTCGCCGCGTTCGGGAGCAGGACGTTGACCGTCACGTACGCTTCCGAGCTGCTTGAGCAGGCCTGGTCCGCGGCAGGCCGGACCCGGCACACGACGGATGTCTGCCTCAACGGCATTGCGTTCGCCGCTCCCTTCGAGGGGCAGGGAGATCTCCTGCGCAGGTACGCGGAGGAGGCTGTCGAGGCCCATCCGGACGACCACATGTTCCATGCGAGGCTGGCCACGGGGCTGCACATGTGCAGCCGGCACGACGCGGCGCTGGAGAGCATCGACACCGCTCTCGCCCTGCTCGCCGCCAGTCCCACTGCCAGCCTCGACACTCTGCAGAACCAGTATCTGACGAAACGGGACGCGATCCAGGAAGGACGTCTACGGGCCCTGCGAGACGCTGAGCAGCGAATCCGCTGGGAACAACAGGCGGAGGCCAACGCACAATTGGAACGCTCCTTGCATACGTCCTCGGTCCGCGCCGTCGAAGTGGTCGCCGTCTTCACGGCTGCCATCGCCTTCGCCGTCGGATCCCTTCAGGTCACCCTCACCGGCAAACTCCCCCTGTCCGATCGCCTCTGGCTCCTGGCCGCACAAGGCGCAGGCCTGGCTCTCTTCGCCCTGCTGATAGTCGGCGGGACATGGCTGATCACCCGGACCCATCACCAGCAGGACCGCGGACCCCGGTGACGGACGCCCACCGCGCCGGATCGCGGCGGGCTCCCCTCACCTCTGGTGGGACGCGCCGTCGACGAAACGTCTGAGTGTGTCCAGGGCCAGCCGGTCCGTCGCCGCACTCCGGCCCGACAGGCGGTGGACGAGGATCCAGCCCTGGGGTGCCGCGCCCGCGAAGACCGAGGCGCTGCCCGTGGCGCCGTTGTGCCACAGCAGGCGTCCTGCTCTCTGCCAGGCCGGTGCGGGTTCGCCCAGCAGGCGGTCGACGAGCAGGCCCGTGACGAGGCGCGCGGTGGCTTCGGGTGTGGCCCACAGGCCGCCGGCGGGGAGGATTGCGCCGGTCATCGTCCAGGGCCGCTCCGGTCGTCCGAAGAGCCCCCGGCGGCACAGCCGCCTGCCGGGCGGCGGGTCGGCGGCGACGTCGGTGACACCGAGGGGGGCGAGGACATGCCGGTGGAGGAGTTCCTCGTACGGGGTGCCGGTGGCCGCTACCAGAGCGGCGCCCAGCAGGGCGTATCCGAGGTTCGAGTATTCCTCGGTGGTGCCCGCGGGAGCCGTGACCAGGGTGTCCAGCTGCCGTACGACCGCGTGAAGGGCTTGGGCGTCGAAGGCCGCGTAGGGGTCGCGGCCGCCGATTCCCGGGGGCAGCCGCGGCAGGCCCGAGGTGTGCTCGGCGAGATGGCGCAGGGTGATCGCGGTGCCCTCGGGCGCGGGCAGGAACGACTCCAGCCGGTCGTCGAGGCTCAGGGCGCCGCGGTCGGCCAAGGCGGTCAGGACGGTTGCGGTGAGCGTTTTGGTCAGGGACCCGATCTGCACGAACAGGTCCAGGCTGTGGCCGCCCCGTAACCGGGGCGGCTCGAAGCTGCTGAGTACGCAGGTGGGAACTTGGATCATGAGTCACCGTACCCGCGGGCATGCGGTGCCGTGTAGGTCGCTGCCCGGCGACGGACGCGTCGGGCGACCTGTTCGATGACGGGCGCGTGGAGGAGTTGTCATTACGCCTCGTCCAGACCTCGAAGCACCAGGTCAGCGGCTTGGCGCGGAGGTCCCGGCGCGGATGTGTGCCGACGGCCACAGCGAGCCGGGGAAACATGGGCTCATACTGAGCCATGACCAAGCCTGCGGCACCGAAGCGCCATCTGCCCACCAGCCCCTTCAAGGCCCCGGTCGCACCGGCCCCCAAGCACTTCGCCATGGGCGACCAAGTGACACACGACGTCTACGGCCTCGGCCGGGTGGTCGGCATCGAGGACGGGATCGCGGCGCTCGTCGATTTCGGCTCGACCCAGATGCGGATCTTGAGCCCGTACGCCAAGATGACCAAGCTGTAGCGCCGCCGTGCCCGGCCGCGGCACGCCAGGCCCCCTCGGGGACCTGTAACGAAAGGCAGACCTCTCATCGACCCGACGTCGCTGTTCTCCGCCCCGCTCGAAGGGCAACCCCGCCGTTCCACGGCACCGTCGCCGCCTCCGACGACGACCCCCTTCCAGGCCCCGGACTTCGGAGAAGACGAGATCCTCCGGCCCGAGGATGCGCAGGAGCCCGCCCCGGACCCGCGTGCGGCGCGGTCCAGGGCTGCCTGAGAAAGGCCAGGTCAAAACCTGCATACGCAGGAGGAAGGCCCTCCGTGGAGATCACGGAGGGCCTTCCTCGTGTGCGTCGCGTCCGGGCTACTTGCCGAAACTGACGGTGTTGTTGCAGCCCAGGCTCGAGCCGACGTTGGTGTTCTGCGTGGCGGGCTTGCCGTACGGGCCGAACGAGGCGGTCTCGCCCTGTACGTCGCTGTTCTCTTCGGTCACCGTGCACGTGGTGCTCTGGTTGACGCGGATCGTCTGGCTCTCACGGCCGTGGTGCTCGCGCGAGTGACCCTGTCCGTGTTTGCTCCCGTGCCCGTCCCCGTGGGCGTAAGCGGTGCCGGCGCCGAGGAAGCCGACGGTGCCGAGGAGGACTGCCACGACAACGGTCTTGCGAGGCTTGCGCATTTCTTCTCCGGGTGTTGAAGCGGACGCGAACGAGATCCGCCACGTCTTAAGGTGACTGGAGGTTAATGCGCAAATTTCCTATATCTGCTCGTCGGCACGCCGGATCGTCCGATCAACGAGGAAGGGCGTGGAACCCGGCTGCCGGCCCAAGTCCCCTGTGCCGTCAGGGGATCGCGGCGCCGAGGCGGGCCTGGACGCTCCGCGCGGAACCACCCGTGCGGCGGTGCCGGGAGCGTGAGGCGGCTTGGGCCGTTCGGCGCCTTGCGGCGAGGGGTGTTCGCGGCGGCGATGCTCGGCGTCCTCGGGGTGCCGTCGACGGCGTCCTGACCCCCGGTGTACTGGGCGGCTACGGCCGGTGAGGTTTACCGATCGGCTGCCAAAACCTCCCCAAGGTCGGGGAAATCGCCTAAATTGCTCGGGGCGGATGGATCCCCGAGCGGTGAGCGGAGGCGACAGTCGGGCGTGGTGAATGCCAGAGGCGCCGTGCGGCCCTTGGAGCGGCAGCGGATGCGGATGCGGCTGCTCGGCGCGGTGGACGAGGACCGGCGCGATGTCGAGGTGCTGCTGACCGCGCTCCAGCAGGCGGTGGCCGAGGCGCACGGCCTGGGCGGCATGGTGCATCTGCCGGGCGGCGGAATGAGCGGCGTTCTCTACCTGGTCGCCGACAGCGGGCTCCCCGAGTCGATGACCCGGCCCTGGCTGATCATCCCGGCCCGGGGCAAGGCGCCGCCCAGCAGGGCCGCCCGCGGTGACACCGTCGCCTGGCGGCCCGACCTGGCCCCGCCCGACCCGGTGCCCGGCCGGGACCCCGCCGCGCTGTGGCCTTCCGGGCTCCCCGCCGGCATCGGGCACCTGGCCGTCCCCGTTCCGGGCGTCGGCGGGCGGCGCGGCGCGCTCTCCGTGCTCTTCGCTCCGGGCACCGAGCCCGGCCCGGCGGAGCACGGGTTTCTGACCGAGGTGGCGGCCTGGATGTCCGGGAGGCTCAGATCGTCCGGGATCCTCAATCCGCCCTGCACCCTGCTGCGGGCCCTGCAGCACGGACCGGGGCCGCGGGACACTCCGGCGCAGGAGGTGGAAGGGGCGCCGGCCCTCACGTACACCTGGGACCTGCGCACGGGCGAGCTGACCGCCGGCGGGCCCGTCGAGGAGGTGCTGCCCGGCATCGATCCGGAGATCATGACCGGCGGTATCGAGGCGTGGGCGGCGCTGATCCACCCGGACGACCTGCCCGCGGCGGTGGCCGGCTTCGACACGGGTATCCAGGAGCGCGGCGGCTTCCAGCACGAGTACCGGATCCGACGCCAGGACGGCACATACGTCTGGATCGAGGCCCGGGCCCGGACGATCACGGACGAGGCGGGGGCGCCGGAGAAGGTGATCGGCACCATCCGGGACAGCAGCGAGACGCACACGGCCGCCGAGTCGGTGGGGCGGGCACTGCGGCACATGAGCGACGGCTTCGTCTCCCTGGACACGGACTGGCGCATCGACTTCCTCAACCAGGCCGCCGAGCGGCTCTTCGGCCCCGCGGGAGAGGTGGCCGGGACGCTGCTCTGGGACGTTCCCGCGGTGTGTGCCGTGCCGGGTCTCGAGCAGCGCTGCCGGGCCATCGCTGCCGAGGGCCGCCCGGCCGGCTTCGACGTGCCGTGGCCGGACGGGACGTCCTGGTACCACCTGCGGCTGGTGCCGGTGCCGGAAGGTCTCACCCTCTACATCACCGACACCACCGAGCGGCATCTGCGGGAGGTCGAGCGGGCCGCCGCGGAACGCGCGGCCGCGGAACGCGCGGCCCTGGTGCAGCGGATCACCCGCGAGCTGGCCGAGGCCGTCACCGCCCAGGACGTGATCGCGGCGGTGGCCGACTGTGTGATGACCCCGCTCGGCGCCACCGGACTGATCATGCTCGGCGTGGTCGACGACCGGCTGGCCGTGGTCGGCTCCCTGGGATATCCGCAGCACTTCACCCGGGTGCTGGAAGGACAGTGGACGGCACAGGACACCACGAACCCGGTGGGGGACGCCCTGCGTACCCGCACCCCCCTCCACATCGCCTCCCCGGAGGAGTTCCGCAAGCGCTATCCGGGGGCCGAGGCCCTGATCAGGGAGGGCGGCGAGCAGGCGTGGGCCTTTCTGCCGCTCGCGGTGTCGGGGCGCGGGATCGGCGCGGCGGTGATCTGCTTCGACCGGCCGCGAGCGCTGGACGACGACGAACGGACGCTGCTGACCGCGCTCAGCGGGCTGATCGCGCAGGCCCTGGAGCGGGCGGGGCTCTACGACGAGGCGACGACCCGGGCCCGTACCCTCCAGCGCAGCCTGCTGCCACAGGCGCTGCCCGAGCTGCCCGAGGTGACGGTGGCGGCGCGCTACCAGCCGGCCAAGCAGGGAGCCGACGTCGGTGGCGACTGGTACGACGTGATCCCGCTCTCCGCGGCCCGGGTGGCGCTCGTGATCGGCGACGTCATGGGCCACGGCATGGCCGAGGCCGCCACCATGGGCGGGCTGCGCACGGCCGTGCGCACCCTCTCGGAGCTGGAGCTGCCGCCCGACGAGATCCTCGGGCACCTCAACGACATCGTCGGTGAGCCCGGCACCGACGCCTTCGCCACCTGCCTGTACGGCATCTACGACCCGGTGACCCGGCAGCTGTCGTACGCCAGCGCCGGTCAGCCGCCCCCGGCGGTGGCCCGGCCCGACGGCACGGTCACCTTCCTGCCCATGACCCCGGACCCGCCGCTGGGTGTGGCCACTCCCCCGTTCGAGACGTTCGAGACCGAACTGCCCGCCGAGAGCCTGCTCGCCCTCTACAGCGACGGTCTGGTGGAGAGCAAGGACAGGGATGTCACCACCGGCATGAACCGCCTCGCCGAGCTGCTCCTCCAGTCCGTGGACGCCCAGGCTGGCGCACCGGCGGACGGGTCCGACCTGGACGGCCTGTGCGCGGCCATCACCTCCGCCCTGCTCCCCGCCCACCGTGCGCTGCCCGACGACGCCGCCCTGCTGCTGGCCCGCACCCACCCGCTGGGCGCGGAGAACGTCGCCGAGTGGCCGCTGCCGGAGGACCCGGTGGCGGCGGGCCGGGCCCGCGAGCTGGTCCGCGCCCAGCTCACCGACTGGGACCTGGCCGAGGAGGACCTGGTCATGACCACCGAGCTCCTGGTCAGCGAGCTGGTCGGGAACGTGATCCGGCACGCGTACGGTCCCATCCGGCTGCGCATGCTCCGCAGCCGCGCGCTGATCTGCGAGGTCTCCGACGCCAGCCTGACCACACCGCACATCCGGCACACCTCGGCCACCGACGAGGACGGCCGCGGACTGCAGCTCATCTCCGCCCTCTGCCGGCGCTGGGGCACCCGCCACACCCGTACCGGGAAGACCATCTGGACCGAACAGCCCCTGCCCGCCGACTCGGTCGACACCTGAGGCCGTGCGCCGGCGAGGTCAGGTCAGCGGGTCGAGGAACGTCAGTACGGAGGCGTCCTCCTCGATCAGCGGGGCGAGGGCCGCGTTGAAGGGAGCGCCGTACGGCTGCTTCAGATGCGTCTGGAAGGCGTCCTCGTCGCGGTACACCTCGAAGATCCAGAAGGCGCGCGGGCTGGAGGCCCTGGTGTAGGCGTCGAAGGCGAGGTTGCCTTCCTCCTCCCGGACCTTCTCGGCGTACTCCCGCAGCAGACGGGCGACTTCGCCCTCCGCTCCGTCGCGGGCGGTGAACTCGGCGAACAGGGTCTTGGTCACAGCGATCCCTCTCCTTGCGTTGTCGTGGGATGTCGGGGGGGTGTTCAGGGCTGGTTCAGCTCGCTCTGCCACGGCGGATTGGGGCCCGCGACCGCGCAGGTCAGGGCCGCGACCCGGGTGGCGAACGCACAGGCCTCGGCCACGGCGGCCAGGTCCAGGTCCGGGAGCCGGCCGCCGAGGAAGCCGCGGGCGCCGAGGTGGTGCAGCAGACCGGCCGTGAAGGAGTCCCCCGCCCCGACCGTGTCGACCACCCGCGTGGCCACCGCGGGGACCTGAATCCGTTCGCCGTCGAGGGAGGCCAGGGCCCCTTCGGCGCCGCGCGTGATCACGACGAGCCGCGCGCCGGCGGTGTGCCAGATGTCGCAGGCCTTCTCGGGGGACGTGTCCGGCAGCAGGAGCGCCAGGTCGTCCTCGCTCAGCCGCAGTACGTCGGCGAGGGCGCACCAGTGCTCCAGCCGGGAGCGGTAGACCTCGGGACGCACCAGCAGCGGCCGTACGTTGGGGTCGATGCTGATGGTGGTGCGGGGAGCGGCGGCCGCCAGGAAGTCCTCCACCACGGCGGCGCCGGGCTCGCGTACCAGCGCGAGGGAGCCGGTGTGCAGACAGGCCGTTCCGGACAGGTCCACCCTTGCCAGTTCCGGTGGGGTCCACTGCCAGTCGGCCGTGTTCTGGGCGTGGAAGGAGAAGGCGGCCTGCCCCAGGGCGTCCAGTTCCGCGACCGCCAGGGTGCTGGGTTCGGCGGCCTCGACGGCGTGGGACAGGTCCACTCCGGAGGCCTCCAGACGCTCCCGGAAGAGCCGGCCGAACACGTCACCGGAGAGCCGGGCGAGGAAGCGGGCCGGGGTGCCAAGGCGGGCCAGCGCCACGGCCGTGTTCGCAGGTCCACCGCCTGGCAGCACGCGCAGCGCGAGCTCGTGCGGGGCGCTCGCCGGTTCGGTGAAGGCGTCCGCGACGCACTCTCCCAGGACGGTGATCTGACGCGGGCTCATGGGCTGGCCTTCTTTCCGGCTGCTTTCCGGCTGGATTCCTGCTGCTGCGGACCTGCAGCGGGGGAACGTTGCCGATTTGTGACGAGTGCAAGGCATTGACGTTGCCGCGAGCCGGAGTCCATCATCCTCGCCAGGCGGTGTCAACGATGACATAAGTCAACGATGACACCGCGGGCAGTCCGCTCCGATCAGACCGCCGCTCGCCGTCCCGCATCCCGCAGGAGTCGTTCATGTCTCGCACCACTCGCCTGTCCCCCTCCCTCCTCAGGGCCGCCGCGGTCACGGGCGTCGCGGCCCTCGCTCTCACCGCCTGCGGATCCGGCTCCGGATCGAGCTCCAACAGCGCCGGCTCGGGCAGCATCAAGGTCGGTCTGATCACCAAGACCGACACCAACCCGTTCTTCGTGAAGATGAAGGAAGGCGCGGAGAAGGCCGCCAAGGCGGACGGCGCCCAGCTGATGACCGCCGCGGGCAAGTTCGACGGTGACAACGCCGGACAGGTCACCGCCATCGAGAACATGGTCGCCGCCGGGGTGAAGGGCATCCTGATCACCCCGAGCGACTCCAAGGCGATCGTGCCCGCGGTCCAGAAGGCCCGCGCCAAGGGTGTCCTGGTCATCGCCCTGGACACCCCGACCGAGCCGCAGAGCGCGGTCGACGCTCTCTTCGCCACCAACAACCTCGACGCGGGCAAGCTCATCGGTCAGTACGCGAAGGCCGCCATGAAGGGCAAGACGGCGAAGATAGCCACCCTCGACCTCGCGCCGGGCGTCTCCGTCGGCGTCCTGCGTCACAACGGTTTCCTGCAGGGCTTCGGCGCCACCGACAAGGACGTCGCCTGTGCCCAGGACACCGGCGGCGACCAGGCCAAGGGCCAGACCGCCATGGAGAACTGCCTCCAGAAGAACCCGGACATCAACCTCGTCTACACGATCAACGAGCCGGCCGCGCTGGGCGCGTACACCGCGCTGAAGGCCAAGGGCCGCGAGAAGGACGTCCTGATCGTCTCCGTCGACGGCGGCTGCACCGGCACCCAGGCGGTCAAGGACGGCAAGATCGCCGCGACCTCGCAGCAGTACCCGCTGAAGATGGCCGCGGAGGGCGTCAAGGCGGTCGTCACCTACGCCAAGAACGGCAAGAAGGCGTCCGGTTACACCGACACCGGCGTCAACCTGATCACCGACAAGGCGCAGGCAGGCGTCACGTCCAAGGACACCGCGTTCGGCCTGCAGAACTGCTGGGGCTGAGCCGCCCCAGGCCCGCGACAACTTCCCTTCCCCCTCAGCGGGGCGGCCGGCTCCTCCTCCCCGCCCGGGACGGCCGCCCCCTCGTCCTCAGTCCTCCTGCCAGGAACGTGCCGGGCGGACAACAAGGACTTCTGTCTTCCGACAAGGACTTCGCATGACTGCCACGACCACGCCCCCGGGCACGTCCTCGCCGTATGCCGACCTCAAAGCGCCGACCACGCTCCGCAGACTGCTCACGGCACCGACCACCGGTCCCCTGGTCGCGCTGCTCCTGGCCTGCGCCTTCTTCTCGATCTCGACCGACCAGTTCCTCACCGGCGGTAACTTCTCGCTGATCGTGCAGCAGGTCATGGTCGTGGGCACCCTCGCCATCGGCCAGACCCTGATCATCCTCACCGCGGGCATCGACCTGTCGTGCGGTGCGGTGATGGCCTTCGGCAGCATCATGATCGCCAAGATGGCTGCGGGCGGCACCCTGCCCCCGCTCGTCGCCATCGCGCTGGGCATCGCCGTATGCGCCGGATTCGGACTGCTCAACGGGTTGTTGGTGCAGAAGATCCCGCTGCCGCCGTTCATCGTCACGCTCGGCATGCTCAACGTGGCGTTCGCGCTGACCCACATCTACTCCAACGAGCAGACCATCACCAGCCTGCCCGGCCCGCTGACGGCTCTCGGGCAGACCTTCCCGCTCGGCCACACCGACATCACCTACGGCTCCCTGGTCACCATCGCCCTGTTCCTGCTGCTCGCCTACGCGCTGAGCAACACCAGTTGGGGCCGGCACGTCTACGCCCTGGGCAACAGCCAGGAAGCCGCACGCCTGAACGGCATCCGCACCTCCCGCCTGACCATCGGCATCTACGCGGTCGCGGGCCTGCTCTACGGCATCGCCGCCCTGCTGCTCATCTCCCGCACCGGAGTGGGCGACCCGCAGGCCGGGCAGACCGACAACCTCGACAGCATCACCGCGGTGGTGCTCGGCGGCACCAGCCTCTTCGGCGGACGCGGTTCGGTCCTGGGCACCTTCATCGGCGTGCTCATCGTCGGTGTGTTCCGCAACGGCCTGCAGCTGATGGGCGTCGCCTCCATCTACCAGACCCTGATCACCGGTGTGCTGGTGATCCTCGCGGTGACCGTCGACCAGATCTCCCGGAAGAAGGCCCGATGACCGCCACCTCCTCCCCCACGCCCGTGCTGCAGGCCCGCGGTCTGGTCAAGCGCTACGGCCATGTCACCGCCATCGACGGCGCGGACTTCGACCTGCTGCCCGGCGAGGTGCTCGCCGTCATCGGCGACAACGGCGCCGGCAAGACCAGCCTGATCAAGGCGCTCACCGGCGCGCTGGTCCCCGACGCGGGCGAGATACGCCTCAACGGAAAGCCCATCACCTTCTCCGGTCCGCAGAGCGCCCGCGCCCACGGCATCGAGACCGTCTATCAGGACCTGGCCGTGGCCGCCTCCATGGACATCGCCTCGAACATGTTCCTCGGGCGCGAGCTGCGCCGTCCCGGTGTCCTCGGCAGTGTCTTCCGCATGCTCGACAAGAAGCGCATGCGCGAGGAGGCCTCCGAGCACATGGCCGACCTGAAGATCGGCCTGCGTTCGCTCACGCAGTCGGTGGAGACCCTCTCCGGCGGACAGCGGCAGGCCGTCGCGGTCGCCCGGTCCGTCGCCTGGGCCGGCAGCGTCGTCGTCATGGACGAACCGACCGCCGCCCTCGGCGTCAAGGAGTCGGGGCAGGTCCTGGACCTGATCCGGCGCGTCCGCGACAAGGGCCTGCCGGTGGTTCTGATCAGCCACAACATGCCGCATGTCTTCGAGATCGCCGACCGGATCCACGTGCACCGGCTGGGCAAGCGGGCTGCGGTGATCAAGCCGTCCGACTACTCCATGGCGGAGGTCGTCGCCATCATGACCGGCGCGCTCACCGTCGATGCGGCCGGAGGTACCGTCGTAGCGGATTCCGAGGCCGCGAAGGCGGCAGGAGTTCAGGCCAACTGACCACACGACCCAGCTCCCGCATGTTCCGGCCGAGGCCGCGGCCGGAAACCGGGAGCTGACAGGAGACGTTCTCCATGGCTGCGAGCCGCCGTCCCACCCTGGCCGACGTCGCCCGGGAAGTAGGTGTCAGTGCCAAGACGGTTTCCCGGGTCCTCAACGAGGACGGCCCGGTCTCGCCCCGGACCAGGGAACAGGTCCTCGCCGCCGTCGCCGAACTCGGCTTCCAGCCGAACCTCATGGCCCGCAACATCCGCGTCGGCGGACCGGACACCACCATCGGCCTGGTCATCCCCGACCTCGCCAACCCCTTCTTCGGAGCCGTGGCCCGCGCCATCGAGGACACCGTCGGCGAACGCGGGCTGACGCTGCTCATGGGGTCCTCCGCGGACGACCCCGACCGGGAACGGGCCCTGACGGACAAGTTCCTGGCCCGGCGCGTCAGCATCCTGATGATCGTGCCGTCCGTGGGCGCCGACCACTCCCACCTCAAGAGCCACCGCGCGGCAGGGCTGCCCGTGGTCTTCCTCGACCGTCCGGGAGTCGGACTGTCCACGGACAGCATCGTCAGCTCCAACCGTGCGGGCACCCATGACGGGGTCGCCCATCTGATCGCCCACGGCCACCGCCGTATCGGCTTCATCGGCGACCTGCCCGTGAAGCTGTACACCCGCCGCGAGCGTCTGGCCGGATACCGTACGGCCCTCCAGGACGCCGATCTCGTCCACGACCGCTCGCTGGTCACCAACGCCCACGACCAGCCGGCGGCCGCCGCCGCGACCGCCCAGCTGCTCGCCCTGCCCGATCCGCCCACGGCGCTGTTCGCCGGCAACAACATGGTCGCGCTCGGCATGGTCGCCGAACTCGCCCGCAGCAAGCGGAAGGATGTCGCCGTCGTCGCGTTCGACGACGTACCGCTCGCCGAGGCGCTCGAACCGGCCCTGACCGTGGTGGCCCAGGACCCGGAGGAGATCGGACGGGCGGCCGCGGCGACGGCGCTGGCGCGGCTGGACGGTGATCGGTCGCGGGCGCGGACGATAACCGTGCCGACGCGGTTGATCGTCCGGGGCTCCGGCGAGCGGTCTGCACCTGCGGTGCGGGACGCTTGACCGCTGGGTCTGCGGGTGTGGCTGTTTTTCGTCTGCGGCGCCGTTGTGGCTGGTCGCGCCCACGCGGCGGCGCCGCAAATCGACACAGCCCCGCGCCCCTGAAGGGGCGCTGCCGAACCGTAGCGACCTTCGCGCAGCCCGCTCAGACGCCGTGGCCTTCACAACAGCCGTCCCTGCGCATCAGGCGCCCCAGCTCCAGCCAGTCCTCCTCCGCCGCCTTCGCGTGCCCGGTGGTCGGTTCGAAAGCAGCGACCAACTCCTCAGTCTCGTATGCCACCCCGCCCCGGAACACCGACACCGTACGGACAAGGGTGGTGAAGTCCGTGAACGGGTCGCCGTCGATGACCGTCAGGTCGGCCAGCTTGCCCTTTTCGACCGTGCCCAGGTCGCCGTCCATGCCGAACAGGCGGGCGGGGAGGGCCGTGGCGGTGCGCAGGGCCTGGGCCGGGGTGAGGCCGCCGCGGTGCAGGGCGCGCAGGCCGAGGTGGAGGGAGAGGCCGACCGGGACGAGCGGCTGGTCCGTGCCGAGGGCGACCAGGCCGCCGGCGGCGAGGATGCGGCGGTAGATGTCGGTCTCCGTGCGGAGGGTGGCGAGTTGGGCCTCAGTGGGCGGGGCGCCCGCCGACTGGCGGACGGCGGCCGCGTCCCACGGGGGCATCACCACCGTGACCCGCGGGTCGTCGGCGAGGGCGGGGTCGGCGCCGAGGAGGGGTGCGGAGGTGAAGGGGGTGGCGATCACGGAGAAGCGCACTCCGCTCGCGGTGTAGATCTCCTCCACGTCCTGGTACGCGTGCCCCTTTGCCGTGATCGCGTGCCCGAACTCGGCGCGCTGCGTGGCCTGCAGATGGGTCGTCAGGTCCTGGCCGAGTTGTACGCCCGGTGAGAGCAGATGGCCTCCGGTGCGTACGCCGAGGCGTTCGTGGGCGAAGCGGGCGGCCTCCTCCATGACCCAGCCGGGTGCCCTGACATACGTCTTGACGAAGTCCCAGTCCAGGTCGGCGCCCCGTTGCAGGGAGCGGCGCAGACCCTCCCGGGTCCGGTGGGCGCGGCCCATGCTGTACGCGACGCGGGCCCCGTCGAGGAGTTCGCCGGTGGTGAGCAGCCGTGGCCCGGCGAGTTGTCCGGTGGCCACCGCCTCGCGGATGCGGGCCTGCTCGTACGCGAAGCCGCCGAGGGAGACGGTCGTGGTGATGCCGTAGGTGAGCTGGCCGGCGGTCTGGCGGCCGCCGTAGGTGGTCTGCCAGGGGTGGGTGTGGGTGTCCCACAGGCCGGGGATCACGGTGCGCGCGGAGGCGTCGACGCGGCGGAGGGCGGCCGTCCGCCCGGACGACCGGTGGGGTTCGACCGCGGTGATGCGTCCGGCCCGTACGACGATGTCGGCGTCGTCGAGGGTCGTCTCGCCCGTGCCGTCCCACAGACGTCCGGCGTGCACCACCACGTCCGCGGGGGTGGGTCTGGGGGCGTCGAGGGGGACGCGGACGGTGCGGGCGGGACCGCCGTCGACCGCGATCAGCCGTAGCCGGTTGCCGGACAGGTACAGCAGCGTCGTCGAGTCACCGGACCAGGACGGGTGGTCGGCCGGTTCGGTGGTGAGGGTGCGCAGCTCGCCGGCCGGGGTGCAGTCGGGGTCGACGGGCAGCAGACAGAGCGCCGATTCGACGATCACCGCCATCCAACGGCCGTCGGGCGACCAGACGGGCCCGGAGTCGTACCGGTCGGAGATGGAGGTGTGGGGCGCGACGGCGTGCAGCCGGTCGGTGCCCGTGGTGGTGTCGACGATCCGGATGAGGTTGTAGCCCTCCCGGAAGCGGGAGTTGAGGCGGTTGCGGTCGCAGAGGGCGAGGTGGCGGCCGTCCGGCGACCAGCTGGGGCGGCCGGGCAGTCCGCCGCCGCCGAGGGGGGTGGCGAGGACGCGTTCCTCGCCGGAGGCCAGGTCCCGGACGAGGAGCCGGCCGGTCAGGTCGAGGCAGGCGAGCCGCTGCCCGTCCGGGGAGAGCGCGGGGTGGACCCGGCCGCCGGTCGCGAGCGCGGTCTCCTCGCCGGTGGCGAGATCGTGACGGTACACACCGAGGAGGCCGTCGCGGTCGTCGGCGTAGAGGAGCGACCGGCCGTCGGGAGCCCAGGCGGGCGCGAGCAGATAACGGGTGCGGGACGCGGTGTGCAGTCGCCGGGGCGGGCGGCCGCCCGAACTGCCCGCCAGCCAGAGCGAGTTGAGGGCGGCGAACGCGATCTGCCGGCCGTCGGGCGACAGCGCGGGCAGATGGATCCCGCGCACCGGCCGGGCCCGGCCCGGCTCCCCCAGGTCGTACTCCTTGGTCCGGTACCGCGGCCGCCGCACGGGGAGCGTCCCCTCGAAGGGGATGGTCCGCGGCTGCTGCGGCTTCTCCGGTCGTACGAGGGTGAAGGCGCCGTCGAGCGTCAGCAGCAGCTCTCCCGCCGCCGTCCAGCGCGGGGGCACCGGAGCGATGTCCCCCGGCACGGGGACGGGGTGACCGTCCACGACCAGGGTGCAGGAGCCGTTCGGGGCGGCCGTGGTGCGCAGGTGGGCCAGTCGGCCGTCGGGGGCCAGGGCCGGGGTCATGACCTGCGCGGCCTCGGTCTCGGTGTGGCGTACGACGACCGGTCCGGTGCCGTCGGCGGGGACGGCGGCGATCGTACGGGCCTCCAGGCCGGTGCCCAGCGGTGTGGCGACGGGCTTCGCGCGGACGAAGAGGATGCGGGTGCCGTCCGGTGACCAGGTGGGGTCGAAGTCCTCCCACGGGCCGTCCTGGAGGGGGCCGTCCTGGCCGGTCAGGCCGGTGACGCGGGTGATACGGCCGGTGCGCAGCTCAAGGACGTGGATGCGGTACGGACTGCCGCTCGCGGCGCTTTCGGGGTCGCCGCCGCGCTCGGAGGCGAAGGCGAGCCGGGTGCCGTCGGGCGACCAGGCCGGGCCGCGGTCGTCCCAGGGGCCGTCGGTGCGGCGGCGCAGACCGGATCCGTCGGGGCGCATGGTCCAGAGGTGGAAGCCGCCGCCCCGGTAGGCGCAGAAGGCGACGAGGGTGCCGTCCGGGGAGTGGATGGGCCGACCCGGTTCGACGTCGGCCGGGGTCAGGGGCTCGGCCTTGCCGCCCGCGCGGGGCAGCGACCAGAGGGTGCCCTGCACCTCGGCGATCAGGCGGTCACCGGCCGGGGCGAGGGTGGCCGAGCCGTTGGTGGCCCGGGTGAAGGACAGGGAGGGGGTGCCGGTGCGGGGGCGTACCGGCGGCGCGGTCGTGCCGATGAGCGGCAACGCGCCTGCGGCGGCGAGGAGTTGACGGCGGGTCGGACGAAAGGAGGAGGCGGCGGAGGTCTCGGAGGTCCGGTCACAGTCCATGGCAGCAACACTGCTGCACCGGCAGCCTCGGGCTCAACGCTGTCCCCGGCCATCACTCTGTCGTGTCCCCGGCGCGCGGCCATGGTCGCGTGTCAGCGCGGTGCGTCTCGGCAATTGGGGTGCGTGGTTGCGCACCATGGACGGGTTCACGTACAACGGCGTACGCCCTGAGCGATCTGGCAGGGGGACTCGGCAGGACGAGCGGTTCGCCGACTTGCGGCGGATCGTCGATGCCCAACTCCATGGTCGACAACCGCTTTAGGAGTTCGATCGTGGCTCGGTTCTGCTGCGAAGCTGCGCGGTCGCGTCGGTCGAGCCCGACCGTGATTGATTCCTGGTGTGCGGGGCCGTTGATGTCACTCGTGGAGGTCAGGTTGGGCTAGCGCTTCTTGCGTATCTTGCGCTTCTTCTCCTTGGCTTCCTTCTCCTTGCGCTGGGCCACGCCGTAGGCAGACCAGGGCCCTTGATGGACCGGGCATCGGGAGGCACCCGTCACCACCCGACCGCCTGCCTTCATCGGCGGGGTCTGCTGCAAGTTTGGGTGACAGGTTCGGTCACGCGGCCTGGAGGGCCGGCGTGGTCATGACGGTCTCGAATTCGACGGGGGTCAGCCGGCCGAGCGAGGCTTGTCTGCGGCGTCGGTGATAGGTCCGTTCGATCCAGGTCACGATCGCGATCCGCAGTTCCTGGCGGGTGGCCCACGATCGGCGGTCGAGAACGTTCTTCTGGAGGAGGCTGAAGAAGGACTCCATGGCCGCGTTGTCGCCTGCCGCCCCGACTCTTCCTATCGATCCGGTCATCCGGTGGCGGTCGAGTGACCGGACGAATTTCCTTGACCGGAACTGCGACCCGCGATCGCTGTGCAGAATGCACCCGGCAACGTGTCCACGCCGGGCAACAGCGTTGTCCAGGGCAGCCACGGCCAGGCGGGACTTCATCCGCGCGTCGATGGAGTAGCCCACGATCCTCTTGCTGAAGACGTCCTTGATGGCACAGAGATACAACTTCCCTTCGCCGGTGGCGTGTTCGGTGATGTCGGCGAGCCACAGCCTGTTGGGGCCACCCGCGGTGAAGTCACGGCGGACCAGGTCGTCGTGCACCGGCGGACCGGCCTTCTTGGTCCTGCCGCGTCTTTTCCCGAACACGCTCCACCAGTGGTTGTCCCGGCAGATCCGCCATGCGGTCCGGTCGGCCATGACCGCCCCGGCGTCGCGGACTTCGTCGGCCAGGAATCGGTAGCCGAATTCCGGGTCCTCGCAATGGGCGTCGAACAGGGCGTTCGCGCGGTAGGCCTCCTCCAGCACGGCGTTGGCCACCGGCTTGTCGAGCCAGCGGTAGTAGGGCTGTCTGGCGAGCTTGAGGACCCGGCACGTGACCGTGACGGGCACCCCGCCGGCGGCCAGCTCTCTCACGAGCGGGTAGATCCTTTTCCCGGCAGGTGCGCCTGCGAGAGATAAGCCGCGGCCCGGCGCAGGACCTCGTTCTCCTGCTCC